>DOQG01000008.1:18227-26902 GCA_003512525.1 Oscillospiraceae bacterium | reverse complement strand
AGGGACTAGGGGCGGTAGCCCCAGTAATATAGCCCCTTCCCACGGGGAAGGGGTTTGGGGTTAGGGATAGAGAATTTGCTCCATTTTTATAAAATGGACTTTTTCTACAAGCTGCAGCGGGTTCTTAATACGAACCCGCTAATAATTTGTCTGAACCGCTAATAAACAAATGCGCTGAAGGTGTTGCGATTTTCTTGACAAGAACAAAGTAAGTCCCGCTCCGTTTTCCGCTTTGGAACTTACTTGGGGAATTTACGTAGTGATTTTACGGAAAGAAATAATTGAATATCAGTTGACAATTCAGGGTAGATGTGATATAATATCTAAGCTGAAAACACATTAGATTTTATCGAGGTGTAGCGCAGGTGGTAGCGCGCCTGCTTTGGGAGCAGGATGCCGCAGGTTCGAGTCCTGTCACCTCGACCATAACAGGACACCAATTTTGATACAAAGCGTATCGGGATTGGTGTCCGTTTTCTTTATCCGAAAGTCTTTATTTAATGGGATTTATCGATACAATTTAACGAAAGAAGGCTCTGCGGTGACAGAAAAACTGTCACCGCAGAGCCTTTTCTATTTTTTACCTTTATACTATTTAACGAAAGGTCGTGAGGGTGTGCATTTTCGGCAAAGGGGTGTGCATATTTTAATTATTCCTAAAATTAACAAAAAGCCGCAGAAAGCCGACCTTTGACCTGTAATAAGCAAACCACTATACCGTCCCGGTTGCAATCTGCTCGAAAATATGATATAATAACCTCAGACATAAAATCCGCCGAAAGCGGATTTTGCCGTGCTTTGCACGGCTTGCGGAGCACCGCAAGTCTGAGAACATTTTTCCGTCAAATCCTTTTGTCTGTTGACAAAAGCACGGCGTTCCGCCGTGTCGGCTGACGCCGATTTGATTTGTGGTATAATAACATATAATAATTCCGAATTTGCAGGTGAGAAGATGGACGCATACCGTATCGCAATTTGCGATGACGATGATATAATACGAGAAAATTTATGTTCTCTTTGTAGTGATATTTTAACTGATGACAGTGTTGAATATGAGCTTGAGCCTTTTTGTTCGGCTCAAGAGCTTGAAAAACGGCTTAACAGCGAAAACTGCCCCTTTGACCTGCTGATATTGGATATTCAGATGGACGGCATGACGGGTATGGAACTTGCCCGTTCTTTAAGAGAAAAAGGTAATCGGGTGTCAATCATTTTTGTGACAGCGTGTGAGGATTATCTTAGCGAAGGATACGGCGTTCAACCTATTCATTTTCTCTTAAAGCCTGTACGGCGGGAAGCACTGGCAAGTGCGATCCACACTGATCTGAAGCTGAATTACATACCGAAAACCGTTGTGGTTCACATCGGAAATAAACTGGTGCATTTATCTTTTTCGGACATACGATATGTCGAGAGCTATAATCACAGCATAGTAATCCACCAAAGTACAGGTAACAGCACCTATTATTTTTCGCTTTCGGATTTTGAAAAACAACTTCCTGCGGGGCAATTTGCCCGCTGTCATAACAGCTATCTTGTGAATTTGAATGAGGTGCGTGAGATCGGTAGAACGGAGCTTTCTCTGCAAAGCGGCGAAACGCTCCCGGTGGGAAGAGCCTATTACAAAGCCTTTCAAAGCGCATTTGTGCGATATATAAATCAATAACAAAGAGGTCACCGCTTATATTCGGCGGTGACCTCTTAATATTTATTTTTTAGGCAGCTTAAGCGCTGTCTGCACGGTGAAGATCCGATCCTCCGAAGTGAAAATATCCAGTATGCTGTGGTAACGCACGGCGACGGTGTTCATCAGCTTTAAGCCGAAGCCGTGGGTTTCGGCGTCATTTTTGGTTGTGAGATAGTTGCCGTCCGCGTCCTGTCTGTGCTTGCCGGAATATGAATTCTCACACTTTACAGCAAGAAAGCCGTTCTTTGTTTCAATTTGAAAGCGGACAAACCGTTTTCCGTCGGTAACCTCCGCGGTGGCTTCCAACGCATTATCAAGCATATTCATCAAAAGCTCGCATAAATCGCTTTCGGCAACAGTCAGCTGCGGCGGAACAGAAACGAGCACATCAAATCTGATGTCGGACTGTGCCGCACGGTAAGCGGCGTCCTGCAAAATCGTATTGACCGTGAAATTTTCGGTAAACTGCGTTTGTGCCAAATGATCGTTTTGCTGTTTTATATCTCCAATCAGCTGTCCCAGCGTCTTATAATCGCCCTTCTGATACAGTGCGTCAAGGGCGATTATTTTATGCTTCATTTCATGGCGAATGGCGGCGCTGTCGGTCACCTTGCTTTCTATCGCATGATAGCTGTTCATGATAAGCTCGTTGCGCAGACGGAGCGTTTTGGCTTCCATCTGCTGCGAAATGATCGAACGTGTTACGGCATAGGCGGAGATGACCGCACATACGGCGACTGTCCAGACGGTGATCCAATACAGAAGCCCTGAATAATCATAAAACTCCGTGACATCTGAGATCAGCCTGCCGATATATTTTGAAAGGCGGCTGTTTGTGAAAAACGATACCATGTATGCGACAGCCAATGTAACGGCACTTACGGCGGCGGAAACCCCAAAGTATTTCCAGAATTTACGTTGTCTGTTCATCACAAGATATACTATCAAAAGCACAAGCAACAGAATGCCTATTTCCTGCCGATTAAGGAAATCGACCAATCCGTCATCGAGAAAATGATGTCCCATTCCTTTGGTGATCCATTGCATAGTAAGCCCCACAGAGGCGAGGAAAAGCGGTATCAGACTCCAATCAGCATTTTTGCGCGCAATTCCCAAAAGAAACAGACCTGCGATCATCAGCGATATGAAAGCGGTCGCACCTGCTGGAATGCTGTAATAATTCGCATAGGCGTAGCTTTCGATTTCTTCCGCATCTACAGGCACAAAGCGTGGAAAAGGCGGGAAAATAATGCTTGTCGTGTCGGTCACCGTGCCGATAACGGTAAGCTTACATTCGGTATTAAGCGGCAGCGGAATAATCGCCTGGGCCTGCCCTGCCGCCCCCTCGGGTACAAGTGTCTCGGACTGCCACACCGCTTTTTCGTCTATGCTGACCGTCAGATTCATTCCTGCCGTTTCAAATACCAGATTACCGTATTTGCTGTTTGCGGGAATGACTGTTTCAAGCCGAAACCTTTCACCTGTTTCAGGTGGTACGGAATAGTCAAGCTCGGTGAGCGAATCATCTTGTCCGATTTTGACGGCAGTTTGCCAGTCTATATATTGTATAGATGTATCAAGCTTAGTGAAATTCTGCAAAAACCATATCATTCCGATGCAAAGGATCGGAAACAGTGCCGTGCATATCCACCGTAAAGATTTTTGTATATTGTTCTCCATTATGACGAGAAACCTCCCGTTTACAGTAAAATTCATTGTGCCGATTGTCCGTATACTATTTTACATTAAAATCCGTCGTTTGACAAGCGATATTTTATTTGTGTAATTCTCTGCGACGTAAACGACAACAATACAGCGTAAACGACACGCCCGAAATCTCCGCATTATGATATAATATTTAATAAGAGCTATATGACTCATTTTTTTATTTTCTATTCTGCCGCTGTATGCGGTAAACCCGATTTTGAAGGAGTATGAACTATGAACAAGAAATTCATTTTTCGACGAGCGATAAGTGCGGTGCTGGCTGTTGCGATGATAGCCGCAAGTCTGCCGTTTTCGTCATTTGCCGAGGACGGCTCGGACAGTCCGACCTTTTCATCGGATGCGGCAAATTCGCTGATGAAAAACACCGTCCCCGCGGGGTACGACAAGACGACTAACCCCTACGGCTACGATGTTGACCACCCGTTTGCTATGGTGGAGCAGAATGAGCTGATTTACTTTGAGACATATACCGGTCGCACCACAGGCAAAATAGCAGATGTAGGTACAGCTAACAGCCTGCAAAGCTTTATATCCAATAGCAACACCGCCTCGGACAGTTCACTGCCCAATGTGGATATAAGTGCTTTCAGCAACTATGCCTATATGCAGGCTGTGGCATTTGACCCATACGGCACGGGACGGCGCGACCACATTGTATATGTTGGTCTGAACCGCGGCGACCGAAAGGTCTATGCCCATGTTTACGATGCGGTAAACAACCGTTTTGTCGGCTCACAGGTAGTCGGCGAAATGGAGTGGATCTATGATAACAAAGGTAATCTTGTGGTGGAAAACTACTACTCCAACAACCTGATCACGGTTGCGGCGGGTGACTTTGACAACGACGGTAAAGACACCATTATCGTCTATGTGCCGAACAGCAGTACCTCTATAGGGAAAATTTTCGATGTAAATAACTCCGAAAGGAATAATAATCTTGGCTGCTTTATCAAGGAATATTCCTTTGACAACGGCACCTTAACAATGCGTAGCAACACAGAAAACAGTCAGGGATACAACGAAATCGGAGACAGGCTGCTTCACGATGAATATATCAAGCGGTATCATACACAAAACGGCGGGGGTACTTTGGATTATATCCGATCAAGTGATTCCGAATACAACCATATTAGCAAACTGTATGTCCGAATGCGCGTCGGCGACTTTAACGGTGATGGCATTGACGATCTCGCCGTTTTATCTCTTCCTATCAGTGAGCTCGCGCGTGAAGAGAATCTGGGTTATTTGACACCGCAGCTCAAGATAAAATATGGCACTAGGACGGGCTATAACTCAAATTTGTCTGACAGTATCGTCGATCAAAGAGCCGACGAAGTTTACAATATAATGGATAAAACTCAGCCGGACAGTAACGGCAAATATAGTGCTACGACCATCGACGCCGTTTCACTCGTCAGCGGCGACTTCAACAACGACGGCTACGAGGACCTCGCTGTTGTCGGAGTAGAAAAGAGCGGCACGGTAGACCCAAATAATTCCATATCGGCAATTATAGGAGGTCTTATACTCCAGAATGAAGAAAAATTTGCATACTCTGTGCTTCTCAACAATCATAACAAAGGCTTTGTGCAAGGCGCTGTAAAGACCATGAACTCCAATAAATGGACGCAGGAAAGCTGCGATGACAAGATTGTCTTGTATACAACCGCAGAGGCGGTCGCTTTCGACGGCAGTGCCGTAGCTGACTACCTCTTTCTCAATGGCTCAATCTATACATACAGCGCTACCGCTGGTCAGTTTGATGCAGTTTCTTCCAGGGGCTATTCGGTAAGTGGATTCCAGTTCACCGATGGACTTGGCGGCAAGGAAGAATTGTTCCGCTCGGTTGCCGTGGGTAATTTTGACGGAAATACCGCCGGCAGAGAGCAGATCGTGTTTATTGCTTCCTGCCGAGACAAGGACGATGTTTATTCCTTCAAAAAGGGTATGATCACCGGCGTATATAGCGATTCTAACGACGATTACGGCACTGCGACCGGATTCAAAACAACAATACAAAGCAATTGGGGACCAAACAATGCGAACGGCGGCAACTATGGCTGTGGTGCACAGGTACTGCTGACTGCCTGCGACCGTGACCAGGACGGCGTTATCGCCCGATATAAGGGCGTAAGCTACGCCTACAGCGACCCAGAGGTCAAGGCGGTCATGCAGGCGGCACCCTACTTTGCGGCACTGGGCGACTCGGCTAATAACGAAACTGACTATACCATAACCGAAAGCTACGAGCTGGAGCAGTCCTCCTCAAAAAACGTTTCCTACAGCGTGGGTATGTCCTACAAATACGGCGGACTGTTTGCGCCTTTTGAGTTGGAGATCTCTGCCGGCTATTCTCTTGAATGGAGCAAGAGCTTTTCCGAAGCACTGGAAACCGAATACGCCATGACCGTCAAGGCGCAGGCGTATAATACGGCACTCGTTGCAAGAACGCCGGTATTCATTTACTGCTATGAGGTGCTGGATGAAAACGGCAAGTGGTCGGACGAAACGGCAATAAGCCTGTCTATCCCACAGCAACCGGTGTATCAGCAGATGAGCATTGACGACTACAACAGCTTTGCCGAAGAATACAACTCCTATATGGAGAAAAAGGGCAATCGCACCATCACTAAGGAGTCGGATAAGACTTCCAAAGACGAAGCCTGCTATTATCCCCTTGAGCAGATCAACGAAGAGGAAAACTGGCTGAACGGCAACGAGGGCAACCCTTATATGTACAATCAGCTGGGCTGGGGCGCATACAGTGCACTCGGCGCTCAGCAGCTCAGCCAGAACACTATCCGTCTGGGCTATGCGGGAGGTCTGAATGAGGTTTCCTATTCAAAGAGCAATATCAAATCGGTTTCTGAGGAGATTTCTCACGGATTTTACTTCAACTTCTCCATCAGCTTCGGTGTATTCGGCGATGGTATACTATTCTCGCATGATGTTGGTTTTGAAACCAGTCTGAGCTACAGCAACGGTTCGGGCGTTTCGACCACGAAAACCTCCTCGCAGGGGTGCATCGGTGCAGTCAATGATATTGACGGTCCTGCTCTTGCCGAGGAGGGAATCCCCGCAAGCATTTACACGCAGTACACATTCGACTGGACGCTGGGACAGTGGTTCCGTCACCTCTACGGTGAGGAAGGCAACAAGACTGTCTTTATCGGCTACAGCCTGTCAAATGTCAGCACACCCGCTCCTGCGGTAGATGATCTGGAAGCTGAACTGTTCGCAGATGATGCAGTGCGCCTTACATGGTCTCAGCCCGACAAGACTCCCGGTTGGCCGGAGGTAGAGGGCTACTATGTGTACAGCATTGAAAACGGCGAGTATACGAAGATCTCCGAGCTGCTCTCTGCCGGTACAACATACTATGACATTGAAAATCTGAAAACCAACACCGACTTTAGCTTTGTTGTTACCTCCGTTTGCAAGGTGGACGGCAAAGAAAATGAAAGCACATGGTCGAATATCGCCGAGGTTACAACGGCAAAGAAAGACTATAAGGTCAACTACTCTGTCGATAACGAAGATGCCGCCGACATCAAGGTGCGCCATCTCGGTAATGTTGAGATCAAGTCGGGAGATGAGATAAGCGAGAGCGAGATCATC
The DNA here is from genome assembly GCA_003512525.1 of Oscillospiraceae bacterium. Taxonomy (GTDB): domain Bacteria; phylum Bacillota; class Clostridia; order Oscillospirales; family Ruminococcaceae; genus Ruminiclostridium_E. The sequence continues at coordinate 19,869 of DOQG01000008.1, read as the reverse complement.
AAGGTAAAGGTCACCCCAAAGAGCGAGTTGTATAAGCTTGTATCCATGACGCTTGACAACGGCGGAGAATCAATGATATTCACGCCGGAAGCAGACGGAACTATCGAATGTGCCTTTACCCTGAACGGTGAAGCAAATATTCAGGTTTCAACCGAGCGTGCGGTAACTTCCGCTCAGGTCACATTTACCGATACATATACGGCAGACGGCGCGGTAATAGGTACGGTCAGTGCGACAGTGGGAGATGCTCCGCTGAGCGCTCCCGGTGGCACAGTCACCGATGATGTAACATTTGCCGCAGTACCGAAAAACGGCTACGGACTGAAATCGTGGAAGATCACCGATGCGGATAATAATACCGTAACCATAGATGCCGCAGGCTCAGACACCTATACGCTGAGATTGGCATCGAAAGAATACACTGTTGAAGCAGAATTTGCTTCTCTTTCTGAAATCGGCAAGCAGGTAAAGGTAAATATCCCCGCAGAGGGCGGTACAATAGAGATCACCGACGCAAACGGCGATATTATAGAGCTGAATGACAACAACAGCGTGTATGTTCCTGTTGATTGTGAACTGACATTCACTGTCAAAGCTGACGCAGACTGCAAATTCCGCGCGTGGACAGGCGACGCCGAGGGTCAAAGCGGCGAAAGCTTCACTATGACTATTACAAAGGACACTGAGATCGGCGCAGAATTTGATGTTCCTGTTCGTTTAAAGCTGACCTATTCTGCCGCAAGCGGCGAACAGACAGGTGCAGTGGCAACCAAGCAGGGTTATCAGTCGGGTACGGGTGTTATTGTCGGCACAAAAATTGTTCTTACCGCACAGGCGGCAGAAAATTACAGAGTGCAGAAGCTCGTCATTACCCGTGACGACAAGGTCGACACCGTAACAACCGATGATAAGCTGTACAGTCAGTATGACTATGAAATCGTTATGGATACCAAAACCGACATTCAGGTGTATTTCACCGAAATCGAGCAATATACGGTTACAGTAGACAGCATCGAAAATGCCGATATGACTGTTAAAAACGGAAACGAAGATTTTGTAAGCGGTAATACCGTTCGCTACGCAGATGAGATCACCGTTACAGTTAAGCCGAATGAAAACTACCGCCTTGCAGACACGGCTACATGGATCGACAACGGCGACGGCAGCTATACCTATAAGATAGGTGCTATCAAGGCAAATACAAACATTACGGTAAAAATCGAGAAGATACCGGAATATACTGTTACATTCCCCAAAACTATTGAGGGCTGTATCCTTTCGGTTAAAAACGGTAAAGAAAAGATCTCTACCGGCGACAAGCTCCTTGAGGGAACACAGCTTACAGCAACCGTGACACTTGACCCGACCTTTATTCTCAAGGGCTGGTACATCGGCGGCGAACTGCTTTCCGAAACAAACAAAAATGAAATAACATTTACTGTAGACAGCGATATACTCCTTACTGTCATAGTGACAGATGTAAAGGGTGATACAGGTGACACGGGAGTAGGTGTGAAATCCGTTGTCATTGACGAAGACGGAAAACTGATCATTACTCTGACCGATGACTCTGTACTTGATCTCGGAAAAGTAACAGGAGAAAAAGGCGATGCCGGCATAGGCGTTAAATCGGTAGCGATAG
>DOQG01000008.1:17785-18015 GCA_003512525.1 Oscillospiraceae bacterium | reverse complement strand
TAAGGTCACCGAGGCTAAGGGCGATAAAGGCGACCAAGGCGACAAGGGTGACAAGGGTGATACCGGCGCTACAGGCGTAGGCGTTAAGTCGGTAACTATCGACGAGGACGGAAATCTTATTATCACACTGACCGATGACACCGTGCATAATGCAGGCAAGGTCATCGGAGATAAAGGTGAACAGGGCGATACCGGCGCTACAGGCGTAGGCGTTAAATCGGTAGCGATAG
>DOQG01000008.1:11851-17552 GCA_003512525.1 Oscillospiraceae bacterium | reverse complement strand
TAAGGTCACCGAGGCTAAGGGCGACAAAGGCGACAAAGGCGACAAGGGTGACAAGGGTGACAAGGGTGATACCGGCGCTACAGGCGTAGGCGTTAAGTCGGTAACTATCGACGAGGACGGAAATCTTATTATCACCCTGACCGACGACACTGTGCATAATGCAGGCAAGGTAAACGCAAGCAACGGTGAAAACGGTAGAAACGGTGCTGACGGAGTCGGCATTGAGAATGCTGTTGTTGACGAAAACGGCAACCTTATCATTACACTGTCAGACGGTACTGTACACAACCTCGGCAAAGTCACCGGAGAAAAAGGTGACGCAGGAAAGGACGGTCAAGACGGTTCAAACGGCAACGGAATACAATCGGCTGAAATTGATGCCGACGGCAATCTGATTATCACGTTTACCGATGGCGTTGTTACCAATCTCGGTAAAATCGTCGGCACTGACGGCAAGAACGGTACGGACGGAAAAGACGGTAAGGACGGCGTTGACGGAAAGAACGGTATCGGAATCAAGGGCTGCCGCATTGATGACAACGGCAACCTGATTCTGACACTGACTGACAATACGACGTTGGACGCGGGCAATATTTCCGCTATCAGCGACAACGTTAATGTTTCCAAGCCGCTTGCAACCGCGGCAGTATCCGTTGCAGGCACTTCTCTGCTCTGGAATGTCGTGAGCGTTGCAATCAGTATCATAAGAAAGAAAAAATTGGTCTGAGCGTAATTGAGGCTTCCGGTGAAGCAGTGCATCGTGTACGATAAGAAAATATGAAGGAACACCGCCGCACAGAGAGTAGCTTCTCTATGCGGCGGTGTTTACTGTTTGATTTTATTGAGATGGCATTGATTTTTAGTAGAGCGATCGTTTTATTGCCTCACTTTAACCTTAGTACCATTGTAGAATACAAAGGTTATCTCGCTGTTCCTGTGGACTATTGCTTTCTCTACCATCACAGTCCATAAAGTGTCGTTCCACTCGCTCAATACGGTCGGCTGTTTTTTCAGAGTTCTTATGTAAAGCGCTACAGCCTTATCTTTTTGACTGCGGAGGGTACGGAGGTTTTGCAGGCGTGCCAGTTCTGCAGCCGCTGTTTCGTACCTTTTGGTAAGTGATTCATACTTTTTCAAGTACGCTTCCTGCGATTGTGCGGTGACTGCATTATCCTTAACTGCAGCCTTGACAAGTTCGGCAACAATCTGCGTTTCCTCAAGGTGACGCTCAATATCGGCGTCTAGTGACTTGAAATCGGTCAGCTTTTTGCGCATCAGTTCGCAGTCCTCAATGATTTGCTTTCTATTTCCCATCATCTGGTTATAGGCTTTTATGAAGAGCTGCTGTACGGTTTCCGTATCCACAGTTGGCGTCAGACAACGTTCACCGCCTTTGAATTTATTGTTGCACTGCCAAACAGTGCGACGGTAGCGGTCGGTGGAATGCCAGACCTTTGAGCCGAAGAACCCGCCGCAGTCCTCGCAAACCAGCTTTGCAGAGAGTACGCTTTTTCCGCTGTATGCGTTGCCGAGTGCTTTTCGTCTGGCAAATTCAGCTTGGACGTGATTCCATTCATCAGGTTCAATAATGGCGGGGTGGCTGCCCTCAACATAATACTGCGGCACCTCGCCTTCATTTAGCTTTGTTTTCTTTTGCAGAAAATCTACTGTAAAAGACTTTTGGAGAAGTGCGTCACCCTTGTATTTTTCATTTGTCAGAATACTGGTAACTGTGGTTTTGCTCCACTTTGCCTTACCGCTTGGTGACGGTATTTCCAAGTCCTCAAGATACCTGCAAATTCCTGCTTGGGTTTTGCCGTCAAGAAATAATCTGTAAATCAGCCGAACAACGACGGCTTCTTCCTCGACAATGGCAGGCCGTCCGTCCTCGCCCTTTTTATAACCGAGGAAATGCTTATATGCCAAATGAATCTTGCCGTCAGCGAAGCTCTTGCGCTGACCCCACGTAATGTTTTCGGAAATACTGCGGCTTTCTTCCTGCGCCAGTGAGGACATTATGGTTATGAGCAGTTCGCCCTTGCCGTCGAAGGTGTAAATACCCTCCTTTTCAAAATAACACTCAACGCCGTTTTCTTTCAGCTTTCGGATAGTTACAAGGCTGTCAACCGTGTTTCGAGCAAATCTGCTGACCGACTTTGTAACAATAAGGTCGATTTTACCCGCCAATGCGTCCGCTATCATCTCCTTGAAACCTTCGCGGCGCTTGGTATTTGTGCCGGAAATTCCTTCATCGGTATAGACCCTTACGAAATCCCACTCCGGCTTTGACTGAATGTATCGGGTGTAGCCCTTGCCGTTCTCAATGCGGTCGCTTTCGTTGGCATTGTAAGTGCCGATGCTTGTGTCCGTGTTCGTGTTGGCGATTCCTGCGTGACCTATCTCCTCGTTCGTCCAAGGTAGCATCATATTGTTGTTTAATGGGTTTTATCAACACAATTTAACGAAAGAAGGCTCTGCGATGACTGAAAACGGTCACAGCGGAGCCTTTTCTTTTTTTCTCCTTTATACTATTTAACGAAAGAGCGTAAGTGTGTGCATTTTTGGCAAGGGGGTGTGCACTTTTTAATTATTCCTAAAACTAACAATATATAAAGTTGGGGTGATAAGTATCAAAGCTTTTCAGAAGTAAGTTTGATGTAGAATGTTTAAGATTTACGCCAACTGAAAAGCCACTATACCCACAATGCAGATCATACTTCCGATCAGATTGAGCCGTGAACGCTTTTCTCTGCGAATCAGCCCTATTACGAAAAGCGTTACAAGGATCATTGGCTGAATGAACGAGTAATTTGCAAGGCTTATAGATATAACCGCATTTTCAAGCAGCATTCCGAGCGTATTGGGAATTCTGGCAAGCACTACCTTAACAACGCCGCTTCGATTATTCTTAATAAGCTCCCTGATATGAACTCTCGGCAGCATTATCAGCGAAATTATCACCATAGCCGGAAGAAGCTGCATGGTTGATGAAGCATACGGAGAGAAACTCCTTATAACCAGCCCGTACCCGTATTTTGAAACAAGATATAACACCAACGGCAGAATTATCTGTTTATAGTTTACACCGCCTTTGGATGACCTTGCAATAAATACAAGACCTGCAGCTGTTGCAAATATACAAATCAGTTTGAAAACACTGAGTTCAGACCCGAAAAAAATGTCGGTGAAATAAGACGCAAACAGGGTTATCCCAAGCCACGCTTTCAGCTCAAAAGCAGAAAGCTGTTTCAGCACCCGTGCGCTCATCTGGAATTCAAGCATTTTGCACATTGCAACCAGTAATACCGCTAAAAACGACTGCCATGTAAAACTGAAACTCAGATTCTGGAAAGGCAGGCTTGCAGCAAGGAACACCGACATCGACGAGCACATCAGGAATGTAAATTCATCGCCCGATAAGTTGGCTTTGGCAGCGGCGTATTTGTCGTTCAGCGAGCATATTGTATAGCAGGCTGTCACGGCGAGCATCAGAATAACAACGTTCATAATCGACCTCTATTATGATGAATAAAACATACCGACACGTTTATTTACCTGTCCAGAATGCATAGTCGGTCCTTGATGTTCCGTCGCTGAAATATGCTTTAGCACATATCTTGTTTTTCGTGCCGGGTTTTATCTTTATATTTTTCCACACGAAAACAGTGCTCTCGTCATCGGGAAGTTCGCACCGGGATATCCTGCCGTGCGAAACATCATTTATACAAAGCTCCACTGCGTCCGCATTTGAATAAACCTTTACAAAAGGCACATCACAATCCCTGAATTCATGCCTGCGTTCAGTTATATAAATGTTTTTTTCACTGCTCCATACGGACTTGTAAAAGAAATATACGTCCTTGGGAATACGCTCCCTTGTGCAAAGTCCCTTGTCGTTCTGCGACTTTGTATCTCCCTCCACTCGCCCGTAGGACGCAAAATCGAACATACACCATATAAATTCAGCCCATAGGTACTTTCTGACCGAGAATTGTTTCCACAATATCTCGTGCAGCTGCGACTGATAGTTCTCATAATGCCGTACTCCGACAGGGTCTATATCGCTTTCCCAATTCACATTGTCCTTGTGCTGCGAAATTGCCCCACCGCCGCCGTATTCGGAAAGGCAGACAGGGCGCTTTTCCTTTTCGTTATGGTATAGGTCAAGCCATTCGCCGAAATTCTCCGCACTGCCGGCATCCTTATACCAGCCAAAATAACGGTTATACCCGACCACATCAGCAGGAAGCTCCAGAAATCTGCCGTAAAACTGATTGTCTGCAAAGGTTTTCAGCCTTGTATCGTCCTCTTTGCAGGCAATTTCATAAAGCTCGCTGTAAAGCCCGAATATTTCATCGGTCATCTGGTGAAGTTCGTTGGACAACCCCCAGACAATAACTGACGGATGATTGTAATTTTGCCTGATAAGCTCACGAAGCTGCTGTTTTGCGTTATCTCCAAAGCCGTCTGAAAGAACATGACCGTCGCTGTCATCGGCAGACATTTTATTGATTATGCCTATCTCCGTCCAAACGCACAGACCCAGCCTGTCGCATAATGAATACTCATGGTCACAATGCTGGTAGTGAGCCATTCTTACAGCGGTACAGCCCATGTCACGAATGATACGATAATCCCGCTCACGCTGAGCGTCAGTCATTGCCCAGCCGGATTCGTAACTGTCCTGATGGTAGTTCACACCATGTAGCGGATATGGCTTGCCGTTGAGGAAAAAGCCGTTATCGGCATCTATGCGGTACGAGCGTATTCCGAATTTCTGTTCAATGCTATCGACGGGTTTCCCGTTGCAGAATAAGGTTATCTCCGTACGATAAAGGGCGGGAGAGTTTACTCCGTTCCAGAGTTTCGGGCAGTTGATTTTTCCCGAAAGCGTTATCATGTCTTTGTCCGCTCTGCCGAAAAACTCCGTTACAGGCTTTCCCTGCGGATCAAATATCACAGCCTTAGCCTCTGCGGTTTCGGCTTTATCCAGCTTGACAAGTATGCCTATATCCGCAGATGTTTCTGAAATATTGCGTGGGGTTATATATACTCCGCAGGAGCCGCTGTCTTTCAGAGCAATATGAACAGGCTCGACTGCAATAAGCTTTACACCCCTGTACAAGCCGCCCATTTTCGTGAAATCGCCATTGTCGGTTATCGGCGCAATATAATCGGTGGGAGCATTCGATACGATAACAGCTATCAGATTGTCTTTGTCCGGGTATATATAGTCCGTAATATCAAATCTGAAAGCTGAATACCCTCCGCTGTGCTCTCCTGCAAATCTGCCATTTATATAGATTTCCGCAACAGTATTAGCACCTTCAAATTCCAGATAGAGTTCTTTTCCGCTGCATTCTTCAAAACTCAGCGCAAGGTTTCTGCGGTAGCATACAGTTCCACGGTAGTAGTCCCCACCGTCTGCAGCTGCCATTCTGCCTGCACCGTCTTCAGAATTATATGTATGCGGCAGTACAACAGGCTGCCATGACGCATCTTCATATTCGGGAGAGATAACGTTGTCTTTCGATATATTCATTCCTGCCGGAAGCTTTGTGAATCTCCAGAAATCGTTGAGTGCCTTTACTGTTCTCAAAAAAATCACCCTTTCTTGTTTTAATAGATTATAACGCTTATTGACAAACAAGTCAATGAATGATATTATTAAGATATAACGATTTTAGCACAGGCGGTGAAT
>DOQG01000008.1:2619-11603 GCA_003512525.1 Oscillospiraceae bacterium | reverse complement strand
GTTAAATGCGACAAAGGTGACAATTATGCCAAGGCTCTTTATTGTACAAAAGGCAGCGGCGTACTTATAATGAACGGAGAGAAACATATAATAAATCCGTACACCGCATTCTTTATCCCTGCCGGTTGTCCGCATGAGTATTATTCAACGGACGAATCCTGGGATACGCATTGGATAAAACCGTCAGGAAAGTCCTGCCCTGATATGCTTAAAGCACTCGGCTTTGACAAGCCGAAAATCTTCCCTCTTCCAAAGGAAGAAATTACATATCTTGACCACTGTTTCAGATGTATGCACGAGGCGCTTCTTTCTGACAAAGTTGACGGAAATTTCAGAGCGTCGGGCTATCTGTACAGCTTTTTCATTGAATTGAGCCGCCTTGCGGCGAAAGGAAAGGGCAGTGTACAAATCGCCCCTGCAGTGACAAAGGCGATCGCATATATTGACGAAAACTATATGAAACAGCCCGGTCTTGAATCCATAAGTAAAGCAGCAGGCGTTTCTTCGCAGCATTTGTGCAGATTATTCAGGCAGACCCTGAACTGTCGACCGATGGAATACATCACAAAGCGCAAGATACAAGCAGCTAAAATGCTTCTGGCGGAAACACAGAAAGCTGTCGAGCAGATAGCTGAAGAAACAGGCTTCTGTGACAGCAGTTATTTTTGCAAGATTTTTAAAAGGTTCGAGAGTATTACTCCGTCGCAGTTCAGAAATGCAGAACAGGTTCTATTAAATCCGTAAATTGACCGCCGGCATCGTATGAAAAACAAAAAGGCATCACGTTTAAATACATGGTGCCTTTTTTCTATTGTAGATTTGCATAAATCTGTCGGATACGATCAGTTGTTTTTGCGTCCGGCTCTGTTCAGCAGCAGGAGCGATACCATAAGTATCAAGGGAAATGCACAGCCTGAAAGCATACCTTTCTGCATATCATTACCTGCATTCTGGGTGATATTTCCTACAATAGCAGGACCGAGTGCTCCGCCGAGGTCGCCTGCCATAGCGAGAAGTGCAAACATTGCAGTACCGCCGGTGGATATTTTGCCTGAGCAGATGCTAATAGATCCGGGCCACATGATACCTACCGAGAATCCGCACATTATGCAGCCGAGAAGTCCGATTACAGGTATTCCCGACAGGGAGGCGGTGATATAACAGATCAGACACAGCATTGCCGAGCCTATCATGAATTTCATAAGATCGAGCTTTTCGCCGTACTTCCCGTAGAGTGTACGGCTTATGCCCATCGTCACCGCAAACATACACGGTCCTGCAATATCTCCGACTGATTTAGTCAGTCCGAGAGCGGATTCTGCAAATGCCGACGCCCACTGCGCCATTGAAAGCTCCGAGGCTCCCGCACAAACCATAAGCAGTATCGCAAGCCAGAACAGCGGTACTCTGAGCAGGTCACGGATACGCATTCCCTTGCCGTTCTCGACAGGATGTTCAATGGGACATACTGAAAAATTGTATATGTTCACAAGTGGAATTATCGCCCAGATACAAGAGAGCCACTTCCAGTTTTCTATGCCGAAAACAGTAAAAAACAGTGTTGAAATGAGTATGACTCCGACCGAACCCCAGCAGTAGAATGAATGCAGCAGGCTCATTGCAGCTTCTTTGTGCTCAAACGGGCAGGCTTCAACTATCGGACTTACAAGTACCTCGGTAAGACCGCTTCCCATTGCATATATGATTGTGCTTATGATTATTCCTGTGAACGGGTCTGGAAGCAGTTCAGGCAAAAAGGCAAGTCCGATAAGTCCCAGTGCCGAAAAAGCCTGCGAACCGATAACGCATTTCCGATAGCCGATCTTGTCGGCGAAACGTGCGCACAGCACATCTATGATAAGCTGAGTAACAAAAAATACCGACGAGATAAGGGCAATTTTTCCAAGCGGGATACCATAGCCATTGTGAAATGTGAGAAATAGAAGCGGGGCGAAATTAGCCGCTATTGCCTGCGTGATGAATCCAAGATAGCAGGATATAAGTGTTTTTCTGTAATTCACAGCCATATTGACAAACTCCTTGACGATTGATATAATCAGATTATATAGCAAACATCACAACATTTCAATGCACGAAATCACATTTTTATTACACAATATCGCAAATCAGGTGAGAATATGAGTGATGAAATCAAAAAGGACAGGATCATAACGGATGAAACCTTACGTGAAACTGCAAGTCACGGCAGCGAAGAATATCCGTTCTGCTACTATTATGAGGACATCTGGGATTTCGACTTTCACTGTATCGACTGGCACTGGCACCCGGAGGTCGAATTTGTTTATGTACAGAATGGCAAGGCTGATTTTCTGGTGGGTGGAAACAGGTATGTTCTCAGCTCCGGCGATGGGATCTTTATAAATTCTCAGGTGATACACAGGTTTGAAGCCCAGGACAGCGCCATCATTCCGAACATTGTTTTTTCACCTGTTCTGCTTGCGCCGCAGGGCAGTCTGATATACAGCAGATACATCAGACCGATAATTGAATCAACTACCGAATGTGTGATTTTTTCCGCCGAAGAAACAGCGCACCACAGCATTATCGAAACAATGAGGTCGGTATTTGCCGTGCAGGGTTCAGGCACAGCGTCTGAAATGGAAACAGCAGAACTGCTGCTGAAACTATGGCGCCTGTTATATGAAAGCATACAGATAACAGACTGCGGCCCCGTGTCCGGGCATTCCGCACAGACGCAGGCTAAGCTTCAGATAATGATGCAGTATATTCATGATAATTACAGCGGTCAGATAACACTGGACGATATTGCCCGAACGGTTCTTATAAGCAAAAGCAGTGTTCTCAATATTTTCAGGACATACCTGCATACATCGCCTATAAATTACGTTGTAGAATACAGACTGAAACGTGCGTCAAAGCTGCTTGTTGATACCGAAAACAGCGTTTGCACCATAGCGCAGGAAACGGGATTTGAGAACATCGGCTATTTCTGCCGCAAGTTCAAAAAGCTGTACGGCGTTACGCCGATAAATTACAGAAAACACTGTCGCAGTGCGGAGCGTAATTCAATGAGAAATATACATTCTGACACAAATATCCTGTCGGGCTGATAATACATTGCCACATAAATCAAAAAAATTCACAGGCGACATAATAAAAAATAGTATACCTACTGTTTATTAGGTGACAATTATGCCAAAGAGCGTCGGGCTATCTGTACAGCTTTTTCATTGAATTGAGCCGCCTTGCGGCGAAAGGAAAGGGCAGTGTACAAATTGCCCCTGCAGTGACAAAGGCGATCGCATATATTGACGAAAACTATATGAAACAGCCCGGTCTTGAATCCATAAGTAAAGCCGCAGGCGTTTCTTCGCAGCATTTGTGCAGATTATTCAGGCAGACCCTGAACTGCCGACCGATGGAATACATCACAAAGCGCAAGATACAGGGGGCTAAAATGCTTCTGGCGGAAACGCAGAAAACTGTCGAGCAGATAGCTGAAGAAACAGGCTTCTGTGACAGCAGTTATTTTTGCAAGATTTTTAAAAGGTTCGAGAGTATTACCCCGTCGCAGTTCAGAAATGCAGAACAGCTTCTATGAAATCCGTAAATTGACCGCCGGCATCGTATGAAAAACAAAAAGGCATCACGTTTAAATACATGGTGCCTTTTTTCTATTGTAGCTTTGCATAAACCTGTCGGATACGATCAGTTGTTTCTGCGTCCGGCTCTGTTCAGCAGCAGGAGCGATACCATAAGTATCAAGGGAAATGCACAGCCTGAAAGCATACCTTTCTGCATATCATTACCTGCATTCTGGGTGATATTTCCTACAATAGCAGGACCGAGTGCTCCGCCGAGGTCGCCTGCCATAGCGAGAAGTGCAAACATTGCAGTTCCGCCATTGCTGTACATCTTCTGAAGTGCAAGTTTAGAATGGTCAGAAAATTCACTAAATCCAAGTCGATTTTTCCGACCGATGACGCTATCCGCAAGGTCGTTTATATGAGCGTTTCCGAGATTTCGAAGAAGTGGACTGTGCCGGTTCGCGACTGGGGGCTGGCTTACGCTCAGTTCATGATTTACTTTGAGGACAGATCCGCAGCCTAGGATCAATTCGGGGCTCTGCCCCGAACCCCGGAGTTTATCCGCCGGAAGATACCGGTGAAGTAGAAAAGCAGCGAATTAGCCCCGCTGCTTTTCTACTTCACCGTATATCTTGCAGCTGCGTCGGGGCGCTCTCCGGCGTTGCCCTGTTTTGCTGCATTTTTATCTTTGGTATATTTTTCGGGATTATTCGCGTTTACACAGTTCTTTTTTCAGAACCAAACATATCGGGGCGAACATTATTCTATCCCATCCACCGCTTTCTTAATTCTAACCGCAAGATACTCTCTTGTGGGCAGATCAATTCTGAAACGTCCCTTAAAACTTCCGACATTCTCAACCGTCATGTTCCATGTGTCTATAATGTCGACGGTGTATATATTATTATCGTCAATATGATAATATCTGAATCCCGGACGCGAAATCCCGTAATAAAACAGGTGATAACCGGTTTCATCAGCTAGATTTTCATCTTCCGGAACCACACATATCTCGTCCCATTTCATGTTTTTGGGTCGCAATCCGCCGTCCGGAGCTTCCTCAAGTATTTTTCGCATAAAAGCTATTCTTTCCGGGCTGTCACCTTTAAGCTCTCCGCCATGAGACCACCATATCGCCTTATCGTCTATGTAGGTTTCGCCATGACCACCGTAGCCGCCGCGGCAAAGTGCTTCCCAGAACCTCCGAACAAGCTCTTGCGGCGAAATATTCCCCCACGCATACTGAATATTTCCCTCGTATAGCATTTCGTCAATTACTATCGGTTTGCCATAGCTTTTTCTCCACTCGGATGTTCCCTCCGGAGAACGCTGAATGCTGCAGTGCGTTATCCATGACTTTGTATGATCGTAAAACTGATTACCGTTATGTATTGATCTCAGGTGATCATACGGGTCGCTTTCTACGATTATCTGCGCATATCGTTCCCAGTCCTCAATGCTCTTGTTTTTTATCAGGTCATATTCATTAGCAAATGACCACCATACATTTCTGAAAGCCGAAAACCTTGCCGCTGTGTATTTCAGATAAAGTTCGTTGTGCTCCGGTGTCATTGTTGAGAAGCCCCAGCGGTCATACGGGTGAAAGAGGATAATATCTGCCTCAATACCCAGTTTTTGAAGCTCGCTGATACAGTATTCAATATGCTGAAAATGCTTGGGGTTAAACCTCTCAAAATCCCAGTTGTTGCCCTTGGAGTCCGGAGTGTAGCCCCACACATTGTCCTCTGTGATAGCACTTCCGTCAACCGGAGTACCCTCGTATGGATAGGAGCGCGGCTCACGTGAATTGTAGCAGTAGCTTTTAGGAAATACGCAGAAACGTATCTTGTTGAACGGGGAATTTCTCAGAGTTTCAAGAGTTTGCGCGATAAGGTCATCGCTTTGCAGATTCCATACATAACAGGTCGTGCCGACAGGATAATAAGGTGTTCCGTCGGAATACTGAAAATGATATTTGTTATGTACCTTTACACAGCCGTGATTATTTTCCGACGGCGGCGTGACAGAAAAAGTTCCTTCGTATTTACTGTCAGAAAAATTCCCGCAGACCGTAAAATGGTATTCTTCCTCAAACGATGGCATGAATCTTACTTTGTATATTCCGTTCCCATCGTAAAAACCATTTACGGTTTTGCGCTCGGAATCGCTTTCAAATAGCGCAGTGATACTGCGTTCCGGAAATGGGTTGCCAGCGGTGGTTCCCTCGGAGCAAAACTCGAAAACGCCCCATTTTTCAACTGATTTTGTATAATTCATAATGGTTCCTCCAATGCCTTTACACATAAACCGACGGATCACTGTGCTGGTGGAATCTGTCGGTTTAGATTTTGAATATCACAGGGAATCTGATTTATGGCGCTGAATAAGTGAATGTTATTTCCAGCGTCGAAAGTATCTCATTGTCTTTGACGGAAAGAACAGTCGCGGACAGACCGGAATTGTCGCCATCGGCGTATCTGCCGTCATCGGGGATAGATGTTACCCACTGGTTATAGAGGTTTGCTCTCGTGCAGTTACCGCCGCAGTACCGTACTTAAATTATAACACAAAGCCGCTATTTTTCAATGGAAAAAACTCTTTCCTCCCGAAAGAAGAAAAAACAGCAGCCCGAAAAAGAAAAAGCCGCACAAGGTCTGACCCCCTGCGCGGCTGAAACGCATTGAATCTATCAGTTTATTTGAGCAGCTTGTTTTCCACCCTGAAAAAGTCCACGTCGACATAACCTCCCGACTGCTTTGTCGGGAAATTGAATATCGCGTAACGGTATCCCATAAAATGCAGACCGTAATAATTCATTTGCAGCGTGTTTCCTAATTTCGTCCAGTTCTCGCCGTCGAGGCTGTAATAGAAATACGCCTTGTCCGCCGCGTTTTTGAAATCGCAGTCGATCCGCAGATACACTTCGTTTTCTGTTATTTCGACCCTTTCCGTTTCAAATTCCTGTTCAACGTTGTCGTTATCGTCATACCAAACCGTTACGATATATTTTTTCCCGTCTTCGATTTTTACGGCGACATAACCGTATTTTTCCGCGAAGGCGGCAAACCCCGCAACATCGCCCTCTTTCATTTCCGAAACGTCGAGCTTTATATATGCGCCGCATTCCGGTCCGAAGGTTCGCTGCGTAAGGGTGTTTCTCGCATTGGCAACAGTGCCGCAGACATCGACCGTTCTCAGCCTCAGATAGCCTTTCCTCTCGGTGAGCGACCAGAGGCGGTTGTCGGGATTGTGGTTCCATTGCCATTCCAACGCGAGGTTAGAGCCGTTATAATCGCTCTCGCCCGCTTCCTCGGGCGTGTCGGCAAAGCTGTGATAGGATCTCACTATCTGTGAGTTGATAAATTCGTCGCTTGTGACGACGCTCTTTTTCTCGTGACCCGCGAAAGGAATCTTGGCGGTCTTGGGCACCTTTCCGTCAACGCCGACGACCGGCCAGCCGTCCTCCCATGTCATGGTCGTCAAAACGGGAGTTCTGCCCACCGCCCCGTGATCCTGAAATACAAAGCAATACCAGTTGCCGTCCTTATCGTCGACGATACCGCCCTGTGCGGCACCGTCATTCCTGAAGTCCATATTATCGTCGATTATCACTTTCATTTCCCACTCGCCGTCGAGCGCTTTGCTTCTGTAACAAAGCTGCGTTCTTCTGCCATGAGGAGGCCATGTTATGATAAAAATATAGTAATATCCGTTCAGCTTATAGACGTGAGAACCCTCGGCAAGGCAGCCCTTGACAAGTCCCGCGTCGTTGATGAGTTTTCTCTTTGTTCCGGGCTTGACCGCGCTCAGATCCTTTTCCAGTTCAACGCACCATATCTGTCCGCCGCCGTAGACAAGATGCACCTTGCCGTCGTCGTCGAACAAAAGGCTCATATCATGGAAGCACTCGTCAAACACGAACCTGTCCCATTTCCCGTTTTCTATATCGTCGGTATGATAGATATAAGTTTTTCCGGTGGAGAAGGAAGTGAAGCCGGCGTAATACACACCGTCGTTATATCTGAGGGTAGTCGCCCACTGACCCTTGCCGTAATTGTTTTCCCCGTTTCTTAAGGCAAGATTATCCTTGTCGTCCAGTGTATCAAAAACGTAATTTACCGTTTCCCAGTTTACAAGGTCGTAGGATTTCATTATAGGACACCCCGGAGACAGGTGCATGGTCGTCGAAACCATATAAAACGCGTCGTCGTCGCGGATTATATCAATATCGGGCACGTCGGCGAAAATAACGGGATTTGTGTAGTTTCCGTTGCCGTCGTCGGTTGAAGTTATCGTGGATTTTATGATATCCTTATCAAGCATTGTGATATCCTCCTCTTCTTCGGGCTCGGCGGTGACGCACGGTAGCGGATTCGACGTCACGGTGCCCGTGCCCACTTCCGCCGCGCATGCCGTCAGCGACAATACAGCCGTCAGCGCCGCGGCGAACCGAACAAGTCTTTTCATTTTTTTCTCCTGATTTTCCGCTGCCGCCGTCAGCCGTCAAGCTCAAGGCCGCTTACGGTGATATTGTAGGTGATGGATGTGAACGGCGTCTCTTCGCCGTTTATTTTAAGCGCCAGACGATAGTTTATCCATTCTATGTCTGTTTTCGCCGCGAATATTCCGCATTCCTCCGTGCCGTAAATCAGCGATCCGACCTCGGAGCCGCCCCAGCCGTTTTCAAGCCCGTTTTCCGTCGAGCTTGCGGGATCGAGTTCCTTATTTACGGGAATTTCAACCTCTCCGTTTTCGGTTGCCAGCGTCAGCGATCTCACAAGCACCTTATACTTCGCATCGGTATCGGTATTAATAAACCCGAGGTTGACTATGGCGCTGTCCTTGTCAAAAGAAGAGGATTTTATGGAATAGTCCCCGTCCTTCGGAATGTCGAGCATCGCAGAGGGGCTCGGTCCGGGCTCGGTCTGTCCCGAAAATACCAGCGTCTTGTAGGGTATATCGGTGGAGGCTATGCTCTCTTCGGGACGAAGCTGCTCGTCGCCCTTTGAAAACTTCCACGACTTAAGCTCTATATCGGAGCCGGAAAATACGAAATAAACGTTATGGTTTCTTCCGTCAAACTGCGCAAAGCCGTCCGAGCGTATTTTGGTATAATCCGCGCAGTCGAACTCAACGAACGCGGCGGCTTCGGAGGAGATATCGTCAAGACGAACCTCTATTCTTCCCTTGCCCTTGACCTCGGCGATAAACTCTGATGCCCCGTAGCCAAAGTCCGCTCCTCTTACATATATCCACGCGCCGTCGGCGGTGCTTTTTGCGGCAGGATCCGTTACCTTGTCGTATCCGATATCCGCACCGGTGAACATCAGCGCGCCGCTGTTATAGGTATAGGGGTCGACCAGCTTTATCTGCGCTACGCCCTTCTTGCTTGCCGCAGTTATGGGGATATCGCCC
>DOQG01000008.1:2011-2415 GCA_003512525.1 Oscillospiraceae bacterium | reverse complement strand
TTCCTCCCATAAGCTCCTCCAGAAGAAGCGTATGGTGAATGATGTAGTTTACGCCCTTATATTCAATGAAATGAGTGTGGTTGTTAGCCCAGCGAAGTCCGGAGGCCCCGTCGGCGTTCTCTCCCGCATTATAGAAATAGGCTCCTCTGCATTCCCAGCTATCCGCGTCGAGAGGGGTCTTGGTGGTCATATACGCCATGCTGCACGCGGGCGGAACGTCGACCCCCTTGTACTCCTCCCAGCCGATCTTGTGATCCTGCCAGTCGGTGCAGTATGTATAGTAATATACCCCGTCGATATAGTTCAGCTCGCTCGCCTCAAAAAAGTAGGGAGCGTCAATGGAAACAAATTCGCTGTCAAAGGACAGCATATCCTTTCCCAGCCTTGCTATCTTCGGAATCTTG
>DOQG01000008.1:0-1796 GCA_003512525.1 Oscillospiraceae bacterium | reverse complement strand
ACGCCATTTTCGTCAATGCACACGCCCGGGTCAAAGGGCGCGGGGCAATTCTCCAGCCCAGGCATATTCTGATAAATCAGAGGCTCGCCGAGCGGATCGGTCCACGGTCCCACAGGGTCGGTGGAGGTTATCACACCCACGCCCGCGCCGCTGTTTGAGAAGTAAAGGTAAAAATGCGTAAGTCCGTCGTCTTCAACGCGGGAAACTATCGACGGTGCCCACGAGTTATATATCCACGGCGCGATCTCTCCGACCTCTATCCTGCCGTGATATATCCAGTTTACCATATCGTCGGTGGAAAATACCACAAGCGATTTGATATGGGCGTAGTCGTTCTTTGTTCCCTCTTCCGACTGCTGTTGGTCGTTCGTGCCGTAAACGTAAAGCCTTCCGTTATATTCCACCGCGGTGGGATCGGCGCAGAATATGTTCGGCGAGATGGGATTTGCGTTACTCTCGTTTTTGTAGACATTTCCGCTTACCTCGTCGATTATTATTCCGTTATTAAGGCTGTCGATTATTGTTTCGTTGTCAGGTTTGTCGCTTGTTTCCGCTTTGCTCACACTGTCTACGCTGTTGGCAGAGCTTTCTGTCTGCACAGATGAATCATCCGAGACGTTCTGCCCGGAACAGCCGGAAACAAGCAGCATAGCCGCTGCACAAATCAAAGCCGTTATCTTCTTGTTCATGGTTACTCCTTTCATTCAGCCTGCCATCTTTCAAGGCAGATGTCCTTGCTTGAAAATGCAAAATATACATTGTGAATTCCTGTTATTTTTGTGGGAAGAACCACAGGAATTTTATCAAATCCATCATTTGCGAGTTCGATCACTCCCAACGGTTCGGCATTCCTGTCATCAAGACGAAGCTCGATAACGCCCATGCCCTTTGCGGTAACGAGCAGCTTTTCTGTGCCCTTGCCGAAATCCACGCCCTTCATGTAAGTCCATGCGCCCTCTGCCAGCGACTTCACAGCCATTTTGCCGGCGGATATCTGTTCGTACCACATATCTGCGCAGGTGAACATCTCCGCACCGCTGTGAGCTTTATACGGGTCGAGCGGCTGAGTCTGCGTGACGCCTTCGCGTGTTGCCTTTGTGACGGGGAATTCCGTATCCGTGTAAGGCAGTAGATCTACGCACATACAGCGGAATCCTCCCTTTGTTTTCGTGCGCTCCTGAATGTGAAGTGTGTGGTGAAGAATGTACCTTGTTCCCTTATATTCGATAATGTGGGTGTGATTGTTGCACCAGTCCATTCCGGAATCACCGGCGTTTAGGAAGAATCCGCCCTTGAACTGCCAGCTTTCCGGGTCAAGGGGAGTTTTGCTCGTCATACAGCCCATGCTGCATATTCCCGGCGCCGGAACGTCCGTTCTGTTCCAGTTTTCTCTTGACTGCCAGTCCGTGCTGTATGTGTAGATAAAAGTTCCGTTTTCGTAGTTCAGCTCGCTTGCCTCGAAGAAATACGGAGCGTCTATCGGAACAAAATCGCTGTCAAACGAAAGCATATCCTTTCCCAGCCGCACTATCTTAGGTATATTTGTGTGCAGCGTATTACTTGCAGGTGGGACCCCTCCGCCGAACGCAAGCCAGCCTGTGCCGTTTTCGTCGAGGCATACTCCCGGGTCAAATGGCGCAGGACAGTTTTCAAGCCCCGGCATATTCTGATAGATTAGCGGCTTTCCGAGAGGGTCGCTCCACGGTCCGAGAGGGTGTTCCGCCGTAAGCACTCCTACACCGCAGCCGCTGTTCGAAAAGTAAAGGTAAAAATGAGTTTTTCCGTCCGCCTCAACT
>DOQG01000016.1:25654-29620 GCA_003512525.1 Oscillospiraceae bacterium | reverse complement strand
TATCCAACGAATAGAACTATCGGTTGCCTGCTATCGTATTAAAACTAAAACGGTATAAAAGAAATGAACTATACAAAAAAGTGAGCCGTGCGCACTATTCTTTGCGCTTCGACTCACTTTTCCTTTTACGGATTGTATCACAACCCCATAAACTCACTCACTATATACTTCGGCGCACCCGGCGTGGAATAGACCCACCTGTCTATATGCCCCTCGGTTATGAAATACGGCGATTCAAGCGGCACACAGCCGCCGTCACAGCAGTTTACAATTATCAGCTTTATCTTCATCTTTTCAGGGATTATCGCCTTGATATAAACGCAGGCACAATCCCCGACCTTTATACCGCTTTTCAGCTCCGCAAGTCCCGCAAGGTTCGGCGCAAGCTCGATAAAGATCCCGTAATCCTCAATAGAGCGGACAATTCCGGGTACTGTTTCCCCTACCGAAAAGCGCTCTGCATTCTGTTGCCACGTTCCCAGAAGCTCCTTATGAGTAAGACAGATATGACCATCTTCTCTGCCCTTGACTACAGCGTAAATATCCGAGCCTACAGAAAATCTGTCAGCGGGGTGAACTATCCTTGATACCGAAATAGCGTCTATCGGTATCATTGAAGCTATCCCGCACCCTATATCCACAAAGCACCCGAACTGCTCAAGGTGCGTGACCCTCGCTCCGATAATATCACCCGGGACAAGCTTTGATATGTATTCTCTGTCCGCCTCTTCCTGCGCCGCCCTGCGCGAAAGTATCGCAACAGGCTCACTGCCCGTTTCATCTATTGTCGTTATCTTGAAGCATACAGGCTTTCCTACTCTCGATATCAGCGCAATATCCCTCGTCGCCCCGCTTTCGATACCGACAGCGCCTTCACTGCGCGGTATAATGCCCTTCATACAGCCGAGATCTATGTGCATATTATGATCCGCATCACATACAGTACATGGTGCTTCAAGTACCGCTCCCGACACCGCCGCCTGCAAAAGCGTTTTTGCCGACTGCAATGCCGAAATGTTTTCCTTGCTTGCAAGCCTTCTTCCCTCGGGTAAAAATTCCGTCATTTGAAATACCGATCCTTCCTCGTTTTGTTTTCTTTTTTACAAGTGTATGACGGCTTTTCCTTGATTATGATACCATAAATTTACATTTCAGCTTTCGCTGAATATTTGATAAAATTCTGATAATTATCGTTGATTTTAACAACATTTTCTGCTACAATAGAATTTATACAGGCGCAGTGCGCCGCAAACTCTCAGACTTGAACGGAGAAACCATGTTTAATAAAAGCGGAACATTAAAACGTGTGGGGTTGCTTGCCGCAGTTGCACTAATCGGCACAGCAGCCGCTTTGACCTATAATGCATTTCTTTCATCGGAAGGCGGGCTTCCCGAGGTACTCTCTCCTTTACAACCGATAGCAAAGGATAATGACGGCGAGGTAAAGCAAAAAGCCGACATAGCATTTTCGCCCGAGGCGAGCTTTTTCAGCGAGGATATCGCAGTAGAAATTACAGCCAAGGACAAAAACGCTAAGATCTACTACACAACGGACGGCAGTACACCCACCGAAAAATCATCGGCATACACTTCACCTATAAAGGTGCGCAGCGGCAGTGATGTCACAGCCGAAACGATAAAGGCGATAGCCGTAAGCGAAGACGGCACGTCCGAGGTATTCACAAAGAGCTATGTTGCAGGAAATGATGTATCAGAGCGGTTTGAAAAGGGTACATATGTATTTGTTCTTTCAACCGATGATGTAAATCTTTACGATTATGAAAAAGGCATCGCCGTAGCAGGAAAAATCCGTGACGAGTGGATAGCAAACGAGTATGACGGAAAAAGCGAAATCACGCCCAACGACCCTGCAAACTGGAATCAGGAAGGTATGGCAGGCGAAAGGCCTATGTATGTCGAGGCTTTTTCAAGCAGCGGAGAGCTTCTTGTTTCACAGCAGGCAGGCGCAAGAGTTGCAGGCGCATATTCTGCCGCAGTTGACCAGAAATCGTGGAAGCTTATAGCAAGAACCATGTACACCCCCGAAAAAGGCAAATTCGGCTACCCGTTCTTCAGTGACGCTACCGATGAGAGCGGCGCGATACTTACAAAGATAGACCGTATAGTACTGCGCAACGGCGCAAACGACCGTGAATTTGCAGGCGTTCGTGATGAGCTTTCAATGTCACTTGCAAAGCAGTCGGGCTATCTTGATGCGCAATCGACCGCACCTGCGGCAGTCTTCCTTAACGGAAAATATTACGGCTTTGCATGGCTTCACCAGAATTTCAGCCGTGCATACCTTGAAGAACGCTACGGCGGAACAAAAGACAACTATCAGGTAGTCGGCAAGGCAGAGGGCGAGCTCGATAACGAGAACGCAGAGGGCGCGATAGCTGACTATAATAAGATGCTTGAGCTTGCCGAAAGCGGTCTTACCGATGACAAGAAGTTTGAACAGCTCTGCTCTATGATGGATATTGACAACTATATGCACTATCTTGCAATGCAGCTGTTCATTGACAACCGCGACTGGCCCGGCAACAACTACAAGGTATGGCGCTATGTAGCGTCCGATGGTGAAGAGGTCACAAGCAAGTATCATGACGGCAAGTGGAGATATTTCTTCTATGACGCCGAGTTTGCATGGGGACTTTATTCAGACGGATACGCGAACAAAACGCTTACAAAGATACTTAAAGGAACTCACCCCGCAGGCGGCTCTGCACTTGTATCGGCACTTATGGAACGTGCCGATATGCGTGAAAAGCTTGCGAACAATATCTGCGACCTTATCGGCGGCGCATTCAGCACCGAAAATATCCTTGCCACCCTCGAGCAAAAGCTTGCCGACAGCGATAAGGAGCAGATGTACGCGCTGAACAAGGGTATAACCTCAGAGTGGGCAAACGAGGGTACGTTTGAAAACAGCAGAAACGAAATAAGAGAATTTGCCGACAAGCGCGCGAACATAATCCTCGGCGATATCTGCCGCAACTTTGAGATAGACAAGGACGATACATACAAGGTAAAGCTGAACGGTTCAAAGGGTCTTAAGGTCACCATGAACATTCAGACCGTCAAGGATACCAATACGATAAGCGCAGAGTATTTCACACCTTATAAGGTAAAGCTTACCGCAGAGGATTTGTCCGGCTACACCTTCACAAGCTGGGAAATAAACGGCACGACATACACCGACCGCGAAATAACGATTGACAGCTCAATGGCTAAAAAGGGAAAGATAACTATAAACGCCCGCAGCGAAAAAACCACTTCAACAGATGAACTGCTGCACATAAGCGAGGTCTACACAGGCGGTGACGCAGACTGGATAGAGCTTTACAATCCCAATGACACTGACGTATCTACAAGAGGTCTTTATCTGACCGATAAGGAGGATATGCTCAACCGATATAAGATACCGACAGTCAATGTAAAGCCGCACTCAACGCTTACTATAGTCTGCAAAAACAACAAGTCTGAAAATACGCTGATGAAAATGCAGACAAATTTCAGCCTTAAAACAGGCGAAACGCTGATACTAAGCAACGAAAACGGCGATATTCTCGGCAAGGTCGCAATAATTGACTGTGACGAGAACGAATCGCTCGTCCGTCAGCGTGACGGAAGCTACGCAAAGGGTACGCCGACCTTTGAAAAGAACAATACATAACCAAACTGTAAAAAACAGCCGTACATCCGGGTTTATCCAGAATGTACGGCTGGTTTTTAAGACAAGGGACTGTGACACAATTCCTAAGCTTATCAAATTACATTAAAATTACGATGCAATATATTGTAAAAGCATCAAAACAATAAATACACTGCCAACAACGCTGAAAACAGCTTCCATGCTTGCAAGGTGTTAATAATTTCGTTAGTAAATCTGTGCAACTGCACTGTCACCGACTATCCAAAAAGAACGCTACTATCCTGAGATATCTGTACTAAAATGGGACTAAG
>DOQG01000016.1:0-25495 GCA_003512525.1 Oscillospiraceae bacterium | reverse complement strand
GAGCGTCAGCGACCCGCTTATACATACTTTTAAAACCCAGTCGTTAGTGTGTCTTATAGCCAACACCCTTGTGGGGGTATGGGTGTGGGTAAGGAAAGACTGAGGGATTGTCTGATATCAACTTATCTTTAGACAAACTAAGCCGCGGGCTGTGCAGCTTACACCCCGCGGCTTTCTCCGTATCAACTATACCATCAGTTTCAGTGCTCATGCACATATTTCATTTGATCTGCTCCTGCAATATATCCAGTATCTCCCCGAACCTCTGAAAATGTACCACCTCGCGCTCACGCAGGAACTTTATCACATTTGATACATCGGGATCATCGCACGCCCTCAATATATTGTCGTAGGTAGCTCTTGCTTTCTGTTCTGCCGCAAGATCCTCATGCAGATCTGCAAGCGGGTCTGCCTTACTCTGCAAGTACGCCGCCGTAAACGGAACTCCGCCCGCATTTGCAGGATATACCGCATTAGCGTGATCCATATAATACGCGCCCACTCCGTACCTGTCAAAGCTTTTCGCTCCCTCGCCCGTTGTCAGCTGAGAAACTATTGATCCGATCATCTCTAAGTGAGAGAGTTCTTCCGTACCACCCTCCTCCCCGAAATGATCACTACCGTCTGAAAATTTCCCCGAAAGCCGCCTTATAGCTCTCCCCTCTGCCGCTCACCGTAAACCTCGCCGCAAAACCTTTTTCCACGCCCTTGAAATAAACAGCCAGCTCCTTATGAGAATACTCGACCCTTTCCACTGCCCGCCATACGCATTCATCATCAAACCGCAAGATCTCACCGATTTTCCTAGCTATGCATTTACTGCTTTGTTCTGCGGCATCTCCCATATCTGCTTTTCTGTCAAGCTCTTTCAGCTTACTGTCATAATACTGCTTTTGTTCCGCCAGCTCCTCCTTTGTGATAAGCCCGTCAAGTACCATATCAACAAGTCGCCGCTTCTTCTCCCGTATAATATCCTTCTGCCTTTGAAGCGCCGCCTTATCCGTTATTTGCATCGGCAAGCTTTTCATTACCCTGTCCGTGATAGCCGCCTTATTTGTCACAATGCCGTCAAGCATATACTTTATCCCCGCCGTCAGCACCTTCACATTGAGCGTGTCATTGTCACACCCGTTACCTTTTATCCTGCCGGCACACCTGAGAGCTTTATATATGCCCTCATTCAGCTTTTTCACCCTCGACACCATAACACAGCCGCATAATGCACAGTGGACCTTGCCGCTGTATGGATAGCGATCGCTGTTACGACTTGTTTCTGTCGGAGTACGGCGGGAGATTTCAAGCTGAGTCATATCCCATAGCTCACGGCTGATTATCGGCTCATGGTGACATCTCAGATATATCCTGCCGCCCCTGTTGAGCTTTTTCTTATGCGTAAGATAATCCGGCGTACAGCTCTTTTTCTGTTCGAGATCGCCGACATATTTTTCATTGCGGAGTATCCTGCGTATATACGATGCGCTCCAACTGCCTGCGCAAGGCGCAGGTACTTTTTCCGAGTTAAGCTCTTTCGCTATTGTGCCTGCTCCTTTTAAAAGAAGCGTATATTCGTTGAATATCCTTTGCACGATGCTCGCACCCCGTTTTTCTATGCTTATCTTTCCTCCGCTGACATCATACCCCAGACAATTCCTGCCAAATACGACCCCCTGCTCCATTTTTCTCGCCTGTCCCCACCGTACCCTCTCGGATATTTTGCGGCTTTCTTCCTGTGCGATGGTTGCCATGATCGAAAGCCTTAGTTCTCCGTCACTCTCCCGCGTATCTATATTATCGTTTATAAATATTACCCCGACACCCGTTTGCTTAAGCTCCCTTGTGATCTTGAGCGTATCCACCGTGTTTCTCGCAAAACGGCTGACCTCCTTAGTAAGTATGATATCGATCTCTCCCTTACGGGCAAGCTTCAGCATCTTGTTGAAGCCGTCCCTGTGCATTGTCGTAGTCCCGCTTGTCCCCTCGTCATAAAACACCCCGACAAGCTCCATATTGTCCGACCTTATTATATATTGCTCAAAGTAAAGCCTTTGCGAAGACAATGATCCCGCCTGCTCCGCCCTGTCCGTAGATACACGGCAATAAGCCGCCGCTCTAAGCTTCTTCACAGCACTGCGGCAACGTATCAATATGACCCTCGTCATACAGTTGCTCGATTATGATACGGCATATCGTCTGTTCTATTGTTTTCTCTTCCTCTTTTGTTATTGTCATAAAATCACCTCGGCATAAATTATTCATATGCGGTTTGTACATATTCCTGTTGATTTTTTTGCAGATCGGTGATATAATTAAACAGGAATATTTTGGAGAAGGTGTTACAATGCAGAAGAAAGCCGTCAAGGACAATGCCCGTAAGAACATTATACTCAAAGCCGCATCAAAGCGCTTTATATCCGATGGATTTGAGGGGACATCGATCCGCAGTATAATGGAAGAGGCAAGTGCCGAGGTAGGTCTGTTCTACTACTATTTCAAGTCTAAGGACGATATATACAGCGCCTTTATAGAAGATCTGTTCACCGGCTATAAGCAAAGGATCGCTGCATTGACCGAAAACACCGTAAGAGCACCTTATACCGCACTGACCGGCGTTTTCGGATTATTTGCGGATGAAGCTCGCAGATTCAGAACAGAATATATGGGCAAGATGCACGAAAGCACATTGCGTGATATCCGCGACCGTTCGCTTGAAATATCCGTTCCATATATAAAGCGTATATTGGAATTGCTTATAAGCTACGGCGCAAAGCCGCTCATAAAAACCGATGAATTGGCTGTGATAATGACATACGGCATAGGCAATCTGTTTTTACGGGACGAAAAGAGTCGGCTCGCAGGAACTCACTCCGAAAGTATGAAAACTACCGCTCTTTTATTCGGACTTGACCCTGTTGACGTATCGCTGTCACTTCCGCGTTTGCCTTATGCAAATGAAGCCGACAGCATTTTCGATCTTGCCGAGCATTGTAAAGAGTGTTTTGCAAACTACGACAGCGAACGTATGAAGCGGTTGATCAAAAAAAGGATTTCCCTCGGAGAAGTATATATCATTTCTCACAAAAGCATTACAGCAGGATTTGTAATGTTCTCAAAGAAAAACAAAACTCTCGATTTTATCGCCGTTCACCCCGACTACAGAAACATCGGTATCGCCTCCAGACTTATCGTCACCGCTATGGCACAGTATGACATCGGAGATGAGCTGTCTATAGTTACATTCGGAGAAGACCGCCCGCAGTCCGACGGCGCAAAACGCCTGTATAACAAATTCGGGTTTACAAATTTCAAAAATATTACGGTTCAGGGAGTACCCCTCACAAAGATCACAGCGGTTATCCCCGAAAAAGCATTGGTAACAGTCTGAACCAAAAAACAAACGTGCCTTGCAAGATATGCAACGCACGTTTTTATTTCACACTGTTTTCAATATTGTCAATAATATACCCATACCTCGGATACGATTTTCTTATCCGCTCTCTGCACCGTTCACAGAACTTTTCAAGCTGTTCCTTATCATCACGCATTTTCTGCTTTGCGCCCCACAGATGAGTATACTTGCTTTGCGGCAGGAAAAGCCTGTCCTTGTCAAGAAGCGTCGTATATTCAATACCGCATCTTTTTGCAAGCATAGGGAGCAATCTCTGTTCGGCAAAAACCATATATGTAAGATAATCTCCGCCGTACACTGCCGACTTCATAAATGCTATCGAGCGTGATGTGTAATACTGCTTGAAATCCTCATCGGGAATATACAAAAACGCCGTATTCAGCGGCAGTATACTATAATCAAGCCCCTCGTCAAGCACCTTGCCGCGTAGCCTGAACGTTGATACATCAGGGTACACAGACGGCATAAGCTCCTCCTCATGCGCCGCTATTATCTTATCCCCGAACGGCGGGTCTTCCCACACGATAAAATCCGTATCTATCATAGCGCACGGAGCGGAAAACTGCTGCAGCGCAATAAGCTTTCCCCCCGCCCAGAACATTACCGGATCGATCCCGTCAATGTCATCGGGTATAACAATTCTTATATCACTCCATATATCGTTTATCCCAAGAGCCGAAAAAAGCTCCGCTCCTGCGCTGTCGGTTAGCATAGTTATGCTGTTGCCGTTTTTGCGCCATTGCAAAGCCGAAATTACCGCACAATATATGTCGGGAAGGCTCATACTGAGCTTTTTGCCCGGATTTTTGGCAAAAAAAGCCGCCGATGAAAAAGAATGAAATCCGTTCATATAAGATGTATCCCGTACCCATAGCGGTTGAGCGGTTCGGACGAAAAGAACAGCATCAGCGCCTGCGGTGTAAAGCTTCCTCCCTCGCACAGCTCATCATACGAAAAACTGCCCGAGATAAAGCTTGAAATGTCAAAGCTCCCGAAATTAAACGAGCCGAAGCTTGATATACCCGAGCCGTACTCGTACTCATATTCATACTGATGCCTATGCATGAACGAGCCGAAAGAACCGAAAGAGCCTGCAAAAGACGAACCGGCATACGATCCCGCAAAAGAGCTGTCGGTTATTACAGGTACTCTGAAAGAGCCGTCAGCCGACAGAACGATCGTGCCCGCGTCACGCTTTAAAAACGGCGGAGTTACAGTCTGAAAGCGATAACCGCCGTACTCCCCGCTTATATTTTTGCTGTCGGTTTCTTCATCATTGCCTGTAAATATATCTTCAAGCGCCTTATCTATATCGCCGTTTTTGTCAATGTTATCGATTTTTGTTGCCTCAGCATCATATCCGCCCATTCTGAGCCAGTCTGCAAGTCTGCCGCCGAGATAATAGCCCTTAACATCAGTCATATTGAAATTGTCTTTAATGCCGTCAAGGTCGGATACCTTCACTCCGCCTATCCAAAGACAACAATTCTGCATAACATCAATCCTTTCGTAAGCACACATTGCAGATTTTAGCGGCGATGCATACTTTTTCTCACCATATCAAGCAGTACCGGAGCAACATTCAAGGAAGGCTCGGCGAGCACCGCCTCATACAGCGAATTTATAACAGCCTTTGCCTGCGCCTTGTTCGCCGCAAGCCTGTGCATAATAAGATCATTTTCCTTTATGGCAAGCTGAGCTGCACTGTAGCACTCTCCCGATGCGATTATATCGTCAAGCATTGTCACTTCCCTACGATATGCGGCGATCTGCCCTTCATGTACCGTAGGATTTGCCGTATCGTCCGCTATCCGCAGTTTGAGAAGCTTTTTAAGCTCATCATGCGAATAGTCGCAAAGCAGACGCTTCAGCGCCACTCTGTCCTCGGTAAATACCGTATCGTGCGCCTCTATCAGCATATCCGTATCACTGCGAAGCTTAAGCTCCGCCCTGTATTTTTCAAAGAAATTCGCCGCTATTATCCTTCCGAGCTCCGCGTGCCCGTAGAAATAGGTGTTGCCGTGCGAGTCGCGGCATCTGCAATCAGGAAGTCCCGCGTTATGGAACAGTGCGGCATATCTGATGTCTGCCTGCGGAGATGCGAACTCAACGCATTTTGAAATATGCTCCCACAGCGTACAGTCATGATATCTGTCCTTATACCTCTGCGCTTTCAGAAGCTCCGGCGCGATCGCCGCAAACACCTCAGGAAAGCGCGTCATAACGACAGATATATTCCTTGTAAGAAGCACCTTAGTAAAACGTCTGAACAGCTCTCTTCCGGGCATTGCACACAGAAGCCCCGTATTTGCCTTTATCGCGTCTGCCGTAACGCTGTCGATCTCATAATTCTCTCCGCCGAGCAGCTCGAGCGCCGTCAGTATATTGAACGGGTCTGTGACAAGACTTGACTTCGGCTCCAGCTTTAAAGTCAGCTCATTTTCATCAAGGTCATTTTCGTGCCACAGTACGACAGGATACTCGCCGACAGCTTTCAGTGTAATTATTCCGTCCTTGATGCATTGCATACCGTCAAACGGATCTCTGAAGCCTTTTCTCGGGTGATATGCTATAGCATTTGCCGAAAAGTCACGCCTTGCAAGGTCAAACAGATAGTTATCCGTACACACCGCCTTGCCGTCCTTAACTTCACTGCAATAGCTCGACACCTGTATAACAAGACCGACCGATGAAACCATAACACTGCTCATGTCCTCATTCTGCGAAACGATCCTCATATCGCTGAACACATACAGCATCTCTTCAAAGTCGGCTGTCGTGATTATATCATAGTCCATAGGCGAGCCGCCCCTCAGCAATTCGGCTACACACTGTCCGACAAAATATGCCTTGTTTCCAGCTCGTTCAAGCACTCTAAGAACCTGCAAAGCCTGTTCGGGTATATTCAGCGTCTGACTTTTAACAGCCAAGTACAGTCACCTCTCGTTTATTTCTGCTTGTAGCCCCAGCCGTCAACACCGCTCTTTCTCAGCGCCGTGAACATTCTCAGCTTGAAGCCTTTATCCTTTCGTTACATATCGGCAAGGAACTCTTTTGTCTGTTGCCTTGTCGTAGTCTTATCCGCAGGACAAACCGACTTTACGACCTCAAGGCTGTTGCGGTTGCAGGCGGATATCACCTGCGACTCGGGCGCAAGCACAAGCGGACGTATTACCGTTATATCCTTGCGGTCAAGGTGTGTTTTCGGCGAAAAGCAACCTATCCGCCCCTCTTTAAACAAATTCATTATAAATGTTTCGATAACATCGTCATTATGATGACCGAGTGCCAGCTTGTTGCACCCTGCCGCCTTTGCCGCATCGTGAAGCGCGCCTCTTCTCATATTTGCACACAGCGAGCACGGATTAGGCTCTTTTCTGACATCGAACACTATCTCGCCTATCTGCGTATGCACAAGGCTGAAAGGCACGTCCAGCTTTTCACAAAGCCTTGCCACCGCCTCATAGTTATTCGGCACGCCGTTAAATCCCGGGTCGATCGTAACAGCGACTATATCATAGTCAAACTCGGCAAAGCGCCTCATAAGAGCAAGACCGGACAACAACACAAGGCTGTCCTTGCCGCCGGATATCCCGACAGCTATCTTATCGCCATTTTCTATCAGGTCAAACTCCTGTACGGCTTTTCTGATATATCCGAGTATCTTCTGCATTACTTTTTATCCTTCTTGTTCTTGCCGAACCTGAAATAATTTTCACGGTACTTTATCGGTATGTTCAGCTTTCTGCTGAGCACCATCACCGTTGCGTCTGCCGCTATCGTCAGCGCAATGAAGATTATACACACGACATAAGCCGTATCATTCTTCATTGCCATTCCTACACCACCCGCGGCAGCCGCGATCAGCGCGAACAAAAAGCGCGTCTTTTTGAATATTCCCAGAGCAAGCTCCAAAATGTTCCTCCTTCATAAGCCCGCATACAAAGTCCTGACAGGCTTCATACCGCGATTTTTTAATCCTCGCCGAGCTTCAGTGCCTTGTTGATGTTTATCTTGCGTATGATAGCGCCGAGTATTGCAAAGCCGCCGAGAAGCATTACGGCTATCAGCACATACATCTTTATGTAGTCTGCCTGCATTGCCGCTACTCTGTATGGAGGAATCTGCTCATTTACATTGTACATATACTGGAACAGCGGAACAAACAGGTCGCTTGTAACGCCGCCTATGATAAATGCGAATATTATCGAAACACCTGATACAAGCAGCTGCTCATATCCCAGTATTCCTATTATCTCGCCGAAAGAAACACCCATAGCCCTTAAAATACCGAATTGCAGCGTTCTGCCCTTTATCGACAGTATCCAGTAGATAAGGAAGCCGATTATAGTCATTACCATTATGATTATAAATCCGAGCGTCAGCGCACCGTTCATGCCCTGGAGTGACGGATCGGTCTTTTCGCTTATCAGCATCTGTGAGCTGTCCTTTATGCTCTCAAGCGGGAGCATAGCGTCCTCAATGCTCTTGTACAGCGCTTCGCTTGTAGCGCCGTCCGACATCTTGAGCCATATCTGATACGGCTCAAGCTCTGTTCTTGCTCTTACATAGTTGTAGTTCATGACCGCAAAGTCACATTTATTAGGGTTAAGACCGGGCCAATAATCTACTATCGCCATTACCGTTGTATCAAGGCTGTCGTTTCCGCCCCACTTCAGCGATATCACATCGCCCTGCGAAACATTGGCTTTTTCCGCAAGTCCTCTTGAAATTATTACACCCGAACGGCTCTCGACAAGAGCGTTGCAGTAGTTCCACCAGTGTATCGGAAGCAGGTCGTTCCTGAACCATGCAGTCTGTGCGAATTTGTCAGGCTCTATCGCCATAAGTGTAAGATCCGCAACATTCTTGTTTGCGATCCTCAGCTTCACGTTGTCGTTTACAAGCACTCTTGTAGCGATATCCACGCCGTCAAGCGCCTCATAACGAGAGAAATCGGTTTCGACATAACTGCTCGATCCGCCCTCCTCCGAGGTCGACAGCGCATATTCGGTCAGCACAACGTCAGCACCGTTTTCATAATAGATTCTGTCACTGATATTGTTGTTTATAGCTCTTGCCGTGTTCGCCGAGAACAGACCGAATGAGAACGTCATAACAAGGAACAGCATAAGAAAACGCTCCTTGCCGCCCTGTGAACGACAAACAGTAGTAATAGCCATATACTGCGACGGTGTCCAGAACGGGCGCAGTACATAATAAACAAGCCTTAAAAGATACGGATAAATTCTGATAAACAGAAGTCCGAAGCCCAGTATCATAAGCGTTGAGAATATGAAGAGCAGCGGGTCAAGCTCGCCTGTCGCTTCAAAAGTACCCTCAGCTATAGAATTTGTGATATTAGTTGTGTAGAAGTAAAGGAAGCCGAACGCCACAGCAAGAAGCACAATATCGACGCCGCACTTTTCCCACAGCGACATCTTCACGACCTTTGTCCTGCTCTGCTTGTACTGTACTATAGTAAGCTTTGACGCGGGAATGATCGGTATCATCGTAGTAAGGAAGAATACCACTACCGCAAGAAGCGCATACAGTACGCTGATGCCGGTTATCTTTGCGGCAATTCCGGTACGGTTTACAAACTCCAGAAATCCGTTCGATACACCGAGGAACTGACACAGTACCAGTCCGATAAACGGTGCGACCACAAGCGTTACAATACCGAGTATGCCCGACTCTGCGGCATACATACCGAATATCTGCCACGAGCTTGCGCCACGGCTCTTGAACACTGCGATCTCGTTGCGCTCTCTGTCGACATTGAGCTGAGATACCATAAACAGATAGAACGCCAGCATTACCATAGCCGGTATCTGAAGTATCCATAATATACGCGTCAGCTTTTCCGCGCGCTCCGTATAATTGCCGATTATATCCGCAACATTGAATTCATGCGCATAACCCGCTTCCTGATAGAATGTTGTATCCTTTTCAAGCTCCGCCGTAACAGCCGCTATCCTGTTCATATCAAGAGTATGGTAGTCGAGCGAATATCTGCGCGCGATATTTACCGCGTTAAATCTTCCCGCGGGCATAAGGTCGTTTCTGACCATATCATAGTCAACGAATATCGCGTTGAGATAGCTGTCGAGCGTTTCTGCCCAGTAGCTGTCGTTGTCGGTTTTCTGCTCATATACGCCGGTAATCTTGACATAATAAGGCTCAACACCTGCCGCAAGCGAAACTATCTTATATGTATTGCCCATATTTATGCCAAGCGTTTTGAGCGCATCTTCTGAAGCAAGTCCCTCGTATACGCCGTCAACAGAGGTCTTTGAGGGCAGCTCGCCTCTGACGAGCTTCATATGGTCAAGACTGTCGGTCATTCCTATAAGCTTCAGTCTTGTAGACAGCTCCGCGCCGTTTCTTTCGCCGTTTACGATGTAAAGGCAGTCGTCTATAAGCGTTGTCTTTGTATTTTCAGAAGCAATACCGATAGCATTTATCCTCGAGTCCGACTTGGAAACAAGATCGTCTATCGTTGCCTGCTGAGTATTCGTATCTGTCGTTATCTGAAGCGTCTTGGTAACGGAATACAGACCGGGATACTTATTGTTGTCGATCTGATACTGTTCCATATCCTTTATCAGCATACGCTGCAAGGACGCGTCCATATATATCGGGATAGTGCTCATCATGCCCGCCGCAAGCAAAAATCCTATAAACAGGCATAGTACCATCCATTTTGTATTGCGCATCTTGCGCCACAGTAAAGTAAACATCTGTTTTATTCCTTCCTTAAGGTAAGTGTCGGTGAATACACCGTATTACTTTACAACGACCTCGTCACCCTCGGAAAGTCCCGATGTTATCTGGATCTCCGTAGCGTTGCTTATTCCGGTCTCAACGTCGACCTCTTTCTTGACACCGTCCTTGTACACCTGCACATAGTTCTTGCCCGAAAGGGTCTTTACAAGATATTTCGGTATAACTATCGCATTCTCCGCCTGCTCCTTAATGTAGCTTATATCAGCCACCGTGCCTACCTTTGTAAAGCTCGGAACAGTGCCCTTGAACTCAGCGTATATAGACGATGTATCCTCATCGCCCTGCTCCTTTGCTTCTGTCGGTGTCTTTACTATAGTGCCCTTGTAGTCTTCGTTCTCGATCGTTATCGTAACTTCCTGACCCTTTGTGAATTTTTTATCATCGCTGACAGCTGCCTTTATATATATCTTGTCCGGATCGATTATAGTAGCTATCACCTTGTACGACTGTACCTTCGTGCCTGCATTCAAACGCTCCGCAAAGCTCACAAGTCCGTCACACGGTGCATAAAGCTTAGAACCGTCATATTCGTTCTGATACTGTGCAAGCGTATTCTTCTCGATCTCAAGCTGTAATCTGTCGTTTTCCGCACCGCTGGAATTATATGTATTCTGCGCCTGCTGAACCTTTAGCTCCTGTGTGCGTATCTCATATTCAAGGTCGCCTGTGTTATACTCGGCGATAAGATCGCCTTTCTTTACGGTGTCACCGGCTCTGACATATATCGTCTTTAAAGTGCCGTCACGCTCCGTAAAAGAGCAGTCCTGCTGCACCTCCGACACACAATAGCCGGTGGCGCTTGCCTTATTGACAATTGTTTTCTTCACTGCCTTGTAGGTAGAATATGTAACATCTTCTACTTTGAGCACAGGAGGATCAAGCAGCTTTTCCTCCTCAGGAAAAAAGTAGCAGCCTGAAGCGGATGCTGCCATGGCACATATCACGGCAACCGCCGTAACACGTATAAGAGTCTTTTTCATTTTTACTTTCCTTTCCTTAAGATCAAGGGATTTGCATCTTTTAACTTATATAGAAAATCAAGGATCTTGCTGTCCTTATATGGTCAAATCTTAAAAAAGACTATAGCGATGCTTATTTTAATTTTAGCATTTTTCACATAAATTTTCTATACTTTTTCAAAATTAAACGATATGCACAAAACCGAAAAAGGTTATTTGTTTATTTTGTACACCGCAAAGCCCGCTCAAAAAAACGAAAAACACTTGAAAAAGCAAATCGGATTTAGTATAATAGTGAGTAGTGTTTATTTTTCAAATTGACATATAAAATCAATACGGCGGGCTTTTAAAGCTCAGGGAAGGGACAAAATAATGGCTACAAAGTACGTATTCGTCACCGGCGGTGTTGTGTCGGGACTCGGAAAAGGAATAACAGCGGCTTCTCTCGGAAGACTGCTCAAGATGAGGGGCTACAAGGTAACTATCCAGAAGTTCGACCCCTATATAAACGTTGACCCGGGCACGATGAGCCCCTATCAGCACGGCGAAGTTTTCGTGACAGACGACGGCGCAGAAACAGACCTTGACCTCGGTCACTATGAGCGTTTCATTGATGAGAACCTCTCAAAGTACAGCAACGTCACAACAGGTAAGATATACTGGACAGTTCTTAATAAAGAGCGCCGCGGAGATTACCTCGGCGGTACGGTACAGGTTATCCCCCACATAACAAACGAAATAAAGTCAAGGATTTACAGAGTTGCAAACTCAGCTGAAACGACCGCTGACGTTGTTATCACCGAGATCGGCGGTACAGTCGGCGATATTGAGAGCACTCCCTTCCTTGAGGCTATTCGTCAGGTAGTTTCCGATGTAGGAAGAGAAAACGTTGTTTATATACACGTTACACTGCTCCCTTTCATCACAGGAAGCAACGAGATGAAAACAAAGCCCACACAGCACAGCGTAAAAGAGCTCCTTTCCCTCGGTATCCAGCCCGATGTACTCGTTTGCAGAAGCGAGATGGATATTCCTCAGGATATGACAGAGAAGATCGCAAGCTTCTGCAATGTCCGCAAGCAGGACGTTATCCAGAACCTCACCGCGCCCTCTCTTTATGAAGTACCTCTTATGCTCGAAAAGGAGGGTCTTGCAAAGGTAGTCTGTGAACACCTCGGACTTGACCCCCGTGTTCCCGACCTCACCGAATGGGAAGAGATGGTAAAGCGCCAGTACAATGCTACAAAAAATACCGTTATCGGTCTTGTCGGCAAGTATGTTGCTCTGCCCGATGCCTATCTGTCGGTTATGGAATCTCTGCGCCACGCAGGTTTTGAAAACGAATCACACGTTGAGATAAAGCTTATAAATTCAGAAGAAGTAACCCCCGAAACAGCAGACGAGCTTCTGCACGACTGCGACGGCATTCTCGTTCCCGGCGGCTTCGGCGACAGAGGAATTGAGGGTAAGATCGAAGCAGTACGTTACGCAAGGGAACACAAAAAGCCCTATTTCGGACTTTGCCTCGGTATGCATATGGCTACCATCGAATTTGCACGTCACGTTGCAGGACTAACAGAAGCAAATTCAAGCGAATTTAAAGAGGGCGACCAGAACGTTATCGACCTTATGCCTGACCAGAAGGACGTTGATATGGGCGGCACAATGCGTCTTGGCTTATACCCCTGTAAGCTTGAACCAGGCACTATCTCGCGCGAGGTTTACGGCGATGAGCTCATCTACGAAAGACACCGCCACCGCTACGAGTTCAACAACGTATTCCGCAAGCAGCTGACAGAGAGCGGTCTTGTTATCGCAGGTCAGTCACCCGACGGAAAGCTTGTTGAGATAGTTGAGCTTCCAAAAGATGTTCACCCCTGGTTCGTGGCGGTTCAGTTCCACCCCGAGTTCAAGTCACGTCCCAACAGAGCACACCCCTTATTCAAGGACTTTATAAGAGCGTCGCTTGAACAGGCAAACAAGTAAAGAGATCCGAAATAACTGCCCGTGAAAGCGGGCGGTTATATTCATATTATGGGGAGTTTTACATTCCCTTTACATTTAAAAATATAAGGCCAAAAAGTAAACGAGGTAATTATGACTGACAGCAATGTATATGACAACCGAGAATTATCCTGGCTGAAATTCAACCGGCGCGTACTTGAAGAAGCGCAGGACGTAAGCGTCCCCCTGTTTGAGCGTATGAGATTTATCTCAATATTCACAAGCAACCTTGACGAATTTTTCATGGTGCGTGTCGGCTCACTCTACGACCAGGATCTGGTCGAGCCTAAAAAATGCGAAAACAAGACAGGTATGACCGCCGCAAGACAGCTCAACGAAATAGCGCGCAGAGTAAGAGATCTGCTCTATATCAAGGACTGTGCGTTCAACGAGGTCATGTCAAAGATGAGCGAATATGCAGAACTGAAAAAGCCTGCCGATCTGAAAGGCGATGACAAGCTGTTTTTAAGGCTGTACTTTGAAAGAGAGATCTTCCCCCTGCTTTCGCCGAGCATTATAGACAAGAACCACCCGTTTCCGTTCTTAAAAAACAGAGCAATATATATCGGTACTCTGCTAAGGAGCAAGAACGATGAGAAAAAGAAACAGCTTGTCGGCATAATGAGTGCCGAATGCGATAAAGATTTCCCCCGCGTTATCTTTCTGCCGGGCGAAAAGCTCCGCTATGTTCTCGCGGAGGACGTGATCCTGCACTATATAGATATGCTCTTCCCGAACTTCTACGTTGAGAACCGTTGCATAATGCGTGTAACAAGGAACGCCGACATCGATGCGAACGAAGCGCTCTATGACCACGATATGGATTTCAGAAACGTAATGGAAGAGCTGTGCCGCAAGAGGAAAAAGCTTATGCCGGTAAGAGCGGAGTTCTCATACGATGCATCCCCCGAGCTTGTAAAGCGTATGCTTGGATATCTTGAGCTTTCCGACAGCTTCTCTTATATGCAGAGCTGCCCGCTTGATTTTGGCTTTATGTCGGCACTGGAGGAAAAGCTTGAAAGCAGGAGCGAGCTGTTCTACTATCACGTTGCACCGCAGAACTCCATAATGGTAAATCCGTATGAAAGTATGTTCTCCCAGCTGTCGCGGCACGACATACTCCTGTCATACCCCTATAATAAATTCAAGAATTTTCTGCGTCTGCTTGAAGAAGCGGCAGACGACCCCTATGTTTCTTCTATAAAAATAACGCTTTACCGCGTCGCAAGAAACAGCGAGATAGTAAGCACTCTCATAAGAGCCGCCGAGAACGGCAAGCAGGTAATGGCGCTTGTTGAGCTTCGCGCAAGGTTTGACGAAGAGAACAACATCGGCTGGAGCAAGAAGATGGAAGAAGCCGGCGTAAAGATAATATACGGACTTGACGCTCTCAAAGTTCACTCTAAGCTCCTGCTCATCACCCGCCGTCAGGGAAGCAATATAAAATACTACACCCAGATAGGCACAGGAAACTACAACGAAAAGACCTCCCGCCTTTACACCGACCTTACCCTGATGACCTCGGACAAGGATATCGGTGCAGACGCAAGCACCGTGTTCAACGCCCTGTCGCTCGGCACGACAGTCGAAAGCAGCACCACCCTGCTTGTAGCCCCCAAGTGTCTTAAATCGCGCATCGTGGAGATGATAGACAACGAGATAACCTACGGCAATGACGGCTACATCGGACTTAAGATGAACTCGCTTACCGACAAGGATATAATAGACAAGCTGATAGAAGCAAGCTGCCGCGGCGTAAAGATCGAGCTTATAATAAGGGGCATCTGTTGCCTTATCGCAGGCGTACCGGGCTACACCGAAAACATATCGGTAATTTCGATAGTCGGACGTTTCCTTGAACACAGCCGTATCTACATTTTCGGCAAAGGTGAACGCAGAAAGGTATATATCTCATCTGCTGACTTTATGACCAGAAATACCGAGCGCCGTGTTGAAGTTGCCGTGCCGCTCAAAGACAAGATCATCGCCGACAAGGCAGTCGACATCTTTGACACAATGCTCAAGGACAACGTCAAAGCCCGTATACAGGGCAGTGACGGTATCTATCGTCATAAAAAGCCCATGCCCGGCGAAGAACATATCGAGGTACACAAGCTGTTCTACGCCCGCGCCTATGATGAAGCGGAGCAGGCTCAGAAGCTTTATAAAGAACCCCGCAGATCCCTCTTAGCAAAAATCAAAGCACATTTTGCAAAGTAAATATCCCGATAAAAAGCGGAGCAGGCTTCCCCCCTGCCCCGCTTATTTTCTTGCAATTTAACACTTGCCCCGCAAAATCCACCGCTGTCACTGTCAAAGCAACATACACCAGGCTCGCCCCTCCCGCCGCCACGATTATCTCCGTTTCCACAAACACCGCCAACCCCGTACTATCCCATACAACGCAAAACCGGGCAACGATTTTCCCATCGCTACCCGATCGTAATTATTGATTTTTGCTTTTAATCAGAGCGTTATTTCGCCGCAGTTTTTCCACTCACACTTCCATAATTACCATAAAGCGCCGTCTTTCCGCTCATGTGATAAGCGCGTACTCTGAACTTATAAGCAGTATTCTTAGCAAGTCCTGCCTTTCTAAAGGTTGTCGTGCTGTTATTTGTTATCTTAGCAACGCGTACCCACTTACCGCCCTTGTACATTTCTACTATGTAACCCTGTGCGGAAGCATTCTTAGTCCAGTTCACTCTGAGCGCGTTCTTAGCCTTACCGCCGATCTTAACGCCTTTCATTATAGACGGGTTTGTTCTAGCAGTAACAGTAGCGCTATAGTTACCATAAAGCGCAGTCTTACCGCTCATCTTATAAGCCCTAACTCTGAACTTATATACAGTCGAAGCCTTAAGCCCTGCTTTTCTGAATGTAGTCGTACTGTTGCTTGTAATCTTTGCAACCCTTACCCACTTGTTGCCCTGATACATCTCAACAATATATCCGTCAGCCGAAGCATTCTTAGTCCAGTTTATTCTCAGCGCGTCTGCCGCTCTGCCAGTGAGCTTAGCGCCCTTTATAACAGACGGATTTGTCCTTGCCGCAACAGTAGCGCTGTATGCGCCGTAAACCGCAGTCTTACCGCTCATTTTATACGCTCTTACTCTGAACTTGTAAGCAGTTCCTGCCTTAAGTCCTGCTTTTCTGAAAGTGGTTGTGCTGTTGTTTGTGATTTTTGCAACTCTTACCCACTTGTTGCCCTGATACATCTCAACGATATATCCGTCAGCAGAAGCATTCTTAGTCCAGTTTATCCTAAGCGCGTCTGCGGCTCTGCCGGTAAGCTTTGCACCTGTAATCTTTGCAAGCGTAGGCAACTTGTCAAGAAGCACATACTCAAAACCATTTTCTTTTGCATACCGCTCGCCCGCTGTGCCGCTGTAACAGAAGATTTTGAAGTTATCGATCTTTTTATACCCGTTATCAAAATAGTAACCGAAAGCATTACTGCCTATACTTGTCACACTGTTCAGTATCGTTATACTTTTAAGACTTGAGCAATTTTCGAAAGCCCAATTGCCTATACTCGTCACACTGTCCGGTATCGTTATACTT
Organism: Oscillospiraceae bacterium; assembly: GCA_003512525.1. GTDB lineage: Bacteria > Bacillota > Clostridia > Oscillospirales > Ruminococcaceae > Ruminiclostridium_E. The sequence continues at coordinate 8,773 of DOQG01000016.1, read as the reverse complement.
TCAAGGCTTGTGCAACCGCTGAAAGCGCTACTGCCTATACTCGTAACACTGTTCGGTATCGTTATGGTTTTAAGACTAGTACAACCATTAAAAGCACTATAGCCTATCTCTGTCACACTGTTCGGTATCGTTATACTTGTAAGGTTTGAGCAGTCTTCGAAAGCGCTATCACCTATACTCGTCACACTGTTTGGTATCGTTATACTTGTAAGGCTTGAGCAGTCTTCGAAAGCGCTATCACCTATACTCGTCACACTGTTTGGTATCGTTATACTTTTAAGGCTTGTGCAACCGCTGAAAGCATACCAATCTATACTTGTCACACCGTTCGGTATCGTTATGCTAGTAAGGCTTCTGCAACCCTCAAAAGCCATATAGCCTATCTCCGTCACACCGTTCGGTATTGCAATGCTTGTAAGGCTTGAACAACCGCTGAAAGCATATTCGCCTATACTCGTCACACCGTCCGGTATCGTTATGCCTATAAGGCTTGAGCAACCATAGAAAGAATAATCGCTTATACCTTTAGTGCCATTTTTGATTATCACATTTTCAACATCACTTTCACAATCGACTACCCATAAATCAGCATATTTAACAGGAGTTGTTTGACTATCAAGCAAAGCAGTTTCTTCAAAAGCCCTACTGCCTATCCGTGTCACGCTATCCGGTATCGTTATATTTGTAAGGCTTGAGCAACCGCTGAAAGCACCATCACCTATACTCGCCACACTCTCAGGTATCGTTATATTTGTAATATTTCTGCAATATACAAAAGCATAATTATCTATACTCATCACACCGTTCGGTATTGTTACGCTTTTAAGGCTTGTGCAACCATTGAAAGCTTGCTCAGCTATATTTGTCACACTGTCAGGTATAGTATAAATATCATCATTTTTATTGCAAGGATAGTATAACAACTCTGTTTTATCTTTATTAAACAGAACGCCGTTCATAGATGCATAATTTTTATTATCAACTGCTACATCTATTGCTATTAGGCTTCTACAAGCGCCGAAAGCACTCCAACCTATACTCGTCACACTTTCCGGTATCGATACGCTTGTAAGGTTTGTGCAACCATCGAAAGCCCACTTGTCTATACTCGTTACACTGTTCGGTATCGTTACGCTTTTAAGGCTTGTACATTCACGGAAAGCATAAATCCCTATATTCGTCACGCTGTTCGGTATAGTTATGCTTGTTAGGCTTGAGCACCAAGCAAAAGCGCCACCGCCTATACTCGTCACACTCTTCCCATCAATCGTCTTCGGGATATCAACCGTTTTTGCACTACCGTTATAACCTGTGATCTCCACCATACCGTCACCAAGCACGCCGTACTCAAAATCCCCATACGTTTCCGCTCCCGCGCAAACCGCGCAAAGCACAGCCATCGCCGCAAAGGTCACAAGCCCCAACAGCCACTTTTTAACTTTCATATTACTCTCTCATTTTTGATGAAATTAGAATATAACACAAAAAGGCATACCCCACCCCTTGTGGACTATGCCTTAATTACCATATTGAATTTTACACAGAGATATTGTGCATTACTTACAGAGGCACTTTTATAGAGCCGTCCTCTACACAAATTGTCATTCGCTGTTTTGCACATATCTCCCACCCTTTATTTAATCGACCTTAACTTTATACTTTCGATAGCATTAGTATATCATTATTGCTATAAACTTGTCAAGCAGTTTTGGTTATTAAATGCTACTTCAAGTACATTTGTTTAGCTTCACACAAAAGCTACTACAGCACTCCACCATTTCTGCCATCACCGCCAACCCCGCACTATCCCTCGCCCCGCACTATCCAAAAATCCAAATTCGCGCCATCGGCGCAACCACAATTATTCATTATTCATTATTCATTATTCATTATTCATCATTCATTACACCACTTCCCACAAAAAAACGGAGCAGACTCTCGCCCGCTCCGCTTAATCTTATTCTGTTTATTGTTATATCCGCTTACTGCACAAGATCTCCGTAAACAACGCCAAGACCGACAGTACTCATATAAACTCTGCCGTATGTGTTCATATCGCCCGCAACGAAATATCCGTTACCCGGACCGCCGAACTGGTGCTGATCATCATTTACTCTGCTCCATGTCTTGCCCTCGTCCTCAGACCAGTAAAGACCTATCGGATCGTCATTTGTAGGCTTGCCCCATACGAATATGGTGTAAGGATCGCTGTCCGTCTTGCCCTTGCCAAGACCTACCGCCAGACAAGCGGCTAAAGAATCCATTCTTGTGAATGTCTTACCATAGTCGGTTGATACCTGAAGTCCCATTGAAGGATAGTACACAACGCCTTCCTTGCCGGGTGCAACCACAGGTCTTGCCGCATTGAATACGGAAAGCGTCATATTCTGTGTGAACGTCTTTCCGCCGTCCTCGCTGTAGAAGAACGCACCGCCGCTTGCGGCATATACATAGTCGGGGTTTACGGGGTCGCAGATTATCTTCTTTGCGCCTACTCCGCCCTCGCTCTTTGTCCATGTCTTGCCGAGATCATCGGAGTAATAGATACTGCTGTCGTTGCCGGGTGCCCAAAAGAATCTCTTTCCGTCAGCCGAAACGCCTACATAACCGCCGTATGCGACCTTCTTGCTTTCAAGAGGCGAGTACTTCACATTGTTCCATGTCTTGCCCGCGTCAGTGGTGTACCAGAAGCCGGGCTTTTCCTCATCGCCGCCGCACTTTACCCATGTGTCGGTAGCCTTTGCCGCTACCGCAAGACCCGTCATAGAGCCTGCCACACTGCTGTGCACTATTCCGTACTCCTCGGCTGTGTCCTGGGCAAAACCGTCATAGTCGCCTATAACGCTTACCAGCTTGCCGCCGGGAATGCTGATTATATCATAAGGTACTGTTTCTTCAATGCCCTTTGCAAAGAAGCTGAACTCCGGGCTTTCCTCCCAGATGTTATCGCAGGTGAATATACCGTTACCGGATACCACCATTACCTTGTTCGTGTTGTTGGGGTCGATAGCCATAGAACTGCACCAGTGCATAGATGCAGTCGAGATCCACTCTACTCCGCCGTCACTCATCTTCATCTTTTCGTTGAGAAGCGTCCAGTTCTTGCCGCCGTCCGTAGTAACATAGAATTCATCACCGAACTGACCGTTTGGCTGAGGAACATATATGTTCTCCGTGCAGGCAACCATTCTGTCGGGATTTGCAGGATCGATAACTATATCGCCATATGACTTCTTTACAGGTGTGATATCCGTAAATGTGTCGTTCGACATATCAAGCAGTTTTATGCCGCCGCTCGTTCTGTTGTTGTTCCACGGACCTTCCGCACTCGCATAGGTAACAGCTATCTTGCCGTCACCGTTATACTTCATTCTCTGCACAAAAAGACCCTTGGGCGCATCTGCTACAGGACTCCATGTAGCACCGCCGTCTGTAGACTTATAAAGGTTATCCTCCTGAGTTCTGGAGATAGCCGCATATATCGTAGCGCAGGCGCTGTCGTCACCCGACTTCGGATCGATTATGATACTGCATATGCCGTTGCCGTTTGATGTAGATGTCTTTGTGCCCATATCAAGCGCCGTGAACGTCTTGCCGCCGTCCGTAGACTTTATTATACCGCCCGTTCTGCCGCCGACATAAACAATGTCGCTGTTCTTGGGGTCGACCGCGATACGCTCGCCGTTACCTCTGCCCATGCCGTTTCCGTGAGCCTTTATCATCTCCGTAAGGTCGGTACGGTTCCATGTCTTGCCATAATCATCGGAGTATAACAGACAGGTAAGTCCGTTGCTGAAATATTCCGTTCCCGCAAGCATATATACCTTATTCGGATCCTTCTCTCCGAATGCCAGACCGTCTATGCCGAGAAGACCCCTGTCTTCCTCGCTGATATCATACGACATTGCCTCCCACTTCTGAGTATCCTTGTTGTAACGATATGCACCGCCTACATCTGTACGGGCATAATATAAGCCCTCCTCGCTCGTTGCGAATACACCGCTTACAAATCCGCCGCCGCCCATAGCGACCTGACTGAATGTAAACTGCGCCTGCGGCGTTCCCGAATTGCCGCCCGATGTTGTATTATCGCTTGTCACACTGCTGTCACCACTGCCCGATGAGGTCACGTCACCGCTTGACGATGTTCCCGAATTATCGTTTCCGTTACAGCCTGCGGCACATATTGCCGTTGCGACTGCAAGTATGACCGCTGTTATTTTTCTGTACTTCATTCCTTTTTCCTTTCTTATTAAAGCAGGCTTGCTTAATTTTCATGTAAACCTTTACACAAGTATTATGCACCATTTAAGTTAATTTTGCAAGACTTGTTCTGCTATTTTGTGAATATGTGATAAATTTCGACCGTTCCAATTGTTCATAATCACGGAATGCAAAATAAGAAAAATTTGGGCGTGACTTTTTCTCACATTTGTAGTATAATCGCTGTGTAATCGAATACAAAGTCCTGCAATGTTACATTATAACGCAGGCAAAAGGAAAGAAACATGAAAAAACGTATGATCTTGCTCGCCCTATGTGCGGCACTTATCACCTCTGCGTGCGGTTGCAGTGCGGAAAACGGCTCTCAACCGTCATCGGATACCTCTTCCTCTTCATCGGCTATATCCGAAGCCTCAACAGTCGAAAGCGACTCTTCCTCCGACAAGGAAAACAGCAACGCTTCCTCCGGCAATGAGGATATCAGCTCTTCGTCCGAAAGCGATAACAGCTCTTCCTCTTCTGCGGATAAAACCGACCGTGCCGAAAGCACATCGGATATCTCCGCCGTTACATCTACCGCCGCCTCGGAAAACTCCCCCGGTACAACCACTTCATCGTCAAGTATAAACACCTCGACAAATTCTTCCTCAACAACTGCGACCAATGCAACAAAACCTTCAACTTCAACAACAAAACCTTCAACTTCAACAGCAAAGCCTTCAACCTCCGCAACGAAGCCCGTATCAACCACGGTACATACCACTTCTCATACCACTTCTTCCAATAATCAACAGACAAGTGACAACTCGCCGCAGTCTTTTTCCAAGACCTATGAAGCAGAAAACAGCTCTTTTTCAAACGATATATCCGTCATCACAAGCGCAGGCGCTTCCGGCGGAAAAACTGTCGGCAAGTTTGAGAATGACCGCTCCTACTGCCAGATAAGCATTGATGTCCCGTCAGACGGCATATACGATATAGTTATCCGCTCAATGGGCATCGGCTCTCCAAAGGAGAACGACCTGTATGTTGACGGTAAAAAGGTCGGTTCATTCAGCAGCACCGCCGACAAGCTCACCGATTACGCCGTCAGCGCCGTAAGCCTCACCGCAGGCAGTCACAGACTGCGTGTAACCAAGTCATGGGGCTGGATAGAGCTTGATAAAATAACAGTAAAGACGGGTGCAAAAATAAGCGACAGCACCTATAACGTCACATCATCTCTTGTCAACAAGAACTCCACCGCAAACACGAAGAAGCTGTACAGTTTCCTTAAGGACAGCTACGGAAAGTATGTAATCACAGGTCAGCAGTGTGACGGCGGAATAAACGGCAACGAATTCAAAGCGATAAAAAATCTTACCGGCGACTACCCTGCCCTGCTCGGACTTGATATGATGGACTACACTCCGTCAAGAACGGCACTCGGCACATCTTCATCAGCCGTTGACAAAGCTATTGAGTTCCATAAAAAAGGCGGAATCGTCACATTCTGCTGGCACTGGAATGCTCCTACAGAATACCTGAACAGCACCGCTAACAGCTCGGACGGCTGGTGGGGCGGTTTCTACACCAAGAACAGCAAGTTCGATATAGCTAAGGTCATGAACGGACAGGACGCAAACGGCAAAAAACTCCTTGACCGTGACATCAAGGAAATAGCTAAGCAGTTAAAGCGTCTTGAAAAAGCAGGCGTACCGGTTATATGGCGACCCCTGCACGAAGCTTCCGGCGGTTGGTTCTGGTGGGGCGCACAAGGTCCCGACGCTTACAAAAAGCTGTGGAAATACCTTTATAAAGAGCTGACAAATACATACGGCTGTAACAATCTTATCTGGGTCTATAACGGTCAGAGTGCCGACTGGTATCCGGGTGACGAATATGTTGATATTGTAGGCGAGGACATCTATCCCGGAAATCACGTTTACGATCCTCAGGTAAGCCGTTTCAAACAGGCGATAAACTACGGCAGTAAAACAAAGATAACGGCTCTCACCGAAAACGGCTGTATCTTTGATATAGATTCCGCCGTGAGCATAAACGCACTGTGGTGCTGGTTCATGACATGGGGTGACGAGTTTACCGTTAACGGCAGTAATTACAGTGAAAAATACACCGAAAAATCGGTCATAAAGAAAATGTACGCAAGCAAATATTCATTAACTCTCGGATCGCTTCCGAAAATCTATTGACATAAGCTGAAAACGCTCCGACAGGCGAACACCTGTCGGAGCGTTTTTGTTACCGTTTTTAGCTTACGATATTTTTGATATAATTATCATACCATAAGCGAGCATATCTTGTTGCTGTACTCAACGGGATCTTCTATAGGCATACCCTCAACAAGAAGCGCCTGATCGTACAGGATCTCGCTGTATGTTTTCAGCTTGTCCTTATCGGTTTCATACAGCTTTTTCAGTGTTTCATAGATAGGATGCTCGGCGTTTATCTCCAGCACCTTTTCAGCCTTTGCGTCATGCTCTGCGGGCATCTGACTGAGCACCTTCTCCATCTCGATAGAAAGCAGTCCGTCACTTGTCAGGCATACGGCGTGTGACTTCAGTATCTTTGACAGCCTTACGTCCTTTACCTTGCCGCCGAGCGAATCTTTCATAAACGCAAACATATCCTTGCTTTCCTCAGCCTTAGCCTTCATCTCTTCCTTTTCTTCGGGAGTTTCAAGATCAAGGTCGCCTGCGGATACGGACTTGAACTGCTTTTCGTTGTAGTCTACCATCATCTGCAATGCGAATTCGTCAACGCTGTCTATAAGGTAAAGTATCTCATAGCCCTTATCCTTTACAAGCTCTGTCTGAGGGAGCTTGTCTATCTTGTCGACCGTTTCGCCGCTGGCAAAGTAGATGTACTTCTGATCTTCCTTCATTCTCGAAACGTACTCTTCAAGCGTAACAAGCTTCTTTTCGTTTGAAGAATAGAACAGCAGCAGATCCTTAAGCAATTCCTTGCCTGCGCCGAAGCCGTTATATACGCCGAACTTTATCTGAAGGCCGAATACCTTCCAGAACTTTTCATATCTCTCACGATCGTTACGGAGCATCTTTGTAAGCTCGTTCTTGATCGAACGCTCAAGACTCTTTTCGATTATCTTGAGCTGTCTGTCATGCTGCAGCATCTCACGGGAGATATTGAGCGACAGGTCGGCAGAGTCTACAAGACCCTTTACAAAGCTGAAATAATCAGGGAGCAGATCGGCGCACTTATCCATTATCAGAACACCGTTAGAATAAAGCTGTAAGCCCTTTTCATAGTCCTTTGAATAGTAATCGAAAGGAGCTTTTGAGGGGATATACATCAGAGCGTTATATGTTGCCGTACCCTCTGTCTTTGTGTGGATATGAGCGATAGGATCGTCATAGTCGAAGAACTTTTCCTTGTAGAACTGATTGTAATCCTCGTCCTTAAGCTCTGACTTGTTCTTGTTCCAGATAGGTATCATGCTGTTGAGAGTTTCTATCTCGGTATGAGTTTCATACTCATTCTCAGTACCCTCTTTAAGGTGCTGATGGCTGACTTCCATTCTGATAGGATAACGGATATAGTCGGAATACTTCTTTACTATCATACGGAGCTTGTAGTCCTGAAGATACTCGTCATACTCCTCTTCTTCGGTGTTCTCCTTTATCTTAAGGGTTATCTTTGTGCCGACATCTTCCTTGTCGCACTCGGTAATTGAGTAACCGTCAACACCCTCCGAGAACCACTTGTATGCCTGCTCACTGCCGTAAGCCTTTGACTCTACCGTGACCTCTGACGCTACCATAAATGCCGAGTAAAAGCCGACACCGAACTGACCGATAACGTTTATATCATCCTTTTCCGTATCGGTGTTGTCGTTCTTGAATTTGAACGAACCGCTGTTTGCAATAACACCGAGGTTGTTTTCAAGCTCATCCTTAGTCATACCGATACCGTTATCGGTAATTGTGATAAGACGGTTATCCTTGTCGACAGCAAGGTCGATACCGAGGTCTTTTCTCTCTATGCCGAGGTTTTCTGTAAGCGATTTGAAATACAGCTTATCAAGCGCATCGCTCGCATTGGAAATAAGCTCACGCAGGAATATCTCCTTGTGCGTGTAGATCGAATTGATCATCATATCAAGCAAACGCTTTGATTCCGCCTTAAATGCCTTCTTTGCCATAATAATCATATCCTTTCTATGATTCCGCCGATTACCGGCGGGAGTGATCGTAATTTGCTCTGCCTGCACACTGCAAGCAGGTTTATTTTGCTTTTTAGCACTCTATGCGCCCGAGTGCTAAAATATATTATAGCACTGATTTTACATTTGTCAAGAGGTAAATGTAATGTGGGTTGTATTTTTGTGGATAAAGGAAAGGGCGGCAAGTGCCGCCCGCAAATTGATAAACAAATCCGTTATCAAATTATTATTGTGATATCAATCTACCGATACTGCTGTTTGCGGGGCAGCACTTCTCGGGTTCGCTATTCTGTGCGATAACGATGCTGCTATGTGTGAGGGAGACAACCCAAGGGGAGAGAGGAAGGCGCTCCACAGGCGCTTTCC
>DOQG01000017.1 GCA_003512525.1 Oscillospiraceae bacterium | reverse complement strand
CCATTAGCTCAGTTGGTTAGAGCAACCGGCTCATAACCGGTCGGTCCGGGGTTCGAGTCCCTGATGGTGCACCAATTTTATTGGTGCCGGGCTTTTTACCTATAGGGGTGTGGTTCAATGGCAGAATAGGGGTCTCCAAAACCTTTGACGTGGGTTCGATTCCTACCACCCCTGCCAAAGAAAAAGCACGCTGTAGCGTGCTTTTTCGATTTATTTAATATGCACCTTTAGCTCAGTTGGTAGAGCAACTGACTCTTAATCAGTGGGTCCTGGGTTCGAGTCCCTGAAGGTGTACCAAGTTTAATCCCGTGTATTTTGCACGGGATTTTTTCGTTGTATACAGCAACAGCACGGCTTGATTCAGTCGGGCTGTTGTTTTTGGTTATTTCGGCAGGTGCAGGAAGCCGTCGGTGAAGGCGTTGGGAAGGTGAAGTCTTTCCCACTGTCAGAAAACTATATATAATCCGGAATGGTACTTCAGAGAAACAGGGAAATCACAATAACACGGCTTACAGCAAATAAGCCGGGTGCGGATATTGCAGAGAAGATTATATAGATGTTTTCGTGATTTTGTTTCATATTTTTGCAAAGAAATTACAAAATCAATTCAAATTAAAGTTACTGATTGTGGGAAATTATAAAATTAATGTAACTTTTTGAAATGTGTTGACAATATCGAAATAATAGTATATAATGGCAACAAGCAATATGCCTTTAGAAAGTGAGGCCATATATGGAAAAATTACGCAAATTAGTTATATCGCTTATATCAGGCGTGTGTTTTTAAATAAGGAGCAGAAATGATGCAGAAAGTTATAAAAATATTACTTGTGATCATTGGATCTATAGTCGTAATAATTGCTTTGATAACAGCTACACTTGTACTGACGGGAAATGTAGAAATAGGTTTTGATTCTAATGGCAATTTTCAGGTAGAAATCAAGAATAATAACGATAACCTTGATTCTTATGACCAGATAATTCAGTCCACGCTGACTACCTATCCCACTGACATTTTTGTTTACGGAGAGGACTGCAAATTTCGAAAGAATGTAAAGTTCAAGCAGATTGACAAATTGTCGGAGGAAAACTTGAAATCAGATAAGAAATACAAGGTTATTGTATTCAATGACCTGTATGACAAAACAGATCTTACCGATGATGATATTGCCGTTTTGAAAAAATATGTTCTCGAAGGCGACTATGCCTTATTTTATACCGGGCGCAAACATATGGATGCCTTCATAGCAAATGGCTTTGCAACAGAGCAGGTAATTAAAGAAAATATTGGTTTCGCTTTACGCCACTCCGGCGGAACAGTTATAGAAACAGGAGGCTTGTGGGATGAAACCTCTTTGGAATATTATGAAACCGAAAATCCCGAGTTACTTGGAGAAAGCATATTTATCTTTATTGAAAGAATAATCAGAGAGGACTAAAATGTTATCCGTAAACAAGGCTAAAAAGATTTACAAGGCGCAATCAGGCGACGTTGTTGCCTTAAACGGCGTTGATATAAGCTTTAAAGAAAACGGACTGACCTTTATATTAGGAAAGAGTGGTAGTGGAAAAACCACTCTTCTTAATATTTTGTCCGGACTTGACCAACCGACAGAGGGAGGAGTGTTTTTTCTAGGCGAAGATATCAGTAAATTCAGCGAAGCAGAAATGGACAAATACAGGAACATCGAAACAGGCATAGTTTTTCAGAACTATAATCTGATCGAATCGATGACGGTATATGATAACATTGCTGTAGCGCTGGAAATTCAGAAGGGAAACAATAAAGACGCTATCGACAAAAAAAATTAAAGAAGTACTGGAATATGTCAATCTTGAAGAATACGAAAACCGTAAAGTAACCGAGCTCAGCGGAGGTCAAAGACAAAGAGTGGCTATCGCAAGAGCGCTTGTAAAAAATCCGTATATAATACTTGCAGATGAGCCTACGGGAAACCTTGACCGTCAGACAGGAACGCGGATAATCGAGCTTCTCAAAAGCATATCCGAAAATTGTCTTGTAATAATTATCACCCACGATGAAAATATAGCAAAGGAATACGGCGATACTATAATACGGCTGTCTGATGGTTGCGTTGACAGTATCAAAGGCAACGATGAGTTGAAGGAAACCTTCAGTGTGGTATATAGCGATGACGAAAGCGAGCGTTCACTGTCATTCTCTACCGAAAAGGAGTTTTCGGAGTTTATTCTTTCATTGCTCAATAAAAAACGAAGCTTAGAGCTTAAACTGCAAAAAGATACAATAGCAGAAAGTTCCTCCGTAAAGACGGAAAAGAAGCACGTTTCCCCGGAAGTAAAAAGATTGCCTGCCAAAAGAATAACTTATTTTGCGGCAAAAAACTTTTCGTCAAGACCTATGCGTGCTTTTTTTGTCACACTTTTGTTCAGCCTGTCGCTGACGTTGCTTATGGCAACATTACATATGTCGGAATTCAATTACGGCACTGTAATGACTGACTATCTTGACAGATATGGCATAGAGGAGGTTTATCTTCAAAAGGAAGTGACTTATTCGGACTCCTTATACGAAAATCACAGCAAAGCTCTTACAAACGGCTGTTTTTTCAACTCTCTGTTGAATGACAATTATACAGGGGTCAATGTCTTTAAAATAACAGACAAGCCGGGTAACATATATCGGATCGACAGCGACGGAACGCCTGTAATTTCGGATTTCAACGGTTCGATCAATTATGTAATTGATAACGGGCTTGTATATACGGAGGATCAGCTTGCGCAAGGAAAACTGCCCGAGTCACCTAATGACATCGTTATTACGGATTATCTGGCTAAAGAAATATTATCCGGAGAAGGAGATGTAGTCGGTCAGACAGTTTATGTGTCCGGAGTTGAAATGAAAGTATGCGGTATCCTCAGAACCGACTACATAGCGTATAATTATAAGTATAAGAAAAAATACGCTTATACGGATATGTACACTGAATATCACGCAAAGCGTGATTATGAGGTCGCTGTTGTAACCGAAGCCTTTGTAGAGCTCTTTAAGGCCAAGAACAAACAGCTGCAATTGGAATATGCAAACTTTACTATGCCGAACAGGGATCTGGACTTCAAACTTTATCCGGATATTTATTGCTGCGGAAGCGACGAAATAAAAAGCAGCAAGGAGCTTATAATTGCAGGAGAAATACCTTCAAAAGAAAATGAGGTAATGGTATCGGACATATTCTATAACAGGTATATACTACAGACTGATGATACTGCTACAAATTCTGAGCAGTTACAGACATCGCCGGATGACTCAGACGTGGATTTTGTGCCGACAGAATTTGAATATGTCGATATGTATGCTGATAAATTCTGCAATTATTACAGCGACAGCATAAACGTATATGATTTTATCGGCAATGTAAAAGTGGTTGGCGTATACAGTACAGATACGTTGCAGGAGATAAACAATACAGACATTATTTTTTACCAAGATGTATATAACGAGCTTTACGATTATTACTTTGACAATCTGTTTTTCACAGACTGCGGACTCAGTCTGACGGAAATGACTCACGAGGAGCTTGTAAAAATTTCAAACGACCTTGATGTCATAATAAACGAACCTTCCGTGCGCCTGATATACTCCGTCAGAGATATGGTAATTTCTCTTATGCCTGTACTTCAGATATTGCTTTTTATAGCGCTTTCAATAACCGTGCTTGTATTATTTTCCTTTATCACCTTCAGTATCAATTCAAACAGCAGACAGATCGGTATCCTTCGTTCAATCGGCGTGACAAGAGCCGATACTGTAAGGATATTTGTGGCAGAAACAATAATAATAGCTCTGATAGCACTTGTTGTTTCTTATATTTTGGATACTGTTCTGACAATTTATATTAACAATATGTACGCCGGTTCACTTACCGAAAATCCGTTTGATATAATAATACCGAACATAGCGATTTGCCTTATTGTTCCGCTGATAACCGTAGCTCTTACACTTGTTTCATCTGTAATTCCAATAAGAATGATGAGTAAAAAACGACCTGTAGAAATAATCCGCAGCTCCGAATAAACGCTCCGGCATATAATAGAAGCAATTTTGCACAGCCAGAGAACAATTACAGCGGCAGTACCACATACTCGGTCGCATATTTGCCGAGTTCCTGAAATAAACATAAAAGCATCGCCTGCACGAAAACCGTGCAGGCGGTCGGTTCAAAACGCACAGTATTATCACCTGTGCGTTTTTTCGTTATAACTGACAATTCCCGACTGCTGTTTTTGTGCAAAAGGCGGAAAATAAAAACCGAACCGCAAAATCGGCTTTCAGCTTCGTTACATAAGACAAGAGAGAAATTTATTTGATTGACAGCTGCTCACCTTTTATATTACAATGGTTTTATCAAGCTTAAAGGAATGGTTACAACGCTTAGTTTTTACATATCGCTTGCCGAAACAGCGGAGGATAAATCGCTCATAGAAAGGCTATATAACGGCTATGAGCGGTATATGTATGCCGTTGCGTTTTCGGTGCTTCATAACGAACAGGACGCAGAGGATACGGTGCATGAGGCGTTTCTGCGCATCATAAAAAATCTCGGCGAGTATGATTTTTCCGCCGATTCTCAGACAAAGACACTTCTCGGCGTGATAACACGCAATATTGCTATTGACCGCTACAGACATAAGAAAAAGTACGAAAGCGGGAATGTCGAACTGAATGAAAACACCATAGGCTCTCAGCTTCCCGATACCTCGGAGCTCAGCAACAGCGAGCTTAAGGCGATACTCGACAGTCTGCCCTATGAGCTCAAGGAGGTCATACTGCTGAGATATGTCGCGGGATATACGCTTAAGGAAACCGCGGAGCTGCTCGGTGTTACTTTCGGTACGGTACGCTACAGGCAGGATAAGGCTATAATCGCGATCGAAGAGCTTATAAAGGGGTGAAGATATGAACTGTACGGATAGCAGGATAAGAGATTATATCCTCAGTGAGTTTGCCGAGGCTACTGCGGGTAAAGAGGCGGAGCACAGCTTTTCAAAGCGTTACATCAGACGCAGAAAAAGAATAATCAGAAAATACGCACGGGTGCGCAGATCGGCTGATATACATACAGTGTATCAGCGCAGGACAATGAAGTACGCTTTTATTATGACCGTGATCGCTATTTCGTATATTGTCGGCTTTACCGATTATATAAGCGCGGGCGGGTTCAATTTAACACCGCATAAAGAGCAGTCGCAGGTATATTATTTCGGCGATATAAGCGGGTATCCCGAAACACTGACGAGCCGTTACACAATAGAAGATGCGCTTTACGGATACAGCGAGCAGATTTTGTGCGATACCGATACCAATTACAGCGTTTATTATACCGATAAAAACGGCGGCGATGTTATAATATCACAGTGGGTCGCGAGTGTATTCAAGGGTGACATATGCATAAACACGGAAAGCGCGTCGGTTCTGCCGACTGACATAACGATAAACGGACACAGCGGGTTTTACTATGCGACAGGTGACGGTCGGCATTGCTGTTGTATCGTATATGACGATTGCATTATGATTTATTCGTGCAGTAAGGATAAGCAGACTGTTATCGGTCTTGCAGAGCATACCCGCTTTACGGACGTTTGATGAAAGGAAAGAAAATGCCACTGTTACATATAGAAAATCTGACTAAAAGCTATAAAGGCAAGAAAGCATTGGACGCGGTCACGCTTGATTTTACGGTCGGGGTAAACGCATTGCTCGGCGCTAACGGAAGCGGAAAATCCACTATGATGAATATAATAAGTACCGCTCTGTCGCCGACAGGCGGCGCGGTGTATTATGACGGCAGGGAGATCTGTTCGCTCGGGACGGAGTATCGCAAGGTGATGTCTGTGCTTTTTCAGCATCAGCCCTATTTCCCGTCTGTGACGGTGAATGACTATATGCTTTATAATGCGTCACTGAAAGGAATGAGCGGCAAGGACAGACAGGCGGTTATCGATAATTCTCTCAAAAGGCTGAATGTGCTTGACTGTAAAGCTAAAAAGCTGAAGGAATTATCCGGCGGACTCAGACAGCGTGTTTTTATAGCACAGACAATAATGAACGAGCCGCAGGTGATAATTCTTGACGAGCCGAGTGCGGGACTTGATATTGCGGAGCGTGAGGAGCTGAAAAAGACAATAAAGTCGCTCGGAGAAAACGCCATAGTGATAGTGTCTACGCATATAGTTTCCGATATCGAAGATATTTCGGATACGGTGCACATAATCGATAACGGAAAGGTGATAGTAAGTCGGAAAAACGAGGGCATTGAGGATATGTCACGCTATTATTTGGAGGTTATCGGAAAGGGCGGAGCTTATGCTTAAAACGATGCTCCGTGAACGACTGCCGTCAGCCGCATTCGCCTTTATAATGGTTGTAAGCATAGCGTTTATATATCTGTACACCTCGTCGGCTGAGGCGTTTAAGTGGAATGTATATGAACAGAAATATGTAAGCAAAATGACCGCCGATGAATTTTTGACACAATATCCTGCCGATTATGAAAGCGCACGCAATAAGTTTTTTTCTATAGATAACCTTGAGGGGATAGATACAGATAATCTGTCGGAGGATAAGCTGATGGCTTTGCTTGCGGGTGATTATTCTTTCAGTGACGCAGAGAATATATGGCGGAATCGGCAGTATTCAATGCCGGGAAGATTTGCCGATACGGTTATAAACGACTATGAAATGATGTCGGATATGTACGATTATTATGCTCCTATGCTGAGATATGAGGAGCGGCTGAGCGAAAAAAGGACGATAAACGAGCGAATGCTTGCAAGAACCGGCACAAGCAATGCCGACAAGATCAAAAGTGAAAAAATACTTTCCTATATCTCTGAAATTCCCGAAAAGCCCGACAGTATAGCACCGCTTGTCAGTGCGGATATATTTTCGGAGAGCTTTGCAAAGGATGTGCTGTTCATATTTTTCGTGGCGGTGCTGTGCTGTCGTATGTATTCGGGCTACAGACAGTCGGGATATCTTGATTTCATTAAAACGACAAAATGCGGGGCGGGGAAGTTCTTTGCCGTGCAGTACTTATCCCACCTTGTTATTATGACTGCGGCGTATATTTTGTACTGCGTTTTGTATCTTCTGTTCATATTATCGGGGGCGGGCACTGCCGATGTGCTGTTTATGCCGTGTCAGGTGCTTAAGAGTGCGGCGTATTCTGTGTTCCCGCTTAACGTATGGCAGTATCTGCTTGTTATGGCGGCGGCAAGATATTGCTATTATCTGCTTGCATTTTCGCTGTTTGCGTTTATTTCCGCTATTTGTCCGCTTGATGTCATATCTTCGGCGGTGTGCGGTATCGTATCGGCTGTTCCGATTTATACGGCATATGTGACTGCGGGAGATACGGCGGTAGGAGCGCTCGGTCGGTTTGTTACGGGAAATTTTGCAGACTGCTTTGACGGAGCGGATCTGACGGTGATATTTAATATCGCAGTGCCTGATATAGTGCTGTGCACAGCTTGTTTTATTGCGGCGTTTTCAGCTGTTACTGCCATCGTTATTATAACGGGGCGCATTCTGTGCAGAGTTCGTACATCAGCAGGTACATCTGTAACTTTCGGAAAGGCGGAGTGTGATGTTTAAAGCGTTTTTGCGGTTTGATTCGGGCGGCAAGCTTATAGCAGTATCAGCGATGCTGCTTGTGATAATTATGGTCAAACCGTTTTTGAAAAATGACAGCGGAAACGCAAGGCTTTATCAGGACGCTTGCGCGAGAGCACAGACAGTGGCGGGTATGGAACATAATGCGGCTGAAGCAAAGCTTGATGAGATAGCTGTCGAGGAAAGTCAGAAGGCTATCCTTGAAAGCAGCGACCCTGTCGCTCTTCAGACGAAGCTTGATAAGGAGAAGAATATCGGCTTTATACTTGACGGAAACCTGTATACCTTGCAGAAGGCTCAGGAATATATAGATAATGCGAAATACGGCACAGGCATAACGCACGATGTACCCTCAGAACGCTATTATGATAATCTTGATGCGTATAAAAGGCTTGATACGCCATCTCTTGTGATAAACGAGGTGTGGGACAGCTATTATAATATCACGGGGTTTGATCTTACGGCTGTAACGGCACTGCTTATAGCGGCACTTGGATTTTTGCGCAGCTTTGAGCTTGGCACGGACAGATGTGAATTGATAACGGCGAACGGAAGTAAAACGGCAAGGCTGAGGTTTTGGTTCTGGTTTGTGCTGACGGTAGTGATTACGGTTATTTCGTTTGCCGCAGATGTGGTGATATCCGATGTTATGATGTCGGGGGATCTGTTTTCGCTGATGATACAGGGAATTAAAAAATTCACGACCTGCTTTACAGAGCTTTCACTCGGGAATTATCTTGTATGTTCACTTGCGTTCAGAATTATGACATCGGCAAATATGTTCTGCATATTTTTCATCATCGCAAAAGCGGCAAGGGACACATACCGCTATTTCACAATTTCGCTCGGGATACTTATGCTGTCTGCGGTGCTGAAAGCTACCGTACCGTCTGTAAGCTGTTTTCTGCCGCTCGGCTTTGCCAATATAGATACGCATATATTGAATGCGGTGTGGCTCGGAGGATATGATTCGCTTTGGCTCTATATGGCGGTAACGGTTATACTCACGGTGATGCTCGCTGTTTTCACTGCGGTAAGCTCGGATAAAATCAGGTAATGTGGAGGTATTATGAAAGGACGAAGAATAACAGCAATAATTGCGGCGGCAATAGTTACCGCGCTTTGTATGTCGGGCTGTGCGGACAGCTTTGACTGCACGTTTTATGGAACCACGGGAAACACAAATCCGTTTTTCGTAAAAACGCAGGGGGATTGCTTTTATATTCCGGATAATTCGGAACACCCGGGCATATGGGAGTATGACACAAAAGCACTCACGGTAACGAAAGTAATCGATTATGAGCAGGTAACCGATACAGCACTTAACATTTACAACAGCGGTGCGCCTGCGACAAACTACGGCGTTATCCCCGCAGGGTTTATAATGATGTCGCAGGAGGGAGCAAAAAACCGTGACTGCTATGATGGCGATATATCATATTCGACTGTGTACTATCTGAATTTTGCGGGCGAGGTAAAGCATACTGTCAGAATAAAGCAGTATAATGAAAATAACACGGATATTAAAAACGGCGAGCCGCTTATAAACGAAGACACTTATGCGGCGTTTGATGATTTCAGCAATTTCTATGCTCATAAGGGATATATCTACGGCTATGATTATGAACGCCGACCGATAAGACTTGATCCGCTTACCGGGATAAGGCAGACAGTATACGATAAAAGCTGCAGCGACTATGTGGGTATTTATGATAATTACATATACGTTCAGGGGGACGATGGGATAGCCCGGATAAGTGAAAGCGATCTGTCCGTTGATAAGACAATAAGTGATACATCGTCACTTGCGGTTCCTTCCTGTCAGGTGTGCAGTGATGATATTATCATAGGCTACAGCAGTACAGACGGAAAGGTCGTTATAAAGTTCGGGGAATATGTTAAAAACGTGCCCGAATACATAGATGATGTTACATATGCGGACGGCAGTTTTTATTATATAAGCGAAAATTCGCTCTATAAAACGAGTGATATTGAAGCAAAAGGAGAAAAGACGGCGGACGGATATTCGGGTATTCATAATGCAAGCGAAAAGTGGCTCATACTCACAAATATAAGTGAGGAGAGTATGGCTGTATTTGATATAGAAAAACAAAAAATTCTGATATTCAATAAATAAACATAAAAGCACCGCCTGCACGGGAAATGTGCGGGCGGTGCTTGAAAATCGTATAAGAAAAAGCGGTCACGTGGCTGTATCTTTCCCTGTGACCGCTTGATTGTTTAATTTATGTCTGCTCACGCTTTTTGAGTATCTTGCGGAAGGTAAGAGCGAAGATAACGGTGCAGCAGATTGCCGAGGTAGCATCCGCTACGGATTCTGCGAGATATACACCCTTTACACCGAGAAAATTCGGCAGGATAAGGGCAAGAGGGATAAGCAGTATCACTTTACGCAAAAGGGCTATGAACAGTGAAATTTTAGCCTGACCGAGAGCAACAAACATATTCTGGCAGGTACGCTGAAGTCCGAATATGGTCATGCCCGTAAGGAAAAGAGGCATCATTCTGCCGACTGTTTTTATAAGTGTGGTATCGTCTGTGAACATACCTGCGACAAATTCGGGGAAGGTGATCATAAACAGGTTTATTGCGGCGAAGAACGAGAACATAATTATCACGGAATATTTAAAGCAGAGGCGGACACGGTCGGTGTTGCCCTTGCCGTAATTGTAGCTGACTATCGGAACAAAACCCTGCGCAAAGCCGCTCAGAGGTACGGCGGCAAACTGCATTGCGCTCTGCATTACCGTAAGGGTGCTGACGTATATATCGCCGTATGTGCTCAGCGAGCCGTTGAGCACGAAGCCGACAAGACTTTCCGTACTTGCCATTATAAACGGGGCGATGCCAAGAGCGAACAGCGAGCCGATTATTTTTATATCGGGCTTAAGATATTTCGGCTTTATTTTCAAAGTCGCTTTGTCGGATACAAGAAAGCCGACTATTACAAAGGCGCTTACCGCCTGCGATATTACGGTTGCAAGCGCCGCGCCTGTGACGCCCATACCGAATACATAGATAAAAAGCGGGTCAAGTCCGATGTTCAGCACTGCGCCGATTATTACGGCTATCATTGAAATTCCGGGTCTGCCCTGTGCGTTTATGAATGAATTAAGTCCGGTTGCGAACATTACGAACAGCGTGCCTGTAAGGTATACCGAGAGGTAGTCTGTGGCATAGCCGATAGTAGCGTCGCTTGCGCCGATAAGGCGGAGCAGGGGATCCATAAAGATGTAGGTTATGCCCGATGTTACTACAGTAAACAGCACGAGCAGTGAAAAGCCGTTGCCGAGTATCCTGTGCGCTCTTTCACGGTCGCCCTTGCCGAGTGCTATTGAGGCAAGCGGAGCGCCGCCACCGCCGACTATCTGTGAAAATGCCGAGATAAGAATGATTATCGAGCTTGTAATACCGATACCTGCCAGTGCATCAGTGCCGATAATCTCTATATGCCCGATGAAGACCCTGTCAACTATGCTGTACAGCAGGTTTATAAGCTGTGCCGCAAAGCCCGGCAGTGCCATTTTAAGTATAAGTGGCAGCATCGAGGCAGTGCCGAGCCGTTCTTCGTATTTGTTATCCATTTAAAGTATCTCCGTGTTTTGTCTTTCTATTTATAGAGTATAGCACTTAAATCATAAAAAGTCAAAGCAGGGCTGGTGGCTGAAAGTCACTGTAAATTTCGTCTGCGGCAATGTGCCGCACCAAATTCCGCCGTTCTGGCAGTTGGCGGTTGGGTGAATAAGACTTGAGAACAGAATCTCATACTTTTGTAGAATCGGCTGAAGTTTTGGGAAAAGCGGTTTGCGCTATAAAAAACAAAAAGACAGCGCCGCCCGGCACTGCCTTTAATGTTTATAAATTTATTGCAATTACGCCTGTTCGCTTGGAGCAAAGCCTGTTCTTTTCAGAGCCTTTGAGATTGCGAGAGCGGCAAAGTATGCGAGTACTACGCTGACTATATCCTTTATAAGATAGGGAGCGGATACAAGCAGGAAGCTCGATAATAAGTCCTTGCCCGCTACAAGCGCATACTGTACAAATCCGCAGATATGGCAAGCGGCAACGCCAAGGATACCCATTGCTATTCTCAGCGGTACACGGAATTTCTCAGGCATATTTCTGAAGGATATTCCGCTGATTGCCGCCATAGCGATAAAGCCGATTATAAATCCGCCCGTAGGACCGACTATTGATGCGATTCCGCCCTTGAAACCGCTGAATACCGGAACGCCTACCGCGCCGAGCAGAACGTATACGAGCGTTGATACGGTTGCCCTTGCCGTGCAGAGATAAAAGCCGCAGAGAGCTACCGCAAAGGTCTGTAATGTAACCGGTACGCCGGAGGGCATCGGGATCGCTATCTGCGAAAGTATAGCCGTGATTGCCGCAAAGAGCGCGCATAGTACGATGGTTGTGATTTTCTGTCTGTTCATATTTTTGTTTCCTTTCCTTGTGTCGAATTGACTATAACAGGATACCACCGCCTGACGTCACTGTCAACTGAACTGCACAAATAGGTGACAATTGAGAACGGTCTGTGTTTTAACTTAATAACCTAATTGTACAAAATAACTAAAAGTTGTGTGGTAAATGTGTGAAAAATGCAAATTGATTTTTTGGCGGGCAGAGGTTATAATTAACTTAATTGAGAATGTTGTAAACGTTTAACAACACTCATAAGAATGAAACATATACAATTTGTTTGGAGGTAATTAAAATGAAGATGAAAAGATTCATCGGTGCAGCAGCTGCAATGGCAGTAGCAGGCACACTTACAGTAGGCGCAGCAGCAGAAACTTATAATGCTTATATCGGTTTCCAGACAACACCCTACTCATTCAGAAACTCTTTTGATGACGCTACATATGGTAAGGACGTTGCAGACGGCAAGTACTTCAACAGCGTAATCGTATGGGGCGGTAACGACCCTGAAACATTCCCTCAGTATGAAGACAAATTCGATGATGATATGCCGGATGGTAGTGGCGGCTATGTTATTCCTGCTACATACACAGATGTAAAGATCGACAAGGACGGCACATACAAGGTTGGCATTACTGACTTTGACTGGGCACTCGATGGTTCTTCTGCATTCAACCTTCTGTTTGTTTCAACAGATATTCCTTTTGATAAGGACGCAGGCGAAGACGGCGCATCTATCGCTAAGTTCTCTGACTGCAAGATCATCGTTGATGGTACAGTAACATCAGAAGTTGCTGATCCTATCATTGATACAGAAGACGGTAAGAAGTCAGGCCATACAAAGGTTCTGTTCGCTAACATCTGGAACAAGGATCTTGAGAGCTATGCAGGTGCATACCCCACAAAGTCTTTAGAGATCGAATTTACAGTTTCAGGTCTCGGCGGCGGTGAAGAAGATACAACAGCTCCCGCTGATACAGATGCTCCCGCTACAGATGCTCCTACAACAGGCGATTCTACAAAGCCCAGCACAAACACAGGTGTTGAAGGTATTGCAGTAGTTGCAGGTGTTGCAGTTCTCGCAGCAGGCGCAGTAGTAGTTGCTAAGAAGAGAAAGTAATCTTTAACAGAGATTAACGAATAATTACAGCCCTCATTCGTGAGGGCTGTTTTAATATCACGACCGAAAGAGGAACTATGAAGAGATCTATAATAATGCGTACCATTGCGGTACTTACGGCGGCGATCGTATTGGCGGGTTGTGCTACACTTGACGAGGGCGTTTTATCTTCGATCGGCGTTGATTCAATAACCGAAAGCAGTGTGTCTGATGCCGAAGAAACGAGCGGCAATATTGACGATAGCTCAGAAGTTGAGTCGGATAATGTATCTGAAAATTCATCGAATGAAAATATTTCAAATGCCGGTGATACATCTTCCGATGCTTCCGACAACACCTCCGAACCGGAAGCTTCATCAACGGCAGATGGTACATCAACACCTATCGGCACAGAGAAGCCTGCTGCCACAGAGAAGCCTGAGGACACAACAAAGGTCGTTTCTTCTGTTTCTTCAGCTTCAGAAAAGAATGATACGCAGAGCAAGCCCGCAGTTTCGCAAAGCAACTTCACTGTTCAGTGGAAGAAGTCGAGCGACTGGGAAGAGGGCGGCAAGAAGTGTGGCGGTTATGAGATCATAATAACCAATAACGGCGATACGGTAAACAGCTGGACAGCGGAAATAACAGTGCCTGACGGCATGACGCTTTCTTCAAGCTGGAACGGAATATTCAGCATTTCAGGTAATAAAATGACGGTCAGGAATGAGAGCTACAACGGTACTATAGAAAAGGGAAAAAGCGTTTCGTTCGGCTTTAACTATGCGGCTAATGCTTCTATGAACGAGGGTAAAGTGACAGTGAACGGTAGCTCTGCCGGCACAAGTTCGGCAAACAACGGCGGAAATAATAACAACAATAACAACAATAATAATACGGCAACGACTCGAAAGCCTGCTTCAACAGTTCCTCCCGCGCCGAGCGACCCCAAGGGTACGACTCCTGTTTCTCAGCACGGTCAGCTTTCGGTGAAGAACGGACAGCTTGCTGACAAGAACGGCAAGGGCTATCAGCTCAGGGGAATGAGCACACACGGACTTACATGGTTCCCCGAATTTGTGAACGAGAGCGCATTCAGGGCGCTCCGTGACGACTGGAATACCAATGTCGTGCGTCTGGCTATGTATGTTGACGAATGGGGCAACGGACAGTGCTATATGGGTAACAAGAGCGGAAGCCTTGAGCTTCTCGAGCAGGGAGTTGACATATGTATCAAGCTTGATATGTATGTTATCATCGACTGGCACGTTCTTAATCCGGGCGATCCGTCAAAGTATACCGATGAGGCGATATCGTTCTTTGAAACGGTGTCAAAGAGATATGCAAAATATCCGAATGTTATCTATGAGATATGTAACGAGCCGAACGGCGGAGTATCATGGAGTGACAACATAAAGCCTTACGCAGAGAAGGTGATACCTGTTATCCGCAAGAATGCACCCGACTCTGTAATTATTGTCGGCACACCTACATGGAGTCAGGAGATCGACAAGCCGCTTTCCGACCCGCTTGACTTCAAGAATGTAATGTATGCGTTCCACTTCTATGCGGCAACTCACGCGGGTCTGCGCTCAAATGTTGAAAGCTGTGTGTCACAGGGACTGCCTGTATTTGTGTCGGAATTTGGTACTTGTGACGCATCGGGCGGCGGAGCAAACGACTTCAATGAAACCGAAAAGTGGCTGAGCTATTTTGATAATAACGGTATCAGCTACTGCAACTGGAGCTTGTGCAACAAGGACGAAACCTGCTCGGTACTGCGACCCGGGACATCGGCAAACGGTAACTGGAGCGAGAGCGATCTCACTGAAAACGGCAAATGGATACACAACTGGCTGAAGAAACACTAAGCGGCGGTGCCCATGGGGCACGGCAAATTCCGACCTTTGGAAATGTCGGTAGTTGGCGTGACTTTGCAGAACGGTCGGGGTTTGACGATGGCTGAAAATAAGCTGTCGAAATACTTGTTTGTTTATTCCCGCCGTTAAACAAACGTGAATACACAGCAACCGTATTTAAAGGCGGAAATGCGAGCCGAGGCACTCGGCTTCCGACCTTTGGAAATGTCGGTAGTTGGCGTGACTTTGTGGTACGGTCGGGAGTTAATGAAAACAAGGAGATAATATGCTGAACGATATTAAATGGTTATTTTTCGATGTCGGTTCAACACTTGTTGACGAAACCGAGTGTTATAATCATCGCATACGAGATGCTATTGCGGGAACAGATATTACCTTTGAGGAGTTTAACGAAAAACGTTTGTATTTTTCAAAGCAAAATCTGAAAGGCGATATTGAAGCACTGAGATATTTCGGACTTGCAAAAACTCCTTGGCATCATGAAGATGAAAAGCTCTATAAAGATTCCGAAAACGTACTCAAAATCCTATGTGAAAAAGGATACCGTATAGGTGTAATTGCCAACCAGTCAGCAGGCACTGAAAAACGACTTGAAAGCTGCGGCTTGATGAAATATATACAGCTTGTTGTAGCTTCTGCCGAAGAAGGAGTTGCCAAACCTGATAAAAGAATATTCGATATAGCACTAAAGCGAGCAGGATGCAGTCCGTCCGAAGCGGTAATGATCGGTGACAGAGTGGATAATGATATAATTACCGCTAATGAAATGGGAATGATGACGATATGGGTGAGGCAAGGCTTCGGCAAATATTGGACGATTTCTGACGAGAGCGAAAAGGCTGATTTTGCTGTGGATAGCTTGTCGGAGCTTTTGGACATTTTTTGATAAGGCTTAGGCGGAAATATTGCAAAAGTCTTAAGCACTATGAATGAAAGAAAGGTTGTGTACTATGTTTAGCAAATTAAAACATCGGCTTGACAGGAAAAGCAAAAGTGTGGTTGCGCTGTTGGCAATGGCGATACTGCTCTGTGGGTTTACGGGGTGCGAAAGAAGTACTATTCCTGATGGTTCTGAGATATCGTACAGCGAAACGGGTTTTGACATTGAACGGATACGAAAAAATGTAATTGTTGACGGACAAGCGATCGAGATACCCATAAAGCTGAAAGAACTGCCTAAGGATTGGACATATGAAACTTCTGCTAATCGATTTGCGGAGGATAGATGTCACGTTGAAGTCAAGGACAAAAATGGCGATTTGCTTTTTAGCTGCGGAGCGAAAAACTACAAAGAGTCCAAAAAGGGTGACAGTAGGATTTTTGATGCTCCTTTTGAGAATGACAAATGTTCGGTTGACGGCATAACTCCATTTAAAACAACTAGAGAAGAAATCGTCGAAAGGTATGGTGAAGCAACAAGTATAAAAAATTTTAACAGTAAAAAATATGAAGGCTGGCAGGAATATAGATATGGTTCTCTCGAGGGAAAAACCTCGAATGATTGGCACGGTAAATGTCTTATTGTTACGTTTAACGAGAAAGGCATTGTCGATTGGGTTACCATTGTTTATACAGACTGAAAATGACGCCTAAGAAAAGTATATAAACGACTGGGCAAGCTTTGAACGTTCTGTAATGCCGGCAGGCAGAGCAGAAGGAAGAGCCGAGGGCAGATCAGAATTATTATCTGAACTGATAAAGCAGGGTGTAATAACCGAAGAACAGGCAAAGAACTACAGAAACTAACAAAATAAACTCCGTTCAGACTTATAAATGCAGAAACAGAATTTAAAACAACCATTATAAAAATCCGTGTCAGGCGACACGGATTTTTTCTGTTATAGCTGTTTTAATATGTGCAAGACCGTTTGCAATAAGGCACTGACCCGGGTAATAGAGGGCAAGGCAGAAATTCGAGAACGGGAAATCTATTTTTGAGAAGTACGCCATCAGGAGCATTATATCGGATATAAGGAACAGCACGCTTCCGAGTGCGAGTACAAGGTTGAATCTGTTCTTTATGCGGATAAAGTTCATTATTGCTTTGCCTGTCATAATGCAGATTATAACAGCGTATGAAATGCCGATGATTTTCATAAGCGACGAGCCGAAGTCAAGAAGCGGTGAGAACATCATAAACAGCACTATGGGGATAAATATTATAATTGCGGGGATAAAGTCGGTGGGTCGGGGCTTTTGCATCAGCGAATATGCTATGAAATAACAGATATGACCTAAGGCGAAAATCGCCGCACCTGCGATGAAATTTAGGTTTATCACTATATCCGCGCTCATTGCGAAGAATACGCCGACGGTCAGTATTACTGACGGCAGTTTCTTATCAGGGAAGTATTTCAGGGCATATATCAGGTTTACTGCGGCGGCAAGCATAAAGAAAACGCTTGCGGTTACTTTCAGCGGGTAGAGATGAGTAATTATCAGAGCTACATCGCAGGCAAGCGATAAGCCGAGAAAGATTATGTTGAGCGGTAAAACGAGTTTTTTCATATATCTGTTTCCTTTCGGGCGATTTGATTAAATTATACACTGTTTTTATGAAATTTTCAATAGATTAAATATAAAATACGGTTAAATATTATCGGGAATATGTGCCGGAGCGGTTACAGTAAGTTAACTTAAAATGCTGTAACCTGTTACATGGAGGTGCTGATAATTTCGTGTGAAAACGGCGTAAAATTATCGGAAATCTGTAGACAATGACGGTAATTTGTGATACAATAATAATAACGCCTGTCGCAGAGGTTTTTGTTTTGCAAAAACAAGTAAACGATTACCTGAATTTCGGTGTGTACCATTTGGTATGTACCGCGGTTCATATGATGCGGCGGAATTTTGACAGACTTATAAAGCAGATAATAAAACTGCACAGAAAGGAATTTTTGCTATGAAGAACATACCCGATGTAAAGCTCGGAATTGCGGCAGTAAGCCGTGACTGTTTCCCTATGAGCCTTTCGGCTTCAAGATGTGAGGCTGTGGTAAAGGCATGTAAGGAGATCGGTGTTGACGTATTCAAATGTCCCACCACTATCGAAAGCGAAACACATATGATGCAGGCTCTTGAGGAGCTTAAGGGCGCAGGCTGCAACGCACTTGTTGTATACCTCGGCAACTTCGGTCCTGAGTCGGCTGAAACACTGCTTGCAAAGTACTTTGACGGTCCTGTAATGTTCGTTGCTGCGGCAGAGGAAACACAGGATAACTTAGTAGGCGGCAGAGGCGACGCTTACTGCGGCGTGCTGAATGCAAGCTACAACTTAGCGCTCAGAAATATCAAGGCATACATACCCGAATACCCTGTAGGAACAGCTACAGAGGTTGCAGATATGATAAAGGAATTTATCCCTGTTGCAAGAGCGGTTATCGGTCTTAACAACTTGAAGGTTATCTCATTCGGTCCTCGTCCTCAGGACTTCCTTGCTTGTAACGCTCCTATAAAGCAGCTGTACAACCTTGGCGTTGAGATCGAAGAGAACTCGGAGCTTGACCTTTATGCCGCATTCAACGAGCATAAGAATGACGCAAGAATCCCCGAAGTTGTTGCAGATATGGAAAAGGAGCTTGGCGACGGCAACAAGATGCCCGGTATCCTGCCCAGACTTGCACAGCTCGAGATCACACTGCTTGACTGGATGGAAGCACACAAGGGAAGCAGAAAGTACGTTGTATTTGCTAACAAGTGCTGGCCCTCATTCCAGACACAGTTCGGCTGTGTTCCCTGCTATGTAAACTCAAGACTTACAGCAAGAGGAATCCCCGTTGCGTGTGAGGTTGATATATACGGTGCTATCAGCGAATATATCGGCGCTTGCATTTCGGAAGACGCAGTTACATTGCTTGACATCAACAACTCTGTTCCGGCAGATATGTATGTTGAGTCCATCAAGGACAAGTACAACTACACGCTCAAGGATACATTCATGGGCTTCCACTGCGGTAACACAGCTTCATGCAAGCTGACAAGCAAGACTATGAAGTATCAGCTCATCATGCACAGAGGTCTTGAGCCTGATAAGGAGCCTGATATTACAAGAGGTACACTTGAGGGCGATATCGTTCCCGGTGATATCACATTCTTCCGTTTACAGAGCACAGCTGACGCTAAGCTGAGAGCTTATGTTGCCCAGGGTGAAGTTCTCCCTGTTGCTACTCGTTCATTCGGTGCTATCGGCGTATTCGCTATCCCCGAAATGGGCAGATTCTACCGCAACGTTCTTATCAAGAAGAACTATCCTCACCACGGCGCAGTAGCATTCGGTCACTACGGCAAGGCTATCTTCGATACACTGAAGTACCTCGGTGTTGAGGATCTTGAATTCAACCGTCCCGCAGGTATGCTGTATGACGGTGAAAATCCTTACGCTAAGTATTGATTTATCGGACGGCAATACGAAAGTTATTATAGGATAGTTAAGCCCCCGGGAGTGTAAATCCCGGGGGTTTTCTGTTGCCTTAGAAACAGCATCTACTCGATAAACGAATTACGGAAAAGTTATAATGCGCCGTGATATCTTCTCTTATTTGAGGGGCGACAAGTTGTGGTGGCGCGGGGTGTGGGGACAGTGCGGAGTGAGGGTGATAACAATACTTAATCAAAGCGCCTTGACAAACATATGGTTATTATGATATACTTGACACAGTTAAGCATAAAGATACAGCTTATTACCCGTGGGAGATATGCATTGATATCAAGACGGTATACATATTTTGATATCAGGCACAGCTCGCGGCGGGCTGTGCTGTTTTGCATTTCAGAGTTAGCTTTAAGGAGATGGTAATATGAAACTTAAAAAGTGGCTTTTGGCACTGGCGACTTTCGCTGTTATGGCAGTGGTATGCGCTGTATGTGCGGGAGCGGAAACGTATCAGGATTTTGAGTACAGCGCGCTTGATGACGGTAGGGTCAAGATCACAGGTTATAACGGCGGTGCGGAAACGGTGGTTATCCCTGATACAATTGACGGGAAAAGTGTGACGAGTATAGGCAGGCGTGCTTTTGAAGGTTGCACAAATCTTAAAAGTATAACGATACCGAACAGTGTGACGGAGATGGGCCGGAGAGCTTTCAGCGGTTGCTCAAGCCTTATCGGTATAGCGATACCGGACAATGTGACAGAGATAGGCAAATATGCTTTCGACGGTTGTAAAAGCCTTACAAGCATAACGATACCGGACGGTGTGACGAGTATAGGTGATGGCGCTTTCTATAATTGCTCAAGCTTGACAGAAATTAAAGTTGCATCTGAAAATTCAAATTATGTTTCTGTAAATGGCGTTCTGTACAATAAAGATAAAACTACTATAATATGTTATCCTGCCGGGAAAAAGGGTAATAATTATAAGATACCCGACGGTGTGACAAAGGTAGACAGTAGTGCTTTCATCGGTTGTTCAAGCCTTACAAGCATAACGATACCGAACGGTGTGACGAGTATAGGTGATAGTGCTTTCGAAGACTGCACAAGCCTTAAAAGTATAACGATACCGAACAGTGTGACGAGTATAGGTGATAGTGCTTTCGAAGACTGCACAAGCCTTACAAGTATAACGATACCGAACGGTGTGACGAGTATAGGTGATAGTGCTTTTGAAGGTTGCACAAGCCTTACAAGTATAACGCTACCGGACAGTGTGACGAGTATAGGCTTCGGTGCTTTCATCGGTTGCTCAAGCCTTACAAGCATAACGATACCGGACAGTGTGACATGTATAGGTGATAGTGCTTTCAACGGTTGCACAAGCCTTACAAGTATAACGATACCGGACAGTGTGACGAGTATAGGTGAGAGTGCTTTCAGCGGTTGCTCAAGCCTTGCAAGTATAACGATACCGGACAGTGTAATGAGTATAGGCAATGATGCTTTCCATGAATGCTCAAGTCTTACAAGCATAACGATACCGAACAGTGTGACGAGTATAGGAGATTATGCTTTCCTCGGTTGCTCGAGGCTTACAGCGATAGATGTAAATACAGACAATAAGGATTACACATCGGTAAACGGAGTTTTATTCTACAATGACAAAACTATAATATGTTATCCTGCCGGAAAAAAGGGTAATAACTATAAGATACCTGATGGCGTGACGAGTATATGCTGGTACGCTTTCAGCGGTTGCACAAGCCTTACAAGCATAACGATACCGGACAGTGTGACGGAGATAGGCGGGAGTGCTTTTGAAAATTGTTCAAGCCTTACAAGTATCACGATACCGGACAGCGTGACAAGTATAGGCATTGGTGCATTCGTAGGTTGCTCGAGCCTTACAAGTATAATGATACCGGATAATGTGACATATATAGGCGGTGCGGTTTTCGCCGATTGCTCAAGTCTTACGGAAATTAAAGTTTCAACCCAAAATGCAAAGTATGTTTCAGTAAACGGTGTCCTATACAATAAGGACAAAACAACTATAATGTGTTATCCGGCAGGTAAGAAAGATAAAAATTACAAGATACTTGATGGTGTGACGGAGATATGCACGAGTGCTTTCAACGGTTGCTCAAGCCTTACAAGTATCACGATACCGGACAGTGTGACGGAGATAGGCATGAGTGCTTTCAGCGGTTGCTCAAGTCTTACAAGTATCACGATACCTGACAGTGTGACGAGGATAGACATGAGTACTTTCAGGGGTTGTTCAAGCTTTACAAGTATAACGATACCTGATAATGTGACATATATAGACATTTGGGCATTCAATGGCTGCACAGGCCTTACAGCAATAGATGTTAAAGCCGGGAACAACAATTATACATCTGTGAATGGGGTTTTATTTAACAAGGATAAAACTGAGTTGATATGCTATCCTGCCGGAAAAACAGATAAGAGTTATAATATACCAAACTGCGTGACGAATGTAGGTGGATGGGCATTTGATGGTTGCACAAGCCTTACAAGTATAACGATACCGGACAGTGTGACGGAGATAGACTGGAGTGCTTTCGAGGGTTGTACAAGCCTTACAAGTATAACGATACCTGACAGTGTGACGGAGATAGGTTGGAGTGCTTTCGAAGGTTGTACAAGCCTTAAAAGTATAACAATACCAAGCAGTGTGACAAGTATAGGCAAGAATGCTTTCGGTTACTATTTTGATAACGAGTATAAAAAGATCGATAACTTCAAGATCTACTGCTACATCGGCACAGCCGGCGAGAAGTATGCAAAAGAAAATGGTTTTGAGTATGAACTTTTAGATCATACTCAGCATACTTTCGGTGAGTGGAATACCACTAAGGTGGCGACCTGCACGACAGAGGGCACGCAGGCAAGAACCTGCGAGGTGTGCGGCAAGGTCGAAACACAGACGATAAAGGCACTCGGTCATAAGGAAGTTGTTGACAAGGCGGTAGCCGCAACCTGCACAAAGACAGGACTTACAGAGGGTAAGCACTGCTCAGTCTGCAATGCGGTTATCAAGGCACAGGAAACAGTGCCTGCAAAGGGTCATAAGTATGTTGACACTGTTGTAAAGCCCACATACACTGCACAGGGCTACACACTTCACAAGTGTTCGGTTTGCGGCAACAGTTACAAGGACACTTACACAGCTAAGCTCGCGCTTGCCAAGGTGACCGGTGTTAAGCTCGGCGGCAGAGCGGCTGACGCGCTCCGTATCAACTGGACTAAGAACGCTTCTGCTGACGGATATATTGTTGAGATGTATCAGGGCAACAAGTGGGTAAGAGTTGCTAAGATAACAAGCAACAGTACCACAACGTTCAAAAAATCGGGACTTAAGGCTTTAAGCGTTTACAAGTTCAGAGTAAGAGCTTATAAGATGAGCGGTAGCACGGCACTTTATGGTGACTATAGTGCGACTGTTACGGCAAGGACAAATCCGTCTGTAATGACAGGTGCAAAGCTTAGCGGCAGAGCGGCTGACGCACTGAGAATAAACTGGAGTAAGAATGCTTCGGCTGACGGATATATCGTTGATATGTATCAGGGCGGCAAGTGGGTAAGAGTTGCGAAAATCACAAACAACAGCACAACCACTTTCAGAAAAACGGGACTTAAGGCTTCAAGCGTTTACAAGTTCAGAGTACGGGCTTACAAGATGAGTGGTAAGACTGCGCTTTACGGTAATTATAGTGCTACTGTAACCGCAAGGACAAATCCTTCGATTGTTAAGGGCGTTAAGATCGGCGGTAAGGCTAAGGACGCTTTAAGAGTGAACTGGACGAAAAATACATCTGCTCAGGGCTATATCGTTGAGATGTACAAGGGTGGAAAGTGGGTAAGAGTTGCTAAGATCACAAACGGCAACACGACTACATTCAGAAAAGCAGGACTTGCTAAGAATACTGCTTATAAGTTCAGAGTAAAGGCTTATTACATGAGTGGTAAGACCGCGCTTTACGGTAATTACGGAAGTGTAAGCGGAAAGACAACGGCGAAATAACGCATTGATTAAAAGCAAAAATCAATAATTACGACCGGGTAGCGATGGGAAAATCGTTGCCCGGTTTTTGCGTGCGGGGATAGTGCGGGGTCGGCGGTGTTTGTGGAGATGGAGATAATCGGTGCGGCGGGAGGGGCAAGCAATGCAAGGATGCATTAAGCGTGTGTGCACAGAGTTTTGCAAGGACGCAAAACAATACAAGCACACACAGACCCTCACCCTACGGGAATTGGGCAGTGTACGGTGCTTTTGCGGCGATGGAAGTGTGAGCGGGAAGACTGCGGCAAAGTAATTGCCGGTGAATAAAAGTTAATAATAAGACCGGGCGGCGATGGGAAAATCGTTGCCCGTTTTTTTGTGCGTGGGGATAGTGCGGGGTCGGCCGATTGCGCTCGCCGCACTTGCAAAAACGGGGGATTTGTGGTACAATAAAACTAATTATTGACTAAAGTTGCGCTGTGCGGGGGAGCACGGCGGTTGAAAGGATAAAGCTGATGGCAAAGAAAAATTATGACGACAACAGTCTTAAACAGCTGAAAGGACCTGACCAGGTGCGACTGCGCCCGGGTGTTATATTCGGCTCGGACGGGCTTGACGGCTGCTGTCACTCCGTGTTTGAGATACTTTCAAACTCGATAGACGAGGCGAGAGAGGGCTTTGGTAACAAGATAATAGTTACGCGCTTTCTTGATAAAAGCATTGAAGTGCAGGACTACGGCAGAGGTATACCGATAGACTTCAATAAAAACGAGGAAAAGTACAACTGGGAGCTTGCCTTCTGCACACTGTACGCGGGCGGTAAGTACGACAACAACAGCGGGGACAACTACTCATACTCGCTTGGCCTTAACGGTCTGGGTCTTTGCTCAACACAGTTTGCGGCTGAGTATATGGAGGTCGAGAGCAACAACGGAACGTGGATATACGACCTGAGATTTGAAAAGGGCTATAACGTTGAAAAGGAAGAGCGCGGCTTCCGCCGTCACCAGTCGGACGGAACAACGGGTACTAAAATCAAGTGGAAGCCTGACCTTGACGTATTCACCGATATCGATGTACCGTTTGAATATTTCGACGATGTTCTGCGCAGACAGGCAGTTGTAAATGACGGGCTGACCTTTGTGCTCAGAAACGAAGTGCGTGACGAGGAAACAGGGGAAACACGCTTTGAAGAGCATATCTACTGCTATGAGAATGGTATCAGCGACTACCTTAAAGAAATAGTAGGTGATACGGCACTCACTACCGAGCAGGTATGGAGCGCACAGCGTACAGGTAAGGACAGAGAGGATAAGCCGGAATACAAGGTAAAGATGAAGGTCGCTTTTGTATTCTCAAATAAGGTACAGCTTATACAGCACTACCACAATTCAAGCTGGCTTGAGCACGGCGGAAGTCCCGACAAGGCGATGCAGGCGGCATTCACAAATCAGATAGACGGCTGGCTGAAAGCCAACAGCAAGTACAACAAGACCGAGGGCAAGATAAAATTTACCGATATTGCCGACTGCCTTGTGTTTATATCTTCAAACTTCTCAACGCAGACAAGCTATGAGAACCAGACGAAAAAGAGCATAACCAATAAATTTATCCAGGAGGCTATGACCGACTGGCTGAAGCATCAGCTTGAAGTCTACTTCCTTGAAAACCCGGACGAAGCGGTCAAGATATGCGAGCAGGTGCTGATAAACAAGCGTGCCCGTGAAAATGCCGCTAAGGCGAGGGATACAATAAAGAAACAGCTTTCGGGCAAGATAGACCTTGCGAACAGAATACCGAAGTTCGTTGACTGCCGCAGTAAGGACACGGCAAGACGTGAGCTTTATATAGTGGAGGGCGACTCGGCTTTAGGCGCTGTAAAGCAGGCGAGGGACGCAGACTATCAGGCGGTAATGCCTGTAAGAGGTAAGACGCTCAATTGCCTTAAGGCAAGCTATGATAAGATATTCAAGAGCGAGATCATCACAAATCTCATGAAGATACTGGGCTGTGGTGTCGAGGTAAA
The DNA here is from genome assembly GCA_003512525.1 of Oscillospiraceae bacterium. Classification (GTDB taxonomy): domain Bacteria; phylum Bacillota; class Clostridia; order Oscillospirales; family Ruminococcaceae; genus Ruminiclostridium_E. The sequence goes on along the minus strand of DOQG01000017.1, from coordinate 7,900 downwards.
GGCTAAGGCGAACAAAGACCTTTCGACCTTTGATCTGAATAATCTCAGGTGGGAAAAGATAATTATCTGCACTGATGCTGACTATGACGGATACCAGATAAGAACGCTCATTCTTACCATGCTGTACCGACTTGTCCCGACCGTAATTGAGCAGGGATATGTATATATCGCAGAGTCGCCGCTTTATGAGATAAACAGTAAGGATATGACCTACTTTGCCTATACGGAAGCGGAAAAGCAGAGGATACTTGCCGATATAGGCGAGCAGAAGTATAAGATACAGCGTTCAAAGGGTCTTGGTGAGAATGAACCGGAAATGATGTCGCTGACGACTATGAACCCCGAAACAAGACGGCTTATAAGAGTAATGCCGGAGGACGCACAGAAAACTCAGGAGATATTCGAGCTTCTGCTTGGTGATAACCTTGACGGACGAAAGGACTATATCCGCGACTACGGCTATAAGTACCTTGATGATATAGACGTATCGTAAGACGGAGGATATATGGAGATCAACAGGATAGAGGTAATATCGGCGGTCGTATCGGAGATGATAGCGACACTGCCCGAGGAAAGACAGCAGAAAGCGTATGTACATCTTTTCGGTACGGCGCAGACGGCGGGGCTTATCGCACTGCGCAGAGGTGTGAACGCGGAGCTTGCACAGATAAGCGGACTGCTCCACGACTACCGTAAATATCTGACCGGCGTTGACGAAAAGCACGCAGAGGAAAGTGCCGACGCAGTAATGCCGATACTCGCAAAGACGGGGCTTTTCAGCGTGTGCGAGATAGGCAATATCACAAGAGCTATTGCAAATCACAGTGACAAGGAAAATGTCGGGCTTCCGCTTGACGAGGTTCTGAAAGACGCAGATATTTTACAGCACGTTTTGCAGAATACAACGCTACCGATAAGAGATAAATATGAAAAACGCTTTGAAAAGCTGAAAAAAGAGTTTTCACTCTGAGCAGGGCATAAAGCTAAAAAGAGGTATAGATTTTGAGAAAAGGAAAGAACGAAAAGAGCGAGAAGAAGGTCGCTCCGAATAAAAACGCTTATATAGAGGGCGCAGGCATTGTCGAAAATCAACCGATAACCGATACGCTGACCGAAAACTATATGCCGTATGCGATGAGCGTTATAGTTTCCCGTGCGCTCCCCGAAATTGACGGTTTCAAGCCGTCCCACAGAAAACTGCTGTATACTATGTACAAGATGGGTCTGCTTACGGGAGCAAGAACGAAGTCGGCGAACATTGTCGGACAGACGATGAAATTAAATCCGCACGGCGATATGGCAATATACGAAACGATGGTAAGACTTGCAAGGGGCAACGAGGCGCTTCTGCACCCGTACGTTGACAGCAAGGGTAACTTCGGCAAGGCGTATTCAAGGGATATGTCGTTTGCGGCATCACGATATACGGAGGCTAAGCTCGACCCTATCTGCGCGGAGATATTTGCGGATATCGACCGTGATATAGTTGACTTTGTGCCGAACTACGATAACTCGATGACAGAGCCTGTACTGCTCCCTACAAGATTTCCTGCGGTACTGGTAAACAATAATGTCGGTATTGCCGTATCTATGGCAAGCAATATCTGCTCGTTCAACCTGTCGGAGGTGTGCGAAACTGCCGCCGCGCTGATGAAAAATCCCGAACACGATATTGTATCCACCCTTAAAGGTCCTGATTTTCCCGGCGGCGGGTTTATATTACAGGACGAGAACGAGCTGCGCCGTATATATGCTACCGGACGCGGAAGCGTCAAGGTGCGCAGTAAGTATATCTATGACAAGGCGGCAAACTGTATCGAAGTGACCGAGATACCGCCGACAACTACTATCGAGGCGATAATCGACAAGATAGTTGAGCAGGTGAAGCTCGGCAAGCTGAAGGAGATATCCGATGTGCGTGACGAGTCGGACCTATCGGGTCTTAAGATAACTATTGATTTAAAGCGTGGGCAGGACAGCGAGGCGGTAATGAAAAAGCTGTTCAGGATAACTCCTTTACAGGACGTTTTCTCCTGCAACTTCAACATTCTTGTAGGCGGTATGCCGAAGGTCATGGGCGTTGCCGAGATACTTGAGCAGTGGACGGATTTCAGAATCACCTGCGTAAAGAGAAAGACAAAGTTCGAGCTTGCAAGGAAGAAAGAAAAGCTTCATCTGCTGACAGGTCTTAAGAAGATACTGCTCGATATAGACAAGGCAATAAAGATAATCCGTGAAACAGAGGACGATGCAGAGGTCGTACCTAACCTTATGATAGGCTTCGGTATAGACGAAACACAGGCTGAATATGTTGCGGATATAAAGCTCAGAAATATCAACAAGGGCTATATATTAAAGCGTATCGAGGAAATAGACAGCCTTAAGGAAGAAATAGCCGATATGGAGGATATTCTTTCTTCGGAGCGCAGAGTAAAGCAGATAATAATTTCCGAGCTTGGCGATATAGCAAAGAAGTACGGCAAGCCCAGAAAGACAATGTTCATCTACGGTGCGGAGGACGAGGAAAACGAGGTAGCGGAGGAAATACCCGATTATCCCGTTAATCTGTTCTTCACCAGAGAGGGTTATTTCAAGAAGATCACTCCGCAGTCGCTGAGAATGAGCGGCGAACAGAAGCTTAAAGAAAACGATGAGATAATAGCGACATATGAAGGCACGAACCGTGCGGAGCTGTTGTTCTTCACTGATAAATATCAGGTGTACAAGGCGAGAGCCTGCGACTTTGAGGACGGCAAGGCAAGCGTAATGGGCGACTATCTGCCCGTAAAGCTGGAGCTTGAGCCGGACGAGAGGATAATAAAGATGGTGGTCGCAGAGGACTACAGCGGAACGCTTGTGATGTTCTTTGAAAACGGTAAATGTGCTAAAGTGCCTATGGCATCGTTTGAAACAAAGACAAGACGTAAAAAGCTTGCAAATGCATACAATGACGGCTCGCCGCTTGTATCTATGACGCTTATTGACGGAGATTGCGAGTTTATGCTAAGCTCGGACGCAGGAAAGGTCATGATATTCAACACCGTGCTTATCCTGCCCAAAGCGGCAAGAGATACGCAGGGTGTACAGGTAATGAGGCTCACAAAAGCAAAGCTCAGCTCCGCTGTTAAGTATGAGGACGGAATGATAAAGGACGAGGACAGCTACAGGACAAAGACTGTGCCTGTTGCGGGAACGCTGTATGATGAGGATATCGATCAGCTTAAGTTTGTTTAACATATACGACATCGGTTTTTATAGATAATAATGCAGATGAGGTTTGGGGCGTAGCCCCAAGGCAGGTCGCAGGGACGCCAGTCCCCGTGTTTTCCCCCTTTCCGGGGGAAAGGGGGCAGGGGGATAGGGATGTGGAATTTGCTGTTTGTTTAAAGAATAGATTTTCTCTGCAAACTGAGGCAATATCAACCCGTTTAAAATATCCTTTAAACCTTGAAATTCACACTGTACTGTGCTATACTTAAAGTATGTCTTTATAAGACGGAAAAGGTTATAATTCAAGCGGACAACCGCAGTAAAAAGAGGTAGATTATATGCTCAGCGATATTGAAATTGCTCAGAACGCAAAAATGCTAAAAATAAAGGATATAGCAAAGGAACTCGGCATTGACGAGGAAGAGCTTATCCCTTACGGTCACTACAAGGCGAAGATCTCTCAGGAATGTATAGATCGCCTTGAAAGCAAAGAGGACGGCAAGCTGATACTTGTTACGGCTATAAACCCCACTCCTGCGGGAGAGGGCAAGACGACTACTTCTGTAGGTCTTGCAGAGGGTATGTATAAGATAGGCAAGAAGGCTGTGCTTGCACTGCGTGAGCCGTCACTGGGTCCTGTTTTCGGTATCAAGGGCGGTGCGGCAGGCGGAGGATATGCACAGGTAGTGCCTATGGAGGATATCAATCTTCATTTCACGGGGGATATGCACGCGATCACTTCCGCGAACAATCTGCTTTGTGCGCTTATAGATAACCACATTCAGCAGGGAAACGTACTCGGAATAGACCCCAGACGCATACAGATAAAGCGTTGTCTTGATATGAACGACAGAGCGCTGAGAAACTGCATAATCGGTCTTGGCGGCAAGGTGAACGGCGTTCCGAGAGAGGATCACTTCCAGATAACCGTTGCAAGTGAGATAATGGCGATACTGTGTCTTGCGGACGATCTTGTTGATCTGAAGGAAAGACTCGGACGGATACTTGTTGCGTATACTTATGACGGAAAGCCCGTATTCGCATCTGACGTTGAGGCGGTTGGCGCTATGACGGCGCTCTTAAAGGACGCTATCAATCCGAATCTTGTGCAGACGCTTGAAAATACGCCCGCTATCATTCACGGCGGACCGTTTGCAAACATTGCTCACGGCTGTAACAGCGTAAGGGCGACTAAGCTTGCGTTAAAGCTCGGCGACTATGCCATAACCGAGGCAGGCTTCGGCAGTGACCTCGGTGCGGAAAAGTTCTTTGACATAAAGTGCCGTTACGCAGGACTTAAGCCCTCATGTACGGTAATTGTTGCTACTATCCGTGCGCTTAAATACAACGGCGGTGTGCCTAAGACAGAGCTTACGGCGGAAAATACGGAAGCGCTTAAAAAGGGTATCGTTAACCTCGGAGCGCATATCGAGAATATGCGTAAGTACGGCGTACCCGCTGTAGTTGCGATAAATCACTTCTATACGGATACCGACGCTGAGATCGCTATTGTCCGTGAATACTGCGAGAAGATGGGCGCAAAGGTTGCGTTCTCAGATGTATTCTTAAAGGGCGGAGAAGGCGGTATCGAGCTTGCGAATGCAGTTATAGATACAATAAATGAAAACGAGGGCAAGACAAGCTTTGCTCCTATATATGACGAAAAGCTTTCTATCAAGGAAAAGCTGGATATAATCGCAAGGGAGATATACCGTGCGGACGGTGTTAATTACACAACGGGTGCGGAAAAGGCAATAAAGGAAATTGAAGCTATTGGCTTTGACAAGCTCCCTGTATGCGTTGCGAAGACGCAGTATTCCTTATCGGACGATCCGACAAAGCTCGGTTGCCCGAAGGGCTTTACTATAACTGTCCGTGACGTTAAGCTGTCGGCGGGCGCGGGATTTGTGGTTGCGCTTACGGGCGACATTATGACAATGCCCGGATTGCCTAAGATTCCCGCCGCAAACAAGATAGATGTAAGCGCAGACGGCGAGATAAGCGGTCTGTTCTGATGGAACGGTTTATTTCAAGCTCGCCCGAGGAAACGGTTGAGATCGGCAAAAGGATAGCCGCATACTTAAAAGCAGGCGACTGTGTGCTGTATACCGGTGAAATGGGTGCGGGAAAGACGCATTTAACAAAGGGTATAGCGGAATATTTTGGCAGTACGGACGATGTCACAAGCCCGACGTTTGCTCTTGTGAACGAATATGAGGGCGATGTGCCGATCTTCCACTTTGACCTTTTCAGAATAAACACGCTCGACGATCTGTACGCTATCGGATTTTTTGACTACCTCGACAGGGGCGGGATAATGTGTATAGAGTGGAGCGAGAACATACCGGAGCTTGCCTCGTATCTTGACGGCAGGTGCGGTGTGAATATCACCAAGACAGGGGATAATTCAAGAATAATAGAATATATCCCGCAGGAGGAACTATGCTGATACTCGGTATCGACACCGCCGCCGCTCCTTGCTGTGCCGCCGTGTATGATACGGAAAAGCAGCAGATACTCGGCAGTACGGTGATAAACAACAAGCTTACGCACAGCGTTACGCTGATGCCTGTTGTAAGGGATCTTGTCAGAAATGCGGAGCTTTCTATGGAGGATATAGGGCTTTTTGCAGTGGCGAACGGTCCGGGATCTTTCACGGGACTGCGTATAGGCATATCGGCGGTAAAGGGGCTTGCTTTTGCATTGTCAAAGCCGTGCGCGGCGGTTTCAACACTTGAAGCTATGGCGTATAACGTTACGGCTTACGACTGTGTTGTATGCTCCGCAATAGACGCAAGGTGCAATCAGGTGTACGTTGCGCTGTTCCGCATTGAGGACGGCAAGGTTGAAAGGCTGACAGAGGAAGAGTGCCTTAAGACGGACGAAGCGGCAAGAATGCTGTCGGAATATGACGATGATATAATGCTTGTCGGTGATGGTGCATTTATAATGAAAAAAGCAACGGATAACGAGGGAATGGAAAATGTAAAGATCGCCCCCGATCCGTTAAGATATCAGACGGGCTACGGAGTGTGCCTTGCGGCTGTTGATGCGCCGCAGTTATCACCCGAGCAGCTTATGCCGATGTATCTTAAGCTGCCGCAGGCTCAGCGCGAGCTTATGGCAAAGAATGCTGACGCATATAAAGAAAGGAAAGAGTGAAAATGCTGGCTATAGGTAGCGACCACGCAGGATACGCATTAAAGTGCGAGGTAAAGAAGTTCCTTGATGAGCTTAAGGTCGAGTATATCGACTGCGGCTGTGACGGAGAGAGAGCGGATTATCCTGATATTGCGGAAAAGACCTGCGCGAAGATCACAAGCGGAGAATGCGACAAGGGCATTCTGATATGCGGTACCGGAATAGGTATCAGTATATCGGCAAACAAGATAAAGGGTATCCGTGCGGCTTTATGCCAGGATTATTATACGGCAAAGTACACACGTCTGCACAATGACGCAAACGTTCTGTGCATGGGCGGCAGGGTCATAGGACCGGGTACGGCTGAGGAGATAGTAAGAGTGTTCCTGTCAACAGAGTTTGAGGGCGGAAGACACGCCGCAAGAGTTGACAAGATGATGGCGCTTGAGAATAAGTAAGTATTTTAAAACTGCGGATTTTTCCCTATGAAAATCACGGCAGGACTAACAAAATAAAAATCCATTTACCCATAGGGAGAAAAGAGAATGTTATGGCAAACGAGAAACTTCACATCTGTGACCACCCCCTTGTACAGCACAAGGTATCTCTTTTAAGAGATAAGAACACAGGCGCAAAGGAATTCAGAGAGCTTGTAAGCGAAATTTCAATGCTTATGTGCTATGAGGCAACAAGAGATCTGCCCCTGAAGAAGGTGCAGATACAGACACCAATAGCTATTGCAGAGTCTAACGTTATTTCGGGCAGAAAGCTTGCGTTTGTGCCTATTCTCCGTGCAGGTCTTGGTATGATCGAGGGTGCTACCGCGCTTGTTCCTGCCGCTAAGATAGGTCATATCGGTATATTCAGAGGAAAAGGCGGATCGGACAAAACTGTTGCAAATGAGTATTACTGCAAGCTCCCGTTCGATATTGACGAGCGTGACGTAATCATCACAGATATCATGCTTGCTACAGGTACATCGGCAGTACACGCTATACAGAAGGTAAAGGAAGCCGGCGCACGTTCTATAAAGTTTATGTGCATTATCGCCGCTCCCGAGGGTATCGCCGCTATACAGAAGGCTTTTCCCGATGTTGAGATCTACTGCGGTGCGCTTGATGACGGACTTAACGAGGATCTTTACATCACTCCGGGTGTAGGTGACGCGGGCGACAGACTGTTCGGTACTAAGTAAGCGGGTGGCGGCAATGTGCCGCTTGTGGCTGAAAGCCACTGTAAATTCGCCGTTCTGATTGTTGCCGATAGGTGACAGTTGCGTTACCGGCGGGCGGCAATGTGCCGTTTCAAATTTGCCGTTCTGACTGTTGCAGATAGGCGACATTACGTTACCGGCGGGCGGCAATGTGCCGCTTCAAATTCGCCGTTCTGACTGTTGCCGATAGGCGACATTACGTTACCGGCGGGCGGCAATGTGCCGCTTCAAATTCGCCGTTCAGACTGTTGCCGATAGGCGACAGTTGCGTTACCGGCGGGTGGCAATGTGCCGCTTCAAATTCGCCGTTCTGATTGTTGCCGATAGGCGACAGTT
>DOQG01000058.1:100558-106914 GCA_003512525.1 Oscillospiraceae bacterium | reverse complement strand
AAACTATGTTATCACACTATACAAGACGACTCCCTCTGGGATACCGCAAAGTACATACGCCGAATGGACGAGCGCCTGAAGTCCCGCCCCCATACCTGCAAATACTCGATTTACCTCTATGAGCACGGCACACATTTTGTGTTTCCCGAAAGCGTGCTGAAAAAGGCTCTGCCTGTCGGTGCGGATCTGCTTGTAAAGATGAGCTTCTCCGCGGCTAAAAAATTCCCCGCCGAATGTAAAGCTATGCGTGTCGACCTTGACAAACAACTCTCAGCAGAAATTGTCAGCTGGAAAAACAACTAATATAATAGCAGGCAAAATATTTGCATTGCAAATATAAACGCTTCAACGGAGAAAACCTCCATACGCAGATCTACCCTTTATATTATATATAGTATGACCCCGATACAGCCTTGAACTAAAGGCTGTATTTTTTATGTATCATTGTTCATACCAAAAACGCCGCAAAATCAACCACCGTTTGAACCACAAAAACCGACTATACTATTATAATATATAAAGGACACGCTCCCGACATAAAATCGACCCTAAATCGTCTTGCAAGTATACGATTACATTCACAGCTCAGTCACCCTACAGACACGCAATAAACGGCATTTTTGCTGTATACAAAGCCGTTTTGTCAGTTTCTGCCGTGAAACTAAATTACCATTTCATATTATAATCGCTGTAAAACTACACGAAAAAGTCGATTATATTTGTGCAAAAACACAATGAAAATCCAAACTTCAAATTTGGGCAGATTAACAAATTAAATTACAAAATCAGTCAACATAATCCAATAATTTACTGATTACAAAACGGTAACAAAAAGGTTACAAAACGGTAACAAAAATTTGTTGTGCATTTTCAACAAAAATGACTGACCGAAACTATTTGACATTTTGCAAAACGGAAATTATAATTGTCTAGAGCTTGAAAAAAGCCCAATAATAAACGTAGCAGCGGTTTTCCCCGTATGGGGCTTATCGTACACGGTCAGTGGTGACAGACGGATATAGCCGTAAATTTAATGCCGTGATGCCCATATGGGTACTGCTTAAACCTACAGATATGAGGACGAAAGGCGGATATATGTTTCCCAGATTCAGAAACACCGGACTGACAATACGCATATCAAAGAACGCAGCACTTAAAATACTGCTGATATTCGGCAGTATCTTCGGAGCATTCCTGATGACAGGTCTGCTCTATTTCAGAAATGATGTACAGATAATAGACGAGAACGAAAAGCGTATTGTTTATACGGTAAGTGACGATCCTTACGAGATACTCAGAGAGAACCATATCACTCTGGGTGCTTATGACAGGATTGAGTTTACCGGCTTCGAGGAAAACGTGGCAACTGCTACTCTCACTATTGAGAGAGCGTTTGATGCCGACGTACTCGAGGACGGAAAGAAGACAGCTACAGTGCACAGCGTTGATGCCACGGTAGCACAGCTTCTTGAACAGGCAGGCGTTGAGCTCGGCAAGTACGACAAGGTATCACCTTCTAAGGACACGGTTCTTGAAGACGGTCAGAAGATAGCGATCACAAGAGCGTATGATGTCAAGGTAACTGCCGATGGTAAGACAACTACCGTAAAGTGTCTTGATAACACGGTTTCCGAGCTTTTGAAAAGAGCCGGAGTAACGCTCGGCAAGAACGATATGGTAAGCGAGGAGCTTGAAACCAAGATCACCGAGCCTACCGAGATAAAGGTTTCAAGAGTCGAGATCAAGACCGAAACGCAGGATAAGACGATCCCTTATCAGACCTCAACGGTTACGACCAACATTCTGGCTATAGGTCAGAGCGAGGTTCGCACAAAGGGTGTAAACGGCAAGATAAGAACAACTACAACGACTACTTACATCGACGGCGTAAAGACCGATGTCAAGAAGACAACAAAGGTAGTTACAAAGAAGGTTGACGAGGTTATAGCCGAGGGTGCGGCGATCGTAACTCCTTATTGCAAAATTGATGATACGTCTATCGTACTTAAGAACGGCAGACCTGTTGACTATGAGTATGTAGTATCAGGCAAAGCTACAGCCTACACAGCTCCCGCGGGAGCATACACAGCCAGCGGCAGACTTGCCGAGATAGGCACAGTTGCGGTAAATCCCGATGTGATCCCTTATGGCTCAAAGCTGTACATTGTCGGTCAGTACGACAACATCTGCTACGGCTATGCTATAGCGGCAGATACAGGCGAGGGTATGATGGCAGGAACGATCCCTGTTGACGTATATATGGGCAGTACCGAAGAGCACTATGATGATGCTTGTGCATGGGGACTTCAGTACGTTGATATCTATGTTGTAGAAGTCGGCAACGGCTAATGCGGCGGTGCCCGTGGGGCACGGCAAATTCCGCCTTTGGATATATTGCCGATAGGCAACAGATAGTGCAACGGCGGGGTCACACAGAGCGATAAAGAAGATGATAGGGCGGTCATGGCAAAAAAGCTGTGACTGCCCTTGCTTTTGCAGTAACGTGGCAAACAAAGTCCTGATGGCGGGTCGCCGCTGACAATTCCGCCTTTGGATATATTGCCGATAGGCAACAGATAGTGCAACGGCGGGGTCACACAGAGCAATAAAGAAGATGATAGGGCGGTCATGGCGAAAAGCTGTGACTGCCCTTGCTTTTGCAGTAACGTGATAAGCAAAGTCCTTATGGCGGGTCGCCGCTGACAAATCCGCCTTTGGATATATTGCCGATAGGCAACAGATAGTGCAACGGCGGGGTCGCACAGAGTAATAAAGACAATGATAGGGCGGTCATGGCAAAAAGCTGTGACTGCCCTTGCTTTTGCAGTAACGTGACAAGCAAATTCCTGATGGCGGGTCGCCACTGACAATTCCGCCTTTTGGATATATTGCCGATAGGCAACAGATAGCGCAACGGCGGGGTCGCACAGAGTAATAAAGACAATGATAGGGCAGTCGTGGCAAAAGCTGTGACTGCCCTTGCTTTTGCAGTAACGTGACAAACAAAGTCCTGACGGCGGGTCGCCGCTGACAATTCCGCCTTTGGATATATTGCCGATAGGCAACAGATAGTGCAACGGCGGGGTCACACAGAGCAATAAAGAAAATAATAGGGCGGTCATGGCAAAAAGCTGTGACTGCCTTTCGGCAATGCACCATATGGGAAACGGTGTTTTCAAGGATGATGTGCATCGCGGCTTTGCCGCCGAATGCGCTAGAGCGCGGCGACAGAGCTTAAATGCAGCGTTACTGCGTTGGACAAAAGAAAAATTGATACGGCAGGCGCTGAAAATGTGTCTGCCGATTTTTGTACCGTAAGAGGAAACTGCGACCGGAGTTTTGTTGCGGAAAAGCTGTATAATTACCGAACCCGGGCATTGCCGGCAATGTAAAATGTAATGCGGGATCAAGATAAATTGCACGATTTACCCATCTGGGTAATGTCATTCTTCTGAAAGCGGTGTAAAATATAATAAAGAGCAGTGGGCTTATATGAACTTTGAAAATTATAATGAGGAGGTAAAGGATTATGAAAATAAAATTTAAACGCATTACGGCTTTGTTTGCGGCACTTGCTATTATGATAACCGCACTGCCGCTGACAATCATACCTATCAGTGCCGCAGGCACCGACGGTGAAAGCACAGAGTATTCAAGTGACGGATACCTTATCGTCCGTAGTTACCGGCAGCTGAGATTGGCATACAACGGCAGTGAGGAGTCTAAGATAAGGCTTGGCGCAGATATTGACTGCGACCCTGAGGAATATAAACCTAACTATCTGACGAGCTTGTGTCCGCCTATAGAAAGTGACAAGACGCTGGACCTTGCCGGTTATACGCTTAAAAAGACAGGTAACAGTATTGACTCGAAGGATCATCTGTTGAGCGTCGAATACAGTAAGCTGACCATCGAGGACTCGGTGGGAACGGGTAAAATGTATTTCTATGCCAAGGATGTAGCCCAGAATCTGTTTTTGGCTGAGAACAGAAGTACGATCGTTATAAACGGAGGTACATTCTGCTACACGGGTACCAATGCGATGTATTGTGAAATGATCAAGCTGAGTGCATCGGATCTTGTAATCAACGACGGTTATTTTGACGCACAGATCGGTACTCCGATAAAGCTGGATAACGGTTTTGCCGGCAAACAAAGAACGCTTAATTCTACTGCTCTGATAAACGGAGGTACTATAGTAACTACCTCCAGTATAGCGCTCTCCTCGATAGACGGTTGTGATTATTACGCATCGCTGGTTATGACGGGCGGAACCATCACAAACAAGAGCAAGGGCAGAGTGACCGATAAAACGGGAACGATAATTTCCGATCCGTATTTTGTCCGTGTTACAAGTGACGAGGCGTTACAGAAAAAGTATTACAACATAACGCTCCTGGGCGGAACAATGCCGCTTAGCCCAAATGATATAGAGGTATATTATCCTACCGAGAAGGCGGTGCTTACTTCTAAAGCAGGTACAATCACAAATTCTGCAGAAAAGGTAGAGTACACGACTCTGCTTACCGCACCGCAGGCCGGCATTGACGAAAAGAAGGCTATGGCCGCAAGAGGCGCAGACGAAATCTGCAGGCTGAAGACCGACAGAAATAATTATGTGCTGAGCAATAACAAGCGCACACGTTTTACCGTCAACAGCAACAGCGTAGGTAAGATTGACCTGCTCACTCAGGCTCCCAATCCGTACGGTACGGGCGATCCGATAAAAACGGTAGATTGGTATGTATCCAAGAATTTCGGCTCGTTCACAGGAATTCCAGAAGCTATAAACGATCTGTCGTATACGCCGCCGGAGGTTACGGAAAAATGCACAATGCTGTATAAGGCTGTTATAAATTACGGCAATGTGCTGAGAATCAATGAGATAATAATAATTGATTATGACTTTGAAGCCGTAACGGAAATCAAGGCGGTCGTGTCGGGCTTTCACGGAGGTTCGACGTTAAGCGATGTCAGCGTTGCGTCGGGTGAACCCGAAAAATACAGTCTGACGATAAACAATATCCGTGATGTTTACGGAAACAATATAGTAAACGATCGTCAGCTGAGCAAAGGCTTCAAATACAACATATTTATAAAAGTAAAGCTGAACAGCGGATACGTTGCAGCGTATACAACCGGCACGGTAAAGATGCGCCGGTTTGAGGATCCCGCAAATGAATGGCAAGCGGCAGACCATATTTACATCGGTCTTAACGAGATTGCATTTAAGAGCGTTCTTGTTTGCGATGAAGGAATCAGGACGGTCGGGGTCGAAATCAGCAACTTCCTGCCTTACAGAAAGGTAAACGATCTGCAACTTACTTCATCGGAACCTGATAAATATTCGGTAACTCTTGTTACGCCGCTTTTAAACACATGGGAATATAACGAAGAGGTTTACGACGATGACGAACTTATAGTAGATAACTGTTATGTAGTTGAATTCAAGGTAACACCTAAGTCGGGGTATGCGCTTTCTCCCGGATACATATTCCGATGCAGGCTTGATACTTACAGAGAAGGATTCTGGCTGACATCCGAAGACAAGGAACTGTTCACGGTTTCCAATGACGGAACGGTAGTGATTAACAGTCTGAGAGTGCCGTTTGAAGAATATGATCAGAATATATATGTACAGATAACACCTCCGAAGGCAGGAGGAACTCCGGCAAAGAGTTTAATCTCACATAATCTTCCTGAGCATATGAGCCTTATAAGTATTGACTGGTATGACGATGAAGAATGGAAAACACCGACTGTATTTGAGAAGGGCAAGACGTACTGGTGCTATATATACATCAATGCCGACTGCTATGAGTATAATCTCAAAAAAGCAAAATTCTATCTGAACGGAACTCAGGTCAGACAGGATTACAGTTACAATTCAAAATACAAATACTACTATATTCTCGGTTATACGGAAATCAAGATCGACAATGATGTTGCAACTCCTACAGGGTTTGCGGCGGAATCGGCGACTTCATCGAGTGTTTCGCTGAAGTGGGATAAGAACGCAAACGCGAGCGGTTATGAGATAGAGCAGTACAAGGGCGGAAAGTGGACACAGATTGCAAAGATAAATAACAGCTCCACGGTTTCGTACAATGTAAGCGGACTCATTGCAGGTACTGCATATTCGTTCAGGTTAAAAGCGTACAGAGATAACTTATCAAGTGATTATGTTACCCTTAACGTCAACACAAAACCGTACACTACAACGGGAATGAAGTGTGCCGCGAAAACAAGCAGTGATATCAAGCTTCAATGGGATAAGAACACTTCGGCAGACGGATACATGATCGATGTATATGACGGCACAAAGTGGAAGTCCATAAAGACGTTTACAAGCAACG
>DOQG01000058.1:99872-100359 GCA_003512525.1 Oscillospiraceae bacterium | reverse complement strand
AATGAGAGCGTATAAGACATTCGGAAGCGTGACGGAATACAGCGATGCGGTTTATCTTAACGTAACTACCAATCCGAATACGCCGACAGGAATGAAGTGCGTCGCGAAAACAAGCAGTGAAATCAAGCTTCAATGGGATAAGAACACTTCGGCAGACGGATACATGATCGATGTATATGACGGCACGAAGTGGAAGCCCATAAAGACGTTTACAAGCAACGCAAATACAAGCTTTGATATAAAAGGGCTGAAAGCAAGCTTAACGTATAAGTTCAGAATGAGAGCGTATAAGACATTCGGTAGCGTGACGGAATACAGCAATGCGGTTTATCTTAACGTCAACACAAATCCGAATACGCCGACAGGAATGAAGTGCGTTGCGAAAACAAGCAGTGAAATCAAGCTTCAATGGGATAAGAACACTTCGGCAGACGGATACATGATCGATGTATATGACGGCACAAAGTGGAAGCCCATAAAGACGTTT
>DOQG01000058.1:0-99601 GCA_003512525.1 Oscillospiraceae bacterium | reverse complement strand
TTCGGTAGCGTGACGGAATACAGCGCGTACAGCGCGGAGCTGAACGTAACGACAGATCCGTCGGTAATAACAGGTGCTGTGCTCGGCGGAAGAGCTGCCGATGCACTCAGAGTGAACTGGAACAAAAACACTTCTGCCGATGGATATATCGTTGAGATGTATCAGGGCGAAAATTGGGTGAGTGTTGCCAAGATAACAGATAACAGCACGACCACATTCAGAAAAGCAGGCCTTGCTCCTTCGACGGTTTATAAGTTCAGGGTAAGAGCGTATAAGATAGATGGTAAGGCGGAGCTTTACGGTAATTACAGCTCAATGGTTACGGCAAGAACTAATCCATCTGTAATTACAGGTGCTGTACTCGGCGGAAGAGCTGCCGATGCACTCAGAGTGAACTGGAGCAAAAACACTTCTGCCGATGGATATATCGTTGAGATGTATCAGGGCGAAAATTGGGTGCGTGTTGCCAAGATAACAGATAACAGCACGACCACATTCAGAAAAGCAGGTCTTGATGCTTCGACGGTTTATAAGTTCAGGGTAAGAGCGTATAAGATGGATGGTACGACAGCGCTTTACGGCAATTACAGTTCAACGGTTACGGCAAGAACAAATCCGTCGGTAATGACAGGTGTTAAAATAGGCGGCGTTGCCAATGACGCGCTGAGAGTAAACTGGAATAAGAATGCTTCGGCACAAGGATACATCATTGAAATGTATCAGGGTGAAAAGTGGGTGCGTGTTGCAAAGATCACTGACAATAATACGACCACTTTCAGAAAGGCAGGACTTGCTAAGAATACGACCTACAAGTTCAGAGTCAAGGCTTATTATATGAGCGGCAAGACGGCACTTTACGGTAATTACGGAAGTGTCAGCGGAAAGACTGCGGCAAAATAAAGGCATAAAGCTAATAGCGACAGGGCATCGGTGCAAACCGATGCCCTTTTTAGTATAAAGAAGAAATCGCGGGGCGGACGAATACAAGCGGCAAAACTGCAAATAATACCGGCAAGCGCTATTAGTCAATATGCACAAAAATCAGGCTGTTTTTCGACTGTAAATTCTATCTTGATTTTTTTAAAAAAGGCTTGTATTCCGCATCGGAATGCTGTATAATAAATCTTGCGCGTGAACGCGTACTGCAATGATATGCTGTGATGTCTGAGGTTGCGGCTATACCGGTAATTCAGACGGAGTATGTCCAGTGAATGGGCGAAAACGGCTTTGCAAAGCGGTTTTCGTGGCTTTATAGAAGATAAGGATCGTTCTCCCGTCAAGACGGGAAGGGTTAGCAATAAGGTTGATACCCCCGAGGGAAAAGATCCTGTTTTATATGGAAGCTTACGAAACACCCGGCACGGTATGTTTTATAAATACCGCAAGTCGTATCTTTCCCCCGCAAATATTACGAAAGGGAGAAACAAAATGGCAGTTAAGGAAAAAGTGAGAATCAAGCTTAAAGGCTACGAGCACGCAACAGTTGATGCAGCTGCTGCAAAGATCGTTGAAACAGCTAAGCGTACAGGCTCAAGAGTTGCAGGTCCTATTCCGCTTCCCACAAACAAGGAAGTAATAACGATCCTGAGAGCCGTACACAAGTACAAGGACAGCCGTGAGCAGTTTGAAATGAGAACTCACAAGCGTCTTATCGACGTTATCCGCCCCACCAACAAGACAGTTGAAGCTCTGCAGAGCCTCGAACTTCCCGCAGGTGTGGAAATGACTATGGAAGCGTAAGCCATAGCGAGTTATGTTGGCGTAAAGCCAACCAATAACCTTCGGCACCGGAAACCCGAAACAATATCGGTGTCGGTGGTCAAGTCGGGAAACCGACCAATAACCTAAACAGGAGGATTTAAACCATGACTAAGGGTTTAATCGGAAAGAAAATCGGAATGACTCAGATTTTCGACGAAGCAGGAAAAGTAGTTCCTGTTACCGTTATCGAAGCAGGTCCTTGTGTTGTAACACAGCTCAAGACAGCTGAGAATGACGGCTATGAAGCAGTTCAGCTTGGTTTCGGCGATTTATCACCGAAGCACGTAAACAAGCCCATGACAGGTCACTTCAAGAAGAATGACCTCCCCTTCAAGAGAACTCTCAAGGAGTTCAGATTAGACGACATCAGCAACGTAAACGTTGGCGACGTTCTCAAGGCTGACGTATTCGCAGCAGGCGACGTTATCGACGTAAGCGGCGTTAGCAAGGGTAAGGGCTTCCAGGGCGCTATCAAGCGTCACAACCAGCACAGACTTAAGGAAACTCACGGTACAGGTCCTGTAGTTAGACAGGCAGGTTCTATGGGCGCTTGCTCATCACCCTCGAGAATATTCAAGGGCAAGGGCATGGCAGGTCACATGGGTGCTGAGAACGTAACAGTTCAGAATCTCGTTATCGTTAAGATCGATGCAGAAAACAATCTTATCGCAATCAAGGGTGCTATTCCCGGTCCTAAGGGCGGAGTTGTGTGCATTACCGATGCGGTTAAGAAAGCGTAAGGAGGAGGATCATCATGGCAAAAGTATCAGTATATGATATGACAGGAGCTGTTGTGTCCGACCTTGAGCTTAATGACAACATTTTCGGTATTGAGCCGAACACAGTTGTTATGCACGCAGCAGTGGTAAATTACCTGGCAAATCAGCGTCAGGGTACACAGTCAACGCTTACAAGAACAGAAGTAAGCGGCGGCGGTAAAAAGCCTTGGCGTCAGAAGGGCACAGGTCACGCAAGACAGGGTTCTACCAGAGCTCCCCAGTGGACACACGGCGGTGTTGCTTTAGGCCCCAAGCCCAGAAGCTACACATACTCTTTAAATAAAAAGGTAAAGAGACTTGCATTAAAGTCTGCACTTTCGGCTAAGGTGCAGGACGGCAGCATGATAGTTGTTGATGCTATCACAGCTGACGAATTCAAGACAAAGACAATCGTTAATATGTTAAAGGCTCTCAGCGCTGACAAGGCACTCATCGTTCTCAACAGCGTTGACGAAAAGGTTATCAAGAGCGCCGCTAATATTCCCGGCGTAAAGACAACTCAGGCCAACACTCTTAACGTATACGACATCTTAAAGTACAACAAGTTCATCGTTGTTAAGGATGCCGTTGCTACTATCGAGGAGGTGTACGCATAATGGCAAAGCTTGCTTATGACATCATTTTAAAGCCCATCATCACAGAGAAGAGCATGGAAATGCTTACTCAGGGCAAGTACACTTTCAAGGTTGCCAAGGACTCCAACAAGATCGAGATAGCTAAGGCTGTCGAGGCTCTCTTCCCCGGTGTTAAGGTTGCTAAGGTAAACACAGTAAACTGCCGCGGCGTAATGAAGAGAATGGGCAGAAACGAAGGTTACACACCTGCTTGGAAAAAGGCAGTCGTAACACTCGCTGAAGGCTCAAAGACGATCGAGTTCTTTGACGGAATGATATAAAGGAGTGATATAAATGGCTATTAAGACTTATAAACCTGTCACCCCCGGTCGCAGAGGTATGACTGTTACCGACTACAGCGTTCTGTCAAAGGTTGAGCCCGAGAGAAGCCTGCTTGAGTCACTCAAGAAGAACTCCGGCCGTAACAGCTACGGTAGAATCACTGTAAGACACAAGGGCGGCGCACAGAGAAGAAAATATCGTGTAATCGACTTTAAGAGAAACAAGCTCGGTATGGATGCTGAGGTTATGACTCTTGAGTACGACCCCAACCGTTCAGCATTCATCGCACTGGTTCAGTACGAGGACGGCGAGAAGAGATACATCATCGCTCCCGACGGTCTGAACGTAGGCGACAAGGTAAGAAGCGGTTCCGACGCTGATATCAAGCCCGGTAACGCACTTGCACTTGCTGATATCCCCGTAGGTACGGTTATTCACAATATAGAGCTTTATCCCGGTAAGGGCGGTCAGCTTGTACGTTCCGCAGGTAACATGGCACAGCTCATGGCTAAGGAAAACGGCTACGCTCTGTTAAGACTTCCCAGCGGTGAGTTAAGAAACGTATCCGACAAGTGCATGGCTACTATCGGTGTTGTATCTAACCTCGACCACGAGAACGTTAACTACGGTAAGGCAGGACGTGTTCGTCACATGGGCGTCAGACCTACAGTAAGAGGTTCTGTAATGAACCCGAATGACCACCCCCACGGCGGTGGTGAAGGTAAGTCACCCGTTGGTCGTCCCGGCCCTGTAACTCCCTGGGGCAAGCCCGCTCTCGGTTATAAGACCAGAAAGATCGGCAAGAGCACAGATAAGTTCATCGTTAAGAGAAGAAACAGCAAGTAATAACTACTACAAGTCGTTGTTAATAAGTGCGGCGTTTGCGGCATAGCAGTAAAAATCCGCCGCATATTAACTTGCAATCCACTTGAAAGGAAATTATACAATGAGCAGAAGTATCAAGAAGGGACCTTACGTGCAGGAAGCGCTCATGAAGAGAGTGCTCGCTATGAACGAAGCAGGCGAGAAGAAGGTTCTCAAGACCTGGAGCCGTTCAAGCACAATATTCCCTGATTTCGTCGGACATACATTTGCTGTACACGACGGCAGAAAGCACGTTCCCGTATATGTGACTGAAGATATGGTAGGTCACAAGCTGGGCGAATTCGCTCCTACAAGAACCTACAAGGGTCATGCAGGAAGCAAAACAAGTAAGTAAGGAGGAGACATCAATGGAGGCAAGAGCAGAACTCAGACAGGTTCGCATATCCCCCCGCAAGGTTGGCGTTGTTCTTGATCTTATCAGAAACAAGCCCTGCGATATGGCTATGGCGATCCTCAAGCACACACCCAAGTCAGCGAGCGAGCCTTTACAGAAGCTCCTCAAGTCAGCAATGGCAAACGCAGAAAACAATCACTCAATGGATCTTTCCAAGTGCTATGTTTCAAGCTGCCACGTTGGCGCCGGCGTTACTTTAAAGAGAATCAGACATAAGGATCACGGAAGAGCACATCGTATTCTCAAGAGAACTTCCAACATCGTTCTGGTTGTAAAAGAAGCTGAATAAGGAGGAGTACAATGGGACAGAAAGTTAATCCGCACGGTCTCAGAGTCGGAGTTATCAAAGATTGGGATTCCCGTTGGTTTGCCGGCAAGGCAACTTTTGGCGATACACTCGTTGAAGACTACAAAATCCGTGACTATATCATGAACAAGAGAATGCTCACAAGAGCAAACGGCGAAAAGTCCGACCAGCAGCTTTCAAGAGCAGCAGGTATTGCTCAGGTTGAGATCGAGCGTTCATCAGACAACAAGATCAAGATCCACATTCTTACCGCAAAGCCCGGTATGCTTATCGGTGCTAAGGGCGCAGAGATCGAAAAGCTCCGTGCAGAGATCTCAAAGATCGCAGGCGGCAAGGACGTTAACTTAAATATCGTTGAGGTTAAGAACCCCGATATGAATGCTAAGCTCGTAGCAGAGAACATCGCAATGCAGTTAGAGCAGCGTGTATCTTTCAGAAGAGCTATGAAGAGCTGCATCGGCAGAACAATGAAGTCAGGTGCAAAGGGTATCAAGACAATGGTAAGCGGCCGTCTTGGCGGTGCTGAAATCGCAAGAAGCGAGAATTACCACGAAGGCACGATTCCCTTACAGACATTAAGAGCAGACATTGATTACGGCGTTGCAAGAGCTAACACAACTTACGGCGTTATCGGTGTTAAGGTCTGGATCTACAAGGGCGAAGTTCTTAAGGGCGAGATCCCCGCACAGAGAACAACAGAAAAGCCCCGTCGCAGAAACAACGACAACAGATCACGCAGACCCAGAGTTGAGAAAAAAGAGGGAGGTAACGACTAATGCTGCTTCCGAAGAGAGTAAAGTACAGAAGAGTACAGAGAGGTCGTATGACCGGTAAAGCAACACGTGGTAATGTAGTCAGCCACGGCGAATACGGTTTACAGGCACTTGAGCCCGCTTGGATCACATCAAATCAGATCGAAGCTGCCCGTATTGCTATGACACGTTACATCAAGCGTGGCGGTCAGGTTTGGATAAAGATATTCCCCGACAAGCCCATCACAGAGAAGCCTGCCGAGACCCGAATGGGTTCAGGTAAGGGTTCACCTGAGTACTGGGTAGCCGTTGTTAAGCCCGGCCGTGTAATGTTCGAGATCGCAGGCGTTCCCGAAGAAACTGCAAGAGAGGCTATGCGTCTTGCTATGCACAAGCTTCCCATCAAGTGCAAGTTCGTAACTAAGGAAACAGGAGGTGAGCAGTAATGAAGGTTAAAGAAATCAGAGAGTTATCTGAAATGGAGCTCGACAAGAAGCTCGTAGAGCTTAAGCAGGAATTATTCAACCTCCGTTTCCAGCTCGCCGTTAACAAGCTCGACAATCCTACGAGAATCGGTGCTGTTAAGAAGGAAATAGCAATTGTCAAGACAGTTCAGCGTGAGCGTGAGCTGGCAGCTGACAACAAGTAAGAGAGAGGAGGACTTTACTTTGAGCGAAAGAAATTTAAGAAAGACCAGAGTAGGTATGGTTGTAAGCGATAAGATGGACAAGACTATCGTAGTAGCAATCAAGGACAATGTCCGCCACCCCCTCTACAAGAAGATCATTAAGCGTACAATCAAGCTTAAGGCGCATGACGAGAACAACTCCTGCGGAATCGGCGACAAGGTTGAGATTATGGAGACCAGACCCCTTTCCAAGGATAAGAGATGGCGTTTAGTAAACATCATCGAAAAGGCTAAGTAATTTATTACTTTAAATTTATCGGAAGGAGAATAAATCCATGATTCAGATGCAGACACGCATGAAGGTTGCGGATAACACGGGCGCTAAAGAGCTTATGTGCATCAGAGTACTCGGCGGTACACGCAGAAAGTACGCTAACATCGGTGACGTAGTAGTTGCTTCCGTAAAGAAAGCAAGCCCCGGCGGAACTGTTAAGAAGGGCGATGTTGTCAAGGCAGTAGTCGTTCGTTCAGCAACAGGCATCAGACGTGATGACGGAACATACATCCGTTTTGATGAAAACGCAGCCGTTATAATAAAGGAAGATAAGAACCCCAGAGGTACACGTATTTTTGGGCCCGTAGCCAGAGAGCTGCGTGACAAGGACTATATGAAGATCCTTTCACTTGCTCCCGAAGTATTATAATCCGGAGGTCGTAAATGAACACATTACACATCAAGACAGGCGATAACGTTCAGATCATGTCCGGCAAAGACAAGGGCAAGCAGGGCAAGGTACTTGAAGTATCTCCCAAGGAAAAGAAGGTTATCGTTGAAGGCAGAAACCTCGTAACAAAGCACGTTAAGCCCAGAAGACAGGGCGAACAGGGCGGTCTTGTAAAGGCAGAAGCTCCTATCTATGCGTGCAAGGTAATGCCTGTATGCCCCAAGTGCAACAAGCCTACAAGAGTAGGTCACAAGGTTGAGGGCGACAAGAAGGTAAGAGTTTGCAAGCACTGCGGCGCTGAGCTTTAATCAGACGCCCCGAATTACGGCAGAGAGGTCGGATAAAGTAACTTCCGGCTGCTGTCGCTAAAGGAGAAATAAACGATATGACAAGAATGAAAGCATATTACAGAGAAACAGTTGCTCCTGCTCTTTTCAAGAAGTTCGGTTACAAAAGCACAATGCAGGTTCCTAAGCTCGACAAGATAATAATCAATGTCGGCTGCGGCGAAGCAAAGGAAAACGCTAAGGTAGTAGACGCTATCATGAGCGACCTTATGCAGATCACAGGTCAGAAGCCCATTGTTTGCCGTGCTAAGAAGTCAGTAGCTAACTTCAAGCTCAGAGAAGGAATGGTTATCGGTGTCAAGGTAACACTGAGAGATGAAAGAATGTACGAGTTCCTCGACAGATTCTTCAACGTAGCTCTCCCCCGTGTTCGTGACTTCAGAGGTATCAACCCCAACTCATTTGACGGCAGAGGCAACTACTCTACAGGTATCAAGGAACAGCTGATATTCCCCGAGATCGAATACGATAAGATCGACAAGGTTCGCGGTATGGATATCAACTTTGTAACAACAGCTAAGACTGACGAAGAAGCAAGAGAGCTGCTCTCACTTATGGGCGCTCCGTTCGCTAAGTAAGACAAAGAAAGGAAACTATCAACTATGGCAAAGAAGTCAATGATTGCTAAACAGCAGCGTCCTGCAAAGTTTTCTACACGTTCTTACAACAGATGCAAGATCTGCGGCAGACCTCACGCTTATATGCGTAAGTTCGGTATCTGCAGAATTTGCTTCAGAGAGCTTGCTTATAAAGGACAGATCCCCGGCGTAAAGAAATCCAGCTGGTAATTTAAGAACAAATTTTCAAGGAGGAAGTAAGTAATGCAGATCACCGATACTATCGCAGATATGCTGACAAGAATTCGTAATGCTAACTCTGCAAAGCATCCTACAGTTGATGTGCCCGCTTCTAACATGAAGAAGCAGATCGCGCAGATACTCGTTGATGAGGGTTACATTAAGAGTTTCAGAGTGATAGATGACGACAAGCAGGGCGTTATCAGAATCACCTTAAAGTATACTGAGAACAAGTCGCAGGTCATTACAGGTTTACGCCGTGTAAGCAAGCCCGGACTTAGAATTTACTCAAACAGCAAGGATATGCCCAAGGTTATGAAGGGCTTAGGAATTGCAATCGTGTCTACCTCAAAGGGTATCATGACAGACAGAGAAGCACGCAAGAACAACGTTGGCGGCGAAGTGCTCGCTTTCGTTTGGTAATTAAGGAGGAACAGATATGTCAAGAATAGGTAAACATCCTATAGCTGTTCCTGCCGGCGTCGAAGTTAAAGTAGACGGTTCTACAGTTACAGTAAAGGGACCTAAGGGTACGCTCACAAAGGAGTTCAAGCCCTCTATGTCGATCGCAGTTGACGGCGGTTTTGTTACCGTTACACGTCCTGACGACGAAAAGGAAAACCGTGCACTTCACGGTCTTACAAGAACACTTATCCACAACATGATCGAAGGCGTTACAAACGGCTTCAAGAAGGAGCTTGACGTAAACGGTGTCGGTTACCGTGTACAGAAGCAGGGTAAGGATCTTATAATGAACCTCGGTTACTCACATCAGGTAATCGTATCCGATACAGAAGACATCAAGATAGAGTCACCCGCACCTAACAAGATCATTATCACAGGTATTGATAAGCAGAAGGTTGGTCAGTTTGCTGCTGAAGTAAGAGGCAAGCGTCCTCCCGAGCCTTATAAGGGCAAGGGTATCAAGTATACCGACGAAACGATCCGCCGCAAGGAAGGTAAAGCAGGTAAGGGTAAGAAATAAACCGCAAGGGGTGAAAAATAATGGTTAAAGTAATAGACAGCAAGAAGAGCAGAATCAAGCGTCGCAAGCGTATCCGTGCTAAGATCAGCGGTACTGCAGCTTGCCCCCGTCTCAGCGTTTTCCGTTCTGCTAAGCACATTTACGCTCAGATCATTGATGATGAAGCAGGCAAGACCCTTTGCAGTGCATCTACAATGGAGAAGAGCTTTGAAGGCTTCGGCGGCAACGCAGAGGCAGCTAAAAAGGTTGGTCTTGCTCTTGCAGAAAAGGCAAAGGCAGCAGGCATCAGCGATGTAGTATTCGACCGTTCAGG
Source organism: Oscillospiraceae bacterium (assembly GCA_003512525.1). Classification (GTDB taxonomy): domain Bacteria; phylum Bacillota; class Clostridia; order Oscillospirales; family Ruminococcaceae; genus Ruminiclostridium_E. The sequence goes on along the minus strand of DOQG01000058.1, from coordinate 90,032 downwards.
TTATGTATACCACGGCAGAGTTGCCGCGCTCGCAGATGGCGCTCGTGAAGGCGGACTCAACTTCTAATCAGTAAGGCAAGGGTTTACTGAAACCCGCAATAAAAACAGGAGGACAAGAATTTGGCACTTTTAGATGCAAGCAATTATGAGCTTTCCGAAAAGGTTGTTGCTCTGAACCGTGTATCCAAGACTGTTAAGGGCGGACGTATCATGAAGTTTTCCGCACTGGTTGTTGTTGGTGACGGCAACGGTGTCGTAGGCTTCGGTATGGGTAAGTCGAACGAAGTTCCCGACGCTATCCGTAAGGGCCTTGAGGACGCTAAGAAGAACCTCGTTAAGATCTCATTAAAGGGTACAACGATCCCTCATGAAATAGTAGGAAAATTCGGCGCAGGCGCTGTTCTTATGAAGCCCGCTCCCGAAGGTACCGGCGTTATCGCAGGCGGTCCCGTTCGTGCTGTCGTAGAAATGGCAGGTATCAAGAACATTCGTACTAAGTCACTTCGTTCTAACAACCCCTGCAACGTAGTAAGAGCTACAATGGCAGGTCTTACAGCTCTCAGAGATGCACAGCAGGTAGCTGAGCTCAGAGGCAAGTCTGTAAAAGAGATCTTAGGTTAAGCTTTTACTTTGCAGAAAGGACGGAAACCGAAATGGCTTTAAAAATCAAGCTGGTTAAATCACTGGTTGGACGTAAGGACAGCCACATCGCAACAGCAGCCTCTCTCGGACTTCGCAAGATCGGCGCCGAAACAGTTCAGCCCGACAATGCAGCAACAAGAGGCAAGATAAAAGAAATTTCTTATTTAGTTGAGGTTACTGAGGAATAATTCCTTACACCTTATAGAGGTTAAATAAGCACATTAACAAATAGGAGGTGTAACAATTGAAGCTACACGAATTATACCCTGCAGCAGGTGCAACAAAGGAAGTTAAGCGTATCGGACGCGGACACGGTTCCGGTCACGGTAAGACAGCCGGTAAAGGTCACAAGGGTCAGTGGGCACGTTCAGGCGGCGGTGTAAGACCCGGATTTGAAGGTGGTCAGACATCACTTGCAAGACGTATGCCTAAGAGAGGCTTTAACAATATCTTTGCTACAGAATACACTGTTGTAAACGTAGCCGACCTCGAAGCTCGCTTTGAGAGCGGTGCTGTTATCGATACAGTTGCTCTTATCGAAGCAGGTCTTGTAACTAAGGTTCTTGACGGCGTTAAGGTACTTGGCAACGGTGAAATCACTAAGAGCTTTACAGTTAAGGCTGCAAAGTTCTCTGAATCAGCTAAGGCTAAGATCGAAAGTGCCGGCGGAAAGGCTGAGGTAGAGTAATGTTTCAAGTCTTTAGAAACGCGTGGGCAGACCCCGCACTTCGCAAAAAGATTTTATTTACATTGCTCATAATAGTTATATTCCGCTTCGGCGCGGCAATCTTCGTTCCATTCCTTGAGCCCTCAACTATCAAACAGATGATGGGTGAAGGAACGATACTTAATTATCTCGACGTTATGACGGGTGGATCGCTCAGCAACGGTACGCTGTTCGCTATGTCGATCACACCGTACATCAACGCCTCGATCATAGTTCAGCTGCTCACGGTTGCGATTCCCGCACTGGAGCGCCTGAGCAAGGAAGGCGAAGAGGGACGTAAGAAGATAAACAAGATCACGAAGTATGTAGCTTTGGGCATTGGATTATTCCAGGCGATAGCATTCTACATCGGACTTCGCAACACTGTAAACGAAACAACACACAAGAGTGCTGTTCTCTATACAGACGGTTTTGACGGAGTTCTTGCGGCGATCACGATAGTTGCGTGCTTTGTAGCCGGTGCTTCGCTTATAATATGGCTGGGTGATCAGATCTCCCAGAAGGGTATCGGCAACGGTATTTCAATGATACTGTTTGCAGGTATCATATCACGAGTTCCCGATATGGTTATCAATCTGATCAAGCAGATCTCGGTAGCTCCGCAGAACTGGTTCTTCGTTCCGCTGATACTCGTTATTTATGTTGTAATGATCGCATTCGTAATCCTTATGACAAATGCAGAAAGACGTATTCCCGTCCAGTACGCTAAGAGAGTAGTCGGCAGAAAGATGTACGGCGGTCAGACAAACCACATTCCGATAAAGGTTGCAATGGCAGGCGTTATGCCTATCATCTTCGCAATGTCTATCATGTCACTGCCAGCAACGATCGGATACTTCTTCGGTGTAACTGCAACATCGGGCCACGCATTCTGGAGCGACTTTATAGCTCTGTTCAGCACGAACAACGTGGTTTATGCAATACTTTATTTCTTCCTTATCATCGGCTTCAACTACTTCTATATTGCAATGCAGTATAATCCTGTACAGATAGCCAATGACCTTAAGAAGAACAACGGTGCTATCCCGGGTTATCGTCCGGGCAAGCCCACATCGGATTTCATCCACAACTCACTTTCAAAGGTTACTCTGGTAGGCGCAATATTCCTTGGTATCATCGCAATATTCCCTATTATATTCCAGAACCTCACAGGCATTACAGGCCTTTCACTCGGTGGTACGACAATACTCATCGTTGTAGGCGTTGCTCTTGAAACAGTCCGTGCACTCGAAAGCCAGATGATGATGCGTCATCATAAGGGCTTCCTCGAATAAGAGAAAGGAACTTATATGAATCTTATTTTCTTAGGCGCACCCGGCGCAGGTAAAGGAACACAGGCAGAAGTAGTCTGCGAAAAGCTTGGTATACCCGCTATATCAACAGGAAATATGCTCAGAGAAGCTGTAAAGAACGGCACACCTGCCGGTCTTGCAGCAAAGGAGTGTATGGACAGAGGCGATCTCGTTCCCGATGAAGTCGTTATCGGCATCTTAAAGGACAGAATCGCTCAGGATGATGCAAAAAACGGTTTCATTCTTGACGGTTTCCCGAGAACAGTTGCTCAGGCCGAGGCACTTGACGCTATGGGCGTTAAGATCGACAAGGTAATTGAGATCTCTGTTCCCGATGAGAAGATCATCTCAAGACTTTCGGGCAGAAGAGTCTGCGAAGGATGCGGCGCTTCTTACCATGTAGACTTCAAGCCTACAAAGGTAGAAGGCAAGTGCAATCTTTGCGGCGCTAACGTAGTTCAGCGTATCGATGATAAGCCCGAAACGGTAGTCGCAAGACTGAAGACCTACTATGAAAAGACTGCACCTCTCAAGGATTACTACATGAGAAAGGGCAAGCTTATAACCGTACAGGGTCAGGAAGAGATCGCAGAAACTTCAAAGCTCACCCTTGCGGCAGTTGAGGCAAAGTAATGATTCAGGTTAAATCGGCAAAAGAAATTGAAATAATGAAGAAAGCCAATCAGATAGCGGCTGATGCTCTTATCGTTGCGGGCAATGCAATAACGCCCGGAATGAGTACATGGGAGCTTGATAAGATCATTCATGATTTTATCGTATCAAAGGGCGCTATCCCCTCATCACTCGGTTACGGAGGCTTTACAGGCAGTGCCTGCATTTCAGTCAACTCCGAGCTGATACACGGCATTCCTTCAAAGAAGAAGATCATCAGAGAGGGCGACATCGTTTCAGTCGATGTTACCGCTGAGATCGACGGTTTCAACGGTGATAACGCCTATACCTTTAAAGTCGGCAAGGTTCCCGAGAGAGCCGAAAAGCTCCTTGAGGTCACTGAGGCTGCTTTGTACGAGGGTATAAAGATGGCGCTTCCCGGTAACAGAATCGGCGACATTTCAAATGCCGTGCAGACTTATTGTGAATCAAGAGGCTACTATGTAGTAAGAAAGTTCATCGGTCACGGGATCGGACACGATATGCACGAGGACCCCGAAGTTCCTAACTTCGGCAAGCCCGGCAGAGGTCCGCGACTTGTACCTGGAATGGCAATCTGCATTGAGCCTATGATAAATGAAACTACAGCCGAGATCCGTATACTGCCTGACAAATGGACGGTGGTTGAGGCAAACGGTAATTACAGTGCGCATTTTGAGCACACTATCGCAATAACAAACGGTGATCCGCTTATTCTCACGGAAAGCTCGCTTCACCACCCGAAGAAATAACGGAGGGCGTATGAACAATACGGTTATTGCAGCCGGTATGGTTGTAAAAAGTATGGCAGGTCATGACAGCGGGAGCTATTATGCGGTCATACGGGCAGAAAACGGTTTTGCGTATATTGCCGACGGCAAGCTGCGCAAGGTCGAAAAGCCCAAAAAGAAAAATCCGCTCCATTTGCAGAAAACATTGGTTACTGTAGAGCTTGCGGATATCACAAACAAAAAACTAAGATCTGCATTAGCGGCACTGAACCGCGAGGCAGACAACATCGCCGAGGAGAGTGACAAGCTTGTCTAAAGAAGATGTAATCGAGGTAAGCGGCAAGATCGTTGAAGCGCTGCCTAACGCAACGTTTCAGGTCGAACTTGAAAACGGACATAAGATACTGGCTCATGTAAGCGGCAAGCTGCGAATGAACTTTATTCGTATCTTACCCGGTGATAAGGTAACAGTCGAAATGTCACCGTATGACCTGACTAAAGGCAGAATTACCTGGAGAGCCAAGTAAGTCTGCATAAACGAATACGAGCAAACGCTCGTCTGTAACAAATACAGGAAGGATGATATTAAGATGAAAGTTAGACCTTCAGTAAAGCCTATGTGCGATAAGTGCAAGGTAATCAAGCGCAAGGGCAAGGTTATGGTAATCTGCCAGGAACCTAAGCATAAGCAGAGACAGGGTTAAGCCCTAATTTAACAGGAGGAAAAAGATATGGCAAGAATTGCTGGTATCGACCTGCCGAAGGAAAAGCGTGTTGAGATCGGTCTCACATACGTTTACGGAATCGGCAGAAAGACAGCTAACGACATTCTGGCAAAGGCCGGTGTAAACCCCGACACCAGAGTCAAGGATCTTACCGATGATGATGAAGCTAAGATCCGTGATGCTATAGAGCAGCTCGGTGTAGCTGTAGAAGGTGACCTCAGAAGAGAAGTAGCGCTCAATATCAAGCGTCTGGTTGAAATCAACTGCTTCAGAGGCACACGTCACCGTAAGGGTCTTCCCGTTCGTGGTCAGAGAACAAAGACCAACGCAAGAACAAGAAAAGGTCCTAAGAAGACCATCGCTAATAAGAAGAAGTAATCTTTACGGAAAGGTGGTAAAACAATGGCAAAGGCAACCGCTACTAAGAAGCCTGTAGTTCGCAGACGTCGTGAGCGTAAGAACATTGAAAACGGTTCAGCTCATATCCAGTCTACGTTCAATAATACGATAGTTACTATCACAGACCTTCAGGGCAACACATTATCATGGGCATCAGCCGGTGAAATGGGTTTCAGAGGCTCAAGAAAGTCAACTCCTTTCGCAGCTCAGACAGCCGCTGAAACAGCAGCTAAGGCAGCTATGGAGCACGGTCTGAAGACTGTAGAAGTTTACGTTAAGGGTCCCGGATCCGGACGTGAAGCAGCTATCCGTGCATTACAGGCAGCAGGTCTTGAGGTTAGACTTATCAAGGATGTAACTCCTATTCCTCACAACGGATGCCGTCCTCCCAAGAGAAGACGTGTATAATCATAAACTGAGTGTAGTTTACTCGGTGTCGCGGAAGGTATTATCCTTCAGAAACGATATTTATTTAAAAAACGGAGGTACTGACAAATGGCAGTAGACAGACAGCCGGTCTTAAAGAGATGTAAGGCATTAGGCATATCCCCTATGGTACTGGGATACAGCAAGGAAACAAACCGTCACGCAAACGCTAACAACAGAAAGAAAGTTTCTGAGTACGGATTGCAGCTTAAGGAAAAGCAGAAGCTGAAATTCATTTACGGCGTTCTCGAAAAGCAGTTCTATCACTACTACGAGATGGCAGTTAAGATGGACGGCGTTGCAGGTGAAAACCTCATCAAGATCCTTGAATCAAGACTTGATAACGTTGTATTCAGAATGGGTATGGCTATCACAAGAAGAGAAGCAAGACAGTTAGTAACACACGGTCACTTCACAGTAAACGGCAAGAAGGTAGACGTTCCTTCTTACAGAGTAAAGCCCGGCGATGTTGTTGCAGTCAGCGAAACAAGCAAGAAGAGCCCCAAGTTCGCTCAGATCATCGAACAGACAAACGGCAGAATAGTTCCGTTATGGCTGGACGTAAATAAAGAGGCTATGACAGCCAAGGTTACTCGTGAATTTAGCAGAGAAGAGCTTGACTATGAAATAGCTGAGCACCTGATCATCGAGTTATATTCAAAATAATCTCGTCGAGCAGTATTGCGAAAACTCTTCATACCGTGGACAGCATGGTATGTATCGGTTATTTTTAATTTACAATTCCGCACTGAGATATGTGCGGAGGGCATTGCCCGCCAAATCGTAATTTAAAATTAACCGGGCGGTTCCCCCGAAAAGGGGGATACAGCCCGTTCGTACATCGTTAACCCGATGAAAACATCTGACAAACTTGTGGGAGGGTAAACCAAATGCTTGAAAAAATCGAAAAGCCTGTGATCGAGACCGTTAAGTTAAAACCCGATGGAACCTATGGTATGTTTACACTTGAGCCTCTGGAATGCGGCTATGGCAACACACTTGGCAACAGCCTTCGTCGTGTACTGCTTTCATCGCTTCCCGGCGTTGCAGTAACGTCTGTCAAGATTGACGGCGTTCAGCACGAGTTTTCGACTATCCCCGGTGTTAAAGAGGACGTAACGGAAATTATCCTCAACATCAAGGGTCTCATTGCAAAAATGTATGGCGAATGCCCGAAAACAGTTTATATTGAAGCTGAGGGCGAGTGCGATGTTACTGCCGGTGACATAAAGACCGACAGTGAGATCGAAATTCTCGACCCCGGTATGCATATAGCTACCCTCGGCCCCGGAGCAAAGCTCTATATGGAGATTACGCTCGACAAGGGCAGAGGATATGTGTCTGCTGAAAAGAACAAGCAGCAGCTTCAGCCGGTAATCGGCATAATTGCTGTCGACAGCATTTATACACCTGTTTTAAAGGTGAATTATACAGTTGAGAACACCCGTGTAGGACAGCGCACCGACTATGACAAGCTTATATTAGAGGTTTGGACAGACGGTACGATTTCTGCAAAAGAGGCAGTCTCATATGCCGCTAAGCTTCTGGTAGACCATCTGCAGCCGTTCGTTGAGCTGTCTGATGAGGCTATACAGCCTGAGCTTATGGCAGACAAGAGTGAGTCGGGCAAGGATAAGCTCCTCGAGATGACTATCGATGACCTTGACCTTTCCGTTCGTTCATTCAACTGCTTGAAGCGTGCAAACATCAACACTGTTGACGACCTTATCAATAAGTCGCAGGGTGATATGATGAAGGTTAGAAACTTAGGCAAGAAGTCGTTTGAGGAAGTCAGAGCAAAGCTCCAGTCTTTAGGTTTTGATCTCGCAAGCGACGATGACAACAATTGACAAGTGACTTTCAATTTGTCTGAAAGGAGAAATATCCATGGCAGGTTCAAGAAAACTGGGAAGAACCAGTGATCACAGAAAGGCTATGCTCAGAGGTATGGTAACACTGCTTCTTGAAAAGGGCAAGATCGTTACTACAGTTGCAAGAGCTAAGGAAGTTCGCAGCGCAGCTGAAAAGATGATCACTCTCGGCAAGGCCGGCACACTGCATACAAAGCGTCAGGTTTACAGCTACATCACTAAGGAAGACGTAGCTAAGAAACTGTTTGATGATATAGCACCCAAGTACGCTGACAAGAACGGCGGTTACACACGCATCATCAAGATCGGCCCCAGAAGAGGCGACGCAGCAGAGATGGCTGTTATCGAATTAGTTTAATTTGATATAATTAAATAGCTTACGCCCACCTTTCGGTGGGCGTTGTTGTTTATATAAAGCAAAATAAGAGCATATATAATATCATGATGATAAAAAATATCACACACATAAAAACGAATTGTAACAAAAATATAAATGAAAAACTTAACAGATATATTCATCGGCAAATTTAACAAAAACAATAGTAAAATTTGTATAATCTAACAGTTGAAAAAAATGTGATAAAATGCTATACTATACAAAGAAAGTAGGTTAATTATGTCAAAATTGAAAAAGGTAATTTAAAAGGTATCAACGATTACTTTGGCAGTTGTGACATTAAGTGTATGTGCAATCGTAGCACAAGCTGAGATCAATTGTGTGAATATAAACCACACAGGAGGTTATCAATGCGACCAAAATGCAGATGCATTTATCACGATCACAAAAGAAAAAATAGGTACAATGGCTTATTGTTACAGCAATTCTGTTTATATCAGAGCAACTACCACAACAGGAGGTATTACATCGCAAGGATTTACAGCAAGTTTGTCCAACCCTAAACGTTGTGACAGAAAAGGAAATTTCACAAACGGTGTTGTTAGCGGAAAGATTATTCTTAAAGGTGATGTGAGCAGATATACGGTAAATACCGGATGGTTTTCAAGTACCGAGTACCTTAGGATTACAAACACAAATTCTAAAGATCAGGGAAGCAAACAAACTTTTACTAAACGTTACAATGACCATTACGCTTGATATTAAGGAGGTATTTATATGAAAAAACTTATAACGCTTGCACTGGTAACAATAATGGCGCTTATTTGCACTGCGTGTGCAAATGTTGCAGCTGATAACGATGTGTCGGTCGAAAAGCCGGAACTTAAATATGGCAGGTATTATCTTAATGGTGACAAAGAAAGCGGTCTGTATGTAGATCTGGATGAAAATTTCATAGTTATGGGCGGAGAAAACCTAAGAAAGCATCAAGAGGATTTTTGTCGCCGATATGCAGGGGATACATACTCCAATGAGGAACAGCTACAGGATAATGTAGATGAAATAATGCTTGCATATGGCAGTAAAAGCGAGTATAATTACACAGTTCTTCAGGTCGGTTCAGATTATCACAATTATATCTTTTTCGACTATTTCCATGATGGCTCGTTTGATAAAAGCAAAGACAGCGGTGCGGCTTATGAGTATCCTAAGGTAGGAATGTTGACCACGGATAATGATGATTTTTATCTTGTGCAATAAAATCGGAACATTTGACAAGGATGCTGTTACAGGTATTTAATAAAAACGTTGAAAAAAGGCAAAATCAAAGTTTTAGAAAAAGAATTTATTTTGGTTTGATTATCTGGAATATTTATATGTGCCATACGCCCACCTTTCGGTGGGCGTTGTTGTTTACCACAGCCACATTCAAGTGAAAGATCCGTGAAATTGTGCTTATAGACAAAATCCGCTTGAAATAGTGCGGATTTTATGTTAAAATAAAATAAGTATGTTATAGGCTACTCGATAGCAGAAAAGAGGTACAAATTGGATACATTTGGTGAACAGCTTGTTAAAAAGGCTACGACAGGTGCTGACTGGGCAAAAAGAATAGGTCTTACGGTTTTAGGACTGGTTGTTGCTACCGTTCTTATGTGGCTGTCATTCTTTACAGGATTTATGGTGCTGACGCTTCTTTCGGTAGGAGCGCTGTTCGGACTGGTATGGCTTCTGACAGGAATGAGCTATGAATATGAGTATATACTTACAAATGACGATCTTGATATCGACAAGATAACAGGCAAAAGAAAAAGGAAACGTCTTATCACATTAAAGATGAATACGGTAGAGGAATTTGGCATATATGACGGCACTAACGGTGCAAATGCCGACGCGACCGTTATCGCATCGGACGGAACTAATATAAACGCGTATTATCTTATTGCAAAGCACAAGACGCACGGCAGAACAATGCTCATATTTTCACCCGATAAGCGTATGTCGGAAATGATACTTGAATCACTGCCGTACAAAGTAAAGCAGGAAGCAAAACAGAGTATAGAGTCTATACAGCAAAGCGCAGAATAATTAACTGTTTGTCGGAAGGACTGATAGCAACGGTACGCAATAAGAAAAATAAAATAAAAGCTGCTTTTTGCTGTATGCTTACGGTGTCTGTCGTTGCGGTAAGCGCAGGTTGCGGTAGCGTAGACCTCACAATGGACGGCAGAAACAGTAATGTACAAGGCGGAGCCAAGCCCGCTGTTAGTGTTGTAAAGCCGATACAGACAACTGCCGAAACGACAACAACCACCACTACAACGACAGCGGCAACTACAGAAGCTCCCGAACCCGAGCCGGTCTATGGCGACGATTTTGTAAACTGCTATGCGGCAATATGTTACGACCTTACAGAAGGTAAGATCATATATTCCAAGAATGCCGATGAGCTTGTCTACCCTGCAAGCACCACAAAGCTGCTCACAGCGCTGACGGCGATAGAATATACATCACCCGAGTTTATATACTATGTCGGAAGCGAGCTTGAGCTTGTTGCGCAGGACTCCAGTATGTCGTGGATAGCGCAGGGTTCAACTCTCAGCCGGAATGCGATACTGACCGCAATGCTTGCCCCCTCCGGTAATGACGCGGCATATACGATAGCTGTCAATGTTGCAAGAAAGGTGTACGGTGATGATATCAGCGACAGCGAGGCTGTGTCATATTTCGCGGTGCTGATGAATGACTATGCAAAAAAGCTCGGAGCAGAGAACACTCATTTCACCGTCCCCGACGGTTATCACGATAACGATCATTACACCACAGCGTCCGATATGCTGAAGCTTGCTATCGCGGCAACGCAGAGCAGTACAATATGCGATATCACCTGTCAGCCGCTTGCGATAGTATATGACGAAGAGGGCGGCGTTCACAGCTGGGACAACGGAAATATTCTGCTCACAGATACAACAATACCGTATGAAGTATATGGCTTTAAAACAGGCTTTACCGATGAGGCGGGCTTCTGCTTTATCGGTTATGCAGGTATGAACAATAAGAAGATCATTACGCTGACATACGGCTGTGAAGTCGAAAACCGCTTTGCTGATACAAAGAAGCTTATGGATCTCGGCTTTGATATTTATGACGAAAACCACGACTACTACAGTGTAGCCGAATACTAAGGAAGACAAAATGAAGATATTATCGATAGAAAGCTCCTGCGATGAAACGGCCGCGGCGATAACCGAGGACGGCAGAAAAGTATTATCCTCTGTGATAGCCACACAGATAGATGAGCATAAATTGTACGGCGGAGTTGTCCCCGAAATAGCATCGCGCAGACATTGTGAGAACATAACGGGCGTGTGCGCAGAAGCGCTTGAAAAGGCTGATATGACGCTTGATGACGTTGACGCAGTAGCAGTGACCAACGCCCCCGGACTTATAGGCGCTCTGCTTGTCGGTGTGAACTTTGCCAAGGGACTTGCACTTGCAAAGAACAAGCCGCTTATTGCGGTGCACCACATAAAAGGTCATATTGCGGCAAATTACATAACCCACCCCGAGCTCGAGCCGCCTTATCTGTGCCTTGTGGTATCGGGCGGTCACAGCCATATTGTAAAGGTAAACAGCTACACCGAGCTTGAAACAGTCGGCAAGACTACCGATGACGCGGCAGGCGAAGCGTTCGACAAAGCCGCAAGGGCAATGGGCTTTCCTTATCCCGGCGGTGTACATATCGACAGAGCGGCAAAGCAGGGTGACGCGAAGATGTATAAGCTCCCCCGCCCCGCAACGAAAAATCCGTATGACTTCAGCTTTTCGGGACTTAAGACCGCAGTAATAAACCTTATCCACAACAACGAGCAGAAGGGCATCGAAACCGATGTAAATTCCCTCGCCGCTTGTTTTCAGGACACTATCACCTCTATCCTGGCGGAAAAGTTTATGGCGGCGGCAAATGAGCTAGGCTATACAAAGCTTGCGCTTGCAGGCGGCGTAGCGGCAAATTCCATGCTTCGTGATAAGCTGTCGGAGATGGCAAATGCAAGCGGAAAGCAGTTCTATATGCCCGATATATCGCTTTGCGGCGACAATGCGGCTATGATAGGCTGTCAGGGCTATTATGAGTATCTTGCGGGAAATATTGCGGATATGTCGCTTAACGCATATGCTACAAAAAAGCTGCATATGCTTTGATTTAAAACAAAAGAATATGATCTGAGCCACGACTATTTGCCGTGGCTCGCAGTCTGTCGAAAGACCTATTTAAACATTGAAATGCGGTGTCGGGTGTTGCTTGCTCTGCCGGTTTTGCAACTCTGCAAGGTCAGCTGTTTGTGCCGTTGCATCATACAAGTGCTGTTGTTTTGGTTAGTTTTTTCATGGCATTTCCCTCCATTTTTTATCAGACTTGATTTATCATACAATGATATTGAATCGCTTATTTTTTCATTGCTGTTTCTCATAATTGAGTTTGGTGCGAAGAGCCGAAATTTGTTGTACTTTTCTTGCTGTATAAAGATGCGTCAAGTATTGTTTTTGATCCGTCTTTATTCTGGAATACTACCGAATAATCGTCTGTTTCCTGCGCAAATAAGCGGTTTGCGTGTTCTTTTTCTTTTCATATGTACCTCCGTTTTGTTTTTGAAAAAGAAACACTTTTTCTATTGTTACAATATCACTCATGCTATGCAAAATCAAGATTTGTCTTTATATTTTGTGAAATACAGTCAACAAAAATTGTCATAATAACCAAGGAACAGCGACATAATAAAAGTGTACTATACGAAAAAAGTGAGCCTTACGCACTATTTTTAGTACTTCGACTCACCTTTCCTTTTCCGGGTTGCGTCACAGCCCCATATATACCTATCCTTTTGTTATATAAAACCTTTCCGTCCCTGTATTCTCGCAGAAATACCTGTCATGCTCCGCAAGGAGCATAGTCGGCGTATTCACACTGAGTAGCCGTTCGAGCTGTATCCTTGAAATAATATCGACAAAGTTCAGCGGCTCGTCCCATATATAAAGGTTTGCGGGCGTGGCAAGACTGCCCGCTATAAGCGCCTTCTTTTTCTGTCCCGCACTTAGATTTTCGGTTCGTCCGATAAGCTCCTTGCGAGAAAAACCGAGCTTCGCGAGTATCGCACGGACAAGCTCCGGGTCAACACCGAGCCGCTCTGAAAATTCGTCAAGCGTTCCTGAAAGCCCATTTGTATCCTGCGGCAATACCGATATTTTAAGCCCGGGCGCTTTTGCTATACTTCCGCTGTAGCTTATATCCGCCCCTGCGATGATTTTAAGGATCGTAGATTTTCCGCAGCCGTTTTTGCCCGACAGACACAGCCTTTCCCCGTAAGACAGTGTAAATGAAACAGGCTCGCATAAAGCATTGCCGCAATAATACGGAACAAGGTTCTGCACCGAAAGCACCGTTGCCGATTTAGCCCTGATCGAGGGGATTTTCAGCACATCAATATATTCGCGGTTTTTCAGCAGCTCCGATTTCTCGTTTATCGCCGACTGTCTGCGGTTTTCGACAGCTTTCATACGCTTCATAAGGGCTTTCGCCTTAGCTCCCTCAACAGCTCTCCTGTCAGGCGACTTTTCGGTTTTTGTCGGATCGATCCCTATCTTTCTGCTCTCCGCCGTATCAGCCCACTTTTTACTGCGTTCTGCGGCGGCTTTGAGATGCCCTATCTCACTTTTCAGCTTCTTGTCACGCATAAGCTCGTTTGCTTCTTTTCTGTCGAAGTTCTCTTTCCACACGCTGTAGTTACCGTTTATTATTTCGATATCACTGCGGCTCAGCGACAGTATATGGTCGGTGCATTTGTCAAGCAGATCACGGTCGTGTGATACAAGTATAAATCCGCTCTTTGCTTTGAGATAGTCGCCTATCACCTCTCTTGCGTCAAGGTCAAGGCAGTTGGTCGGCTCGTCTATCAGCAGAAAAGCGTTGTCGCGCAAAAACAGCAGGCACAGCAGCAGCCTTGTCTGTTCACCACCCGACAGCGTGTTGAACGGTCTGTACAGAATTTCGCAGTCCGTACCCATATAAGACAGCTCACGGATAACTTCCCATTCTTCGACTCCGGGACATATCACCGCGATAAGCTCACTGCCTGTCATATCCTTGTCCTCTACATCAAAAGGAAAGTACAGGAACTCAGCCTTTGTGCTCACCGCACCGCCGTTTTCAAGCTCGCCTGTCAACAGCTTCAGAAGTGTGGTCTTACCCCGTCCGTTCCTGCCGATAAGCCCTGTTTTCCACGTTGTGTCAAGCGTGAATGACGCATTCTCATACACGGCTTCATCACAGCCGTCATAGTAATAGGTTAAATTGTTTACACTGATTATAGACATAATATCATACCCCTTTCTGTATCAAAAAAGCCGCAGGAACATACGCTCCCACGGCTTTTTATCCCGATCTTCGCATAAACACACGGCGAAAAAGGGCATAATACAAGACCGACAGCAATACATTCCTGCATTGCAGACACGAAACCAAGCCCGTTTTATCGCCCGTCTTATCATATAGGGCGGCAAGGGCTATAAGGGTATTTCGTTCTGCTCTTATCAGGAATTTGTACGCATTGCATTCGGTCCTTTCGTTTTGAATTTAGAATATCGGAACTTCCGATACAAGCGGATTATAACACAGCTTACTTTATTTGTCAAGAGGCAGGCGGGAAATTTAACTCCGGCATTGAGCAGCTTACGCCAGAATGTAGATGAGTTGACAAAAAATATCTAATATGCTATAATTTATTTTACAGGGATATTTTGCCTGTATTTTACATGGAAGCCGAATGCGATACTATTAACGATACTATTAAAAGGAGCGATTCGACCGATGAAAATTAAAAACCGTTTTAAAAAAGCTGTGGCGGTACTGATGCTTGTCACAATGACCTCAATTTCCGTATGCGCCTGTGCCGATAAGAGCGGATCCGACAAGTCAGGCGAGCCGGGAGCGGTGCAGGGAAACTACTATCTTGACGCAGACAAGTCAAAGCAGTATATCAGCTTTAATGAGGACAACAGCTTCAGATTTGTCGGATATGATTTTGAAGCACTCGCAAAAGACCTTGTCGGCGATATGATAGAAGATAAGACGGCTCTTGCCGAAAGGCTTGACGATGCTTATACATATCGTTTTGATAAGGATACGAATGAGATTTGGTTTAACGTTCTGCAGTCGGATAGCTCCGATTCTGCTGAATTTATGGTTGCAATGCAGCTCGGAGGCGACAAACAGAGCGTGACGTTTCTGAATAAAACATATAAAATTGCACAGTAACAATTACGGCACACTTAATATACACGGTGTGCCGTTTTTGGTATCGGAGGGATAACTTATGGGCGGTATAATGTACCGGACGGAAAATCTTAATAAAAGCTATGCTGACGGTGACGGAGTGTGCTATGCTCTGAAGGATGTAAATCTTGATATAAGCAAGGGGCAGATGGTGGCGATTGTCGGCGAGTCGGGGAGCGGAAAATCAACGCTTTTAAATATACTCGGAGCGATAGACAGCGCAACCGACGGAAAGGTCATAGCGAACGGAAAAAATATAGCAGGTCTGTCCGAAGAACAGCTTAGCACTTACCGCAGTAAAACTGTGGGATTTGTTTTTCAGGCGTTTCATATCATTGATTGCTACACGGTATATGACAATATCGAGCTTCCGCTTATAATAAACAAAGTGCCGAGATCGCAGCGTGACGATATGATCAGGAAAGCAGTTGCACGGGTGGGGCTTGACGATAAGCTGAGAACCAAGTGCAACAAGCTGTCGGGCGGAGAAAAGCAGAGGGTGGCTATTGCAAGGGCGCTTGTTCATTCGCCTGATGTGATACTTGCGGATGAGCCTTGCGGAAATCTGGACAGCCGTAACAGTGAAAGCATAATGGAACTGCTGCGGGGGCTTGTTGATGAAGATACTCTTGTGGTGATGGTCACTCACAGCAAGACAGACGCACGGTTGTGTGACAGGATAATAACGCTCAGTGACGGTATGGTGGTAAGCGATGAAATTATACGATGAAATAAGGCTTGCTGTGAGAGAAGGAAAAAAGTGTCTGCCTTATCTTATTATTACCGCACTTATGTTTGCGATAGTTTCTGCGGTTGCGTCCTGTCTGTTTCTGACGGCAGTGAATTTACGGCGGGATTATTACGATTATCTTGATAAACAGACGCAGGGAGGACACGAATTCATTGTAACCTGCGGTTATACTGCCGGTGTTAAGGACAAGCTGTCGGAGTGCGGCTTTGATAAAGCTGTACATCTGTCGTCGGCGGATTACGATGCCGGCATATATGTGTCTGACAGCGGAAAGAAAATCGGGTTTCTGCAAAATCTTCCGCTGTACTTCATTGATGAGCTGCTTAGCGAGTCCTCAGGCTTCGACTGTGAAATGATCGACGGAGAGGATATAAAACCGTGTTTCGATACTCCGGAATCTGACAGTATGTGGATAAATGAATATATAGCCCTTTCGGAATCGCTTGCTGTCGGTGATAAGCTGAGTGTTAAAAGTAAAGAAAAAACGATAAAGGAATACACGATAGCAGGAATATACAGCGGAGAGAACACAGTTTTTGCGTATCCCGTTATCGTTCCGTTTAATTCATATTACGACAGTGCGGTTGCAAATAACCGACAGATTGACAGCGTTTTTTCATGCACGATAAACAGTATGCACCAATATGACAAAACGGTCACGGCGGCAAGGCAAAACGGGTTTGATATAGATGCAAGTGCGTTTGAAATGGGTATAACCGCTATTAACTATGCGTACATACTTTTTATCGGGCTGGCTGTTTTGTTTGCAGGGATAGCTTTCTTTTCTGTTTTAAATACATTTTCGGTAACAATAGCGAAACGCTCGCATATAATGACAAATTTCATACTGTTGGGGGCGAAAAAAAACAACGTATACGCAATATATTTTATCCCTTATTTTTCATCACTGCTGCTCGGCGCTGCAATCGGATTTTTGCTGATGCACCTGCTGTTTTCCTATGTTTCATCCCTGACAAAAAGCCTGCTTTGTTTTGAGGTGGCTTTGGAAACGGCAAGCGGCATTGTGGGCATATCGGCATTCGCTCTCTTGTTTATAGCCGTACTTGCGGTTATGCTTTATTGCAAATTCCGAACGCTGAGCGGAATAAACCTCTCTGATACGGTAAGAGAATATGACAGATAACAGAAAGGCGTAAGATGAAAATAACCGATATATTAAAGCTGGCAATGAAGAATCTGACCGGACACAAGCGTATTATGCTGAGGGTGGCTGTAAGCGTTTTGACTGTTGTGCTGCTGTGCTGCTCTGCGGCTGCTTTTGTGTCTGCAATTACCGATGAATTATCGGATATACAGTACAAGCATATAGATCAGGCGTGTGCGATGGTGTCTGCATATTCCGATACCGCAAAGCAGGCAGAGGATACTGCGGACGATATTATATCAAAAATAACCGCCGTGTCAGAAGTAATCTCCTGCAACGTCGGTTATCAATACAATATATATACGACAAGCGAATATCTGAATTCCGTATCACAGTCAATTGACAGTGAAGACCATCTGGTGAAGGATATAACGCTTATCTGCGGTGACGATATGAAAAAAACTGCGTCTGTGGATATGATGCGGCAGAGCAAGCGTATTCTTGCGGTAGATATGCGGTATGATGTGATTTCGGAAAATCAACGTATCAGCTTTGAACACAACTATCCCGACAAACAAATCTTTTTGTACGGCAGAAACATAAGCGGTGATGACGAGGTCGTTATTTCGGAAGATTTTCTGTCCGAACTGGGATTTACCCGTGAGGAAATGGAAAGGCTGACAGGCAATCGTGTTTCACTGAAACGTACCGACAACGGTGAAATATATCTTGACGGGTTTACCGTTTGCGGAATAGCAAGCAGTGAGGCTGCCGCAAGCGTGTTCGGACAAAGCTTGATGATTACAAAAAGCGCCGCCGAAAAAACAAAACTCTGCTACAGCGATGTCACAGTAAATCTGTATTATGACAGCTTTCAGAAAGCGCTTGAAGCGTGTGAGCAAGCCGAAAAAAACGGTATTCACGCAACTGTCGGATATGCTCTTATGATATATTCAAGAATAGACAGAGTAAGTGCCTTTATCGAGAAGATTCTGATTGTTATACTGCCGCTTATATGTGTTTCAATGTTGCTGTCGGCGGCATCCGCACTTTTGCTGTATTATTCGGACACCGCACAGAGAATAGCTGTGATGAGAGCGCTCGGAGCCACAAAAACGGATGTGTACGGAATAACTCTTGCGGAAACGGTTCTTGCTGTTTTTGTTTCGGGTATAGCCGGATTTCTGCTGTCGGTCGGTGTAAATGCCGTGTATAACATGTGGCTTGAAAGCTATTTTGATTTATCTGTGCAGATTATAAGTACCGTTCAGTTTATCGCAGGTGCGGTATCCTGTATGTTTATGTTTGCTTGTGTGCTTACAGCGTCTTTTGTAACAACGATAAAAATCTCATCTGCATCTATAGACCGTATGCTGAAAGGTGAGCGCTGACGCCCTCACGCCTGCATCGTTCCCTTCAGCATTTGTCTGTCACGAGGCCGCTTTCTTATGCGGAAAATAATATCCGATATGATAAAAGAAACTATAAGACCCGCAAGCAGTATCACCACTGCAAGCAACGCCGCAACAGGCAGACTGTCGGTAAGCTCGGTCGGCAGAAACTTAAATCCCTCCACCATAAAATGTTCCCCGAAAAAGCCTGCTATCAGGTTGAATATCGAATATCCGAAGAAGACGATCCACATAAGAAAATAAGTCGATGCAAGCGGCAGACTGACGCCGATTATTATTGCCGATACAAGCAAAAAGTCGGGCAGAGCGGAAGGGTTCACAACAGCGGTAACAATAATCGCAGGTGTCAGAGCCACAACGCTCATCATCAGCAAAAATACCTGCACAGCCCTCGTCCGCAGACACTTGTAAAGCCTGCTTGTGCGGATATAGACGCTCACATAAATATCCGAATACAACGATGACACGCCGAAAAATAGGAGCACTGTTATAAACGGTACGGTCGTCAGATAAAACGGATAATCTTCGCTGCCTCTTATTTCAGGCGCAACCGCCATCCCAACGGTTACCGCCACAATGACAGCGGCAAAGCATATGAGCCACACAATATTGACGGCAGTAAGCCTGAAAACACGCTTTATAACGAATCTAAGCGATAAAAGAAAACTCTTCATATCTTCATATACCCTCCTCAGAACTGCCAGTTTTTCTTGATGTAACGGCAGGCGGATACTGTTGAAACAGCTGCTCCGATCACCCCGACCGCTGTTAATATAATACTCATAGTAAGTGCGGCACTGTAGCTTATATGGCTCGCCGCTGTTGCTGTTGATGACAGAATAAACATAGCGACAAGCAACGCTATCAGAAGAAGAACGCTTCTTGCGTTAGCTTTTTTTGCAGATACGAGAGGACGTATCAGAATGCAGGACAGGAGCGATGCGCCGAGCGAAAACAGTATCATAGGCGGCAGATCTGTAAGCTCAAGCTCACCGCCCATAAGCGTGAAAATTCCGAGTACGAGCGATACTGCCACCGCAGTAACAGACGAGATTATAACAGAGCCTGCAAGCGACTTGCCGAACTTTTCTGCGCCGTGCTTTATCGTCCTTGCGTACTTACTGCCGTCAACCTTATAGTAAAGGTTTATGGCGTTGCCGTTTATTAAGAGTGCACCTGCAAAGCCGATAACACAGCACACTGTGTTAAGGGCGGAATATGCAATATCGTCATTTTCCTCTGCGACTGCTGTGCTGTCGTCTGTGTTTTCTCTGTCGCTTTTTCCTGCGGCAGAGCCGACTAAGAAGCCTATAACATAAATTGCCGCAACCATAACGATCATAACGAGCGAAACCTTGAACAGCGTGTTAGCATTGAATAAGCGTACCGATTTCATCATACTTATGCCTCCTTTTTAAGAGCAAGGCGTTTTTCTTCCGCAATTTTCATTATGTCAATGCTGAGCTGGCTTAATGTAGGACGTTCCGTAACAGCACCCAGTGCTTCGAGCTTCAGCTTGTTTTTGGCTAAGGCAAGACCCGTTGCTGTGGACGATGAATGGGAAGAGCAGAGCAGAAGCGGCGATATTTTGTCAAGGCTTTCAGGCTCGGCACTGAGGGCAATATACTTGTCCTTCAGGTCCTCTGTGAAGCCCTGCTCGACCACCTTGCCGTTATCCATAAATATTACATAGTCTGCGGCATTTTCCATATCAGCTATGTTGTGGGTCGAGAAGATTATACTCCTTTCGCCGTTACCGCTGTCTATATAGTCACGGAAGCGGTCGCACAGCCTGTCACGCATAAGCGGATCGAGCGATGAGCCCGGCTCGTCAAGCACCAGCAGATCGGTTTCTCTTGCAAAAGCCGACGCTAAGAACACTCTCATCTTCATACCGTCCGACATACATGATAAAGGCTTTTTACTGTTTTTCTCATCGGTAACGCCAAGCTCACCGAGAAGTGAATAAAATCTGTCCTTGCTGAATTTATCGAACGCAAGGCTCATAGAAAGTGCAATATCCCTCACCTTCCAGTTAGCCGGGAACATCGCCTGTGATGCACAGTAGCCGATGCGTTCCTTGACATTACCATTGTCGGCGTTATCGGTTTCTCCGAAATATGTTACTGTGCCGTCTGTCTTTGCGGTGATGCCGCATATTATATCCATAAGTGTTGTTTTTCCTGCACCGTTTGCACCGATAAGCGCCGTTGCGAAGCCTTTCGGGAATGAAAGGTCAACAGGACCCAGCGAAAAATCTTTATATTTTCTGGTAAGATTACTTACCTTGATTACCTCTTCCATATTATCTCCTTTTAGATGAATCATTCAATACTGCCGAGTGTTTTCAGCACCTCGCATACCTCGTCAACGGATAGCCCCGCAAGCCTTGCACAGTCGAGTGCGTCCTGCAGATGCTGTTCAAGAAGGCGCATATACTGCTCCTTTATCATACCGGTGTCCTGAGCGTTGACTATATAGCCCTTGCCCTGAACTGCGCTGACAAGCCCCTCCGAGCAAAGCTCCTCATAGGCTTTCATAGTGGTTATTACGCTGATTTTAAGCTCTTTTGCAAGTCCTCTTATCGAGGGAAGATATTCCCCGGCAGAAATCGTGCCGTTCATAATACGTTCCTTGAAATCGGCCGAGATCTGCTTGTATATCGGAATATCGGAATTAAGAAGAATTTTCATAGTTCCTCCTTTTTGGTGTTGTAAGCTTACGTCACATAACAAGCTGGTCAAACTGTTTATGTGTTATATATACAGTATATACTGATACGGGCGATTTGTCAATAGGGATAGCGAAAAAAGTCGGGGAATTTCTTCTTTTCATAATTTTTTCACGCTCAGTTATTATTCAATTAACAAACGGGCGTTATAATTTAGCCATAGTCAGAGGAAAAGGATTTCCGAAGACGATAAGGCGAGTGCCTTGATTGCCGCCATGGCGGTTATTATAGGGGCGCAGTTACCGCAGACGCGATACCGCTCCGACTAAGTACAACGAAAGTTTATATACATCCCCTCAATCAATAAGCAAGAACTCCCCCGATGATAGGTCGGGGGAGTTCTTGTGTGCCTGAAAGGCAATGTAAATTTGCCTTTCCCAATGTTGCTTATTTTTGAATGTTACGTTGACGGCGGTTTTGAAAAAAACAGTAAATACGCTTATATTTCAACCGGTGCTAAAGCGGACAAGGCAGGGTAATTATACTTTAATAGTATACTAAAATACCTCGGTAGTGTTTTCAAATCTCACTTAAACACAGTTTTTTACCCTCCAACGCTTGCAAATAGGCTCGCAATGTTGTATAATAGTTAAAGTATAACTATAATGGGTCAGTAGGTTCTGCCACAAACGGCAGAAAAAGCCCCGAAGGAAAGGAATGACGGCATAATGGATATAAAGACCATTGACCATCTGTGTAATCTGAGCAAGCTCAATTATACCGATGAGGGTAAAGAAAAGGTAATGGGCGAAATGAGCGCGATAATCGAGCTTATGGACACAGTAAAGGAATTTGACGTAGTTTACGATGATACCAAGGATAATAACAGCATAAGCTATGACGAGGTAAGAAAAGACGTTGCAAAGCCCTCATTCCCGACAGAGAAGCTGCTCAGCAACACACAGCCCAGCGGAAACTGCTATGTAGTTCCGAAGATGGTAGACTGATAAACGAGCTGAAAGGATAAGAGAATAATGGAGCTTAAAAAACAGACACTGGGTTCTCTGCGTGAAATGCTCGACACAAAGCAGATAAGCGCCGCAGAGCTTTGCAAGGAATATTCAGACAGCATAAAGGCTAAAGATCCCGATATACTCGGATATATCACAGTGACCGATGATGAGGCACTGAAAAATGCGGAAAAGGCGCAGGAGATTATAGACAAGGGCGAGGCAAAGGCACTCACCGGTATACCTCTTGCAATAAAGGACAACATCTGCACGGACGGAATAAGAACGACCTGCGCATCAAAGATGCTGAAAAACTTTGTTCCGCCTTACGATGCAAACGTAATAGAAAAGCTGAAGGCCGAGAATTATGTTCTTCTCGGCAAGACCAGTATGGACGAATTTGCAATGGGCGGCTCTACGCAGACAAGCGCATTTGCAAAGACAAGAAACCCCTTCGACTTATCCCGTGTACCCGGCGGTTCAAGCGGCGGCTCTGCGGCTGTAGTATCGGCAGGACTTGCGCCTGCGGCACTCGGAAGCGACACAGGCGGCTCTATAAGACAACCTGCTTCATTCTGCGGTGTGACAGGTCTTAAGCCGACATACGGCAGAGTATCACGTTACGGTCTGGTGGCATTCGCAAGCTCGCTTGACCAGATAGGACCTATCGCAAACAATGCGGTCGACTGCGGTACGATACTTAACGTTATCTGCGGCAAGGACAGCCGTGACGCAACAAGCGCAAACAAGCCTGCCGAGGACTTCAACGCCAAGGTCGGCAAGGATATAAAGGGTATGAAGATAGCTCTTCCGAAGGAATTTTTCGCAGACAGCACAGACGATGAAGTGAAGAACGCAGTCCTTGCGGCGGCAAAGAAATATGAAGAAATGGGCGCAACGCTCGTTGACTGCTCGATGAAAAGCCTTAAGTACGCTGTATCGGCTTACTACCTTGTGGCAAGTGCCGAGGCGGCTTCCAACCTTTCACGCTTTGACGGTATCAAGTATGGACTTCGAGGCGAGGGCAGAACCTTTGACGAGATGATCCGCGACAGCCGTACAAGAGGCTTCGGCGATGAGGTAAAGCGCCGTATACTTCTCGGTAACTACGCACTTTCAAGCGGTTACTATGACGCATACTATTTAAAGGCGCTGGCATTAAAACAGCAGATTATAAAGGAATATAACGAGATATTCGAGAATGCGGACGTTATACTGACACCTACCGCTCCTACTGTAGCATACAAGATAGGTGAGCAGGAAACCGACCCCGTCAAGATGTATCTTGCGGATATATGCACCGTAACGGTAAATATCGCATCGCTCCCGGCAATCTCCGTACCCTGCGGATATAACGCAGACGGTATGCCCATAGGTATGTCGCTTGTCGGCAGAAAGTGGGACGAGGCTACGCTGATACAGACGGCAGACGCTTTTGAAAAGACGTTTGACAGACGTTACAGCGAGGTTTGAGAAGGGACGGTAACAATATGAAATTATATCCTACCATAGGACTTGAAATACACGCAGAGCTTCTGACAAACTCAAAGGTATTCTGCACCTGCTCGGCTGAGTTCGGCGGCGAGCCTAACTCAAGATGCTGTCCTGTCTGCTCCGGACTTCCCGGAACGCTCCCCGTGCTTAACTCAAAGGCTGTTGAGTACATTATAAAAGCAGGCTACATCATGAACTGTGAGATATCACGCTTTACAAAGTGGGACAGAAAGAATTATTTCTACCCCGACCTGCCCAAAGCATATCAGATATCGCAGATGCCCCGCCCCGTGTGTCTGGGCGGTCACGTTGACGTAACGGTTGACGGCGAGCAGAAGACGATGAGAATAAATCGTATACATCTTGAAGAGGACGCAGGAAAGCTTGTACACGACGACATCGAGCGTGTCAGCCTTGCAGACTATAACCGTTGCGGTATCCCGCTTATCGAGATAGTTACCGAGCCTGATTTCCATTCAGCCGCTGAGGTCATAGCGTTCTTTGAAAAGATAAGACTTATGCTCCAGTATGCAGGCGTATGCGACGGTAAGCTTGAACAGGGTTCAATGAGATGCGACGTTAATATTTCGCTTGCCGAAAAGGATTCAGACAAGCTCGGAACAAGAACCGAGGTCAAGAACCTTAACTCCACAAAGGCTATACAAAGAGCCATTGAATACGAGATATACCGCCAGACAGAGCTTATTGAGAACGGTGAAAGAGTAGTACAGGAAACGCTCCACTTCAATGACGCTACAGGTGAAACAAGCTCGCTTCGTTCCAAGGAGGACGCTCACGATTACCGTTATTTCCCCGACCCCGATATACCGCCGATAATCTTCACGGAAGAAGAGCTTGCGGCTATAAAGGCGGACATTCCCGAAATGCCGGAGCAGAGAGTGGCACGTTACACAGGCGAGTACGGCATTTCTGCGGCTGACGCAAAGGTGCTGACAGATTCAAAGCGTGTAAGTGACCTGTTTGAAAATGCCGTAAAGGCATATAATAACCCCAAGCCTATAGGCACGTTCATAGTGGTTGAGCTTATGAGAAGAATAAATCTCGGTGAGCTTGATCTTGATAATATGAAATTTACCGCAGAGGATCTCGCAAAGCTTATAGAGCTTGCGGAAACAGGCAAAATATCAAAGGATAACAGAAAGATAATCCTGCGTGAAATGCTTGAAACAGGCAAGAAGCCCGAAACTATCGCCGAAGAACAGCAGCTGTGGATAAAGGAAGACAACGCACTGCTTGAAAAGACGATAAACGGCATAATGGAGGCTAATCCTAAGGCTGTCGAGCAGTACAGAAGCGGTGAAACAAAGGTATTCGGCTTCCTTATGGGACAGTGCAACAAGGCACTAAAGGGAGCGGCTTCACCCGCAAGTATAAAGGCAATGCTTGAAGAAAAGCTCAAGGGCTGATTTATAAAAAAAGAAAGGCAAGAAAGAAATGTTTTTAGAGAACAAGTACCGCACTCACACCTGCGAAATGCTGAGTGAAAACGACATCGGCAAGACCGTCCGTGTTGCAGGCTGGGTAGAGAACATCCGTGACCACGGAGGAATCAAGTTTATAGATCTGCGTGACCATTACGGTTATGTGCAGATCACATTCCAGAAGAACGAGGGTCTTCTTGAGGGCGTGAACAAGGAGTGTGCCGTTACAATAGGCGGTACGGTAATAAAGAGAGCAGAGGGTACTTATAACGATAAGATATCCACAGGAACTATCGAGATAGTAGCCGAAAGTCTTGAGGTACTGGGCAAGGTAACTGTTGAACAGCTCCCGTTTGAAGTTCCCACCTCGACAGAAACAAAGGAAGATATACGCTTAAAGTACCGTTATCTCGATCTGCGTAATAAGAGAATGCACAACAATATCGTACTGCGTTCACAGGTCATCTCATTCTTACGCAGTAAGATGACCGAGATGGGATTTCTTGAAATACAGACCCCTATCCTTTCAACAAGCTCACCCGAGGGAGCAAGAGATTACCTTATCCCCAGCCGTAAGCACCACGGAAAGTTCTACGCTCTGCCGCAGGCACCGCAGATCTTCAAGCAGTTACTTATGGTATCGGGCTTTGATAAGTACTTCCAGATAGCTCCGTGCTTCCGTGATGAGGACGCAAGAGCGGACCGTTCACCCGGTGAGTTCTATCAGCTTGACTTTGAAATGGCATTTGCGACACAGGAAGACGTTTTTGCAAACGCAGAAGAGGTTTTATCCGCTGTATTTAAAAAGTTCGGCGGCAAGCCCGTATCTCCCGCACCATTCAAGCGTATTCCCTACGCCGAGTCAATGCTGAAATACGGTACAGACAAGCCCGACCTGCGTAACCCTCTTATTATAACAGAGCTGTCTGACTTATTCGTTGACAGCGACTTCAAGCCTTTCGCAAACAAGTGTGTAAGAGGTATCAGAGTTCCCGGTATGGCTAGTCAGTCAAAGGGCTTCTTTGAGAAGATGGAGGCATTCGCTAAGGAGATCGGCATGAAGGGTCTTGGATATGTCAAGGTAGACGAGAGCTTCAAGTATCTCGGTCCTATCGACAAGTTCCTGAATGACGAGCAGAGAGAAGAGCTGAAGAACAGATGCGCTCTTGAAGTTGGCGATGTTCTTTACTTCATTGCCGATAACAAGAAGATGGCGCCTAAGTTTGCAGGTCAGATCCGTACAGAAGTCGCAAAGCGTATGGATATGATCGACTATGACAGATACGAAATGTGCTTTATCGTTGACTTCCCGATGTATGAGGAGGACGAGGAAACAGGCAAGACTATATTCACGCACAACCCCTTCTCAATGCCGCAGGGCGGTCTTGAGGCGCTGATGACAAAAAATCCGCTTGACATACTCGCATACCAGTACGATATTGTCTGCAACGGTGTTGAGCTTTCGAGCGGTGCTGTAAGAAACCACGACCTTGAGATAATGATAAAGGCATTCGAGATAGCAGGCTACACAGAGCAGGACGTTGCCGAAAAGTTCGGCGCGCTCTACAATGCGTTCCAGTACGGCGCTCCGCCTCACGCAGGTATGGCACCCGGTGTTGACCGTATGATAATGCTCCTCACAGGTGACGAGAGCATAAGAGAGGTTATCGCATTCCCGATGAACTCTAACGCACAGGATCTCCTGCTCGGCGCACCCACAGAGGTAACCGAACAGCAGCTTCGTGAGGTACACATAAAGGTACGCCAGAAACCCACCGTCTAAGCGGCGAGCGGCGATGCGCCGCACCAAATTCCGCCTTTTGAATTGTCAGAGCTATCCGCAGGATAGCGAAACGGCGGGAATAAACGGTATCATAAATTTTATAAACGAATTACGGCAGATATGCGAAAGCGTATCTGCCGTTTTGCGGCAATGTGCCGCACCAAATTCCGCCTTTTGCAACGATGTTGTTATGCTTAACGTGGCTAAACGGCGGGAATAAACGGTATCATAAATTTTGGCAGATATGCGAAAGCGTATCTGCTGTTTTGCTTATCGCAAATTCTCATTTCCGCTATTGTAATTTCACCCGGATTGGTGTATAATAAACAATGTATATTTATATACTGAAATTTCTATCGGAAGGAATGTAAAAAATATGACTATCACAAAGGATTCTATAATCGGCGATATCTTAGACGCGCACGGAGAGGTCACAGCTCCGTACTTTCTTGAAATGGGTATGCACTGCTTAGGCTGCCCTGCGTCAAGAGGTGAAACTGTTGCACAGGCGTGTGATGTACACGGCGTTGATGCGGACGAGCTGGTTAAGAAGCTGAACGAGGCTGTCGGCAACTGATGCACGAGCCGATACTCTCGCCAAGGCTTGCGGCGGCGGCAGGAATGGTGCGTAAAGGCGGAGAGATATGCGATGTCGGTACGGATCACGCCCTGCTCCCTTGCAGGCTCTATCTTGACGGTGAAAGAAAGCTCACGGCGGCGGATATAAACGAAGGACCACTGCTTTCCGCAAGGCAGACGGTAATGCACTACATAGGAAAAGAAGATGCGGTGCGTCTTGTGCTGTCTGACGGACTTGAAAAAATAGATTACGCCGACGATGTGATAATCGCAGGTATGGGCGGCGAGCTTATAGCGAGGATAGTTCTAGGTTGCCGTTTCTTAAGCCGTGATACACATTTTATCCTCCAGCCTATGACAAAGGCTGAGATATTAAGAAAAGAGCTGTACAAAAACGGCTTCTATATAGAAAAAGAGCTTACCGCAAGGGAAAACGACAGAAATTACGTTATTATGTCGGTGTACTTCAGCGGTGAAAAACGCGACATCGCGGACGCTTTTGCCTATGCCGGAAAAGTGACTGATAAAGAATATCTTATCGCAGTATGCGAAAGGCTGAACCGTGCAGGAGAAAACTGCGCTGCAGCCGATATATCAAAAAGCGAAAGACTGCTCAGTGCTGCAAGAGAAATAGAAAAGATAATAAAATCATTATAATTTTGGGGTGAAGGTTATGAAAGTAAGCGCTATCTACGAGTTTCTGAATGAATACGCACCGTTTTCGGTGCAGGATAAGTTTGACAACAGCGGATTTCTTGTCGGCGATATGAACGCCCCGGTTAAGGGCATATGCCTTTGCCTTGACATAACCAACGCTGTGATAAAAGAGGCAGTGGCGAATAAAGCCAATCTTATAATATCGCATCACCCTGTTATTTTCGATCCGCTGAAAAGCGTGACGGAGGGTACGCCGGTTTACGAGCTTATAAAGAATAAGCTGAACGCGGTATGTATGCATACAAATGCCGATATGACCAAAAACGGCGTTACCGATATTATGCTCGATCTGCTTGAATTTGAGCGTTCCGACAAGATATTAGAACCCGTTATGCCCGATGGAACAGGCTACGGTAAAATATGCGAACTGCCTATAGCCACTCACGCCAAGGCTCTTGCTGAGTGTTGCAAGAAAGCGTTTGACTGTACGGTGGTACGCTATACCGAAACCGACAGACCGATAAAGCGTGTAGCCGTCTGTTCCGGTGCAGGCGGAAGCACCTTACCGCTTGCCTTTGCCGCAGGCTGTGACGCTCTTATAACGGGCGATATAAAGCACGATGTGTGGATAGACGCTGTCAACAGGGATTTCTGCCTTATTGACGCAGGTCACTTCCACACGGAAAATATACTTTGCAATTATCTTTGCGGTGTTCTGAGCCGCAAATTCCACAATACACAGATATTTGTCGCACAGAGCAGTAAAGACCCTTGCTCATATATAATTTAACGTGTGACGGAAAGGACTGCCGATGTCACTTGACGGCACTTTTCTTCACTGCGTGGTATCTGAAATGCTGTCGGCAGGGCTTGTCGGCGGAAGAATAGACAAGATCTATCAGCCCTCCCGTGAGGAGATAATAATTTCGATACGCAGTGCGGGAAAGCACAATAAGATACTGATAAGCTCAAATTCAATGTCGGCGAGAGTGAGTATGACGGAGCGTACAGCGGAAAATCCGTCCGCTCCTCCTATGTTCTGTATGCTTCTCAGAAAGCACCTCAGCGGAGGAAAACTGCTGGATATAACGCAGGACGGACTTGAGCGTATAATAAACTTTGATTTTGAGTGCATGAACGAAATAGGCGATATGGTAGTAAACCGCCTTACCGCCGAAATAATGGGCAGGCACAGCAATATAATACTTATGGCAAAAAAGGACGGCGTGTACCGTGTTACCGACAGCATAAAGCGTATCACGGACGATGTTTCTTCGGTAAGACGCATACTGCCGAATATCGTATACGAAACGCCGCCGAGAGATCTGACCCGTGTAAACTTCCTTACCTGTTCCGACAGCGAGCTTATAAATGCTGTAAAACAGGGCGAGGGAAAGCGGCTGTCAAAGCACCTGACCGCCTGTCTTGAGGGCGTTTCTCCGGTATTTGCGAGAGAGTGCGCTTATTATTCGTGCAGGGATACCGATTTTGCGGTTGACGATATGACGAATGATAACTATGACCGCCTGCTGTTTTTTATAAAACGTGCAAGAGAATATGTTACAGATAAAAACGGTTTTACGATTCTGCGTGACCTGAACGGCGCATACAAGGATTTCTGCTTTATGCCGATAGAGCAATACGGTACGCAGATGCTTGTATCCCACGCAGACGGCGCAAATGCACTGCTGGATATATTCTACGGCAGTAAAGCGGAAAATGAACGTATGAAACAGCGTTCAAGGGATCTGCTGAAAATGCTGATGAATACCTATGAGCGAATAGCAAGAAAGCTGGAGCTTCAGAAGGGCGAGCTTGCACAGTGCGGAGAAAGGGAGGTATTCCGAGTCCGTGGCGATGTTGTAAGTGCGAACATATACCGTATGGAAAAAGGCATGACCGAGCTTACCGCCGAGGATTACAGCACGGGCGAAACCGTGACCGTTCCGCTTGACGTAAGGCTCACCCCCTCACAGAACGCCCAGAAATATTATGCGGAATACAAGAAGCTTGAAAAAGCCGAAAGAATGCTTACAAAGCTGATAGCAGACGGCGAAAACGAGCTTATATATATCGACAGCGTATTCGATGCCGCGTCCCGTGCCACCTCCAATGCGGAGATAAGCGAGATAAAGCAGGAGTTAGCGGCAAACGGCTATATCCATGCGAATACCGTCAATAAAAAAACACAGGTAAAACCGAAACCTCCTATGCACTTTGTGACCGATGACGGTTACGATGTGTATATAGGCAGGAACAACATACAGAATGACAAGCTGACAGTAAAAACCGCCGAGCCGGACGATATGTGGCTTCATACGAAGAACATAGCAGGCTCGCACGTCATAATAAAGGCGAAGAACGGCGAAATATCGGATAATGCCATTCTGCAGGCGGCAAGCCTTGCGGCATACTGCTCAAAGGCACAGAACAGCACGAAAGTGCCGGTTGACTACACACGGATAAGGTTTGTAAAGAAGCCCAACGGCGCAAAGCCGGGTATGGTGATATTCACAAACAATTACACGGTGCTTGTAGACCCCGATGAACAGCTTTTCGCAAGGGTGGAAGCGTAACGTTAAACTCCGGCAATCAAAGAAAGGATATAAATAAAATGAAGAAAGAACTCGCAAAGACCTATTCTCCTAAGGATTTTGAGGACAGGCTTTATCACGAATGGGAGGAAAAGAAGTACTTCCATGCAGAAATAGACCCCAAGAAGAAGCCCTATACGATAGTTATCCCACCTCCGAACATAACCGGACAGCTCCATATGGGACACGCTCTTGACAACACATTGCAGGATATTCTTATCCGCTATAAGAGAATGCAGGGCTACAGCGCACTGTGGCTTCCCGGTACAGACCACGCTTCTATCGCTACAGAGGCGAAGATCGTTAATGCGATGAAGGAAGAGGGTCTTACCAAGGACGATGTAGGAAGAGATGGCTTTCTTGAACGTGCGTGGGAATGGAAGAGAGTTTACGGCGGACGTATCGTTCAGCAGTTAAAGAAGCTCGGCTCGTCATGTGACTGGGACAGAGAGCGTTTTACTCTTGACGAGGGCTGCTCAAAGGCTGTACAGAAGGTGTTTATCGACCTTTACAACAAGGGACTTATCTATCACGGCGAAAGAATTATCAACTGGTGTCCGAACTGTAAGACATCTATCTCAGATATCGAGTGCGAATATGAAGAGCAGGACGGCTTCTTCTGGCACATAAGCTATCCTCTTGCAGACGGAAGCGGCAGTGTCGAGATAGCAACAACACGTCCCGAAACACTCCTCGGTGACAGTGCTATAGCCGTTCACCCCGATGATGAAAGATATAAGAGCATAGTAGGCAAGATGGTTAAGCTCCCTCTTACCGACAGAGAGATCCCTGTTATTGCCGATGAATATGTTGATATGGAATTCGGTACAGGCGTTGTAAAGATCACACCCGCACACGACCCTAACGACTTTGAAGTCGGCAAGCGCCACAACTTACCGATAATCCATATGATGAATGACGACGCTACAATTATGGACGGTATCGGCGGCAAGTACGCAGGTATGGACAGATACGAAGCAAGAAAAGCTATGGTAGCCGACCTTGAAGCACAGGGCTTACTTGTAAAGGTTGAGCCTCACAAGCACAATGTAGGCTGCTGTCAGCGTTGCGGCACAACTGTTGAGCCGAGAGCAAGCTATCAGTGGTTCGTATCGATGAAACAGCTTGCACAGCCCGCTATAGATGTAGTAAAGAGCGGCGAGCTGAGATACATTCCTCAGAGATTTGAAAACGGTTATCTCTACTGGATGGAAAATATCCGTGACTGGTGCATTTCACGTCAGCTGTGGTGGGGACACAGAATACCTGCTTACTACTGCCAGAACAAGGAGTGCGGACATACAGAGATAACTCTTGACGGCATAGACACCTGTCCGAAGTGCGGCGCACCGATGAAGCAGGACGAGGATACTCTTGATACATGGTTCTCATCGGCATTATGGCCGTTCTCAACACTCGGCTGGCCCGACAAGACAGCTGACCTTGAGTATTTCTATCCCACAAATACGCTTGTTACAGGCTATGATATTATCCCGTTCTGGGTTGCGAGAATGATATTCAGCGGACTTGAGCATACAGGTCAGAAGCCCTTTAAGGACGTACTTATACACGGTCTTGTTCGTGACGAGCAGGGCAGAAAGATGAGTAAGTCGCTTGGTAACGGTGTTGACCCGCTTGAAGTAATCGACAAGTACGGTGCGGACGCATTGCGTCTTACTCTTGTTACAGGCAACGCTCCGGGTAACGATATGCGCTGGACAGAAACAAAGGTCACAAATTCCCGTAACTTTGCAAACAAGCTGTGGAATGCTTCAAGATATATCCTTATGAATCTTCCCGAGGATATGGAGGGAGCAGTCCTCCCCGAACAGCTCCCCATCGAGGATAAATGGATATTATCACTCTACAACGACCTTATCAAGAACGTTACTGCAAATCTCGACAGCTATGAGCTTGGTGTTGCGGTACAGAATCTGTTCGACTTTATCTGGGACATTTACTGCGACTGGTACATCGAGCTTACAAAGCCGCGTATCGCAGAGGGCGGAGAAACAGCCCGTGCCGCTCAGAACGTACTCGTTTACGTTATGCAGGGCATCTTAAAGCTGTTACACCCCTTTATGCCGTTCATCACAGAGGAAATATGGCAGTCGATGCCTATAGTTGCGGATAAGGACAACAACCCCGAAAGCATAATGATATCGGCTTGGCCCGTATATGACGAGAAGCTTCACTTTGCGGCTGAACAGACAGACTTTGCAAAGGTAGTTGACGCGATCCGTGCTATCCGTGTACAGCGCAACGAGCTTAACGTACCGCCGTCAAAGAAGGTAACAATGCACATCGAAACAGCCGAAACAGCACTGTTTGAGGGCGCAAAGGCATTCTTTGAGCGTCTTGCGGGCGCAGGCGAGCTGACAGTATCGGAAAAGGCAGAAACAAGCGACGATATGGTAACTATCGTTACCGCGAACGCAAGAATATTTATGCCTATGGGCGAGCTTGTAGACAAGGAAAAGGAGCTTGCAAGACTTGAAAAGGAGCGCAAGGCGGCTCAGAAGGACATCGACTTCCTTTCCGGAAAGCTGAGCAATCAGGGCTTCCTGTCAAAAGCACCCGCACAGCAGATTGAAAACGAGCGTGTAAAGCTTGCTAAGGCACAGGAAAAGATGGAAAAGATAATGCTTTCTATCGAGAAGATGAAGTAATAATTCAGTTATAATCTTATTCCCCGATTGAAAAGTCGGGGAATATTTTATATGATTAAGTGGGATACAAAGCAGGATATAACTCACCGCCGTGATGAATTTACATCACGGCGGTGAGCTTTATTATATTGTATTCGATTCTGCCATAGCTTATTAATAATGCCGAAATTGTCATCGCTAAACCCCGACCGTTCCGCTATCCCACAAAAATCCGCAACATTATCAAAGGTCGGAATTTGTAGCGGCTCACAGCCGCAAGGGCGGAATTTGCCACGCCCCACGGGCGCTTACAGTTGGTCGGCTAAGCTGTAGATTAGCTTTTCTGTCTTTTCCCAGCCAAGACAGGGGTCGGTTATCGACTTGCCGTAAACGGCATCGTCTGTGCTTTGGCTTCCGTCCTCAATGTAGCTTTCTATCATAAGTCCCTTGACAAAGCCCTCAAGATCCTTGCTGTGACGGCGGCTGTGAAGAATCTCATTTGCTATTCTTACCTGCTCTAAATACTTCTTGCCCGAATTTGAGTGGTTGGTGTCAACGATGACCGCCATATTCTGAAGATTTTTCTTGCAGTACAGCTCATACAGCAGTGACAGATCCTCATAGTGATAGTTCGGGATAGTCTGACCGTGCTTGTTTACAGCACCTCTCAGTATAGCGTGCGCAAGCGGATTTCCGCTTGTGACTGTTTCCCAGCCCCTGTAGATGAAAGTATGGCTTGCCTGTGCCGCACGGATAGAGTTCAGCATAACAGACATATCGCCTGCCGTGGGGTTCTTCATACCGACAGGGATATCCATTCCGCTTGATGTAAGCCTGTGCTGCTGATCCTCGACCGAGCGAGCGCCGATAGCAACATAAGACAAAAGATCGGACAGATAACGGTAGTTTTCAGGGTAGAGCATTTCATCCGCACAGGTAAATCCCGTCTGCTCGATAGCCTTTGTATGAAGACTTCTTACCTTGATAAGACCCTCAAGCATATCCTCTTTCTTTGTCGGGTCGGGCTGATGAATCATGCCCTTGTAGCCTTCTCCTGTTGTACGGGGCTTATTTGTGTAAATTCTGGGAATTATCAGTATCTTATCCTTTACCTGCTCCTGAACGGGAACGAGCCTTGAAATATAGTCAAGGACAGGCTCTTCCTTGTCAGCAGAGCAAGGTCCTATTATAAGCAAGAACTTGTTGCTCTTGCCCGTGAACACATCGGCTATTTCCTTGTCACGCTTTTTCTTGGTTTCCACTATCTTTTCCGACAGAGGGTGCAGCTCCTTTATTTCCTTTGGTGTAGGGAGCTTTCTTATCATGTTCATACTCATTGCTTTTCTTTCCTTTCGTTTCTGACGCTTTATACATCACACCCGGAATTTTTATGAGTTCCGTATAATCAAAAACCGCCCTCAGATCATCTCTGACCTGAGGGCGGATATATATATCCACGGTACCACCTCAATTCACCGTACAGGTGCAAGCACTGGTATACGGTCTTTAAAGCTGTAACGGGCTTACCCGGATGGCTTACAGGCTCTGCGCTTTCGGCTCATCTCTCCGGAATGAATTCAGGCTTTATATTCTGTCGGCTCGCACCTTATCCGACTCTCTGTGAGAAATCTGCCGCCTTACTTTTTTCCATCTGCGATTTGTGGTGTATATTCGGTTTAAATCCCGTATCTGCGGGAATAATGTAAGTATACCATATCGCTCGGCATTTGTCAAGAAAAAACTTACACAATTTAAAGCGGAAAAGCGTTAAAGTAATGAATTTTTCTTAAAAAATACGAATAAAACGGAAAAATGAGTTAAAACTACAAGTGCAGCTAAGTTTTAACTTGAAAGGAAAAAGCTATGGATAAGATAACTACCCAAAAAATAAAAAAGTTCTTTAAGGGCAAAGGGTTTGCAGGAGCGCTGTGTCTTAGCGTAGTCGCTATAGGAATTTCAACATATCTGACCTATGACAGCACATTGAAAACAATAGCCGATGAAGAACCGAAAAAGCCGGAGTCATCTGTATCGGCAGAGCAGGTCGATAACACGCAGAGCGGAATACCTAAGGATGAAACCTCAAAGAGTAACGACAACAGTTCCGTTGCACCTGCAAATAACTTTGTCAGAAGCACCGCAAAGCGTGTGATGCCGATCGACGGCGAGGTAATATGGGAATACAGCAACGGCGAGCTTGTAAAGAGCGAAACGCTCGGCGTGTGGAAAACCCACGACGGTATGGATATTGCCGCGGCACAGGGAACTGACGTAAAAGCCGCCTGCACAGGCAAGGTCAAAGAGATAAAGGACGATCCGCTATGGGGAGTATGCGTTATTATCGACCACGGTGACGGATATGAAACGCATTATTACGGACTTGACAAATCGCTTGAGGTGAAAGAGGGCAGTGAGGTCGAGTCCGGGCAGAAGATAGGCGTTACAGGGACTATCGAATGCGAGTCGAAGCTTGCACCGCATCTTCATTTTGCTGTAAAGCAAAGCGGCAAGTGGATATCACCCAAGGAATATGTGAACGGATAAAATTTGATATAAGCCGATCTCAGTCGGACACAGACACTTTTCCTACCCATCGGGAAAAGCGTTTGTGTCCGATTTTGCATTACCAATAATTCAATATTTATCCACTAAAAAATAAGACAGATATTAACATTTAGTCTTTTACGCACTTTTCACAAATCTGTTACATAAAGCTCACAAACGGCTTTGCTGCGGCGAATGCCAATATAAACCGTATTTTCGCAGATTTAAATCGATATCGTTATATAGATAATTACATACCGATATTCCTAAAATATATTTTACAATTCCGACTCAGTGTGTTAAAATAATAACGAACAAAAGAAAGAAGTCCTGCAACACAAATACATAACGCAGGGCGCACGATAACAACAACTAAATATAGATTATTAACGGCTATAAGCCGAACAGGAGGAATTTCATATGAGATTTACATTACCAAGAGATGTTTATCACGGCAAGGGCGCACTTGAAGCATTAAAGAGCTTTAAGGGCAAGAAGGCAATGATCGTTGTAGGCGGCGGTTCGATGAAGCGTTTCGGCTTCTTACAGAAGGCTGAGGCTTATCTTAAGGAAGCAGGCATGGAGGTTGAGCTCTTTGAGAATGTAGAACCCGATCCTTCTGTTGAAACAGTTATGAAGGGTGCAGACGCAATGCTCAAGTTCCAGCCCGACTGGATCGTAGCAATAGGCGGCGGTTCTCCTATCGACGCAGCTAAGGCTATGTGGATAAAGTACGAGTACCCCGACTGCACATTTGAAGATATGTGTAAGGTATTCGGTATCCCCGAACTCAGAAAGAAAGCTCACTTCTGCGCTATTTCTTCTACATCGGGTACAGCTACTGAAGTTACCGCATTCTCAATCATCACAGACTACCACAAGGGTATCAAGTATCCTATCGCTGACTTCGAGATCACTCCCGATGTTGCTATCGTTGATCCCGATCTTGCAGAAACAATGCCTCAGAAGCTCGTAGCACATACAGGTATGGACGCTATGACACACGCTATCGAAGCATATGTTTCAACAGCTAACTGCGACTTTACAGATCCTCTTGCACTTCACGCAATCAAGATGATCCAGAACGACCTCGTTGATTCTTACAACGGCGATATGGCTAAGCGTGATGCAATGCACAATGCACAGTGCCTCGCAGGTATGGCATTCTCAAATGCTCTGCTCGGTATCGTTCACTCAATGGCTCACAAGACAGGTGCCGCATTCGCTGATTACGGCGCACACATCATACACGGTGCCGCAAACGCTATGTATCTTCCTAAGGTTATCGCATTCAACGCAAAGGACGAAACAGCTAAGAAGCGTTACGGCGTAATCGCTGACTTCATGGGTCTTGGCGGTGCAAATGACGACGAAAAGGTAAAGCTCCTCATCGCTTATCTGCGTAAGATGAATGACGAACTGAAGATTCCTCACTGCATCAAGAACTACGGCGCAGACAGCTATCCTACAGAAAACGGTTTTGTTCCCGAAAACGTATTCCTGGAGAGATTACCTGAGATCGCTAAGAATGCTATCGCAGACGCTTGCACAGGTTCTAACCCTCGTATTCCTACACAGGAAGAGATGGAGAAGCTGCTTAAGTGCTGCTACTACGATACAGAAGTTGATTTCTGATATTTCTGAGATCGTAGCTGTTAAATTTGATTTCATCTATTTATATAGCCTCTGAATTATAACCCAAAGGAAAGCCCCTTGTACCACCCCCTAAGGTACAAGGGGCTTTTCCGTGGCGGCGGGTGTGACCCGCTTCAAATTCGCCTTTCTGTATGTTTGTGATTAGCGTAACAACGATGTACGGCGAGTGCCTTACGGCACACCCTTTTGACGTTTCTTCTGAACAGATATAGGAAAAGGTGCTTGTGATTAACGTCAGATAAATATATAGTTGATTTATTCCGAAACGTTTAATCCTGCCCTTTGGCGGGCAGCGAGTCGCCGCTGACAATTCGCCTTTCTGTATGTTTGAGATTGGCGTAACAACGATGTACGGCGGGCGGCAGTGTGCCGCTTCAAATTCGCCGTTCTGACGGTTGGCGAATTGCGTAAGTTGCGTTACCGGCGGATAGCAATGTATGCTTCAGATTTACTTTTTGTGATGAAATTTGCCCGTCATTAAAGGACATTCCCCACGATACATACACCTGCGTTTCAAGATTTTTCACATTTCTTTCATCGCCCGTTATTATATGATTCATAAAAAAGGGGTATACTATAGTCACAGTCAGAGGAAAGGATTCCGATGACCGAAATCAGCCGATAGGTTTCGGCTTGAAAAATATCGTGCCGACAAGCACGGTTAACATAACAGGAGCCGCAAGACGGCAACAGCCGCCCTATACACGCTCCGCCTAAGTACAACGAAAGTTTTCATATATACCTCTCTATTATTCAAGCAAAACCGCTCTGTGATGCAGGGCGGTTTTTGCTGTACTCTCATGCTCCGCCTTTCCTTTTGCTACAGGTTGAAATTCCTGCAATTCGGTGCTATAATAAAGATATTATTTTTGGAAAAGATTCCGGAAAGGGTAAAGATATGGGATATATACTTAAAACAGCACAGTACGTCAACGATTTTCAGTGTATAGGCGGAAAGTGTACAATGGATTGTTGCCGAGGTTGGACTATATTGTGGACCGACGAGGAAGTGGAAAGTTTAAAAAAATCCAAGCACTCCGATGAGTTGGACGAGTTGATAAAAGCCTCCTTTGAAAAGACGGATAACGACATAAATAAAATAGTTCTTATGCCTGACGGTGATTGTCCTTTTCATGATAAAGCAGATAGGCTTTGTAAAATTCAGAAAGAACTTGGGGCAGAATACCTTTCGGCTGTGTGTAAAAGCTATCCGATAAGTGGAGTTATTAATGATAATATAATAACTAAAGTAAGATGTATCAGTTGCCCTGCAGTATTTGATTTAGTCATAAAAGAAGAAAAAGCCTGTGACGTTTATATTTACGGTAAAGACTATGAACCGGAAACCATTCTGATATTTAAACCCGATACAATTGACGACGTAAAAAACAATCCGGGACTTAAATACAGAAATCAGCTTTTTGATTTTTTCTACGGCATTCTTAGTGACAAAAAACGTGATATACATACATCGATGATTATTGGCACTCTTGCCGCACAGACGCTTTCAAAGCTTGAAAATTCATCGCCGGACAGAATACCCGAGGGCATATCCGCTTTATCAAAACAGATAAACAGCCCCTCACTTGTAAAATCCCTTTCGGATATTGAACCGAATTATAAGGTTAAGCTTGGTGCTGTGCAGTGTATGCTTGACGGTACAGCTGTAGGTGATAAGCTCTCCGAAATATTGTCATCAATAAGAACAAAAGATAATAATGGTAATTCGGCTGTTGAAATAGTGAAATACACATCTAACCTTGATAAATTTTATAAGCAGTGCGCAACTAAACCGTTTATGATAAGAAACATAGTAAGATGCCTTTATATGTGTGAGCTTATGCCGTTTTCAGATAATAATTATAATATTTTTGATAACTACGCATATTTTTGTGCATCTGTAGCACTTATAGATTTTTTCGGCGCTGCCGCAGCAGCCGGCAGTGATAATCCCAATGAAATATTCGAGAGGTTTAAAACCGCTGTCTGTCTTGCTTCTCATCCGCTTTGTCATAACCCTGACAGAGTGAAAATGATAATAGATTACTTAAAGGAGATAAACTGTTATTCAGCAGGTCACCTTGCACTTATCGTAAAATAAGGCAGTTATATAACCGCTCTGTGACGCATGTCGGTTTTGCTGTATTGCAAAGCCGACAGTTCATATTGTAAATTTTACACAAACTCCCTATAAAATTTCTCAGAAAAATTATAAAAAAGTTTTCAAAAAGGCTAAAGTTCAGAAAAACAAGTGCCGATATAATAAATGTAAGGGTCACAGAACCCTGTGCGGAGGCGGAGATAACTTCCGCAGTGTTTTGCAAAACAAACACCAATCGACCGAAGCTTAGCGCAAAGCAAGGTCACACTAACAAAAACAAGTCCCTATAAGGGCAACGACTTCCGAAAAGGATTTCGGGAGTACATTCAAGGAGGAAAACAAAATGGCAGGTATGGTAGTACAGCATAACTTAAATGCGATCAATGCTAACAACAAGATGAACATCAACGTTTCAGGTACAAAGAAGGCAACTGAGAAGTTATCTTCAGGTTATCAGATCAACCGAGCAGGCGATAACGCTGCAGGTCTGGCTATATCTGAAAAGATGCGTTCACAGATCCGTGGTCTTTCACAGGCTACAAAGAATGCCAACGACGGTATCTCTCTTATCCAGACAGCTGAAGGCGGCTTAAACGAAACTCACTCAATTCTTCAGAGAATGAGAGAGCTTGCAGTTCAGTCAGCTAACGGTACATATCAGGATGATACAGACCGTGAAGCTATCCAGCTCGAAGTTGACGCACTCAAGAGCGAAATCGACAGAATCGCTTCTTCTACAGAGTACAACGGCATGAAGCTCCTCGATGGTTCACTCGGCGGCTCAAAGGCTGTTACAGAATTCGGTGCTAAGTATGGTGTTGTAGATACTACATCAACAGATTTAGCAGGTTCAATCCTCACTTCTAATGTTGCAGGTGCTAAGGTTACTATAGCTTTAGGTGCAACAAAGGGCGGCGAAGCTGCTACATGGGCAGCTGACGGTAAGAAACTCGTTCTTAACCTCGTTGAGAATGAAACTTATTCTCAGGACGATATTGATAAGTTAATCGCTAATGCTGACAGCCGCAAGGCAGACGGTATTGTTGCTGACTTATCTCTCAAGCTCAAGAACGGCGTTATGAGTGCAACAAAAGCTGAATCGACAGATGAAACAGTTGCAGGTGTACGTGCTTCTGCAGACGCTAAGGATATTCCTGCAGATCTTCTTACTTCTGCAATTTCCGGTTTTGGCGATCAGATTGCTATAACATCAAACAGCTATGGTACAGATACTCGTAAGATCAGTATCGTAACAGATGCACAGGCCGGCAAGGAAAATGTTACAACAACTAAAGCTGATACAGCAGGTGCTAAGGACGGCGAGTTTGTAATTCACCTCTCAACAGGTAAGGAATATACAGAACGTGACATTCAGGATCTGTTAAAGGCTGAAGGTCTTGACTATTCTATCGCTATTACAGATAAGAATGCACCCGATGGTGACGTTTCTGTTAAGTTTGACGTTAAAACCAATGATGCTACTAAGTATCAGTTTACAATGGCAAACGGTGCCGGTATCGGTAAGGAGGAAGTTGCTACAACAGGCAAGGGTCTTACATTCCAGATCGGTGCTAACGGCGTTGAGGATCAGAGAGTTACTCTGAACGTTAACGATATGTCATCTACTGCTATAGGCGTTGCTAATGCTGACGTTTCTACTCAGGACGCTGCAAACAAGGCTATCAAAATGGTAGACACTGCTGTTAAGACAGTATCTATGCAGAGAGCAGGTCTTGGTGCTCTTCAGAACAGACTTGAGTACACAGTTAACAACCTGACAACAACAAACGAGAACCTGACAGCAGCTGAATCTCAGATCAGAGATACAGATATGGCTACAGAGATGATCAACTACACTAAGAATAACATTCTTCAGCAGGCATCTCAGGCTATGCTCGCTCAGGCTAACCAGCAGCCTCAGGCTATTCTCCAGTTACTCCAGTAATCTGAGAACAGCGTGAGTTTCAGGGCTTAATATTTATAAATTAATGACTTGATGAGTTCGCCCCCGTGAAAACGGGGGCGGATTTTATATCGGCTCTTGGCTTCCTCGACATTTGTTACAGAGCTAAAAGGGACAAAAACGCCCCGGCTTTCATTTGAAAACCGGGGCGTTATTCTTTTAAATTACTGCTCTGTTACCCAAGGTGCGCCGTCTTTGGTAGTAAACTTGCCTGTGCAAACCTGAATCAGGTCTACAAGCCAGCCTATACCGCAACAACCGCCTGTAAGAAGCCAGATAATGCCTGTTCCTATTTTTCCTGCCATAAAGCGATGAACGCCAAGTCCGCCAAGGAAAAATGCAATAAGTATTGCCGCAGTTTTGTTCATAATAAAATCCTCCTGTTATTCAATCAGCCTAAATTATAACCATATTAACAGTGTGTATTTACACTGTAATACAAACACATTTTACCATACTCACGCTTTTTTGTCAACAGTGTGGCGTATAACGGTCGAAAAAAGGCGGGAAACGGCATAAAACCTATGACTGACGGCAATCAGGATTTAAGAGGAGTTAAGCATATTCCGCTAAAAAGTATTATACTTTGAAAACTGCCCTGCGTTCTTGCTCAAGTCAGTTTGTCTTATATCCGCTTGTTGTAATCTCAGCTATAAGCACACCGGTGTTATCCGTGACCGAAACACGATAATAACAGGTCGTTCTTCCGTCACGGACGCATTCAGCCGTTGCTATGAGCTTATCGCCCTTGGAGGCTCTTAAAAACGTTATATTTGCGTTTAGTGATACAGTGCCTATTTTCTCGTGGTTTGACGCTACCGCAAAGGCAAAATCGGCAAGGGTGAAAATCGCGCCGCCCATAACCGTTCCCGCCGCATTGCGATGATGTGATTTTATGTGCATACTGACTGTTGCGGTGTTTTTACCTACAGCTTCGATCACTGCACCGTTTTCTGTTGCAAAGCGGTCTTTTGCGAAAAGCTCACGGATCTCATTCAGATCTTCCATCTTGTTATTCTCCGGTATAATTTTCTATCTTTGCGTATTGTGTGAAAATGTCAGGGGTTATATTTGTAAGCGTATCAAGCATACCAACATACAGAGAGCCTGTACCCTTTGCGGTTTCACCTGCTATCTCGCCTACTGTGCCGATAAGCGCTGCCGCCGTTACCGCCGCCTCAAAGCTGTCCCCGGTACAGCCGCACAGCGCCGCAACAAGCCCCGAAGCAAGACAGCCTGTACCGGTGATCTTGCTCATCATAGGTATTCCGTTTGATACAAGAGCGACCTTATCGCCGCCTGCAACGACATCGGTACTGCCCGTCACCATAACGGTACAGCTGAAACGCTTTGCCGCCTTTTTGGCAAGTGCAATCTTATCCTCAAGCGTTGTTTCGGCGCTGTCTACGCCTTTTTCGGCTTTCATGGTGATGGGGCTTGTGGAAAGCAGTGCGGATATTTCGGACGCGTTACCTCTTATTGCGGCAAATCTGAACTGACGGAGCAGCTGCATTGTGCTGCGCAGTCTGTTGTCGGTTGAGCCTGCACCTACAGGGTCAAGCACGATAGGCTTTGCCGTGTCCGCAGCCTTCTGTGCGGAAATCAGCATTGCACGGAGTCTGTCCTTGCTGAGTGTGCCCATATTGAAAAGCACAGCCGACGCCTTTGCGGTTATATCCTCAGCGTCAAGCGGACTGTCCGCCATAACGGGAGATGCTCCCGCCGCAAGCAGTCCGTTTGCAACGGTGTTTGCGGTAACATAGTTAGTTATGCAGTGTACAAGAGGGTTCTTCTCCCTCAGTATATCGAGTAATGCGGCGCAATTTTTTATCATGCTGTCTGTCATGTGAAATGCTCCTTTAAATATTGCTTTTATGTATCTGTATTACATGAAAATACCCGCAAGTGCGGTGTAGTACATAAGGGTAAGCGGAAGTGTCACCATAGATAATATGGTGCTTACCGCAAATATTTCGGCGCTGTAGCCCGCGTCCCTGTCATAGAGCAGGGCAAACATTGTACACATAGTGGCGGCAGGGCAGGCGGTAGCAAGTATGTTTACGCCCGCTACGGTCTGATCTATCTTAAATACAAGGCAGATAACCGTAAGCAGTGCAGGAAGCAGGAACAGCTTTACAAAGCAGGTGTAGTAAAGCCGCGGCTTTTTCAGTGCCGGGAGCAGCTTTACGGTAGCTATTGTAGAGCCTGCGATTATCATTGCAAGCGGTGTGTTGATATTTGCAAGGTGCTGTGCCGTTTCAAGGATAACGTTCGGGAGCGTGAAGTTGCAAAGGAAAAGGATAATACCGATTATTGTAACGATAATGCTCGGAGATAACAGCGACTTTATCATCTGCTTGAAGTTAGGCTTACCGCCCTTCATCATAATAACGCCGTGCGTCCATGAGCAGAGATTGAACATCGTAACATACGCCGTAAGGCAGAACACACCCTCTGTGCCGTAAACGCCCTGTATCAGCGGTATGCCCATAAAGGCACAGTTTGAATAAAGACAGCTGAAACGCTCTATCAGCTGTCCCTCCCTGTCCTTACTGCGTACTATCAGCGGAACAAGGATAAACGCTATGACATAGCTTATTATTGCTATGAGGAACGATAAAAGCAGTGTGTTCAGCGTTTCGGGGTCGAACGGCTTCTGGTAGGATACCAGAATAACCATTGGCGTTGCAAAGTTAAGTACAACGGTTGAAAGTTTTTTTGTGCAGGCATCGTCAAGCAGTTTAAGCTTTCGGCATAATATGCCGACACCTGCGAGCAGAGCCATTATAACGACCTGCTCGATAATTGCCCAGTTCATAAGTTTACCTCTTGTCTTTTGTTCTTTTTATTTTTCTTTGAATAATTATACTACTTTAAATCGGCAAAATCAATGTTAAAATACTGTAAAATGGGGTTTTATGCGGAAATTTCCGAATTTTGCCCGCTAAAAATCCGTTACGGTCGTTGGTTTGACACTATGGCAATACTGCACAAAAACAGACAGCTAAATTTGTGCACAATACCGCCCTTGAAATGAAAACGATTTACTGATATAATGAAGTTACGCAAAGGAATTTAAAACCCGTAAAACAGCTAGTTTACGGGGAATATAATATCAAGGAGGATTTTCTGATGAATTACGGACATTTTGACCTTGAAAACAAGGAATATGTCATCACAAGACCCGATACTCCCTCGGCATGGGCTAACTACTTAGGCTCACCCGAATACGGTGCTATCATTTCAAACAACGCAGGCGGCTACAGCTTCGTTAAATCCGGTGCAAACGGACGTGTTATCCGTTACCGTTTCAATGCTGTTCCCAACGACCAGCCCGGCAGATATGTATATATCAAGGACGCTGAGGACGGCGATTTCTGGTCGGCATCATGGGCACCAGTA
The DNA here is from genome assembly GCA_003512525.1 of Oscillospiraceae bacterium. GTDB lineage: Bacteria > Bacillota > Clostridia > Oscillospirales > Ruminococcaceae > Ruminiclostridium_E. The sequence continues at coordinate 45,089 of DOQG01000058.1, read as the reverse complement.
TGCAAGCCCCTCGACAGCTATAAGAGCGAATGCCGTCACGGTACAGCCTACACTGTCATCACCTCTGAGTACAAGAAGATCAAGTCTGAGGTTACTTACTATGTTCCCATGGACGCTACTTATGAAGTATGGGCTGCAAAGGTAACAAACACAGATACAAAGCCCCGTAAGCTGAGCGTTACAGGCTACTGCGAGTTCGTAAACGATCCCAACTATGAGCAGGATCAGGTAAACCTCCAGTACACCCTGTTCATCACAAGAACATACTTCAAGAACAAGTATATCCACCAGATGCAGAATGAGATATACAACCCCAACAGCGGACGTTTCTTAGGTCTTGCTTCAGCTAAGGTTGATGCTTACTGCGGCGACCGTGACGCATTTGTAGGCTCTTACAGAACCTACAGCAACCCCAAGGGCATTGAAGAAGGCTTAAAGGGCGACCTTAACTACAATACAAATTCCTGCGGCGCACTCCAGAGCGACATCGTTTTACAGCCCGGCGAAACAAAGGTTCTCACTTATGTTCTCGGCGGTCAGAAGACAGAGGCCGAAATTGAGGCTATCATCGCTAAGTATGAAAAGGATGGCGCTGTAGAGGCCGACCTCACAGAGCTTAAGAACTACTGGCACTCAAAGCTCGACAATCTGCAGGTAAATACTCCCGATGCCGACTTCAACAACATGGTAAATGTATGGAACGCATATAACTGCTTCATCACATTCATCTGGTCAAGAGCAGCATCGTTCCAGTACTGCGGTCTGAGAAACGGCTTCGGCTACCGTGATACTGTACAGGATATCCAGGGCGTTATCCACCTTGCACCCGAAATGGCTAAGAAGCAGATCGTATTCATGCTCTCTGCTCAGGTTACAAACGGCGCAGGTCTGCCCCTCGTTAAGTACGATCACAAGGCAGGACAGGAAAACCACCCCGATGAAAATGACGAAAACAGCGTATACGCAAAGCAGACAGGTCACCCTTCATACCGTGCAGATGACGCTCTGTGGCTGTTCCCGACAGTTTACAAGTACATCTCCGAAAGCGGCGACCACGCATTCCTTGACGAAGTTATCTCGTATGCAAACGACGGCGAATCCGGCACAGTATACGATCACTTAAAGAGAGCTATCGACTTCTCGATGAACCACCTCGGCAACCACGGTATGCCCGCAGGTCTTCACGCTGACTGGAACGACTGCTTACGTCTTGGCAAGAAGGGCGAATCTACATTCGTAGCATTCCAGCTCGTTTACGCAGTAAAGATCTTAAAGACATACGCTCTTGAAAAGAACGATGCAGAGTACGCAAAGTACCTTGATGAAGTAAAGGCTAAGCTCGATGAGATACTTTCAGCTTGCTGGAACGAGGACAGATGGATCAGAGGCTATAAGGAAGACGGCACTGTTATCGGTCAGAGAACAGATCCCGAGGCTTCAATGTGGCTCAATCCCCAGTCATGGTCAGTTATTTCCGGCTTTGCAAGCAAGGAACAGGCTGAAAAGGCTATGGACAGCGTAGAAAGAGAGCTTAACACTCCTTACGGCGCAATGGTTATGTATCCTCCTTATGTTAAGCACGGCTTTGATGGTGCTCTTATGCAGTGCTTCAACAAGTGCACAAAGGAAAATGCCGGTATCTTCTCACAGCCTCAGGGTTGGCTGATACTCGCAGAGTCAAAGCTCGGTCACGGCAACCGCGCGTATAAGTACTGGAAGGAAGCCGCTCCCGCAACCTACAACGAGAACGCAGAGCACAGAGTTCTTGAGCCCTATGTTTACGGTCAGTTCGTTGAAGGTAAGGACAGCCCGTTCGCAGGACGTGCTCATGTACACTGGCTGACAGGTACAGCATCTACTGTAATGGTAGGTACTACAGAGGGTATCCTCGGTCTTAACCCCGAAACAAAGGGTATCGTAATTGATCCTTCTATCCCCTCAGAGTGGAAGGAATACACAATGAAGAAGACATTCAGAGGCAAGAAGCTGAATGTTACCGTTAAGAACCCCAACGGCAGTGAACACGGCGTTAAGAGCGTAACGGTAAATGGTGAAAAGATTGAGGGCAAGCTCATTCTTGACAGCATCTTAAAGGCTGAAAATGATATCGTTATCGAGCTTTGATCCTTATCACATATGAATTGATACGCACCCCGAAGGCTATGCTTTCGGGGTGTGTTTTTTTATGCAAAAAAAGATATCGGGGAACAGGCGAAGCTCAATATTGAAGATTTTTACCTGTTGTGGTATACTGTAAAGCATCAGGATAAAACTAAGCAATAGGCACATTCGGATAAGGAGCTTATGATGTACGAAACCAATTCATATGATATAGCGATAATCGGTACAGGACCTGCAGGAATATCAGCGGCGATAAACGCGGCGATACGAAAGAAGAAATTTATCCTTTTCGGAAGCGAAAACCTCAGTGCAAAGGTAGAGTGCTCTCATCTCATTTCAAACTATCCCGCCTTGCCCGAGATCAGCGGCAAGGAGTTGAACGAAAGGCTTGCTGCTCATTTAAAGCAGATGGATATCGTGATAACAGCCGAGCGTATAACGGGCGTATATAATATGGGAAAATACTTTATGCTGCTTGCCGACCAAAAGGAATACAAGGCGGACGCTGTGATCTTAGCAACAGGCGCGCAGACGGTAAAGGAGATCAAAGGAGAGCGGGAGCTCCTAGGCAGGGGTGTGAGCTACTGTGCCACCTGCGACGGTAATTTCTACAAGGATAAAACGATAGCGGTTATCAGCGATAACAAGGAGAGCGAGGAAGAGGTCGATTTTCTGGCGGGGCTTGCAAGGAAGGTGTACTTTTACCCATCGTACAAGACCGATTATTCAAAGGAAAATGTCGAACATCTGACAAACCCTGCGGTAAGCGTTGACGGTGAGCGCCACGCAGACGGAATAACCCTCAAAGACGGCGCGCATATTGCCGTGGACGGCGTATTCTTCTTAAAGCAGTCGGTTTCCGCAGATGTGTTGCTCGGCGGTCTTGAAATGAGCAACGGCAGTATTGCGGTAGATCGTGATATGTCGACCAACATAAAAGGCTGCTTCGCCTGCGGCGACTGTACAGGAAAGCCGTATCAGATCGCAAAAGCCATAGGTGAGGGCAATACCGCACTGCACAGTGCAATAATCTATCTTTCCGCGCTTAAGAGCAAAATCGAATAAAAAGTAAGTCCCGCAGGTTTGATTTACCTGCGGGACTGTGTTGTATTCCGGCTTTTACACTGTTTCGGGTTCTTTTTCGGTTAAAGAAATATTATCCTGCTTTGCAATAACGGCTTTATCGTAAGCCTTTACCGAGTATTCCGTAACATTCTTTATTGTTTCACCGTCTATCTGCAACGCGGTAGGACAGTCAAAGCGTACGGTGATATCCTTGCCTGTAATAACCTCTACCATTTCTGTATGACTTATGTGTTCCCCCTTGAAGATCGATGGGAAAACCATAAGGGTTTTGAGTTTACCGCTTCCATGCATTACTACGACCGATAAAGTGCCGTCAGGATTGTTCCTCATCTGCGCGGGTGCGGTCATCATACCGCCGCCGTAGAACCTGCCGTGCATTGTCGGGGCAAGCCACACTTTTTTGAAGCTGTATTCCTTGCTGTCAACAGTGATTACCGCATTTGCAGGCTTGAAATGAAACAGCAGCCCTTTGATTGCTATAGAGGTATAATTTATCGGCTTGTCCGATTTTTTTCGCAGTTCATCGCCGACCTCACAGCAGTAACCGTCTATTCCGTAGCCGATCGCGTTTATGAATAAAGTGCTTTTACCGTTAACGGTTACGGTAGGCAGACCCTTGACATATTCGTTTATCGGTATCGGCTTGCAGCCGGGCTCTTTGCCGAGGTCGCGCATAAAATCATTACCGCTTCCGGTCGCATAGAAATAAAGCGGGTTTTCATACGGATAGCCCTCGCTGTCATTTATAAAGCGGTTAAGCGTGCCGTCGCCGCCGCAGATTATAATATCGCTTTTGGGGGAAATGCTGTCAAAGAATGCGCCATAGCTTGTTATATGTGTCATATTACAATATTTCAGCTCGTCATTTTTGTATGTTTCCGTAAGCTTTTTTGCCTGCTCTTCACCTTTTCCGTTACCCGCAAGGGGGTTGTATAATATGTATTTTGTGCTCATATCTGTTTCCTCATTTCAAAGCGGTAAACCGCCCTTTTGATATAGTATAACAAAATCGGGAGGATTTTGCAATATTTTGTCGTAATTTGTCAACAGATATAGCGAAAATCGTGGCGTGGCTTTCAAATCGTGTTCGATATGTTCTTGCGCTATCACAAAATTTAATTGCATACAGAAAATCATAATCTGCATATAATGAACCGAAAATATATGCAGATAACACGCAAAAATCTTGATTTTCTGCACATAATATGTTACGGTTGGAATTATATTGATCCCCGATCAGTGCTGTATTAACGGAGGTACTGAATGGCTCTATATAAAGCAAAAATCGAGAGGTTCAGTAAAAGAGCTGACCGGCGTGAAAAGAATATCAAGTGTGAAATAGAGGAACGCAAGCGGCTTGTAGAATAAAAAGCACACTCCCTGCTGTAATCGGGAATGTGCCTTTATAAGTAAATGCTTTTCTCCTGATTATTCTCCTAAAGGATTATATTTCTCCTAAAAACAGGTCCCTTTTAGGAGAAATGCATACTTTAGGAGGAAATCTTAGTATAAAAGCTGTTTCTTCCTGTTCCGTAGCGCTCAATGTATTGCTCGTCAATGAGCTTTCTGAGAGCAGCTTCAACCGACTTTTCGCTGATACTTGGGCAGATATTCGCAATTTCTTTCTTGGTGAACTTACCGACTTTTGTGTCAACCGCTGTTTTAACAATGTCATAGGCTTTGCTTTTAACAGCAACGCTTTTCGGCTTGCCGCCTTTGATCTCAATAGCGGTAGATTCGCCTATGATCTGCATCCGTTCCTCAAATTCACGATAGCAGGCAAGAACAACGCCCAACATATATTTGATGAACGGTATGGGATTGTCAGTTTCTTCGTGCCAACCCCTTGATGCTTCTTCCAGAGCGTCATAATATGCGCCTTTGGTCTTTTCGATATGCTTTTCAATACTGATATACTTTCCGACTTCATAACCGTTTCGGTACAGAAGCAGTAATGTCAGCAGACGGCTCATTCTGCCGTTTCCGTCATTGAACGGGTGGATACAAAGAAAATCATGGATAAAAACAGGGATAAGGAGAAGCGGATCAATCTTCTCATATTCAATAGCCTGTTTATAATTCTCGCATATTGCCTCAATACAAGGTGCGGTTTCGTATGGCGGAACAGGCGTGAAGCGGAGAAATTCAGTACCGTCGGGGCGTGTCTCCTTCAGATAATTCTGCGTGATCTTATAGGTGCCGCCTAAGCCTGATTCGGAGTATTTTGTAAGGTCGCGGTGAAGCTGAAGAATGATATTGCCTGTGATAGAAATATAATCGTGGCTTTCGTGAATGGTATTCAGTACATCACGGTAGCCTGCGATCTCCTTTTCATCACGGTTCTTCGGAGTGGTTTTCTCCTTGACGATCTGACCAATACGGGTGCTTGTTGTTATGATACCCTCAATACGGTTAGATGATTCTACGGACTGAACCTTTGCAACTTCGGTAAGTTTTTCCAATTCGACGGGTTTCTGACGGGAAAACAGTTCTTGTCTGCCTTTATGTTCATGTATCTGCGTAAGATAGCGGAGTATTTCGTTATCCCACAAGCAACTTTCGAATTTTGAATAATCGAATTTTCGCATCACTTTTCTCCTACTCCTAAATTTTATTTTCCTATATTATACTCCTATTTAGAAAAAACATCAACGGTTTAGGAATAAAAATAGGAGAAAATCTTTGAAAAAAACAACAGACTTTCGAAAAACCTCTATCGTTGTTAAAAATGGACGTTTAGCGTTGCTTGCTCTGCCGGTTTTGCATCTCTGCAAAGTCAGCTGTTTGTGCCGTTGCATCTGTGCATCGACAGCCATTTGTGCCGCTGCATCGTGCAATGACAGCCATTTGTGCCGTTGCATCGTGCAACGGCTTTGTGTGGCTGTCTTTATGCATCCGTGCGTACCGACTCTGTGTGACCGCCATCGCGCATCCTTGCGCGTTTATGAACGCTTTGATGGCTTTGCGTCCGTGCAAAGCCTTTGGGCGTTCATTTTATAAGGCGTCCGTGCCTTACCCGCACGGTGCGTGTTCGCCCACCCGCCGCACCAAAAATAATAACCCCACTCGTTGAGCGGGTGAAAGTGTGGCGGGGTGTCGAATTGCGGTCATTGGTGGTCGGTGCATCGTGCACCGACTTTGTGTGACCGCCATCGCGCATCCTTGCGCGACCCGCAAATTGCGGGTTCTCCCGCCCGCCATCGGCACGAAAGCAATAAGCCCACGCATAAAAAGCGTGGGCTTATTGCTTGGTGCCGATGGCGGGGGTCGAACCCGCACGGTATTGCTACCAACGGATTTTGAGTCCGTCACGTCTGCCAATTCCATCACATCGGCTGATATTGTCTTTGTGAAAGCGCACTGTGTCGCAAAATAACGATTTCACAGTTCGATTATTATATCATAGCAGAAAAATATTGTCAATAGATTTTCACCATTTTCCAAAATTATTTAGTGTTTTTTTATAAAAAGCCCTTGACAATTTGTTGAAAATGCCTTAAAATTATTATTGAGTAAATTTCTATTATAACTCAGGAGAGTTGTTTGCCGATGTAAAGAAAAAGCGCATTCGGTCGACAGCGATCCGCTTATTTTACATATATACAATTAAATGTTGAAATGTAAAATCAGCCGTGCAGGCACATATGCAGTTTTGCGGCGGCGTGACACGGTAATTCTGAAAAGGAGGAACGCTAACCCATGGAAGTGTGGCTTGCAGTTACACTCTGTGCGGCGGCATTCGTAGTCGGAGCGGCGATATTCGGTTTTGTAATGTACAAAATGGGTATCGAGCATAGAAAAAAGACGGCAGAAGCGCAGATAGAATCTGCCGAAAAGGAAGCGAGCAGGATAGTATCCGAAGCTAACGAAAAAGCTCAGGCAACAAAGAAAACCGCACTGGTTGAGGCTAAAGATGAGATCTTTAAACTCAAAGAGAACAACGAAAAAGAAATTCAAAGACTGAAAAACGAAACAGACAGGGAACTCAAGGAGCGCAGAGCGGAGGTTACACGCTCTGAAAGAAGACTTCAGCAGAAAGAGGAGAATTTAGACAAGAAGAACGATAAGATCGAACGACTTGAAGAACAGCTCCAGAATAAGAACAAGAAGGCTGAAGAAAAGCTTGCGGAAGCAGAATCTATCAAGAAAAGCCAGATGGATATACTCGAGAAGATATCCGGCTTTACTCTCGATCAGGCAAAGGAGCATCTGCTCAGTATGCTTGACAGTGAGCTTTCACATGAAAAGGCGGTCAAGATAACAGCTTACGAACAGCGCCTGAAAGACGAATGTGACGAAAAGGCAAGACAGTATATCTCACTTGCTATTTCCAGACTTGCCGCAGATACGGTATCTGAAGTTGCAGTATCGGTAGTACCTCTGCCTAACGACGAAATGAAGGGCAGAATAATCGGTCGTGAGGGTCGTAATATCCGTGCGCTTGAACAGCTCACGGGCGTTGACCTTATCATTGACGATACTCCCGAGGCTATCACACTCTCATGCCACGATCATGTAAGACGTGAGATAGCAAGAATAGCGCTTGAAAAGCTTATTCAGGACGGACGTATCCATCCCACGAGGATCGAAGAAACGGTTGAGAAGGCAAAACGTGAGGTCGAACTCAAGATCAAGCAGGAGGGCGAACGTGCCGTTATGGAAACGAACGTCAACGGTCTGCATCACGAGCTTGTAAGACTTATCGGTCGTCTTTACTACCGTACCTCTTACCGTCAGAATGTACTTAACCATTCTATTGAGGTCGCTCATCTCGCAGGTATTATGGCAAGTGAGCTTGGCGTTGACGCAACTCTTGCAAGAAGAGCAGGTCTTTTACATGATATAGGCAAGGCTCTTAACCACGAGATCGAGGGCTCACACGTTCAGATAGGTGTCGATGTCTGCCGTAAGTACAAGGAGAGCCCCGAGGTTATCCACGCTATTGAAGCTCACCACGGCGACGTTGAGATACACTCTGTTATCGCCGCTCTTGTACAGGCTGCCGACGCAATAAGCGCCGCACGTCCCGCCGCAAGAAGCGAGAACTATGAGAACTATATCAAGCGTCTGCAGAAGCTTGAAGAGATATGCAGCTCTTACAACGGCGTTGAAAAGTCGTTTGCTATCCAGGCAGGTCGTGAGGTAAGAATTATGATCAAGCCCGAACAGGTAAACGATGATAAGATGATAGTTCTTGCAAGAGAGATCTCTCAGCGTATCGAGAACGAGATGGAATATCCCGGTCAGATAAAGGTACATCTGATAAGAGAAAGCAGAGCTATTGATTACGCGAAATAAGTCATAGACACATAAGAGCTGTTGCATAGATCTATGTAACGGCTCTTTTTGTACAAAGAGGTATTCTTATGAAGAAGAGATTAACGGCAATACTTACGGCAATGGCGCTTATGCTGACAGGCTGTGCGGGCAATGTCACATCAGGCACAGACAGTCAGGGTGCACAAAGCAATGTATCCGATGGTTCAAACAACGGTACAGCACCTGTACCAGATACGGACGACTCGCGCTATGAGATAATCACAGCAACTGAGATGGCGGAAAAAATGGGACTCGGCATAAGTCTTGGCAACACTATGGAAGCGTATGAGGCTACCGATTGCGAGAAGATGTCTTACGAATGGATCCCCGTTGTCGGCGGAAATGAGCCGCAGGACTATGAAACCTGCTGGGGAGCAGATGTCACAACGCAGGAGATCATCGACGGAATGAAGGCAGAGGGCTTCAACACTGTGCGTATTCCTGTGTTCTGGGGCAATATGATGGAGAATGACGGTACATATACGATAAACAAGGAATACCTTAAGAGAGTTAAGGAGATCGTTGACTACTGCGAAAAGGCAGGCGTGTATTCTGTTATCAATATCCACCACTTCGATGAGTTTATCATAAGGCGAAACGACCTTGACAAGTGCAAGGAGATATTCACGCATCTGTGGACGCAGATAGCCGAATACTTTGCGGACTACCCTTATACACTGGTTTTTGAGGGATATAACGAATATCTGGGCGGCGATCAGTTCGACTCAAACGGCAACCTTAAGGCGCAGTCCGATACCAACGCGTACAAGATGACGAATACGCTCAATCAGGCTTTTGTAGACGCGGTGAGAGGCACTGGCGGATATAATGCACAGCGCGTGCTTGTCATTTCGGGGTACTGGACGAATATCGACAAGACAACTTCATCAAGGTTTGAGATGCCGGAGGATCTGGTAAACGACCGCCTTATGGTGTCGGTGCATTATGTTGACAACTCTATGTACTGGGCGAACAAGATCGGCGGAGAGGAATGGCTGAAGTACATCGACAGCCAGTGCGCCGAACTTAAAAAGGCTTTTCTTGACAACGATATCCCCGTATTCATGGGCGAAACGACCTCTACATATCCGCAGGAGAACTTTGCAAAGGACGCGGAGTACACCGACTCTTCCGAGTGTCTGTCGATCGTACTCGGAAAGCTCACAGATCTTGGTATAGTTCCGGTCATATGGGATACCAACGGCCATTTCTATTCGAGGACAACATACAAGATAATAAACAGCTCGGACAGGAAGGTTATAAGGGAATATGCGGATAAGCTGAGCGCGGCTCAGCAGGAATGAGTATATTGAGCTAAAATAAGATGAATATAAAAAAGGGGTTGTGACACAACCCGAAAAGAAAAAGTGAGTCGAAGCGCAAAAGATAGTGCGCACGGCTCACTTTTTTGATATGTGGAGAAAGTCTGTCTTTAGTGCAATTCTGTTATATCGTATTAGAAATTAACGTTGATAGCAGGCTATCGATAGTTCTTTTGGTCGGGTAGTATTTCTCGGGTTTGCTATTCTGCGCAATAATGTTGCTGCTATGAACGAGGGAAAGAATCAAAGGGAACAGGTGCAACGGCACAAATGGCTGACGTGGCAGGGACACACCGACCACAAACGACCGCGATTGCAACGGACGAAAAACCATACAAGCACACACAGACCCTCACTGGGATATAAAGGTTTAGTCAAGTGCGATTTGTGAAACAGAAGCATTGGGATAGTGCGGGATTGGCGGTGAATGTACAAGTAGTGATAATCGGGACTGCGTTAGATTAAAAAACGGTGCGAGCAACAAAGCCGTTTTCAATTTTTGAGAGATTATATGAGAGTTATTTGGACTATTTTTGCAAAATTGTCGTTGATTTCACAAAAAGGGGTTGACAAATGAAGATATTGGTATATTATTAAATTAAGCCATGCTCACACAGAAACTAAAGTATAAGGAGGGTGTTTTATGAAACTGAAAAAGTGGTTTTTAGCTATTGCGGCTTTCGCGGTTATGGCGGTGGTGTGCGCCGTTGGAGCGGGAGCGGAGTGGTACAGGGATTATGAGTACTACGAGCTTGCTGACGGCAGCGTGGAGATTGCAGATTACTTTGGCAATACGGAAAAAAATGTTTATATACCGGAAAAAATGGGCGGGAAGAGCGTCACGAGCATTGGCTCTAACGCTTTTGGGGGTCATACAAATCTTGTAAATGTAACGATACCGAATAGTGTTAAGAATATATGCAATGATGCTTTCAGCGGCTGTACAAGTCTTACAAGTGTAACGATACCGAACGGATTAACAAGCATAGGTGAGGCGGCTTTCAGCGGCTGTACAAGTCTTACAAGTATAACAATTCCGGACAGTGTGAAGAGTATAGGCGATGAGGCTTTCAGCGGCTGTACAAGTCTTAAAAGTATAACGATACCGAACGGCGTGAATGAAGTAAGCTATTGCACTTTCTACGGTTGCAGAAGCCTGACAAGTGTTTCCATACCGGACAGCGTAACCGGTATATACGGCGGCGCCTTTTCCGAATGCGAAAGCTTGACAAGCATAGCGCTGCCTAATAGTGTGACAGTTTTAGAAGGGAGCGCTTTCTACGGTTGCTCCAACCTGACAAGTATAAATATACCGAACGGTGTGACGAGTATTGGCTGGTCGGCTTTCAGCGGTTGTACGAGTCTTTCAAATATAACACTGCCAAGCAGCGTGAAAAGTATAGGCTATTATGCCTTTATGAATTGTACAAGTCTTAAAAGTATAAAAATACCGGACAACGTGACGAGTATTGGCTGGTGGGCTTTCAGCAATTGCAGAAGTCTTACAAGCGTAACAATACCGGAAAGATTAAATGATATAGGGGCGTGGACTTTCAGTGGTTGCTCAAGTCTTACAGAATTTAAAGTTTCGGCGAAAAATTCAAATTATGTTTCTGTAAACGGCGTTTTATACAATAAGGATAAAACCGTTATAATACATTATCCCGCAAAAAAGAAAGACAAAAGCTATAAGATACCTGACGGTGTGGCGATTATAGCAGGCGACGCTTTCAAATATAGCGCAAACCTTACAAGTATAACGATACCGGATAGTGTGGAACATATAGGCGACAGTGCTTTTTACAATTGTGCAAGCCTTACAAGTATAACAATACCGAAAGACGTAACAAACATAGGCGATCAGGCTTTCCGCGGATGCATAAGCCTTACGGAAATTAAAGTTGCCACCGCAAATTCAAACTTCGTTTCTTTAAACGGCGTTTTATTCTCTAAGGATAAAACCACTCTGATATGTTATCCCGCCGGAAAGAAAGATAAAAGCTATACGATATCTGACGGTGTGACAAGCATATACTGGTGCGCTTTCAGCGATAGCAAAAATCTTACAGCGATAAATGTTGCAACGGAAAATCAGAATTATTTTTCAGTAAACGGCGTTCTGTACAATAAGGGTAAAACTAAACTGATATGTTATCCCGCGGGAAAGAAAGATAAAAGCTATACGATACCTGACGGTGTGACAAGCATATACGATTGCGCTTTCAGCGATTGCACAAGTCTTAAACGTATAACAATACCGGATGGTATGTTGACTATAGGTGTACATTCTTTCTTCGGTTGTGCAAATCTTACAAGTGTAACGATACCCGGCAGTGTTATATCTGTAGCTGATTATTCTTTGGGCTATTATTATGACGATATAATTTTTAAATATGTCAAATACGGCAACTTCAAAATTTACTGCTACAAAGGCACAGCCGGTGAGAAGTACGCAAAAGAACAAGGCTTTAAATATGAACTGCTTGCCAAACCTACACTTACTAAAGTAACGGGAGCAAAACTCGCAGGCAGAGCGGCAGACGCGCTACGTATCAACTGGACACAAGATACAAATGCAACCGGCTATATTATTGAAATGTATCAGAACGGTAAGTGGGCGCGCGTTGGCAAAATAACGGGCAACGGCATAACAACATTCAAGAAATCGGGACTTAAGGCTTCAACCGTTTATAAGTTCAGGGTCAAAGCCTACAAGATGTACGGACGTGATGCGGATTACGGTGGGTACAGTGCAACAGTTACAGCAAGGACAAATCCGTCTGTTGTAAAGGGTGCTAAGCTCGGCGGAAGAGCCGCTGATGCGCTGAGGATAAACTGGACTAAGAATGCGAGCGCTGACGGATATATAGTTGAGATGTATCAGGGTAACAATTGGGTAAGAGTTGCTAAGATAACAAACAATAACACCACAACGTTCAGAAAAGCAGGACTTAAGGCTTCAAGCGTTTACAAGTTCAGGGTCAGGGCTTACAAGATGAGCGGTAGCACGGCGCTTTACGGTAATTATAGCGCTACAGTTACAGCTAGGACAAACCCGTCAGTAATGAAAGGTGTCAAGATAGCGGGTAAGGCTAAGGACGCACTCAGAGTAAACTGGACTAAGAATACTTCCGCGCAAGGGTATATCGTTGAGATGTACAAGGGCGGAAAGTGGGTAAGAGTTGCTAAGATCACAAACGGCAACACGACTACATTCAGAAAGTCCGGACTTGCTAAGAATACAACGTACAAGTTCAGGGTTCGCGCATATCATATGAGCGGTAAGACGGCGCTTTACGGTGGTTACGGATATGTGAGTGGAAAGACCGCGGCGAAGTAACTGCTACTGAATAAAAGTTAATAATAAGACCGGGCGGCGATGTTAAGATCGTTGCCCGGTTTTTTGTGCGTGGGGATAGTGCGGGATTGGCGGTGTTTGTGGAAATGGAGATAATCGGGGCGGCGATCCCTCCGTCTTGACGGCAGAAAAAATCCACTGCGTTGAAGCAGTGGATCTATTACTGTTGAATTGATATTGTGCCGCCGGGCAATTTTACGTTTGCTTACTTGGACTCTTCAGCGTCGTGTACTGTTCTGTTCTCGGCGATGCTGCTCTTTAAGATACGGATCTTTGTTCTGTCTGAGCCTGTTTCGATAAGAACTGTATCATCTGTAACTCTTAATACTCTGCCGATAATACCGCCGGTTGTTACTACCTCGTCTGCTACCTCAAGGTTGTTGAGCATCTCCTGCATCTTCTTGCCGCGCTTCTTCTCGGGTCTGATTATGAGGAAGTAGAATATAACTACCATCAGTGCAAGGGGGATAAGCATTGTGAGAATGCTGAGGATATCGTTTCCGCCCTGTCCTGTGGTTGTTGCCGGCTGTCCGCTTGTTAATAATGTCAGTAAATCTGTCATTTTGTGTTCCCTTTCTTTTTCGTGCGAAATTCGCTATTTATCTTATTATAACTTATTAAACCCACAATTGCAAGCACTTTTGTGTATTTATTCAAATCTTATGTCGGTAAATCCGAGCTTTTCGAGCGCTGTCTTACAATTTTTGATATCATCGGCGGAGAGAGTTGAGCTGCCGGTAATGCCGACCGAGATACCGGTATCGCCTGTAGTCTTCTTTACAAGCGTGAATATCTGCGTTACTGCCTTTGTGATATCCTTTTCGACTGTTGTAGTCTTGTCGGCTGATGTCTGAAGCTTTGTACCGAGAAGCGATGTATCCATTGTTACGAGCACTCTTGCGTCTGCCATCTTGTCCTTTGACGACCATATTTCGGCTGTGCCATCATAAGCTGTTGCCGACATTGTAAGCAGTGCGTCTGCCTTTATTTCAACGGTCGCGGTTGCCTTTGACGCTGTAGCTTTCTTTGCACACGCCTCGGCAAGTGCCGCAAGCTTTTCGCTTCTGCTTGCGTTCTGTAATTCCTTTGACAGGAGCGAATAGTCATATGACTGGAAGTTCGGGAAGATAGTATTTTCAAGCTCGATATCGACAAATCCTGCCTTTGCAAGCTCGCCGCAGATATCGGCATAATAATTTACCGCGTCAGCCGAGTAGGGCGTTGTCCACGGCTTGCCGCCGTTGTCTGCCGCCGCATCAAGCCAGCTCCAGTTGCCGTCTGTGATTATATATCCCGCACTGTCGAAAAGATACGGAGTTTTGCGGTCGTAGAGCGTTGTTATAGCCGCCGCGGGGGTCATGCCTGCCGCCTTGCAAGCCTTTACTATCTGTGCCGCCGTCAGCTTGCCCTTGTTCACGTCAGTGTTGTCCTTGACCGCTTTAAGCGATGATTTATATAACAGCTCGCCTGTCGTGTTTTTGAGCGTAAATACGACTGTGTTACAGCCGCTGTCCTTGACGGTCGCAAGATACTTATTGAGCGCGTCCTCGCTCTGTATTGCCGTATCGGGAGCAAGCACGGCATATGTCGATGTTACCTCGGTGGGTTTGCTCTCATCTGAAGATGTCGTATTATCGGGCTTTGATGTTTCCGTGCCGGAATTTACGGAAGTATCGTCGGTGCTTGATGTATCGGGTACGGATTCGGGCGGTGTCCACGCAGGCTCACTCGCTGAGGAGGTGTTGCCGTTTCCGCTGAAGAATTTTATCAGCGGCGATGCTACCGAATATCCCACAAATACAAGCGCACCCAATATCACGACAAAAAGCACACCCTCGAAGATCTTTCTTCCGGTGCTTTTACGCCTTTTGTATAGATTGCGCCTTGAACGTTTTACCTTAAATCCTTTTTTTCTGCTCATATCAGTATCTCCGTTTCAGAAATTATCAGATAGCTCCCGTGTTATAACCGGTAAGCGCATAGAATGCAAGTGACATTATACCGACAAATACCATCATTATCGGCATTCCTCTGAAAGCCTCGGGAATAAGCGGCGAGTTGAGCCTTTCATTTGCAATATGCAAAAAGAACACAGCAATGAAAAATCCTGCCGCAATTCCGACACCAAATCCCATATATGAAAGAAAATCACCGTGATATGTCGTATTAAGAAACAGTGCTCCGAGCACTGCCGCATTGAATACAGACAGGTGAACGTATTTCTTGATATTTCTGAATATCTTTGGCAGAAATCTCCACAGTAGGAGCAGACTGCCCGTATATACTATGCTCACGATAAATGTGTATATAAGCGGCATGACAACATAAAAATACTGCCAGTCGGCAAGCCACCCGTCTATAAAGAACGTAATACAGCTTGAAACCACAATAACATAGGTTATGCCGAGCCCCAGTCCGAATATGCTCTCTTTCTTCCTTGAGGCATAAAACGCAACGCTTGTGCCGAGCGCGCGTGAGAATATCGCGTTTTCTACGAACATGGCAAGCATGGCGGTATTTATAAACAATACTAATTTATCCATTGCTCTGCTCCTTTGTGCTGCCGTTATCGGTCAGAGCCGCAGGCTTTGCTGTGTTGTCGGTGCTTGAACGGAATGTCCGCTCCGCCGCCTTGTTCTGCTCTTGACTGTTCTGCCTTATCCTGCGGTTGCGCAGATAGTTGTAAAGTGCTCTGAATGTGCCCGCCATTATACCGACAAGAATAAATCCGCCGAACGGAGATTCAAGAGCCGCTATCTTAAAATCAAACAGCTGTATGCCGGCAAATGTTCCGAAGCAGATAAGCTCCCTGAAACCGCCTGTCAATACACATACCACATCAAACCCGATTATAAAGAATATAACATCTATCATCATTTTCAGCTTGCTCTCAAGATAAAAACGGCTTTCTGTCTTTGAGAATATAAGCGCATTTATAATGATAAGCGGCATATATATGCCGATAAGTTCGACCGTGAGCGGGAATATCTGCTCTAAAAGAAGCACGGTAGGGATATAATAGACCGAGCCTACCAGCGCATATATAATTACTCTGAGAGTGTATACTATCTTTTTGGGGACGAATGAGCAAGTGACGATCGTCAGAAACGATATTATTGCGAATGCAAGCGCTATAACAACGCCTTTCTTGAATGTCGTTGCGGCAATTATGACGGGCGCGTTTACAATACCGGTCATCAGCACAACGTTCTGCTTTGCAAGTCCGTCTATAAGATCGCGCGTGAACCTGAAATCACTTTTCCGCGTCTTTTCCGGCTTCAACTGTTTTGCCTGAGCCATTTTGCGCCTCCTTCTCCGTTTCGCTTACCGCGTTATCGGCGGTGTTCTGCGTTGTATTGTTTTCCTTTGCGGCGTTTTTCTTCTTTGCCACATCCGATATTTTATCCGAGATATTCTCGAATACCGACTTTTTGTGACGCTTTACTTTTGTCACCTTATTATCGATAGGAGGCATATTATAATTAACAGGTTCTATCATTATTTCCTGCGTATCCGAAAGCGAGGGCATCCTGCCTTGCTTTACATCCTTTGTCATACGCTCGAAAGAGCCCAGGTTGTGCTTTAAATATCTTGCTATCTGTTTTGTTTCGGTCGCTATCACGAATGCAAGCTTGTCAAGGTACAGCGAAAGCGCATTTACTATCAGAAGCGAGAACACGAATATACCTTCGATATTTGCGGCGCTGCGGAATATTACCGTAATAATTCCGAGGGCGATACCGTACAGCATTCTGCCGCCGTTTGTAAGCGGAAGCGTCTGCGGATCGCTTGCAAGGAAGATAAATCCGAACAGTACAAATCCGCTTATGAACCGGAATACGACCGCATCGGTAGCAGGCTGTACACTGCTTGTAAGATACGACAGCACACCCATCACGGCAATGCCGCCTACTGTTGCCGACAATGAAACGCTCCTGCGGCAGATAAGGCAGATACCGCTCACTATAAGCACCAATATATGAGTTGTGCCCATAGGACCCGCAAAACGACCCATAAGTATCTCAAGAGGCGTAAGCGAAGGCATAGCGCCGTTCTTGATAAAGCTGCTCTCAATACCGCTTACAAGAGTTCCGGCTTCACCGAATATCTCGGGATGTGTACCGAGCTGAGGGTACATCAGGACCTGCGTGGGATAACATATTATCAAAAAAGCGATAGCGACTGCGGCGGGATTGAATATGTAGTTATCCTTGCCGCCGAATATATGCTTTACCGTTATCGCAAGCACCGCACCGATCACCACTATATAATACTCAACGCTTGCGGGGAGCATAAGCGCCAGTGCCATACCATAGGCGATAGTGGACAGATCCTTTACGCCGTATTCCTTTTTTGACAGGAAGCAGCCTATCATATCAGTCAGTATACAGCTCAGCACCGAGCATACGCATACGGCAACTACGCGCCAACCGTAAAAGCAGGTCGCTATTACCGTTATCGCAAGCATAAACAGTATCTGATCCCCGTATATACTGCGCGGCTTACGGAGCTTTTTTCGCGCCGCCTCCCTTGACATAAGCAAAGGCGCTTCATCTATCTTTTTAAGCAAAGCTTCATTTGTAGGTGTGTTCATTACTTTTTTTATCCTTTCAGACCGTAAAACTGTCTGTAATTATGTTTATCGGAGGTGTCTTATGCAAATTGACGACCTTGCGGGAAATACCGTAAAAATTACGCTTGAACCGTCGGATATGAGCGGCTATCACATAAAAAGCGAGGATATATCCGGGCATTCGCATTCTGCGGAGCTTGCGCTGTCAAGACTTATATCTTGCCTGAGCGAAGACCACGGCTTAAAGCTGTGCGGAGAACGTTTGCTGGTCGAAGCGTTCCCGAAAAGCAACGGCGGGTGTATCCTGTATATTTCTTGCCTTAAGGGGACGCAGAAAAATACCGACAGATCATCGCGCAACAACGAAATAGTATGTACAGGATCGGTAAACGAGCTTGCCGCTTTGTGCAAAGCATTGAAAAGATCATCGCATAAAGCGCTTCTTTACTACTGCACTACAGACAACAGCTATCGACTCCTCGTATACCCGACATCGGATATAACGGCTGTGCTCCGCATATCTGCGGAATATTCCGTGCTGACATATACAGACGAGCTGATCGTGTGCGACACTGAAGAGTATTATTCATTGCTTACCGATAAAGCGCTCGATATCCTGCCGTCCTGCTTTTAACGTATTGCGTCTGCGGCATTCTTCATATCATCTGCCTTGAAAAGATAAGTTCCCGCTACCAGCACATTTGCACCGGCGCTTTTTACCGTTACGGCTGTAGCGGCGTTTATACCGCCGTCTACCTGAATGTTCATTTTTCCGAAGCCGTTCTCTTCGCAGTATCTGCGAAGCTTCGCGATTTTATCGGCACATTCGGGAATAAAGCCCTGTCCGCCGTAACCCGGTTCGACAGTCATTACAAGCACCATATCACAAAGCGGAAGATAAGGTATAACCTCTTTCCAGTTTGTGGCGGGCTTTATAGCAAGTCCCGACTGCATACCCGCTTCTCTTATCTCCGTAAGATTAGCTTCTGTATCACCTTTGCTTTCAAGGTGTATGGTCACCATATTGCTCCCTGCTTTTGCAAACAACGGTATCAGCTTTGTCGGGTCTGCTACCATCAGATGTGTGTCAAAATATATATCGCTTACTTTGCGCATAGCGGTCACAACATTATTTCCGTAAGTTATATTATCTACAAATACTCCGTCCATAACGTCAATATGAAGCCAGTCTACTCCTGCATTTTCTGTACGGCGTATTTCTTTTTCTATA
Organism: Oscillospiraceae bacterium; assembly: GCA_003512525.1. Classification (GTDB taxonomy): domain Bacteria; phylum Bacillota; class Clostridia; order Oscillospirales; family Ruminococcaceae; genus Ruminiclostridium_E. The sequence goes on along the minus strand of DOQG01000058.1, from coordinate 26,079 downwards.
TTTGCAAGATCACTCGCCAGAAGTGATGCTGAAATAATAGTATCCATACTGTCTCCTGTTCTGTATCTGAACCCATTTATACAGTATAATGATATATCATTACCGCTTTTTCGTCAAGTAAATGCAAAAAATTAACGAAAAATTCCGCAGAATAAACAAAAAAGAGGCTTGCGCCTCTTTTTTTTGTGTTGATTTTTCTGTGAAACCCATTTCTTGTCGGGTCAATAGCTGTACATTATCCCACTTTTACATAGAACGGTACTTTTTCCTTGGTTGCCTGCTTTGCGGCGGGCTGGTTGAAGTTCATAACCATAAACGGTGCTTTTTCATCATTTATGTCCTTGAGCACCTTGTCTGTGAAATCGCTTGCGAAATCGTTGAACTTATCGTCCTCACCCTCATAATCAACAATTATAAGACGGTTGAGCTGATTTACCTTGCGCATATTCATTATGTATGCCTTTTTAACATCCTTGCGCTCATCAAAGTACTTTATTATAGGCTTTGTTACGGTTTCGGGCACGCCTGTTACTTCGTTGATGACAGTAAGCTCGCCGTTGTTAAATCTCTTCTGATTGATATAACGGGATATAACCACCGACTGCTGAGGTCCGCAGATTATATTCTCTGTGAAGGGATTGATAACAAAACCCTTCATAGCACAGTTGGGAGAAGCAAGCATAGCCGCGAGATCCTTGTATGTAACGGCGATCAGAAAGATCTTGTCGGTATCCTGTATGTTCTTGCGCATGGTTTCAATGTCGGTGAATACCATAAAATATCTTTCCTTCTGAGGGTTTGTAAGGCTGGAGAACTGCACCTTTATCTGATTTTCCGTTTCGCCGTTCATATCGGTTATAGTGACCGGTGCAATAAGCTTTGCTTCCATCAGTGCGTCGATATACTTTGCCTGCTCCTCAGGCTCGGGATTTACTTTTTCATCCGATGCCTTTTTCAATCTTTTTACTATCTCAAGTAACTGATGGTTTGTGATCTTTTTGGTTTTTGCCTGAATTGCGTTTAACTGTTCCTGTGTCATTATCGTGTTCCTTTCCCCGAAAGTAATTCTGAATTTTAAGACAACCGCGCTATAATAATCATGCAATGCTGCATTAGATCTCGTTACGGTTTTCCAGCGCTCTCTGAAGCGTTACGTCATCGGCATATTCGAGCGAAGCGCCCGCGGGCAGTCCGTAAGCGAGCCTTGTTACCTTTACTCCGAGCTGCTTTATCATTCGCGAAAGATAAGTCGCTGTGGCTTCTCCCTCAATAGTCGGACTGGTAGCCATAATAACCTCATCTGCATCAGAAAGTCTTGCCATAAGTTCTTTTATCTTCAATTGCTCTGGTCCTATGCCGTTCATCGGCGATAAAAGCCCGTGCAGTACATGATATACTCCGTCAAAGCCGCCGCTACGCTCTATTGCGGAAACGTCCTTGGGGCTTTCGACAACGCATATCACTCTATGATCCCTGCGGTCGCTTGAGCATATATCGCACTTGTCGGAGCTGCATATGTTCTGGCATTCCTTACAAATCTTCATACTGCGCCTTGCCGAGAGTATACCTGCGGCAAACTGCTCAACGTCTTCCTCGGGAGCGTTTAGTATATAATACGCAAGACGCTGTGCGGTCTTTAGCCCTATGCCGGGAAGCTTTGCAAATTCCTGCGCCGCCAGTATAAGCGGCTGAGAATTATATTCAGCCATTAAACAAGACCCGGAATATTAACTCCGCCTGTTACCTTTTCCATCTCTGCTGCGCTTACTTCTTCGATCTGCGTGATAACGGCGTTTACGCCTGCCACGATAACGTCCTGGAGATCCTCGATAGCGTCCTTGTCAACGACCTCGGGGTTAAGCTTTACTTCCTTGAGTACCTTTGCGCCGCTCATAGTAACTTCGATCATACCGCCGGCGGCAGAAGCCGTGAAATCTCTTGCCTCGAGTTCAGCCTGGACACGCTCAATGTCTTCCTGCATCTTCTGAGCCTGCTTTATCATGCTGTTCATATTGTTTGCGCCTCTGTTCTGATATTCCTTGGGTAATCTTGCTTTCATTGTGGTTTTTCCTTTCGTATCTTTAAGTCAGCCGACTTAATTTTTTGATTTTTTGTATTTTATTTTTACGCCCATACTTTCCGCCTTTGTAAGAAAGTCGGAAACAGGGTCGCTTTCAGCTGTCTGCGTGTCTGCGCCGTCATCGCCGTCAAACACCATTTTTACTTTTCTGCCGAGCACTTCTTCGGCGGCTTTTTCAAGGCGCTCCTTTGAGTCGCCCGTTGTCAGAAAATCGTACTGGAACTTCTGATATCCGCTGATATTTACGGTGCTTTCACCGAGTGATACCCGAACCTGTGCCAGTATAGCCTGAAGTATAACGGGAAGTCTGTCCAGTATCTCTGCTACCTGCGGGTCGGCAACACCTGCACCTTGCGGCTTTGCCGCGGAGGGTCGCTGTTCTGTTACAGGCTCTTGCTCCGGCTCGGGCGTAACAACGGGTGTATCTGCCGCTGTCGGCTCATCAAGATCAAACGGCGGAGCTTCCGAGTTATCGCCGCTATTTACGGGAGAGGCATCACCGCCTGTTCCCTCAAACAGCCAATCGGGCTTGCTGTCATCAGTCTGTGGTGCAAATTGCGTCTGCGCTGTCGGCTCGTCAAGGTCAAACGGAGGAGCTTCCGAGTTGTCGCCGCTATTTACGGGAGAAGCGTCACCGTCTGTTCCCTCGAACAGCCAGTCGGGCTTATCGTCCGGCGGCTCTGTTGAAGCGGGAGGTATATCCGCTGTATTTGCTTTATTTTCTGTGTTATTTAATGCAGTCTTCGGAATGTCCCGAGGCTTGCTTTCTGTCGGTATAACAGGCTTGTCTGCGGGTCTTGCGGGCTCTGCATATCCCGCGTCTGCCGGGGCGGCGCTTCTCGGCTGAATTTTTACTTCGCCGTCACACAGCTTATCCAGTCTGTTTTCAAGCCTTTCAAGCCTTAACGACAATGCCGATGTGTCGCTGTCAAGACGCGGCGTACACAGTCTTATAAGGCACATTTCCGCAACCGTCTTGCGTTTTGCGGTTTTAGGAGTTTTTGCGATGCAGTCCTGTAGTATATCCATACAGCGCATTATCTCACCGAGCGTAAACTCCCCCGCCTGACGTGCAAGGTCATTTCTTGCTCCGCTTCCTGCGGGTATCAGTGAGAAATCGTTATTTGTCGCAGTCAGCATACACAGGTTTCTGAAATGCGACAGCAGCTCATCAAGCAAAAGCATAAGATCTTTTGACTGATCATGCAGTTCGTCAATTATCTTAAGCGCTTCTGCGGCGCTATGCTCACGGACGCATTCCGCAAGTGCGAACAGGTGGTCTGTTCCCGCGATGCCTGCGGTAGTGCGGACCGTTTGCTCATCTATATCATTGCTTACACTTATGCACTGGTCGAGCAGTGAGACCGCATCTCTCATACCGCCGTCCGACAGTCTGGAAATGAGCCTTGCGGCATCCTCGGTAAGCTTTACATTTTCTTTTTGGGCTATCTCACAGAGCCTTTTTGTACTCTCTTCGACATCGATCCTTGAAAAGCGGAACTGCTGACATCTTGACGCGATAGTCGCAGGCACTTTATGGATCTCGGTCGTGGCAAGTATGAATATAACGTGCGGCGGCGGCTCTTCTATCGTTTTCAGCAGAGCGTTGAACGCCGATGCAGAGAGCATATGCACCTCGTCTATTATGTATACTTTATACTTACACACGGTAGGAGCGTACATAACCTCATCACGCAGTGCCCTTACATCGTCAACACCGTTGTTTGATGCGGCATCCATTTCGATTATATCGGGGCAGCCGGCGGCTATCGCCTTACAGCTTTCACACTCGCCGCAAGGGTTGCCGTCAACGGGAGAAAGGCAGTTTACCGCCTTTGCCATCAGCTTTGCGCAAGTGGTCTTGCCCGTACCTCTTGAGCCTGTGAAAAGATAAGCGTGAGCGGGGGTCCCGGATTTTATCTGGTTTTTCAGCGTGGTGGTTATATGTTCCTGTGAAATAACTTCGTCAAAGGTGGCAGAGCGATACTTACGATAAAGTGCAAGATGCATAAACTGACCCTCCTGTGACAAAATCAATACATAAAAACAGAACCCATGATTATGAGTGTAAACTTGCTGCGGCACAGGTCATGACTGCTTAATGCTGCTCGGTTCCCCGCCTGACATGGTTCACAGGACTCCCTTGCACAGGGCTTACACCCATAATCACGGGTTCTATTTCTGATACTGTATTATTGTAACATAGTTTAAACAAAAAATCAAGACTTATTATGTTATTTTTGAATATGAGCTATTATACCGGAAAACGGCGCAAAAAATCACCCGCCGTAAAAGCGGGTGAAAGTAAATCAGATAAAGCAAAATCAGTCAGGAAATATACCAAAAAAAGAAGTGGTTGTCAAATTTACAACTATCAGAAGAAGTCTGTTTTTATAAAAAGGTGCTCGTTTGCAATCCCTATCCCCAAACCCCTTTCCCCGGGAAAGGCTGTGTATGCTTGGTTGGCTCTGCATCGTGCAGAGCCTTTGGGCATACACGCCCGGCATCCGTGCCGGGGCTGAGTGTGGGGCTGCCGCCCCTAGTCCCTGTTGGGGGCTACGCCCCTCAACCCCACTTATAAAATTAGTACTTTTCCAAAAGTGTTATGCTTAATCATTATCTGCCTTGAGGACAGCATTCAGCATAACCGTTGCGCCCTCGGTGCAGTGCTCCGGGCTTGAATATTCAGGCTCACAGTGTGACAGACCGTCCTTGGACTGTACGAATATCATAGTTGTCGGGAGCATATATGCGGCAAACTGTGCGTCATGACCTGCGCCCGAGTGGATATACTGGTGCTTGATACCGCATTCCTCTGCTGATGCCTTTACATAGCTTACCAGCTTCTTATCCCAGTAGACCGTATCACGGTTCCAAGCCTTTTCTACCTTGCAGGTACAGCCTGCCCATGTTTTTTCCTCGCACGACTTTACGATAGCCAGTACCTTTTCAAGTACCTTGGGGTCCTCGTGACGTGAGTCAAACGAGAAGTCAAAGAAGTCGGGTACGCAGGTATGTACGCAAGGGTGGCATACGACCTCACCTGTAGTATAAACAAGGTCGCTGTAGCCGAGCTTGTCGATCTCCTCATGCAGATAGCACAGTGCCTGTGATGCGGCAAAGAATGCGTCACGGCGCTTGGGCATCGGGAATGTGCCTGCGTGGGTCGTCTGACCGTAGAACTTCAGTCTGTAGTTGAACATACCGAGTACGCAGTCAACAACGCCTATATCGTTTCCTGCATCTTCAAGGATAGGACCTTGCTCGATGTGTGTTTCAAACATATACATATATCTGTCAGGTGACAGGCGGTACTTCTTGTCGCCTTTGAAGCCCGACTTGTCAAGCGCTTCACCGAATGTTGATGTATTGTCAAGGATACTCTTGGAGTTCATCATATCCTCATACCTGAACTTGCATCTGATGTCCTCAGGCAGATAATCGTAGCATACGATACCGGAGCACATCATAGCGGGCGGATACAGCGAACCCTCTTCATTTGTCCATATCATAGCGGTAAGTGGGTGCTTGTGGGGAATGTTCTTTTCGTGTACTGTTTCAAGTACCTCCATTGCCGACATAACGCCGAGGATACCGTCATAGTTACCGCCGTTCTTTACCGAGTCGCAGTGAGAAGCCATTACGATACGCTTTGCATCAGGGTCTGTGCCGGGGAGCGTTGCGTAGATATTCGCAACATCATCTATCTCTATCTCCGCGCCGATAGCCTTCATACGCTTGATGAACTCATTACGCGCCATAATAGCCTCGGGTGAGAGTGAGTAACGAGTGATACCGCCGTGACCTGCATCACCGAATTTGCTGAAAGTGGATATCTTATCCTTCATTCTGTCTAAACTGCATTCATACATTTGTACGTCATCCTTTCCTTTGTAAACAAAACGGCGCAGAACTTTTAATGTCCTGCGCCGTTGCGGTACTTGTTTTTCTTTACCTGTATTGTACTACCGAAAAGCTGTAAGGTCAACCGGTTTTTATGGGTTTTGTGCTATAGCACAAGTACGTTTGTGCAAGTTTGGAATTTACAACTTGCAAAATACGGTTATCTGATAACGATATGATGCGGATTTTCAGCTGACATTTGACGCTGCTTTGTATTTGAAATGCAAAAAGCTGTCTATCAAGACAGCTTTTGCGATGGCTATATAAAATGGGATATAGAAATTGCAAATTATTCTGCGAACATAGGCGTTGAGAGATAACGGTCGCCTGTATCGGGGAGAAGAACAACAATGTTCTTGCCCTTGTTCTCGGGGCGTTTTGCAAGCTGTGAAGCCGCATATACAGCCGCACCGGAGGAGATGCCGACAAGTAAGCCCTCTTTTCTTGCAAGCGTTCTGCCTGTAGCGAATGCGTCCTCGTTCTCAACTGTGATCACTTCGTCATATATCTTGGTGTCAAGCGTTTCGGGCACGAAGCCTGCGCCGATACCCTGAATCTTATGAGGTCCTGCAACGCCCTTTGAAAGCACGGGCGAGCCTGCGGGTTCTACCGCAACTACCTTTACATTCGGATTCTTGCTCTTGAGGTACTTACCTACACCTGAAACTGTACCGCCTGTACCTACACCTGCTACAAAGATATCGACCTTGCCGTCTGTATCTTCCCAGATCTCGGGACCGGTTGTGTTGAAATGCGCGGTGGGGTTGGCGTTGTTTGTGAACTGGCTGGGGATAAAGCCGCCCTCAATCTGCTGTGCAAGCTCCTCTGCCTTTGCGATCGCACCCTTCATACCCTTTGCACCGTCCGTGAGTACAAGCTCTGCACCGTAAGCCTTGAGCAGATTGCGGCGCTCAACGCTCATGGTTTCGGGCATTGTGAGGATTATTCTGTAGCCCTTTGAAGCGGCTACAGCGGCAAGTCCTATACCTGTGTTACCGCTTGTAGGCTCGATTATAACTGCGCCTGGCTTTAATGCGCCCTTAGCCTCGGCATCGTCTATCATCGCCTTTGCAATTCTGTCCTTTACGCTTCCTGCGGGGTTGAAGTATTCGAGCTTTGCATAGATATTTGCAGGGAGCTCGTTCAGGGCTATGTAGTTGTTGAGCTTTAATATGGGTGTGCCGCCTATAAGGTCTGTGATCTTGTCAAAAGTTCTCATTGTAATTTTCTCCTTTGCAATTAAAAAATCAGTTATACGTTAAGTTTAATTTTTGTTTGTTATTCTGTCGGTATAAAACCGTGTGTTGCATTTACAACAAAAGTATATCTGTCTTACTTTGAAGATGCTGCTAAAATCAACATCGGAAACCGCTGATATATCTTGTCATGTCCTTGTTCATATCATTACCTCGTTTTCGGCTCGGTTTAATCTCTAAAAGCCTATCGACTTTGTAGGCTTTATTATATCACTGCTTTCGGCATTTGTCAAGGGGGTTTTGAAAAATTTTTGAAATTTTATTTAAAATCGCCAAAGTGTGATGTCGGTCATGCTTGACGTTTCGATGCTATCATGATATACTTATGATAAAATCAGGCATAAGGATACAGCTGTGAGCCGTGGTGAGTACTTTGATATCGGCATAGTTCACGGGGCTGTGCTTTTTGCGTAAAAATGAAAGAGGGATATATCTATGAGCATTAAAAAGATGTTGACGGTGATCGCCGCATCGGCAGCCTGCGTTGCCGCGCTAAGTGTTACTGCCGGTGCAAATTGTCTTATGGAAGCCAAAGATCCTGACCGGGCATTGACTTCGAGTTCTTCGATATGGCAATTAAGGATCTATAACGACCCTGCCAAAAACGATGAGTTTGTCTATCAGGTAGAAAACAACGTAGACTACAGTAAGATAACCGGTGTGAAATTTATCGTTACTGTTCCTGAGAAGGACTCTGACGGCGCAGATGGCAACCGCGATTTCTGGGACGGCGGCACAGGCGGAGGCGTTGTATTCTCTGTAAGCGGCGGTGATATCGAGCAAGAAACAGATGCATGGGATACATATCATTGGCCCAGCAGACAGTTCTGGGGCGTTTACGACGAGGCGCTTGAGATCTTCACAGATCCGAACAAGGAAGACGGAGAGAATGGTAAAAAGGATATAAGCTACGAAAAAGTCAGCGATTACACATATCAGCTTATTGCAAACGACTTTGTCAATCCTCTTGCAAACGGAGATGCCAAGGATATAGGCTGTATGCAGGTTTGCTTGCAGGAGTGGGGTTCATCTATTGCCCAAATGGAAGTATTAAAGTGCGAGGTGCTTGATGAAGCCGGCAATGCCTTACTCACTTTTGACGGAAACGGTAAGCTTATTGAAGGCTCTGACGGAAGTGACAATGTTTCCGCTGAATGCCTGACCGAGGCTATGGCTGACGGTACTTTAAAAGTAACAGGCTACACAGGCACTCCTGTAGATCTTGAAATTCCCGAAGCCATAAACGGCAAAAAGGTTACTCAGATAGATAAAGACGCTTTTTCAAACTGCTCAACTCTCAGAAGCGTAACTATACCCGACAGCGTGACCAAAATCGATGTGAGAGCTTTTATGAATTGCAAAAAGCTCGAAAGTGTAAAGATACCGAGCGGTGTTACACAAATCGGCGCTGGGGCTTTTGCGGGTTGTTCGGCACTTAAAAGCGTTAATATACCCGACAGTGTGACGAAAATCGGCAATGAAGCATTTTCAAGATGCACTTCGCTGAAAAACGTCAAAATCGGCAACGGCGTTAAAGAAATAGGACAATATGCATTTGACGTTTGCAGATCACTGAAAAGCGTTATAATTCCGTCCGGTGTAAAAAACATAGGCGAAGCTGCATTTGGCTTTGCGAGAATGTACGGCAATGTCGAGGGATTTAAGATCTACTGCTACAGCGGTACAGCCGGCGAAAAGTACGCCAAAAACAACAAATTGACTTATGAGCTGTTACCTGCTAAGGTAACAGGCGCTAAGCTCGGCGGCAGAGCCGCAGACGCGCTGAGAATAAACTGGACTAAGAATGCTTCGGCTGACGGATATATTGTTGAGATGTATCAGGGCGGCAAGTGGGTAAGAGTTGCAAAGATAACAAGCAATAGCACTACTACTTTCAGAAAAGCGGGACTTAAGGCTTCAACCGTTTACAAGTTCAGAGTTAAGGCGTACAAGATGTGCGGCACAACTGCGGTCTATAGCGCCTACAGCACTACTGTTACCGCAAGGACAAATCCGTCTGTTATAAAGGACGCAAAGCTCGGCGGCAGAGCTGCGGACGCGCTGAGAATAAACTGGACTAAGAATGCTTCGGCTGACGGATATATCATTGAAATGTATCAGGGCAACAAGTGGGTTCGTGTTGGCAAAATTACAAACAACAGCACAACTACTTTCAGAAAAGCAGGTCTTAAGGCTTCTACTGTATATAAGTTCAGAGTAAGAGCGTACAAGATGAGCGGTAGCACGGCACTTTACGGCAATTACAGTGCTACTGTTACCGCAAGGACAAACCCGTCTGTAATGAAGGGCGTTAAGATAGCAGGTAAGGCTAAGGACGCGCTCAGAGTAAACTGGACGAAAAATACTTCTGCGCAAGGTTACATAGTAGAAATGTACAAGGGCGGTAAGTGGGTTCGTGCGGCTAAGATAACAAACGGCAACACGACAACTTTCAGAAAGGCGGGACTTGCTAAGAACACGACTTACAAGTTCAGAGTCAAGGCTTATTACATGAGCGGTAAGACTGCGCTTTATGGTAATTACGGAAGTGTGAGTGGAAAGACGTTAGCTAAATAATGGCTTTTAGAAAAATCAACAGTTATGATCGGGCATCGGTGTGAAAATCGATGCCCGATTTTTCAGCAGATAGAATGTTACGCTTTGAATATTGCGGAAAAAACAAAAATCCGCCGTTTGAAAACAGCGGATCGCGATATCAAGTTATATAATCACATCGACAGAAAATACTCATGCACTCTTGTATCTCCGTCAAGCTCAGGGTGAAAAGCTGTCACAAGCTGATTTTTCTGTCTTGCGGCTACTATTTTTCCGTCCACCTCCGAGAGAACCTGCACATCGTCATAAGCCTTGTCGATATACGGTGCGCGGATAAACGTCATAGGAATTTCTCCGATACCCTCAAACTGTGCATCCGTATGGAAACTGCCGAGCTGTCTGCCATAAGCGTTACGGTTAGCAACGATAGACATTGTCTGTAAATGCTGTGCGCTGTCGTTGGAAATCGACTTTGCAAGCAGGATAAGACCTGCGCAGGTGCCATAGACAGGCATACCGCTTTCGATACGGCTCTTTATGCCGTCAAATAGGTCAAGCTCACGGAGCAGTTTTCCCTGCACCGTGCTTTCGCCGCCGGGAATTATAAGGCGGTCGAAGCTGCGATAAAGGTCTTTTTTTTGACGTATCTCAAAGCTGTCTGCGCCGAGCTTTGAGAGAATTTTTTCGTGCTCTGCAAATGCGCCCTGAAGCGCGAGAACTGCTACTGTCATTAGTTGTGTCCTTTCGGCTGAGTAGAGTATGCCGTATTACGGCAATCCTTTTTATCTTTTTGTTCAGCACTTTTTTATAAATCCGCCGTTTTGCAAGCCTATATATATTACAAACGTTTTTAAAGGCGGAATTTGGGGCGGCACATTGCCGCAAAGGTCGGAATAGTCAGCGGCGACCCGCCATAAGCCGTAATAAGCCGGAATACCGTTTATTCCCGACCGTCCCACTGATCTTAGCAACGCACCGACCTTTAAAAAGGTCGGAATTTGAAGCGGCACATTGCCGCCTTATTTGCCGCGTTCTGCCATGAGGAGGGCGATCTCCTGTTCGTTTATGCCGACCATAGCTTCGCCGAGGTCTTCGGAAAGCTCTGCAATCATCTTGGCATCTGTGTAGTTTGTTACAGCCTTTACGATAGCTGCGGCTCTCTTTGCGGGGTTGCCCGACTTGAAGATACCGCTTCCTACAAATACGCCCTCAGCACCGAGCTGCATCATAAGTGCGGCATCGGCAGGAGTTGCAACGCCACCTGCGGCGAAGTTTACAACGGGGAGCTTGCCGTTTTTCGCTACATACTTTACAAGCTCATAGTCGACCTGTAAGTCCTTTGCCGCCTGGTAAAGCTCGTCCGTTGACATAGATGTCAGCCTGCGGATCTCCTGCTGCATCATTCTCATATGTCTTACAGCCTGTACAACGTCACCTGTACCGGGTTCGCCCTTTGTTCGTATCATAGACGCACCCTCAGATATACGGCGGAGCGCCTCGCCTAAGTCCTTAGCGCCGCATACGAAAGGCACGTTGAATTTCGTCTTGTCGATGTGGTACTTATCATCTGCAGGTGAAAGGACTTCACTCTCATCGATATAGTCGATCTCAATAGCTTCGAGTATCTGTGCTTCAGCAAAATGACCGATACGGCACTTAGCCATTACGGGAATCGTAACCGCGTTCTGGATACCCTTTATCATTGCGGGGTCGCTCATTCTTGCAACACCGCCTGCGGCACGGATATCTGCGGGGATACGCTCGAGCGCCATTACCGCACAAGCGCCTGCCTCCTGCGCTATTCTCGCCTGCTCGGGAGTTGTAACGTCCATTATTACTCCGCCCTTTAACATCTGAGCGAGGTTCTTGTTGAGTTCATATCTTTCGTTTGACATTGTTAAAGCTTCCTTTCCTGTCAGGTATTATTGTTTTACTTTGCTAAGCGCATTTGTCCAGACTACGAAATGATAATTTCTATTGTTATTTAATGGGGTTTGGGGCGTAGCCCCAAGCGGGGTGAGGGCGGCAGCCCCACACTCAGCCCCTTTCCGGGGGAAAGGGGTTTGGGGATAGGGATAATAAATTTGCAGTTCGTTTTAAACACGAACTTTAAGTCTGGCAGACTGCCCTTGTGCAAGTACATACAAGTATTATTACAATACCTATTGTATATTCCGCCGGGCACAGTTGCAATTCAACAGTTTCAACCGAGTTTTCAACATTTTTTGTTTAATATAGGTTCTTTACATAAACCTTTCAGTTTGTTTTTGTGTAAATTCCACAAACGCTTTATCACGATGAATTTACAGTAAATTACATCACCGTCAAAACGACCGTAATAAAGTCTATGAGCATCATAGGTTTTGGTCATTATGTAGAAAAGCAAGAATATGCGCACTTATTTGATAAAGTTACTGCCGCCTCGATTATTATAATTTACGCTATCGCTATGATGCTTTACTTAATCCATCGCCGGGCACGATTCCTTTTTTGTCTGTTACCGATGGCGGTCACCGTATTATTCATCATTCGTTAAAATTAAAGGGGTTGTGACACAAACTGAAAAAAGCGAGCCGAGCGCACTATTATTTGCGCTTCGGCTCACTTTTTCTTTTTTGGGGTTTTGTCACAGCTCCGTTGATATCAAATCAATGTAAAATCAAAATGCGCCGCTCACCGTAAAAGCTTTGCCTTTGCGGATATAACGGTTGTAGAAAAACAGATCCACGATCAGCGCAAGCACCCAGCCCACAGGCCACGACAGCCATATGCCGTCCGAGCCGAAGAACGGAGCAAGAATGTACGCAAACACTACACGCAATGCAAGATCAAGGCAAGTACTTATCATAAACGGTGTCATAACGCCACAGCCTCTCACACCGCCGTCAATTACTATCTTTATGCATACAAAGAAGTAGAACGGTGAAACGATAGTCAGGAACTTACCGCCGGTTGCTATTATCTCGGCGTTAGCCTGCGTTGCGAACAGGTTTACAAGCGTTCCTCCGAACAAAATATAACAAACCGCAAACGGCACTGCTATCACAAGACACATCAGCATACCAGACTTTACGCCGGTTTTCACACGGTCGGTCTTGTTAGCGCCTATGTTCTGTGCACAAAAATTCGACACGCTGTTTGAAAGCGTTGAAAAACAGGTTATGGCAAAAGTATTAAGCTTGATAGCTGACGCATAGCCGCCGATGACCGATGAGCCGAAGCTGTTGACAAGGCTCTGCACAAACAGGTTTCCCACCGATACAAAGCTGCTTTGCAATATTGACGGTATCGAAATACGACTTATCTGTTTAAGCGCTTCCGAAGAAAATATTTTCGGCTTTTCGGGAGTATCCGACTGTATTGTTTCCACACGTCTTAAAAGCACAAAGAAAGCCGCCGCACCTGCCGCGCCCTGAGCGGCAAACGTAGCCCACGCAACACCCGCAACGCCCATCTGAAATACTATTACAAAGAGCAGATCCAGCCCGATATTTCCGAGCGATGACGCTATCAGGAAAAACAACGGTGTTTTAGAGTCGCCGAGAGCCGTGAATATGCCGTTGCACGCATTGTAGATAAACAGGAATAAAAGCCCCAGAACATACACCCTGAGATATATGTCGCTGTCCGCAAATATATCCTCCGGCGTTCCGAGAAGTGTCAGCATAGGTGAGCACAGGACACAGCCTATAACGGTAAGTGCCGCCGCTATAACCGCGAACGAAACCAGCGCCGTGTTTATCGCCGTCTTCATATATGTATAGTCTTTTGAGCCGAACAGCCGCGCAACAACGACCGACGCTCCCACGCTTCCGCCTGTCGCCACCGCCATAAATATCATTGTCACGGGGTAGCTTGCGCCTATCGCGCCGAGCGCCATATCGCTTACAAAGTTGCCGGCTATTACGCTGTCAACGATGTTGTACAGCTGCTGAAATGCAACACTGAGCAGCATCGGGAGGGAAAATTTCAGCAGAACCGAAAAGGTCCTGCCGTTAGTCATATCTGTGACCATTCTTGAAAATCGCTTCCTTATTTATTCATAAAGCCTTTCGGAGCGGCTTTTGTCAGCCTTGCGGCATAGTCCTTTACCATATCCGCGAACTGTAATTTCTTTACAAAGCCCGAGGGGATCTCGGAATATCCGAGCAGTGCGCCTTTCAGAGCACCTGCGATAAACGCGCATATATCGCTGATACCGTCCTGGTTTGCCGCAAGCTGTACCGCGCTGAGATAGTCATAATGCACACAAGCGCAGTACACGCCGATAGCAAGGGCGGAGTCCGCCGTACTGCCGTTTCCGAGCTCGGCAACATCGGTAAGCGGAGATGTGTTCTCATCAAGTAATGCAAGCGCCTTGTCAAGCGCCGCAAAGCAATCCTCAAAGCCGTCATAGCCTTTGAGTATCTTCATCGTATCAAGGACCGACTGCTCGATCGAATTTCCCTTGCAGATAAATGCGATGATCGAGGAAAGACAGCCTGTTGCAAGATAAGCAGTCGGGTGAGAATGTGTTATTGCTCCGAGGTCACAGCCCGCAGAAAACGCGCGCATGGGATCACTGTAAAAATACAATCCTGTCGGAATAGCTCTCGGCAGACAGTCGAACAGCTTATTGGCGTTTATTGGTCGTCCTACTCTGCCGTATGTGTGTTCAGACTTTATGCCGGCAATGGTTTGTACCAGTTGTTTTGTCGGGTTGCGCTTTTTTGCAAGAGCGGGAACGCCCAGCAGATCGCACGGAAATCCGGTTTCCTTTTCGTCAAGTATCCACTGCAGCTCCACCGATGCTGTACCACCGGTCTGAGTGTACAGCCACTGCTGAAGCGCAAGGAAAACATAGTCCGCCGGGGCAGCTTCGTTCGTTCTCAGTCCTGCCGCATCTGCCCACAGTATACCGTGAGCGGTGAAGAGCATAGTCTGCGTTTCGTCCGATACGCGGGCGTACTTCTGATGCTTTTCCGGACTTAGCTTAAGTATGCCCTTCCTGCCGTATATGTCTTTTATCTGACTGCGCGTTATCACCTTTACGGGCGAGCCGAGCGCATCGCCCGCGGCAGCGCCTGCCATACATCCCGTAAATCTTTCTTTCTTGTACAATTTCTTATTTGCCATAAGTTGATTACTCCAATATCAGCGGCAATGTGCCGCCCCAAATTCCGACCTTGCGAAAACAAGGTGCTTTCCTCAGCTTTGCGTAACGGTCGGGAATAAATGATAATTATATTTATAACGCTGTAGAGCGTTTTATTCGCTTGCCTGCATTTTTTCGTAGCTTATCATCAGGTCGACAAACCTGCCGTATGACTTCTTTCCGTCCGACTGTCCCTGCGATTTGAGATAAGTATCATTGACGCTTGTCGCGACTGCGGCAACGGGTGTTTCGTACCGCTTCCAGTATGCTCTGTCGGCTCTCAGCTCTGCTATTATCTTTTCGTCCGCATAGCTCATAAGCTCATAGTAGATATCTGCTCCTGCCGCCGAATAAAGCGCATTCCCGGCATAGATAAAAGCATATACCCAGCCTGCATATTGCAGATAAATGTTATCCGAGCCTGTACACGCAAGATAAGCGATAAAATTCGCCTCGTCCTCACGCATAAAGCCCTTTAAATGCGACAGCTCGTGACATACTGTAAACGGCTTTGCAAAGTCCGGCGCATTCACATTGTAGTTGGCTTCTATCGTAAACGGTGTGTACATTCCGAGTATTTTCATATATGACATACCCTCGGACGCGATCACCGCCTTTGCGTTCGGATAAAATCCTGACAGGCTACCGTACCTTTCGCCGAGCAGGTCCATTGCCTTTTTGCATTCTTCGTCAAGATCTATTTTGCCGTCAAGCTCTACCGTCAGCGTTTCATCTGTTTCTATCTTCTGCGCCGCGTCATTTGCGTTTTTAAGAATATATACACATAGGTCGGCAAGCTCCTGCGCCGTGTAGGTTTCAACGGTAAATCCGCTGACTGCCGAAAACGGAGTTCTGTTGTAGTTTATGCCGCAGAAAAGCGTAAATACAAAGAACACGCTGACAGCAAAGTTCAGCACAACGGCAAGCACATTCATCATCAGCTGTTTTCGCTTGCCCTTGCCTTTGATAAATCTGACAACGGTAAATACCGCACCGACAGCGGCGAGTATGATCACCGTGTAAAGCAGTATCTCACACAGCGAGAACGGCAACAGTGAAGAGAGCCGCCCGACAGTGCCTACAAAAAACGGATATATATTTGTACTGTACCATTCGGCAAAGCCGCCCGTATTTTTTGCAAGCAGTATAAGTATCAGCGACACAGCAAATGCCGGCACTGTGTAATACAGCCACTTTGGAATTTTCGTAAATACGGATCTTATCCTTGCCATACAAATACATCTTTCTCAATATCGGTTCAGTACAGATTTCTTACCTTGTCGAGATAGCCGATAAATTCTTTTCTCAATGCAGTCGGCTCAAGTATCTCAACGTTTGCGCCGAGCTGGAACAGCCAGCCGAAAAATGTCGGGCTGACGTTTATTTCCTTTGATATGTAAAAATGACTTTCATCGAGCTTATGCATAGTGATATCCGAGCCGAACTTATCCATCACAACGCTTGTGAGCGAATTGTCAAAGCTGAGTTTAGCCCGTACGGTTTCGCTTCCTGCAAACATACCGAATATCCTGCGGGTATATTCCGCAAGATCAAATCCTTTTGCGGGAACTGCGGGCTCATCGGAAACCTCAACATCTTCCATACGGTCAACACGGAAGTTTGATATACTGTCGTACTTTTCGTAGTAGCCTATGCAATAGTAGTTTTCATCTTCCCACGCAAGTGAATACGGCGACATAGCATACCGTCCGCCTGAAGTCTTGTAGACTTTTTTCTTTTTTATGTCATACCTGAAGTAGTGGAACGTGATTTTTTTCTGCTGCTTTATCGCCTCGTGTATTTTGTTGATGTTATAGTATATCTTGCGGTTTTCGGTTTTAACACGGTTTGCGACGATCACGCTCCTTTGCAGCTCGCGCGCCTTATAGTTACTTGTAAGGTGTGATATCTTATCGACAAGCTCCCTTGACTTATCCTCGGTGATAAACTTTGAGCAAGCCGCCGCATCGGCAAGCAGTTGAAGCTCCTCAAACTGAAACCTGTCAGTCCCGAGATAATAGCTTCCTACCTTGTCGGAGCAGATATCCATATCCATTACCTCGCGCAAAAGCTCTATATCGTCATATATGGCTTTACGCTCCGCTTTTATTCCGACTCTGTCAAGTCCCGATATTATATTCTTTACGGTGAGCGGATGCTGTTCGTCCGACTCCTCGCGGAACATTTTTTCCAGATATAACAGCTTTGCTTTTTGGTTAGAAGAACGTGACATAATACACTTCCTTTCCTACTCGTGCTTTATCTGAATTATTACCGAAAGTGCAAGCACCGCCGCTATAAGCGCTGAGATTATGACAGTAAAAACATTGAATGCCTGTGTAAGGTACGGGACGAGCGACATTACCAGTGCTATCGAAGCTAAAACCGTAATAGGTGTCTGACGCTTCTTGCCGAAGAATATCCACAGGAGCGAAAGCATAGCCGTAATAGTTGTCATCACAGCGCATATCATATAGTTGAACATTGCATATCCGAACGGAGTGACATCGAAATACGAGTAATTCTCAAAGCGGAAAATCAAATGACCGCTGTCGGACATCAATCCGTATTTGAGTACCGCACCGAGCGGTAAAAGTTCCATTATTATCGCCGCAATGCAGACGATGAGTCGTATAACACCGAGTTTTTTCATAATATTTCACCCTGAATAATCGGCATGGGACACCCCATACTGACAACAACCTTACTTCACCCTGACAAAATGCGCGATAAATGATCTGAAATCGCCCCAAAGCGACGGAATGTCAAATCCGCTGTTCATCAGAAGCTCTGCCGAATAAACTCTTCCTGTCTGCTCGTGCCTGTAATAACAGCCCTTTTCAAGCCCTTTCAGCTTTACTCTGTGCAGGAACACGCTCGGTTCTTTGAGAACCTGTACATATTCGAGAAGCGTTTCGCTCTTGTCCTTTGCGACAAACTGCCATGCATCAAAGCGGTCGTTTGCGAACGGATCGCCTATTCTGTAATAATCGCCTGTTCTCACAAGCGGATTATACTTGTTAAACTCCGCAATCTGTTCCTTTATCGCATACTTGTCATCGTCCGAAATCTTCGTAACGTCAAGCTCATAGCCGAACGTACCCGACATCGCAACGTGTCCTCTCGTTTCAAACGGAGTAATTCTGCCTACACAGTGGTTCGGGCTGTCCGAAACGTGAGCGCCGAAGCAGGAGCAGGGGTAGCACATGGAAGTGCCGTACTGTATCTTAAGTCTTTCTATAGCATCTGTATCATCGCTTGTCCATATCTGGGGAGAGTAGTACAGCATACCTGCGTCAAAGCGTGAGCCGCCGCCCGCGCAGTTTTCAAGGAGCAGGTCGGGGAAATCAGTCAGCAGCCTTTCCTGCATTTCATATACGCCGAGGACGTATCTGTGCCATATCTCACGCTGCCTTTCGGGAGGGAATACCTCGTTGCCGACCTCGCTCAGCTGTCGGTTCATATCCCACTTTACATATTCTATGTTGGCGCTTGAAAGGATAGCCTTCATCTGCTCATAGATATAGTCGCGCACTTCTTTTCTTGAGAAGTCAAGTACAAGCTGACTTCTGACGGTGGTGCGGTGTCTGCCGGGAATGTGTATGCACCAGTCCTGATGCTCCGCGTACAGCTTGCTGTCAGGACTTATCATCTCAGGCTCGAACCATATACCGAACTTAAGCCCTATCTTGTTTACCTCGTCTACAAGGTGCTTAAGACCGCCCTTTATCTTATCCTCGTTCACAAACCAGTCGCCGAGGGAAGATTTATCATCGTTTCTGTGACCGAACCAGCCGTCATCCATAACAAGCATTTCAATTCCGGCTTTCTTTGCTTCTCTTGCGATATCAAGGAGCTTGTCCGTATCGAAGTTGAAGTAGGTAGCTTCCCAGTTATTTATAAGTATAGGACGGCGCATATCTTTCCACTTTCCTCTTATAAGGTTGTTTCTCATAACATCGTGGAAGTTTCTCGACATCTGACCTAAGCCCTCGCCGGAATAGGTCATGATGACCTCCGGCGCCTGAAAATCCTCTCCCGGCTCTAAGTGCCACGAGAAGTCATAGGGATTTATACCGAGCAGCGCCCTTGTCTTTTCATACTGACCTACCTCTACCATTCCTAAGAACGAACCCGAATACACCAGAGCAAAGCCGTATGCTTCGCCGAAGTCCTCTGTTGCGGTGTGGTCGCACAGCGCAAAGAAGTTGTTGTGAGCGTGGCTTGTAGCACCTCTGTTGGAATCGATCGACTGCTTGCCGAAACGCACGGGGAAACGCTGTACATGGCGTTCTCTTGCCCATGTTCCGTGCAGTGTTATCATATCGTAGTCCATTCTGTCAAGATCAAGGCTCATGGATATGATGCGGCGCAGGTCGATAGCGGCAAGGCCGTTGTTTTCGACCTTTACGCTTCTTGTGATAACGTCAAATTTCGGGAATACGCTGTACATAAGCGTAATATCAAGGCCGCTGTGCGGATCATAGCAGAACACCTCAAGCGTCTGCGCCTCATCGTCTGCGGCATATGTAGCGGGAAGCCCCTTTAATTTCGGCTTTCCGTTTGAAATTCTGTAATCCTTGTAGTAGCACTCGCAGGCGGACATACCGTTTATATCCATTACCTGCATTGCCGGTTCTCTGAAATCCGCAACGCCCGATGTCGGAAATTCGATAGGCGCGCAGTCAAAGCTGTGAGGTCCCATAGCGTCATGTACGGCGGGGACAAACGGTTCATCGTCCGGTATACGGAGCATATGTGTTATATCAGTTTCCGGAATATAACCGCCGTAGTACAGGTGGAGCAGGTTTCTGCTGTCGGTGATATGGAATGCGTAGCTCGATTTTTCCGTGTCGAGCTTGAATACACGCTTGTTTTCGTCAAATACGATAGACATAGTTTTTCCGTCCTTTAACTTATTCGGGATACAACAAGTTCCCATATACATTAAATATACCATATTTTTCGGCTTTTCTCAATCCTTTTAAGTAAAATTTTAAGCAGTTTTCGTTTTTGCCGAACAATCCTCAAGCAATCCCCGAACAATTCCGTTGCATAAGCGGTATATTATAGCACCTTTCCACCCACTCTTTTTATCACAAAAGCACAACATAATTCACCGTTAATCTTAAATTTACTTAAATTACGCCCTTGGTGCTGTGTAATGCCGTTAGTTTCAATAAAATTTCACATACATTTTAGGCATAATGCACATTGACTTTAAAAAAACGAAATGTTAAAATAGATGTGTAAAGTTACATAAGTGTGTAACAAAACGAAATTAAGTTTTATAGGAGGATTTTTCCAATGAAGTTAAGAAAGATCATGACAGGTATCGTAGCTTCTTCGCTCGCACTCAGCACATTAGCTGTAGCAGCAAGCGCATCAAGCCTTAAGAAGGTAACAGAAGCAGACGGCAAGTCTGCAGGCCTTTCATCAGGTAACGATTCATGGCTCGTTCAGGTTTTCAACGAAGGCAACCCCGATGAAGGTAAGCCCGCTACAAAGTACGATATCGACTACTCAAAGGTAACAGGCGCAAGATTTACTGTTACAATTCCCGAAAAGGATGCTGACGGTGCTGACGGCAACCGTGAGTTCTGGGACGGTGCTACAGGCGGCGGCGTTGTTCTTTCAATCAACGGTGGCGACATCCAGCAGGGTACAGACGCTTGGGATACATATAACTGGCCCAGCAAGCAGTACTGGGGAGTTACAGATGAGGCTCTTGAGCTCGCTACAGACCCCAACAAGGATGACGATGCTTCAAACGATAAGGATCTGAGCTACGAGAAGGTCGGCGATTATACATACCAGCTGACAGCTAACGGCTTTGACAACCCCATCGCTAACGGCACAGCTAAGACGATCGGTTGTATGCAGGTCGCACTCCAGGAATGGGGTCAGTCTATCGCTACAATTGAAGTTGTAAAGTGTGAAGTTCTCGACGCTGAAGGCAATGTACTTATTGCATTCGACGGTCTTGGCAATGTAGTTGACGGTGGCAACTCTGCTCCCGCTACAGACGCTCCCGCTACAGATGCACCTGCAACAGACGCTCCCGCTACAGATGCTCCTACAACAGGCGACTCTACAAAGCCCAGCACAAACACAGGTGTTGAGAGCGTTGCAGTAGTAGCAGGCGTTGCAGTTCTCGCTACAGGCGCTGTTATCGTTGCTAAGAAGAGAAAGTAATTTCGGCTTTAAGCAATAAGCGTAAATAAGCAATTTATCCCCCGCAGGTTTCTGCGGGGGATTTTTGTGTATAATAGCAGCCGCGGCAAATGACCGCGGCTGTTCCATATTATTCTGATTAACGCCGACACTTATATCACATAGTCATCGGCGGCGTTTTCCTTATCATTATCTATAAGATCCTGTAAAGTAACACTGTCAAGATATTCATTTATGACCTTGTACAGACCCTGCCAGAGTGATAATGTAGCACAATGCTCGCTCCTGTCGCATTCAACGACTCCGCTGTCAAGACATGCAACCGGCGCAAGCGAACCCTCGGTAAGCCTTAAAATATCTCCCACAGTGTACTTTTCGGGTGACTTTGCAAGTCTGTAGCCGCCCTGAAATCCGCGGTTGGTGCGCAGGATATCCGATTTATTAAGCATCGGTACTATCTGCTCAAGATATTTTTTTGATATATTCTGGCGTTGCGCTATTTCTTTCAGCGGGATATAACCGTCACCCTGATGCTCCGCAAGATCAATGAGCATTCTCAATACATAACGTCCTTTTGTAGATATTTTCATGTTATAGTCCTTTCTTGACCTTTATTTTATCTGAGCCGTTCGTGAGCCGTGATCTTCTAAATACTATAATACCATATTTTTAGTAGGTTTTCAAGTGGTATTTTCTGATTTTTTCGACAAAAGACCTTTTTATCGCATCAATTCATCATTTGCGGCTTGTTTTGTGACAAAACAGCCGATATTAGTTTATAAGCTAAAACGCAAATTTTACTTAAAATATGCACAAATACAATATAAAACAGCGCTGTAAACGATTATAAACGGACGGCTGTTTATGATAATGCACAGCTTTTGCGAAGCGGATTTGTCTACTCTGCTCTTATTTTGAAATTGTGAACTTTTTTTGACCTTTTGTCCGCTTTTTTGCTTGCTAACGACTCGGAAATGTGATAAAATATATAAAGATATCGAGAAAACAGAAGAAGGAGTCAGGAATATGATCGACGTTGTCAGAAAGCACCTGTCTGAAACTATTGATGCCGTAGCTACAAAACGGTACAGCGACCTGCGACAGATAGATGAGTTTGTACCTGCGGCAAAAGCATTACGCATATCCAGAATCCTGCGCACACTTGATTACGGTGGGCAGATCAGCGAAACTCTGGTGTATAAAGACGCAGAGATCTTTCCTCTCTATAACAAAAAATACGAATGTGAGAACGATAGTTGCAGATACGCATATGAATTTTATACCGATATTGATTTTGCAACGCTCAGCCCGGAGCAGGAAAAGCTTTTTGAGCACGTTACCCATGTTCTTGCTATAATTTGCACCTGCACTCTCAGCATTCATGTCGGAAAGCTGATCGACAACATTGATCGCGACAGCGGCATACCGAACTCAAAAGGATTTCGTGCGTTCATTGAAGATGTCAAGGAAAACGGTGTTCTTTCGGACTATGCGGTAATAAGAGCCAATATAAAAGGCTGTAACACATTAAATACGATTTTCGGTTATCAGGCTACAACAGAGATAATAGCAAAGTATGCGAAAATGCTTAATAAGATGATGTATAACGATGAAATATGCAGTCGCTCAGGCAGTGACAACTTCTGTCTTATGGTAAAGAAATCGCACCTTAAAAATCATCTCAAAAGCTTTGCGAAGATACCGATAAACTTCTTTTACGGAAAAGAGCAAACCGTTTACGAGATTGCAATGCGTGCCGGCATCGTAGTATTGGACGGCAGTACAGATGACATTGACGCGATACTTGCCCGCGCAGAATCCTGCATAGACGTTGCTAAACGCCGCACAGATACCGACTATGTATATTACGACCTTGACACGATCACCCGTGAGCAGGAGCTGACTCTTCTTGAAAGTGATATGCCTCAGGCGCTTGCCGACGGCGAATTTATCGTGTATTATCAGCCAAAGGTACGGATAGACACACGCACTCTTGTAGGAGCGGAAGCGCTTATCAGATGGCAACGTGACGGCAAGGTCATTTCTCCCGCCGACTTTATCCCGATAGCAGAGCGAACAGGTCTTATAATGAAGCTTGATATGTTCGTGCTGGAGCACACCTGCGCTATGATCAAGAAATGGCAGGAAAGTGGAAAGCGCATAGTTCCTGTATCGGTGAACTTCTCAAAGATCCATCTGCGTTTCCCTCATCTCGCCGAGAAGATAATGAATGTTATCAACCGTTACGGAATTGAACCGCACTTCCTTGAGGTCGAGTTTACCGAAACGGCTTATACCGATGATTTCAATGCTATCAAGCAGGCGATAATCGACCTTAAAAGCTATGGACTTATGGTTTCTATGGACGACTTCGGAACAGGTTATTCTTCGCTTGCACTGCTGAAAGACCTTGATTTTGATATTCTGAAGCTTGATAAGTCGCTTGCAGGTTCAAATGACGATACAAGAGGTCAGGTCGTACTTGAAAACGTGCTTCATATGGCGCAAGAGCTCAGTATGACTACTGTTTGCGAGGGAGTAGAAGATAAAACGATTGTCGAAAACCTTAAAAATATGGGTTGTAACATAATTCAGGGCTATTATTTTGATAAACCGCTTCCCGAAACCGAGTTTGCGACAAGGCTTGAAAGCCCGGTTTATGAGAAGTAGGTAATTGTGATATTTTTAAACCGCTGTGGATTTTCACGGCGGTTTTTTGAAGGGCTGATGTTAGCGCAGTTGTACGGATTTACTCACGAAATTATTAACACCGCCTTGAAGTTTTAATAAATCGAAAGGCTGTGATGAAATTTTTACATTTCGTCACAGCCATTTTTTGTATAATACATTTTTAGGATAGCTTTAAAGGCTTATTTGCCGTTCATCGCTTCAAGGTTCATTTCCCAGCGGTTGATCTTATATGTGCCGCTGTCAAGTACAAATTCCAGCTTTGCGCTGCGGTGCGCTTCGTACAGATCAAGATATGGTACGGTAGCGGTAAATCCTGTATCGCTTATATCCGTTATTACACAGGAGGTAGTATCCCATATATTCTTACCGTCTGATACAGCGTCGGTGTTTTCGTAAAGCTTGCCGTCTATATCCTTGTAGAATGCGGTGTCATCAGAGAGGTTGAGGTAGCTTTACTTATTGGCGTTTTCATTTATTTTTCTCCGGTTTCTGATATTGTCCGACATACTTTGACGGGATATTACATATTATATTTTAGCACAGCGTGTACGGATAGTCAACGGTATGTGTTACAAAAATCAACAGCCCGAAAACGGATATATGCTACACTTTTAATAAAGCTATCGTGTATTTTGGGTATTCGGAATGTGTATTTGTGTAACGGAGGGGTACAATGGTGAAGTTCGGTGAAAGAGTGAAGCAGCTAAGGCTTGACGCGGGAATGACGCAGGAACAGCTAGCGGGCAGAATATGGGTATCAAAGGCGGCTGTCAGCAACTATGAGCTGTCCGAACGTAACCCCTCACCCGAAACTATTATAAAGATCGCCAAGGTTTTCGGGGTAACGACCGACTATCTTTTCGGGCTGGAGGAAAAAAGGCAGGCACTGGACATAACGGGACTGCCGGAAGAGGACATATTATTTTTGCAGTCGGCGGCAGATCTGTTGAAAAAGAAAAATGCATCGCGTAAAATAACTAAAAAACAGCAGAGGTGACATTGACAGCGCGCTGATTACGATGTATAATAGCAGTATTGTACACAAAACAGATAGAAACGGTAGATTTAAAGGAGCGACTTATGGCAATAAGCATAACGGAAGCATCTGAGCTTAAAAAGGCGATACTTGAGAGCTTCGGCGTAACGTTGCATTTTCACGACGGCTGCGGAGGACAGTATTTCACGCTGGACGAGAGAAACGATGAGATAAAGCGGTTTATTGAAAGCTACTTCGATAAAAAGGGAATGACCGTTACATTTATAGCAAGGGGAACGCAGTTCTCCGTGGGAGGTAATAATGCTTGACCAATTTTCAAGAACGCAGCTCATATTCGGCAAAGAGGCAATGGACAAGCTGAAAGGCGCGCGCGTTGCAGTATTCGGTATAGGCGGTGTGGGCGGATATACAGTTGAGGCGCTTGCGCGCTCGGGCGTGGGAGCGATCGATATAATCGATGATGATAAGGTGTGTCTTACAAACATAAACCGACAGATAATAGCTACAAGAAAAACGGTCGGAAAGTACAAGGTAGATGTAGCCAAGGAGCGCATTGAAGATATAAATCCCGACTGCAAGGTGACGGCTTTCAAAACCTTCTATATGCCTGAAACGGCGGATCAGTTTGACTTCACTCAGTATGACTATGTGGTTGACGCTATAGATACGGTCACAGGCAAGATCGCGCTTATTGAAAACGCAAAAAAGGCGGGAACGCCTATTATAAGCTCTATGGGAGCGGGAAACAAGGTCGACCCGACAGCGTTTGAGGTTACGGATATATATAAGACCTCTGTGTGTCCTCTGGCAAAGGTAATGCGATATGAGCTTAAGCGCAGGGGCATAAGGAAGCTTAAGGTCGTGTATTCAAAGGAAAAGCCGATACCGCCAATTGCTGACGAAGATCCGAACGGTGAAAACGGTTATCTTTCTAAGGCGGATAAGGTGGCAGGAAAAAGGCAGGTGCCGGGAAGCACGGCGTTTGTGCCGTCTGTGGTAGGGCTTATTATCGCAGGTGAGGTAATAAAGGATATTACGCAGTTTAAGGGTAGAGAGTAATAAAGATTGGGTTGTGACACAACCCGGAAAAGAAAAGTGAGTTGAAGCGCAAAGAAAGATAGTGCGCTCGGCTCGCTTTTTTTGATATGTGGAGAAAGTTTGTCTTTTAGTGTACTTCTGTTATACAGTTTTAGTAATTAACATTGATAGCGGGCTACCGATAGTTCTATTCGTTGGATAGCACTTCTCGGGTTCGCTATTCCGGTTAATAACGTTGCTGCTATGAACG
>DOQG01000061.1 GCA_003512525.1 Oscillospiraceae bacterium | reverse complement strand
ACTCACGAAATTATTAACACCTTATCGACACGGAAACCATTTTAAGCGATGATTACCGTAGTTCAAAAACTTCCGGATAAAAGCAAACCGATATCTTGCTTAACCATCTTCCCTTGTTACCTTATCAAGTGCGATAGAAGTAATTGTCTTCTTATCTCCGCTCTTCGTGATAACATATGTCATAGACTTACTGGAAACGTGCTCGGTCACAAGTCCGGGGATCGATACCGTAGGCGGATAATAGTCAACCGTCAGCGTGTATGTTTCACCGACATTTTCTATCTTTGAAACCTGCGGATAGTAGTTCGGCACACGGTTTGTATCGGCTACAATATAAACCTTCTTCTCGGAATTATACGTTGCCAGATCCTGAACATGACCTACCGTCTGATGTGTAACCTCTATACTGTTGCCGAAGATATTTTTTGCCGCTGTTTCAACGTCAAATTCGGGGATATACATTACACCCGTGTCAGTCTCATAGTTTGAAGTATCGCCGGTGAGCAGTATTCTCGATACAGCCGCCTTGATTATGGTAGACTGTGTAAGCGTTGACGCGTCCTCAAAGCTGGGTGGGTCGGTCGCTACTATAGGATAGAGATAGAGCGCAAACTCTTCCTTGAGGTCGGTCTGATTTGCTATTCGGTTTATCGCACCGCTTGCCGCTATCACGGTGTTGACAACGCCAACGACAGAAAACGCTATTATCAGCAGTCCTACAACAAAGAAAGCCGCTTTCTTTGCAACTCCCTTATGCTTACGCTCCGGCACATCTACAACGATAACCTCGTCCTGTGCAATTTCGCTCACATCCTCGGAAAGCGCTTCCTCTATAGAACCTGCCAGTCCGTGCAGAACCTTGCTCTCGCTTTTTGCCTCTATACGGTTTTTATTCTTATTCCTCTTTTTTGCCATTTATAAGCGTTCCTCCTAGCCTCTTATCTGACCGTTGCCGTTGACAAGATATTTGAACGTTGTGAGTGCCTCAAGCCCCATAGGACCTCTTACATGGAGCTTCTGTGTGGAGATGCCGATCTCCGCGCCGAGTCCGAACTCAAATCCGTCCGTAAAGCGTGTGCTTGCATTTACATATACAGCCGCCGCATCAATTTCACGCTGGAACTTTTCGGCATTTCTCAGATACTCGGTCACTATGCACTCGCTGTGACCTGTGCCGAAGCGGTTGATATGTGCTATAGCCTCGTCTATATCATCAACGATCTTTACCGCGATCTTAAGATCAAGGAACTCCCTGCGATAGTCCTCATCGTCTGCGATCTTTTCAAGCGTGATATACGCACTGCTTGCTTCATCGCCGACAAACGCGACCTTGCCATTCCACTTTTCCGCAAGCTTCTTTAAAAAGCCCTCCGCTATATTCTTATGCACAAGAACATTCTCAATAGCGTTGCATACCGACGGACGCTGTGTTTTAGCGTTGTCAACGATATCCACCGCCATATCGATATCCGCAAAGCGGTCAACATAAACGTGGCAGTTGCCCTCTCCGGTCTGTATTACAGGCACGGTAGCGTTCTTTATTACGGCGTTTATAAGTCCTCCGCCGCCTCTTGGGATAAGCACGTCAACATATTCGTTTGCTTTCATAAGCTCTGTCGCGGTATCTCTTGAGGTATCCTCAACAAGCTGTACGATATCAGGATTGACGCCGTGTTTTTCAGCCGCCGCTCTCATAATGCCAACAAGGCACTTGTTTGAATTTATCGCGTCGCTTCCTCCGCGCAATATTACCGTATTGCCCGCCTTAAGACACAGACAGCCCGCATCGACCGTGACATTGGGGCGTGACTCGAATATTATTCCGATAACGCCGAGCGGTACGGATTTCTTTATTACGGTAAGGCCGTTCGGCAAGGTGTTGCCGCCGAGAATTTTTCCGACTGGATCAGGCAGTGCCGCCACCTGTCTTACGCCATCAGCCATACCGTCAATTCTTGCATCGGTAAGAGTAAGACGATCTACCATAGCCGCCGCCATATTATTTTCATGCGCCGCAGTTATATCAAGCTCGTTTGCCTTTTTGATCTCTTCTCTGCCGTTTTCAAGCATTGCGGCGATCGTGCCGAGTATATCGTTTTTAAGCGACTGCGACAGCATAGCAGACTGCTTAGCCGCCGATCTTGCTTTCATTCCGAGTTCGTCTATGTAGCTCATATTTTTCCTTTCAGTCCTCGTCTGCGGTGAATACAGTGCAGACAGCCTTATTCTCAAACAGATCGTAAAGTATTTCGGGACGCTGACCGTTTATTATTACAGTCGGTATGCCATGTTCCTTTGCAATAGTAGCCGCTTCAAGCTTTGTTACCATACCGCCGCTTGCGAACTCACTGCCCTTGTCCTTTGCCGAGCTTATCATCTCGCTTGTTATCTGTCTGACCTCGGGGATAAGCTTTGCGCCGGGGAGCTTGGGATTTTTATCGTACAGCCCGTCAACATCTGTGAGTATTATCAGCAGATCCGCATCACACAACGCCGCAACTATCGCCGACAATGTATCGTTCTCATCAAAGTCAAGCTCCTGTATCGATACCGTATCGTTTGCGTTGATTATCGGGACTATTCCCATATCAAGAAGTGTGCTGAACGTATTTATAACGTTCTCTTTTCTTGTCTTGTTGCTGATAACATCACGCGTAAGGAGCACCTGTGCCACCGTGTGGTTGTAATTTGCAAATTCACGGTCGTATATGTGCATAAGCTCGCACTGACCTATAGCGGCGCAAGCCTGCTTTTTAGGCATTTCCTTAGGCTTCGAATGAAGTCCTGCCTTCGCCGCACCTACGCCCTGTGCGCCCGATGTAACAAATATCACGTCCTTGCCGGAATTTTTCAGATCCGACATTACTTCAATAAGCTTTGACACACGTCTTATATTCAGATTGCCTGTGTTATGAGCAAGCGTGCTTGTGCCTACCTTTATAACTATTCTCTTTTTGGTTGAAAAATCCATCATATATTTCCTCTTGCTTAGTCGAGCAGAATACGCTCGTCACAATATTCACATTCGCATATATCGCCCTGTACCTTGAAGCTGTGGGGGAGATAATGCTCGGTCTTTGTGATGCACTTGGGGTTTGTGCATTCAACATCATTCTTTACCGTGCCGGTGAGCAGTTTAGGAGCGCCCAGTCTGCCCTCAAGCACGGATATTATAAGCGCCATACGCACGAACATTCCGTTCTTTGCCTGTGTGAAGTACTTAGCCCGCGGATCATCATCAACGTCCATTGCTATCTCGTCCACTCTGGGAAGCGGGTGCAGCACTATCATATCCTTCGGCGCTTTCTTCATCTTTTCGGTATCAAGGCGGAATACGTCCTTCTGCTTATTGTATTCTTCCTCGCTTGCAAAGCGCTCCTTCTGTATTCTCGTCATATACAGCATATCGAGCGATTCTTCGGCTATAGCTTCATCAAGCGAGTAGATCTCCTTATATGTACAGCCTCTTGCATTAAGCACGTCCTTTATATATGACGGCAGTGCAAGCTCCGGGGTCGATATCAGGATAAACTCGTTACCCTCATAGCGTGACAGCGCTTTAAGCTGTGAATGAACCGTTCTTCCGTAACGCAAATCACCGCAAAGACCTATCTTCAGGTGATCCAGTCTGCCCTTTTCATTTTTGAGTGTCAGCATATCCGTAAGCGTCTGCGTCGGATGCAGATGTCCGCCGTCACCGGCATTTATGACCGGACAATCGGCAGTTAAAGCCGCCGCCTTTGCACTGCCCTCATACGGATTTCTTATTACGAGTATATCCGCATAGCTGCTTACTATTTTTGTCGTATCCTTGATATTCTCACCTTTAGAAACAGAAGATGTTGACGGGTTGTCAAATCCTATTATCGTACCGCCGAGCCTCAGCATCGCAGTCTGAAAGCTCATCTGCGTTCTTGTAGACGGCTCATAAAACAGAGTTCCCATTATCCTTCCGCTGCATCTTGAACGGTAAAGTGCCGGATTCTTCTGAATTTGCCGGGCAAGCTCAACTATCATATTCCACTCATCGGGTGAATATGCGTCAAGATCAATAAGATTACTGAATGTTTCCATTGTTGTTACCTTCCTTGTTCTGCACGTCCTCTCCTTTTTGCAGGGGAGTTATATATCCTTCCTTTATACCCTCTGTACTTTCTTCGGGCATAAAGATAATCTTGACTGTTTTAAGGATAAGCAGGATATCCTTGGCAAGTGTATACTTTTCGATATACATAAGATCAAGCTTCAGCTTATCATAAGGGGTAGTATTGTACTTTCCGACTACCTGTGCATTACCTGTCAGCCCCGCCTTTACCTTAAGGCGGAATGCAAACTCGGGCATCTCCTTTTCATACTCACGGCTTATCTCAGGTCGCTCGGGACGCGGACCTACTACCGACATATCGCCCTTGAAGATATTGAACAGCTGCGGAAGCTCATCAAGTCTTACTTTTCTTATGAACTTACCTACCGGAGTCACTCGCTTGTCACCGTCACTTGCAAGTCTTGCAACGCCGTCACTTTCGGCATTTACGACCATACTTCTGAATTTAAGGAGCTTGAACTCCCTGCCGTCCTTTGTAAGTCTTACCTGCTTATACAGCACAGGTCCGCGGTCGCATAGCTTTATCGCTATTGCCGTTGCCAGCATAAACGGAGAGGCTATTATAATACCTATCGATGACAGAAGGATATCAAAGCAGCGCTTGAAGAACCTCTGTTCTATACCCAGTCCGTAATTTTTTGAGATAATAAGCGGTGTATCGAACAATTCCATATTATCGCCGCCTCTTACGATAATATCGCTTATCTTAGGTACAAGGTAAGTCCTTATCGATGTCTTGAAGCAGTATTTGAGTATGTCGTTCCTGATCTCGTTCGGAGTATCGCATATCACCACGCCGTCATAATTCGGTATCTCCGCAGTAATAGCCTCCAGCCCCTCGGAAACATTCATCATACGAGTGATATTGTACTTATCGCGACGACTGCTCATTTTTTCCACCAGCATTCTGGCAGGCTGTTCAAGTCCGTATATCATTATCACGTTCTTTGCGGGATACAACGCACGGAATATTTTTCCGCTGATAAACGCCCACAGAGCTATCACCACCGCCTGATACAGCGTACCGACAATAAGCGGGCACGGATCGAGCATAGAGCGCGATATAAGGCATATCTGGATATACGTTATAAAGTTTGTACAGAGCGTTGCGAGGATCTGCGACACTATGATATCGGTTGTCTTATGAGAGCCGATTTTAAGTCCCTTATATATTCTTGAAAATACATAAAGAATAGCAAAGTACAGTCCGAATAACAGCCAGTTTCCTTTTCTGAAGAAGCTGAAAGCCATCTCGCTGTTATAGTAATTCAGCCATATAATGCCGAACGTAGAGGTTTCCCAGGTAAGTAGCACGAGCGCGTCCACTATCAACGCGGTGCGTTTGTATTTTTCTTTATCCTTGTTCAATACGACACATCCTTAATTACTGCACACCTGTCAGTAGTTTATAATCGAATTTAGTATAGCACAATTTGTCGCAATAATCAAGACTTTAGCTGTGATATCACAAAATCCTCACCTTATACTATCGAAAAGCAATGCCGGCCCGCTGTTGGGTTATTACAGCACGATATGTCCCATAAGCTGTACGCCCCGTATTGCCGGACGGCAACACGGGGCGTACTTTGTATTGATATAATTTTAAACCTTTTCGCTTCTGAATCTTCCCACGACCTTAGCGTTCTTATCGATATTGACTTCAAAACGCAGAGTGCAGGGAGAGTAATGAGGATTTTCTCCTTCGCCTATAACCTCATAGAAGAACGCAAGTGCACCTCCGTCCTCCATACGTCTTACCGCACACTTGCAAAATCCCTCCGATATAGCCTGCTTTACATAAGGTATGTCGCGGTCATATGTGCAGAAATTATCCTCGGTAACAGGGATATTCACATCACCGTCCGAACAGCTGTTTTCCCTGAGCATTGTTTCAAGCGGAGATGCCTTTTTGCGGCTGAACTCTGCAAACGGAGCTTTCTTGGCTATTTCGCCCTTGCGCGCGGGTTTCCCGTTTATCCTCCAGCACGGACGCGTAACAACGACCGTTTCACCGATATGGAAGTCATTGTTCAGGTGCTCGCTCTGCGCCGAATAGAAATCCAGTGTATCCTTATCGATAACAACTTCCTTCGCCTTGTCACGGACTATCCCGACAAGCTCAAGCATAGAGAGCAGTTCTCCCGCCTTTTCCATGCACTTTTCGTCCGTCCATATCTCGTAGTTGCGGAAATTATTTCTCCAGTATGTCTTTATCGGCAGATCACCGATCAGTGACTGTATTCTCATTTCCCAGTCAAATAGTATACCGCTTTTACTGCGTATCTTGTTTTCCTTTATGGCATTGAGCGGCTCAAGCAGCTGTGCAAATGATGCTATATTATCAGCAATATCCTGAGCTATGTATTTCTTCGTATCGGTTGTTTTTTTCTTCTCGTTCTCCTCTTCTATCTTCTCATCATTGTATTTATCGAAATCATCCTGACTTGCATCTGTATCAAACATCGAGAATACTTCGGCAGGATCAGAGAGCGTTTTTTTCTCATCGGGCTCATCGTCGATAAGCAAATCTCCGAACAGATCCTCAACGTCAGCGACATTTCCGCCGCTCTCTTCTTCTGTGGGCTCGACCGTCTTATACGCTTCATCGGGAAGATCAAAGAAATCCAACGTTCTGGGCTTTTCCTCCGTGTTCTTATCCGACCCGATACCGGGAGCTTCCTCAAGCAGGTCATCCGCCTCACCGTCAGACTCCTCGGTGCTGTTTTCAAAAACCGCCGTATTCACAACAGGCTCAGACACACTTACAGTTTTTTCGGGTACCAGATCAGCGAACAGATCAAGAGCTTTGGCGCTTACTTCTTCGGATATGTCTTCGGAAGACTGTCCGATGATCCCGCTGAGCTCCTTTAACGCATCTTCAACAGACTCACCTGTGCGTATCGCCGCAGTTTCATCTGCATCTTCTGTCTGCTCCTCTATCTCCTCAAACGCCTTTACCGCCTCTTCGACAGGCTCGCTTGCAGAAACGCTCTCAGCCATTGCCTGCGCAAACTCTTCTTCAAGCGTTCCCACCGCTTCTGCCTTTTCCTCTGCATTTTCCGGCTGTTCTTCGCTTGATTTTTCCTGTTCCTCTATCTCCTCAAATGCTTTTACCGCCTCTTCGACAGGCTCACTTGCAGAAACGCTCTCAGCCATCGCCTGTGCAAACTCTTCTTCAAGCGTTCCCGCCGCTTCTGCCTTTTCTTCTGCATTTTTCGGCTGTTCTTCGCTTGATTTTTCCTGCTCCTCTATCTCCTCAAACGCCTTTACCGCCTCTTCGACAGGCTCACTTGCAGGAACGCTCTCAGCCATCGCCTGCGCAAACTCTTCTTCAAGCGTTTCCGCCGCTTCTGCCTTTTCTTCTGCCTTTTCTTCTGCATTTTCCGGCTGTTCTTCGCTTGATTTTTCCTGCTCCTCTATCTCCTCAAACGCCTTTACCGCCTCTTCAACAGGCTCACTTGCAGAAACGCTCTCAGCCATTGCCTGCGCAAACTCTTCTTCAAGCGTTTCCGCCGCTTCTGCCTTTTCCTCTTCGCTTGATTTTCCCTGCTCCTTTATCTCCTCAAACGCCTTTACCGCCTCTTCGACAGGCTCACTTGCAGAAACGCTCTCAGCCATTGCCTGTGCAAACTCTTCTTCAAGCGTTTCCGCCGCTTCTGCCTTTTCCTCTGCATTTTCCGGCTGTTCTTCGCTTGATTTTTCCTGCTCCTCTATCTCCTCAAACGCCTTTACCGCCTCTTCGACAGGCTCGCTTGCAGGAACGCTCTCAGCCATCGCCTGCGCAAACTCTTCTTCAAGCGTTTCCGCCGCTTCTGCCTTTTCCTCTGCATTTTCCGGCTGTTCTTCGCTTGATTTTTCCTGTTCCTCTATCTCCTCAAACGCCTTTACCGCCTCTTCGACAGGCTCGCTTGCAGGAACACTCTCAGACATCGCCTGTGCGAACTCTTCTTCAAGCGTTTCCGCCGCTTTTGCCTTTTCTTCTGCATTTTCCGGCTGTTCTTCGCTTGATTTTTCCTGCTCCTCTATTTCCTCAAACGCCTTTACCGCCTCTTCGACAGGCTCCGATGTAAAAGCCTCTGTGGCAAGTATCTCCTGAAACGGCTCACTGTTTTCTTCCCGCATAGTCATAACAGCCGCGATAGCGGCAGCCTGCAGCGCATCTTCGTCCGCCTTCAAGCCCGTACTGTCTGCGACCACTTCATCAGTGGCGGAAACGCCGTCATCTTCCGTTCTTTCGGTCACGGTGCATTCTGCCTTGTTTCCCGGTTCTTCAAGCTTGTTAAAATGATCAAATACACGTTCAAAGCTTACGCCTGTATTTTCACTTTCCTCCGCCTCAGTGAATATAAAATCTACAGGCGTTATCTCCTGCTCTTCGCCGTTATCACACCGTGACAATTCTTTGCACTCGCAAGAAGCGGTATTTATCCTGCTTTTGAGTATATCTGTCTGTTGCTCTTCGCTCACAGGCTCTCGTATTATTTCTTTGTGTGTTACATTTCCGTTACTTTTCCATATTGTAACGCTTTTATGTTTTTTAAGCGATGTCTGCGTTTCGTCCAATCGTCTTTTTGCGTATACCGCCGCACCGACCGCCGCAGCCGCACCGACCGCCGCAACTATTGCTTTTCCCAGTTTCATATACCATCAACCTCCGGGCTTAAGCCCCAATATCATTCAACACTTTTCAGTGCCTCTACCATATCGACCTTCATCAGCCGCCTATGCATAAACAGCATTACCGTTAAAGCAAATATAATTGTAATGACAGCTGAAAGCGCAAAGCTCATAGGATGCACTTCCCTACCGAACATTACCATATCTATCTCAGCGGTTTTTACAACAAAATCGACCAGAAATCTGCCGAGCACCATACCTGCAAGCGTACCTATCAGCGTAAGTATCACTGTTTCCCTGAACACATACATCGAAACTTCCTTGTCATAGAAGCCCAGCACCTTGAGCGATGCTATTTCGCGGATACGCTCGTTTATATTTATATTGGTAAGGTTATACAGTACTATAAACGCCAATGCACCCGCGCTTACTATGAGTACCACTATTACAAAAAGCAACGATTTCAACATTGTTGCAAATGTCGCTTTAACTCCGGTCTTGAAGCTGACTCCCATAACGCCGTCAGTCTTCATCAGATCCGCCGCCAGCTTATCCCTGTCGTTTTCCGGCATATCATCGCCCTGCTCCGAGTTGAAGAAATAGCAATTATAAGGGAGGTTCTCTACACCGCTGAGCTTCTTATAAAGATTTTCCGTTATATAAACATAATGATGCGCATAGTTTTCGCATATCTCCGTTACCTTTGCGTTTACACGCTTGGTCTCCGACAGTGACAATGTGATCTCGTCACCTTTTTTTATTCCGCCGAGCAGTGTAGCAAGCTTTTCGTTGATTATAACGCCGTCATCGGTCACCGTGTAGTGCTCTCCTGTACGTCTGTCCTTGACAGTTACAAACTGCGTGATCGTATCATTATCCTTTGCACCGAATATATAAGCATCTGTGCTGTTTTTGCCGCTTGCTACGGTTATCTGCTTTTGATAGATCTTATCGCCCTTACAGCTGTATCCGGCAAGCTTATCGGCTATTTCTGCGATCTGTTCATCTGTCTGCTTATCGCCGTAAGCGACTATACCGGTATAGTTGCTTATCTCGCCGAATTGCTTTTCCACAATATCGTTCACGCTGTCATAAATTCCAAATCCCGTAAGCACGAGCGCTGTACAGCCCGCTATGCCGACTATCGTCATAAGCATTCTTCTCTTGTAACGGAAGATATTTCTCAAAGTGACCTTGTGGCTGAACGAAAGCCTGTTCCATACAAACCCCATGCGTTCAAGCAGTATCTTTTTTCCGCTTTTCGGAGCTTTCGGTCGCATAAGTGCCGCCGGGCAGTCGTGGAGTATACTGCTGCACGAAAAATATACAGTTACAGCCGTAAGAAGTACCGCCGCCGCTGTCGTGCCTGCAATAAGGACAAAATCATACGGCAGAAGAATGTCCGGTATAGCATACATCATTCCGTAAGCAGTGATGATGATAGCGGGAAAGATCTTCATACCAACAAGCATACCTATCACCGCACCGGCAATGGCGGCAGTCAGCGCATAGAACATATACTTGAATATTATAGCACCGTTTTTATAGCCCAGCGCCTTGAGCGTTCCGATCTGCGTGCGCTGTTCTTCGACCATTCTTGTCATAGTGGTAAGGCATACGAGCGCCGCTACCATAACAAAGAACAGCGGGAATACCATTGCGATATTACTTATTCTGTCTGCGTTCTGCCCGTATTCGCTGTATCCGGGGTCGTCCTCACGGGTAAAAAGATACCATTCCGGCTTTTCGATATCATCAAGCTTCTTTTTGTTATCATCTATCTCTTTCTGCGCATCCGCAAATTTTTTATCAGCCTCCGACTTTGCGTCACTGAGCTTTTTTACACCGTCGTTATATTCCTTAAGACCGTCTTCATATGAGGCATAATTCCTTTCGTACTCCGCTGCGCCGTCATTGTATTTTGCAAGCCCATCCTCATACTGCTTCCTGCCGTTGTCGTATTCGGCTTTTCCCTTTTCGTATTTCGCAAGCCCATCCTCGTATTGCTTTTTGCCCTCGTTATACTGCACAAGACCCTCTTCGTACTGCTTTTTACCGTCATTGTACCGGGCAAGTCCGCTCTCATACTGCGCCTTACCGTCATTATACCGTGCAAGTCCGCTTTCGTACTGAGCCTTTGCCGTGCTGTACTGCGTATAACCCGCGTCATACTCTGCCTTTGACTTTTCATATGCACTAAGTCCCGCATTATACTGAGCAAGTCCGCTCTCATACTGTGCTCTGCCCGCGTTTACCTGTTCCTGTGCAGCATCAAGCTGCGCAAGCTTTACAGCGGCTTCATCACTTGTCATCATACCGGCCGCGACCGCAGTGTTTATCTGCGCTCTCGAATTATCAATGTCCTTCTGACTGTCGCTAAGCTGTTTGTCTGTAGCGTCAAGCGTTGCCTTGCTCTCATCGAGCTGAGCCTTGGCGCTGTCAAGCTGTGATTTAGCACGGTCGAGCTGTGACGAAGTACTGTCAAGCTGATTTTTTGCGCTGTCAAGCTGTGTTTTTGTATCGTCAAGCTGTTGTGCCGAGCTGTCGAGCTGAGATTTTGAGCTGTCTAACTGTGCTTTAGTGTCATCAAGAAGCTTCTTGCTGTCGTCAAGCTGTTTTTTGCTGTCGTCGAGCTGTTTTTTACTGTCCGCAAGTACAGGCTCATTTTCATCGAGTTGCTTTTTGGCGTCATCAAGCTGCTTTTTACTGTCTGCAAGCTGTGCTTTGCCGTCAGCAAGCTGAACTTTCGCATCGTCAAGCTCCTTTTTGGCATCGCTGAGCTTCTTCTCGTTATCATCTATTTCCTTGTACGCATCGGCTTTCTTTTCATCAAGCTCTTTCTGACCGTCATTGATCTTGCTCTGTGCCTCTTCGGTTATCTCGTCATATCTGCCCTGTTCCCGGCTGTCCGCTATCTGCTGAATGCGCTCGCCGAGCTCATCGCGCGCATTTTCATATTCATCGCTGTAGCAGTTGTACTCCTTAAGCTTGTCGGAGGTTATCACAACCTGAGTGTAGACCTCGGTCTTGAAGCAGCTCTGCGGCACATAGCAAACCATAAAGACCGAACCGTTTCCAATGGTCGTGTTGCCGCGCTCGGCATCCGATATATACATAGGCGACTCAAACCTGCCGACTATTGTAAACTCCTTAACCGAAAGCGTTTCGTCAATATCGGTATTTTCATCTCCGCCGAGCGTCAGCTTATCACCGACCTTATAATTCTTTATCAGCTTGCCGTTGTCGATAAGGCATTCATTCTCAGCCTGCGGCAATCTGCCCTCGGTTATATTCAACGAACTGTATGGATTATTTTTCCCTATCGTGTCAACAGAATATACCCTTGCCACCTTTTTCTCACCCGAGTCGGTATTGACATAAGCGTCCGTGTAATATCCGGGATAAATATTCACATCGGGAAGCCCGTCCTCAAGCGCCTTTATATCGTTTTCATCAAAGCCGTATGTCGAAACCAGTCTGTAGTCAAGCAGTGACGTGCGGTCATAGTAATGATCGGAGGATATCTTCATGGCAGGCGCGCTGGCAAGCAGTCCCGCAAAAAAGCCCGTTCCTATCGCTATTATGCCGAATATGGAAAAAAATCTGCTTTTCGTCTTTCTCATCTCGACAAATGCATTTTTCAGCATTGCATTTTTCATATCCGTTCCCTTTCCCCGCTTACCACTCTATTTCTTCAACGGGTGTCGGATGCTCGTTTACGACTATCTCGCTGACCTTACTGCTCTTCATGTGTATAACTCTGTCAGCCATGGGGCATATCGCCGTATTATGTGTCACAAGTATTACAGTCATTTTGTCGCTGCGGCAGGTATCCTGCAAAAGCTTCAGTATCATCTTACCGGTATTGTAGTCAAGCGCACCTGTCGGCTCATCACAAAGAAGCAGCTTCGGCTTTTTTGCCAGTGCCCTCGCAATTGCCACTCTTTGCTGTTCGCCGCCCGAAAGCTGTGCGGGAAAGTTATTTATCCTGTCGGTAAGTCCGACCTTTTCAAGTATCTCTACAGCAGGAATATAGTCCTGTACCGTCTGCGTTGACAGCTCTATATTCTCTTTTGCCGTCAGGTTCGGAATGAGGTTGTAGAACTGAAATATAAATCCTATATCGTATCTTCTGTAGTCGATAAGCTCTTTTCTGCTGTAATCGCTTATCTTACTTCCGTCTACATAAAAACTGCCCGATGTAGCGGTATCCATACCGCCGAGTATATTAAGCACCGTAGTCTTGCCCGAACCGCTCGGTCCTACGATTATTGCAAATTCGCCCTTTTCAATGTCAAAGCTGACCTTATCGTTTGCGTTTATCGTTATATCTCCCATATGGTACTGCTTTGTAATGTCATTCAGCGTAACAAAACTCATTGTAGTTCCTTTCTGTCCATACAGCATTTTCTGCTGTTCCGAATTTTTTTAATCATTTCTATTATAGCATTTATTATAGTGTAATTCAACATTTTTAACAGGATTTTAATTTTTCCGCCTGCCGCGCGAACAAAGAAAAATATCGAAATGTAAAAATAATTATCAATTTACTTGACAAACGTCTTAACGTGTGCTACAATATCAATCGGAAAAATCCCTTATCAAGAGCGGTTTACATTTTCCGCATATTTATGCGGATCAGGAGTCAGGCTCCGTAAACCCAGCAACCGTTTCGTAAGCTTTGGCTTTACGAAAAATGGTGCTAATTCCTACGGCACGGCAAGGGCAGTGACCGAAAGATGAGGAGCAGGCAGTCAGCAAGCTCCGCAAGGGGCTTTTTTTAATGCAGTTTTACGCAGGTATGTGCGTATGGGATACGGTTTAAAACCGCTATATGAAAGGAAAAATCAATGGCAAAATACTTATTCACTTCCGAAAGCGTCACAGAAGGTCACCCCGACAAGATCTGCGACAGGATTTCCGATGGTGTGCTTGACGCAATATTAGCACAGGACAAAAACGCCCGTGTAGCCTGTGAGACCTGCGCTACAACAGGTATGGTTCTAATAATGGGCGAGATAACGACAACAGCAAACGTTGACATCCCCGCCATCGCAAGAGATGTTATAAAGGAAACAGGCTATGATAACAGCGACTACGGCTTTGACTACAAGACCTGTGCTATCCTCACGACCCTCGACAAGCAGAGCCCCGATATAGCTATGGGCGTTGACAATGCTCTTGAGGGCAGAGATAAGAACGAGTTTGACACAGGTGCGGGCGATCAGGGTATGATGTTCGGCTATGCGTGCGATGAAACAGAAGAGCTTATGCCTCTGACAATCTCGCTTGCCCACGCGCTCTCAAAGAAGCTCACTGCGGTAAGAAAGTCAGGCGAGATACCCTATCTTCTCCCCGACGGAAAGACGCAGGTAACGGTCGAATATAATGAGGACGGCACCCCCTCAAGAATAGATACGGTTGTAGTATCATCACAGCATAAGGCAGAGGCTACCCAGGCACAGCTCAGAGCCGATATTATCGAAAAGGTCATAAAGACTACCGTTCCCGCTTCTCTGCTTGACGAAAACACAAAGATGCTGATAAATCCCACAGGACGCTTTGTAGTAGGCGGTCCTCAGGGCGACAGCGGTCTTACCGGCAGAAAGATAATAGTAGATACCTACGGCGGTGTCGGCAGACACGGCGGCGGCGCATTCTCGGGAAAAGATCCCACAAAGGTCGACCGTTCAGCCGCTTATGCCGCAAGACACGTTGCAAAGAACATTGTAGCCGCAGGTATAGCAAAGCGTTGCGAGGTCGAGCTTGCATACGCTATCGGCGTTGCACAGCCCGTATCGATATTTGTCGATACATTCGGCACAGGCATAAAGCCAGATACCGAGATCTCAGCCGCAGTAAGCAAGGTGTTCGACCTTCGCCCCAGCGCAATAATCAGCTCCCTGAACTTAAGAAACACCAAGTACAGACCCCTTGCCGCTTACGGTCATATGGGACGTACAGACCTTGATGTTGCATGGGAAAAGACAGACAAGGTCGCCGAGCTTAAATCAGCACTTGATATAAAGTAATCAGCATATAGCACTAAAGCCGTTACAGAACACCGCAACGGCTTTAATCGTAACCAAACGGAGAACAGAAATGACCCATATCCGCCACGCGACCGAGTCTGATGCTTCCCGCATCGCAGAAATTATCGTCACAAATTACCGAGTAAATTTCTATCCGTTTTTCAAAAACGATGCCTTTTACTTCGGTGAGCTGA
Source organism: Oscillospiraceae bacterium (assembly GCA_003512525.1). Lineage (GTDB taxonomy): Bacteria > Bacillota > Clostridia > Oscillospirales > Ruminococcaceae > Ruminiclostridium_E. The sequence continues at coordinate 501 of DOQG01000061.1, read as the reverse complement.
ATGTCCTTGACACTGCCAAGGAGTACTCCGCGGGCTCAACCGCACTCAAAAATACATTTGTCTATGATGACGGTATAATAAAAGGCATTATCCGCATTTCGGGTAATGAGGTCGAAAAGCTGTATGTAGAGCCGCTTTTTCAAAACCAAGGCATAGGCGCAAAGCTTCTCAGATACGCTGTCAACAACTTCGCGGTCAATGAGCTGTGGGTGCTCGAATATAACAAGCAGGGAATAGATTTTTATCACCGCAACGGATTTAGCCTTACAGGCGAAAAAATCATAGAAGACGAATTTGTACCGCTTTTAAAGATGAAAAGAGAATAAGCCGAAAGAAGCGGTGACGAAATGCCAAAATTTCATCACAGCTTCTCGGCTTATAAAAACCTCATTAAAATTACAATGCAGTATATTGTAAAAACGCTAAAACAATAAAAATACAGCCAACAACGCTGAAAACAATACTATATTGACAGGGTGTTAATAATTTCGTGAGTATATC
>DOQG01000015.1:14153-66650 GCA_003512525.1 Oscillospiraceae bacterium | reverse complement strand
GTTCTCCGGCATTATCTCGGAGTTAAGTACGATTATGTTGTTTATCGACTCATACGGTATTTCGAGTATGTCCGAGAGAAACGCCTGCAATATATGCAGATTTCCTTCGTCCGTGAACAACTTCTTGAATATTATATCCAGTTTTGCCTTTACTATATTTCTTGCCATTTGTGCATCTCCTTTCGATTCGGTACTATTTCCTCAAGTATATTATACCATAAAAGCGGGTGAATGTCCAGCGAAACACAGCAAAAAACATATACAAAATATAGTATTGTTTTTTATGCGTTTCGCCGATTTTTACAAACTTGTTACATTGTGCTACAGGTAGCACAAAAGAAAAAGCGGCTGACCTCAGTCGCTTAGATCTCTCTATATATATTAAAGCGCCGGGTACATTCCCTGATCTTGAGAGTGCACGTGCTTATCGGGATTGAGTTTAGCGTTTAGCTCTTCTATCTGTTTGGCTTGCGTTTTAATTACTTCATCAAGTTCTTTATTTGCTTCCTCTAATTCAGATTTTTCTCGATACAAATCGGCAATTAGTTGATTTTTCTCTCCTAATATGTTTTTATACAAAATTAAGTCATCAATGGCTTGTGACCATCTGTATTCATTGCTTTGGAGTAACTGTTCTTTTTGTTTTCTCATTTCGCTCTCATTCACAATAAAGGTGTATGTCTTCTTTGCGTTGTCTGCAACGATATTAATGCTTTTCTTGATTTCTTCATTTAAAATTATTTTAATATCCTTGTGATCTTCCCTGAGAATTTTATGTTGTGCCGTAAGATTTGTTTCTTCACCGTTTGTTACTCCGAGTCGGTTTGCAATTGAAAATTCACCGTCTTTTACGCCGATCTGGCAATCCTGCAATTTAACAAGATTGTCATTTATTTTTTTGCTTTTTATTCCGTAGCTTATGCCAACGCCGCCTATTAAACCTAATATACACACGAACGCTACTAATATTGCTAATATTTCCATGTACTTACTCCCTTCCTATTGTGCTACCTGTAGCACAAAATAGAAATGCTGATTAACTTTCAGAATTAAAGAATAAAGCGACTGATTTCAGTCGCTTTATGATATTACTTATAAGTCAGGCATCAAATTTTGAGCAATATCCAGTAAGGTCTTATTTCGAAAATGTTCATTATTTTTGTTAATCAAATTTAAGAAATACATCTCATCTACCTTAATTTGCTTACTGAAAAAAGCCTCATTTTTGCTATTTGAAATCTTCAGCTCAAATGTTTCAATTAAATTATCGTCTATTATCTCACGCTGATGTTGAATAAGGCAATAACTGATATCAACAAATTCACCCGGTTTATTAGTTAAAATCGAATAACCTTTATGTCGTTCGTCCGTACAAAATAAGGCTTCATGGCAGTTATTCATAATAGCTTTGTAAACATCTGAATCTTTTCTGATAGGTTGACCGAGTAATGTCTTTGCCCAGGATAGATGGCATAATATCCACGGAATATTGTTCAATGTACCCCATGAATATAACCATCCTTTGCCTTTTACGAACGTCTCTAACATAGATTTTGCCGATTTGTTTGTTATATAAATATCAAGAACCTGCCTTAAAATATAAATTACTCTATCGAATTGATCACGCAATAGATAATAAATATTTTTTTCAAGTTCTGTTAATTTGCCTTTTCTGCTTTGTGGATTAACATTAAAAGATTTTTTTGAATAGGGACAAAAATCATAAGCTTGCTGATTATATTCGGCAAGTCCCGCTACACTATGTATGCAATGTCGACCGTAGGGTTTATCGGTATTTTTAAGTTTTTTATATAATCCGATTATCTGAATTGGATTATCGCAAGCAGGGCAAACCGCATATTGAATTTGCTCGTTGGAATTATTAAAAGTGTAGTAAGGCTTTTTTTGCTTTGTCTGAAGCTCAAATATATTTTTATTGAGCTCATATATTTTGCTGCTTCCGACTTTTAGTTTAAAAATCTTCATTATTATCCCTCATCGAAATATCCGAATTGTTGTGAGACGGAAATCCACCATTCATCAGGCAATTTTGGAACGATTCCTTCTTCTTCAGCAAATTTAACGCATTTAAGAATGTCCAATAATCCTATATTGAAAGTATGAACAGTATCTTTTAATTCAAATATGCACGGCTCATAACAAGCTTCGCAATTTATTCTTTCGGCATTATCGGTTAATTTTGGTTTTTCTGTATTTTTATCTTTAGTATACATTTCTAATCTCCATTCTAACATAAGCAATAATAAATGTCAATTCATTAATGAATTAACATTTGCGGTCACTGTTTTTCATCAAGCTCTTTTGCGATTACGCTGAGTTTATCGTTAATATCAGTGTAATCATCTTTGCACATATCGAGAGTTTTTGTAGCCTGTACTATATCATTGTAGCATTGATCTTTATCCCTATTGGTACTTTCTAAAATGCTGCTGCACTCTGATATTCTATTGCTTAATCTGCTTAACGATTTTTTGATTTCTCTCATCTTCCGATTCGTGATCAAAATAATAATTAGTTCTAAAATAACGAATGATAAAAATACGCTTACAACTAAGGCTGTTAATATTGCTAATATTTCCATGTACTTACTCACTTCCTATTGTGCTACCTGTAGCACAAAATAAATATATAGAAAACTGCCGCCGACCTATTTTATGTTAACGCTTTATGGCTGTTGATGCAGCCTTTGCTTCCTGCTGGTTGTTTGTAGCTGTTACAGCATTTTTAAATGCAGCTATCACTTTGTTGCTCAGTTCATTGTGGAATTCCTTTGTAACCGGATTGGCAACATTCTTGTATTCGCCGGCTGAATTTTTATACTGCGGCATCTGCAAAAACATTCCGTTTTCACCGTCAAAGACTTTCACACCTGACACAACAAAGCAATCATCCATTGTTATCTGAGCGAATCCTTTAAGATTGCTGTCAGGATTATTGTTAGGAACAACCTTGACCTTCGTAGCAATTTTCCTTTGCATTCAGATACCTGTCATCGTTGATTAACAGTTGTATGCGTTCTGCAACCTCTAACCAATTCAAATTGATTTTCGGAACATTATCGGCATATCCCTTGCTGATACAAATACCTTTTGCATTGTGGTCATAGTGATATCCGGATACGCCGCCTGCGTGTGTTCCGCCGCCAATGCCGTACTCGTTTTTCAGAAAATCCGCATTTTCTTTCTGTGATAAGCTTCTCCGGAACTGTTCATAGATACGGTATTTTCCGTCCTGAAAGCCACTCCCATTAGCAAGATGGTCATTTATAATTTCATTTGGAATAGAAAAAGCAGAGGCTTTGGAAACCTCTGCTTTAAATTCTTCAATAAACGCTGTTTGTTCTTCTATTGACGGCAACGGTTTATTATTGCTTAAACGCTCATTATTATCTGCTGAGTCACTATCTCTCGCACTTCGTTGCGCAGATTGTTCGTCAGCTGAACCCATTTCATCATGTCTTTCGCTTTCAGCTCTTCCGTCACCCCCCGCTTCGCTGACATTTCTTTCATCAGTTCGTCCTCCAGCTTCAACGCTCTCTGTTCCTCGTCTGCGAGATACTGCGTCAACTGACCTTTTGTCATCAGATTGTAGTACATTACTTTGTGACGCTGCTTCAGATATTCTTTCTTCATTTCCGCCCATATGCCGAGAGTAACTTCCGGCTGTGTCGGTAATGTCAGATCCGGAATCTGATAATCGCCCTGCATTGTGTAAGTGATTTCTTTCATTGTAAGAACTCCTTTCGTTATCGGAAATTGTATTGTTTACAGGCTGAATCGCCTGTTGCTTTTCTTTTTTTGTTGAACGGATGGTTTTAGAAATTATGCCGAGTCCCATTCTTGCTATATCTCCGGTAGCATATCCTATTGAATTCAGCAATTCCGGCGTACTGAAATACTCTATACCATTGAAATCGTCATCGGTTAACAGGTTGTCCATTCCAAGCCGTTCATATATCATATATACAACGCTGTTAGTTACTATTCTCTTGTATATTTCTTCTGCATCCTCAGGCTTCATATAGTCAATTTCACTGCCGGTTCCGCTTTTGACAAAACCATAGATATAATCGTCTATATTGTCATCAACTGCATTTACTACACATTCTTTGATTACAATCCTAAGATCGTCTGAATCGATTGATGTGCCGAAAGCATTCTTAAGAGCTTCTGCAACATCGCTTTGATATTCTTCTGACATTTTCCATACAGGAACTTCTCTTGATTGTTCTGTTCCGTGTGTATCTGCGATGTCAAAGTAGTATTTAAGTCTTTGATTTTTTTCTGAAGGATCCTCAAATACCGCTATACCTTTTGCACCTCTGTTGACCCATCTGCCGAATGCTGTGTTCCATCGTTCGATTTCCAGCACTGCCGTAGAGTCAGGACGCTGAGCAAACAGTAACAATTGTTCGTCAAAACGCAATTTGTAGTTTCGACAAGCTGTTTTTAAAAACAATCGCCATGTCTGAGGATCTCGAGTTACTTCGATACTGATTTGTTCATACAAATCAGATATCAATTCGTACTTTTTAGCCATTTCTATACCTCCGTTTTCTGCGGCTCACTTTTCTGCCTTGTGCAAGCCGTCATCATTTATATAAAAAAGCCGGAGAATAGATTTCACCGACTTTATTATAACACGTTTAGTTGCGTTTGTCTACTATTATTTTGATAAATATTAAACAAAGCAAAACTGAATTATTTGTTGTTTCTGCTAATTCTTCTTTCTGACCTGTTTGAGCAATTGATCAATTTTCATTTCATTTTCTCTAAGGAAAACTATATTGTACTTATCGCCTTTTTTGAAATAAGCAAACTGGATACCGGATTGCTTTATGTTGTCAAGCAAATCGGAAGTAACGATTCTATATTTAGGTTTCTCGCCGTTTATTGCAGCTAAACGTTTAATTTCATTATTGATTCTGCTATTTCTTTCATATTCTGATTCCTGTTTGCTATCATCCGACGGGTAGAGGATTTTATTGATGCGCTCCTTGGTGTCCGGCATAAACGCAACGTTATACTTTCCATCATCCTTCGGGAAAGCCGCAAGCTCGATTTCATTCAGCTTTAACAGCTCTAACTGTATTTTAGTCACAATCATATAACTTAGTTTTGTGTTCGAAGATGCTGCATAATCTTTCAATCGTTTGTATTTTTGTGAGTTAATCAATTTATCCGATTGCTGTGCAATTTTTTTGCTGTCATAACCGAGAGCCTGACAGATTATTTCTTTGTTATATTCCTTGACTGTAATAACTGCTGTGTTAGTTTCCAAGTTTACATTGGCACTGTAGAATATCGGTAGAACAATAATTTTTCCAAGCTGATCTGCCGGAATTTTAACAGCAAAATTGTTGCCCTGGGCTGATATCAGATCTCCGTATCTGATGTTCTCGCACCGATATTTCGTTCTGATTATATTCGTATTAGCTGTAGTCCTATTGGATAACCGGTAGTTTGTATGTTCTCTGTATGTCTTTCGTGGACTGACAAAGAATACACACAACAGTGTAAGCAACAAGGATTTCCGTGTACCTTTCGGGAAACGGCTCGGTTGATAATTTGTTCCATACTGTTTTTTTAAACACCTGTAATTATTTGCGTATCGGTTTTTTTGAGAAAATGACCAGGATTCAAACCTTTGCCATTCGTTAATATTTTTTCTTGCGCAGGTTTTCTTCGATTGCAAATTTACATTGTTTGTATTTGTATCAGCAAGATTTGTTGAATATCCCATTGCCTTTTCAAGCTCGGCTTTAGTATATTGGTTGCCGAACTGTTTAGCCAAAGTATCAACACGAATTGCTTTCTTTTCACCGATTTTGCGAATTGTTATATGTTTTTCATATCGGATTTCATAATTTCTGCTTTTGAAAAAAGATATGAATTCGCTTTTGCTTCTGCACTTTTCTTTTGCTTCATCAAGATCACTCAGTAGCTGAATTTTCCACGACTTTTGTTTCAATGCTAACTGCATTGTTGTTTGATCTATCGGTTTGAATTCAGATTGAGTGCTTATAACAGACACTCCATATTTGCAACACAATTTATCACTTATAGCTCTGTTATTGTTCATTGTTTCTTTGTTATCATAAAACTTTTTTCCTGTGATCATATTGCACGAATTGACGATTATGTGATTGTGTAAATGATCTTTGTCAACGTGAGTGCTGACAACTACCTGATAATTAGGAAAACACAATTTAGCATATTCTACGCCGAAACGATGAACTATTTCCGGAGTAACATTATCGTTCGGCGCAAAAGACTGAACGAAATGATGTGCAATAATTCCTTTATTCTGATCAAAAGCTAAACGCATTAGTTTGAATTGATCAAGAGTGTTCGAGTTGCTACCTGAACAATTTATTCTCGAAACTTCGGATATTTTTGCAGGATTAGTTATGTAAGCAAGAGCTTCAGTCAAGCGTAACCAGTTACAGAATTTAATGGAAGTCAAGTTATCGGATTTAAATTCTGAACTATATCAAAGTGCTATTAACGGCGATATGCTGAAATACTCACCAAAGTCTATCAGCAATGCTGTAGGCCTTGTAAATGCTGCTGTTAAAATGTTTGCGCCGGAAATACGCTCAAAGCTTTATGTAACAAAGCCGCAGAAAATCAAGACATCATTTTACATTCCCGAAAAGGAAGAGATTGACATGATTTACAACCGGATCAAGCATTCAAACCCGAATTTACTTAAACCTTTTCTTCTCGCCAGTCAATGCGGATTGCGTCCTTCTGAAATCTCAGCTCTGAGTGGCGATTGTATTTGCAAAGGACAAATCGAGATTAAGGCGGCAATTGTACTTGATCATCAAGGACATCCGATTAGAAAAGCTCCAAAAACCTATGCGGGTTATCGTTCTATCCCAATATCACCTCAAATGGAAAAAGTGCTTCTTAAGAATATCAACAACAGAAAAGAATCCATCTGTGGTGGTATGACTGCTAAAGAAATCGGCAATGAATGGAGAAAGTTCTTTGATACAAATACCGACCTTTATTACTTCAAATTTTATGCCTTACGACACTATTATGCCTCGAAATGCTTGCTGATGGGCATACCGCAAAGATACATAGCCGAATTAATGGGACATTCGTCAACAAATATGATCGAGCGTGTTTATCAGCACGTCTTTCCGTCTGCCATGCAAAAATACAAGTTACTTTTGGCGGATAGTATGGATATGATTCTGGAAACTAATTGATTTTGTGGGTTCGAATCCCTTCCTCTCCGCCATGCAAATCCCGACTGGTTTCAGTCGGGATTATTTTTTTCTGCTGTATAGCTATATAATAGGCCGTTTTTTTAAAAGTAACGAGGGTCATTTTTATATCGGAATATTGTTTAGGGTAGGAAAACCTCACATATGAATACACTAATTTCGTGAGATGAAGCAGAAGAACTTCATCGACACAGCCGTCCGTAACGAACAGGTCAAGCGTATCAATGAGCTGAACGAGTTCATTGAGCAGCGGGATTCTGAGCTTACCGATTTTGACGAGAGCCTCGCCTGGCGGTGGCTTAAGGAGATTGTCGTGTGGGACGATAGGTTTTCTGTGGAGGTGAAGTCGGGAATTGTTGTTGAGATTGAAATATGATTTTGGAATAAGCAAAAGCCCTCTCGACCATGATGGTTGAGAGGAAATTTTATATTCGTTCACTAATTCTTGCTTTCATATCGTGTTCATATTGAGCGTATAAAGGAATTAGGCCATTTGAGGTTGTAGCATTTGAATATGTATAATCAAACCACCGTTCAGGTTTATCAATCTGCGACACCAATTCAGGCAATAAACTAGTATTCTGTAAAATCATGCATTCAATAGCTCTAAGTGGCAACACTTTAATGTGGCTACAAATATAGTTCTTCTCTTCTTCAGATAAAGTGACTGTCTCTTGAAGTATATTGAACACTTTTTTATAGACTTTTTTTCTTGAAACAACAGCATCCTCTAACACAACCACAATACCATATATGTTTTCTTTAGAATACGCCTTATCCAACTTGAATAAACCTTGCAGATAATTGTTAATCTGGTTATAAATCTGTATTACATCTTCAGCATAAATCTTTATATCATTTTCTATTTCGGCAGTATCAAATTTTCTTAGTTTTAAGCTGGGTGTAAAGGCTTTTGTATCATAAAAAACAACCGCATCACCCTCCGCCGCAATAACGTCAGATGTCAATGAATTGGATTTTCCGTTTTTATATGCTATTTCTGGAGAAATCCATGAAATGGTGTCAAGTTGTCTAACAATATCATACAAATAGGTTTCAATTACTTCTTTGCCTATTGCCCTGCGAAGTTTATTATCTCTTAAGGTTATGCGATTTAACATCGACTCTGTTACTGCATTTATTACGAGATAAGGTGATGGTAGATAAGTAAAATCTTGTCCTGATATAAACGGATAATGATATTGAATTTTCAAACCATAATACTGGTCAATTATGTTATCGGCATACAGAGAGAATAATTGTTCCTTGTATTCTTCTTTTTCAATGGATAATAGACGCAAAACATATTTATCTGCAAAAACTCTCGTTAAAAAACTTTGACATTCAGTCGGTGTAATAACGTCTTGAGCTTCTTTACTAAAACCGAGAAATACTAAAAAAGCAAATTCTTCTAGTTGTTCGTAATTGACTCCCATCTTATCAAAGAACACTTTTCTCATATCTAATTTGTCATTTTGAAAAGTAAAAAAGTAATGATATCTATATAGCTTCTGAAGAAATACCCCTTGCACAGGTAACTGCTGTAATGCAGATATCATCATAAATGCTTCCGGATACTCACCACTCTCTTCTGCTGCGGTTAAGCCACTATGCCAATAATTCCTTATAAGCGTGATGGTATCGCCGAACGTTTTACCATCTAGTTCTTCCGTAGCATCATCGCTATCATAAACAATGGAATATGCTGCGAAAGCTTCAATTTCCCAAGGCATAATATTTTCATGGTAAGCCTTGTCCATATCCACTTGTGAGCATGTCATTATTCTACAGGAATACTTTTGACAAGCCAAGAGCTTACTTTCGAGCGTAAACCTTTCGAGTATTTTTAAGAAGTCTAGACTACTATGCACTAAGTTTTCTTCCATATCAAATACAGCCTTCTTTCATAACATCTAATCCAATGCCAGCCATACAGCCAACAGTCGAGCCGCCCAATTATACAATAACCATATCGCTCACTCAAATTGAGTTTGCACCTTAGAAAACATCACTCCCGGCCACCATAACACCACTTCCGCACACCCGACACACACCTCGTGTATCGCTGCGAAACTGCTGTCACCGCAGACATATTCCCCTATACGCCAAATCACCATATTCTGCCAAAACAGCACAGCCTACCCAACACGCACAAACCGCACCGTTAAGCCAAATATCCCGATTTACTCCGCTTTCCTTGACATCAAAACCACGCACTCGACGTGCCTCGTATGCGGAAACATATCAAACGGCTGAATATCGGTCACAGTGTACTTTTTCGTGAGCGTTTTCAGATCTCTCGCCTGCGTAGCCGGATTGCAGGAAATATAAACTATTCTTTCCGGTGCGATTTTCACAAGCGAGTTTAAAAACTTCCTGTCCGCTCCCGCTCTTGCCGGGTCGAGGATCACTGCGTTATAATGCGTGCCTAGCTTTGCCTTCTTTTCAAGAAACTCGCCTGCATCGCCCCGGTTGAAAGCAATGTTGCGGGTAAGCCCGTTTTCGTGGCAGTTCTTTACTGCGTCACGGACGGCTGATGCGTTGTATTCGATGCCCTGTACCTGCTTTACATAGTCAGACGCTATTATGCCTATCGTACCTATTCCGCTGTATGCGTCAAGCAGAACGTCCTTCTTCGTGAGCTTTGCCGCCTTTATAGCGTAGTCGTACAGCTTTTCGGTCTGTGCGTGATTTATTTGATAGAAAGAGTGTGGAGATATTCTGAATCTTTTTCCGCAAAGAATATCCGTAATGTATCCCTCGCCGTAAAGCACTTCGTTATTATTTCCGAGAGTAAGCATTTCAGGAGTGCGGTTTACCGAGAATGTTACGGTTGTGATGTCGGGGAACTGCTTTACAAGCGCTTTCACAAAGTCGTGCTTTTTAGGGAACATTGAGTTTCCGCCGACAAGAGTAACCAGTATCTCTCCCGTATTCTTTCCGACACGGACAAGCACATGACGTAAAAAGCCACGCTCCGTACCCTCGTCATACGGTTGTAGCTTGAACGATTTAAGTAATCCTCTTATTCCTACTATAATCTCGTCCGCACGTTTATCGTCAAGCATACAGCTGTCAATTCCGACTATGCCGTTTCTGGACGACTGATATACGCCGGAGATTATCCTGCCGTTTCTGTCGGAGCGGAATACCGCCTGCACCTTGTTTCTGTAGTTATACGGATCGTCTGCGCCGATTATCGGCGATACCTTGCCGAAACTGCCGAGCAGCTTTTCGGTATCCTTCTGCTTCCATTCAAGCTGCTGTTCGTATGTCATGTTGGACAGCTGACAGCCACTGCATTTTTTCGCAACGGGACATTTCTTGTTTGCCATTTATATTTCCTGTTCTTTCTCCAAAAATTCTTCAAGATCCTCAAGATACATTTCCATATCCTTTCGTCCAAGCTCATAAACGCTTTTCAGCCTGTCGGGATCTCTCTCCGTTCTGCTTATAGTTATCGGCTCTGACGGGCGGATAATAAACACCTTGCCGCTTTGTTCAAGTTCGCATAGCTTGTCTATGCTTTTGTTGTAGATATCGTGACGGTTTTCAAGCGCCTTGCACAAGTTTGGAAATTTGCCATAGAATGAGCGTATCAGCAGTTTGTTCATCGGCTTTTTGCGGTAGCTCATATCACGGGTGAGGATTACCATCTGCTTTTTGTAGCCCATTTCGGAAAAATGCTCAAACGGTATGCTGTCGGAAATCCCACCGTCAAGATAAGCCCTGCCGTCGATTACGACAGGCTTTGATATAAACGGCATAGAAGCAGAAGCGCGGAGCATCTCCATATCCCGAAGTACGCTTTTTACCTGCAGATACTCCGGCTTTCCCGTTTTTGCATCGGTGACCGTTGCATAAAAAGGCACTCCGGAATTTATATAGGTTTCATCGTCGAATTTGTCAAGCTCGTTCGGCACTTTGTAATAGGCATATTCCGTGTTGAAAAAGTCGCCGCTTTTAAGTAGCGGCTTTATCCCCATGTAGTTCCTGTCGCCGTTGAAGCGGCAGTTGTAGCGGATAACCCTGCCGTCCTGCCTCGACAGGAAATTCACTCCGAACACCGCACCTGCCGATGTTCCTATTATCCCGTCAAAATTTATATCATTTTCAAGAAGTACGTCAAGTGCGCCTGCCGTGTACATTCCGCGCATTGCACCGCCTTCAAGCACAAGCCCTGTTTTCATAATGTTCTCCGTTAAATTTATTTGCCGTATTCGTTGTCGAACTCTTGTATTTCTCTGAGCATATCCTCAGTACTGCCGTCGCTCATATCATACCATTCCATCTTTTTCAGATACTTGCCGAGCCAGCTGTCGTGAAGAGCATTTGCGACAATTCCGACCTCACTGAAAGAATCGTTACCGTCCCCGATCACAAAAACAAGCTGATTATCGTTTGTTGACAGCTCATTGAAGCTACAGTCTGCAAACGCTTCTCTGACTGTCTTGTATACAGCGTTCAAGTCGTGCTGTTGTAAGCTAAGTACTTTTTCATCGTCTATTTCCACTGCGATTTTATATAAGTAATCCATATAGCCCAACCTTTTTGAAATAAATCGTGCCGATTATCGTTGTTGCCGAGTTTGACAATATCCGCTTCATACGCTATAATATTCAGTGCGGCACGCAAACATATTCTGATATTATTTTATCACTTTTGCAAGTTATTTGCAATAAGAAAAGAAGTCCGCTCCCGAAAGGATCTGTAAAAGATATGGCAGAAATTATTGACGTTACCGACATAAATATCCCAGAGCTTGAAATATACACGCGCCTTACAGATGCAAGACTGCGCAAGGTGTACGAATACGAACACGGAATATTCATAGCCGAAAGTCAGACGGTTATAGACGTAGCCCTTGACGCAGGCTGTAAGCCGATTTCGATGCTCACAGACAGAAAGTATATCAATGACCGTGCAAACGGCATAATAGAGCGTTGCGGTGATATTCCGGTATATACCGCCGACAGCAAGATAATGTCCGGGCTTACAGGCTATGAGCTGACACGGGGAATGCTGTGCGCTATGGAGCGTCCTGCGCCGAAAAGGGCAGAGGAGCTTTGCAGAAATGCACGCAGGATTGCCGTACTCGAAAATATAGCCGATGTCAGCAACGCAGGAGCAATAATACGCTCTGCGGCGGCGCTTGGCATAGACGCTGTTTTGATAACCCCGTCCTGCTGTGATCCTCTTTGCAGGAGAGCCATAAGAGTCAGCATGGGAACGGTGTTTCTTATCCCGTGGGGATATATCGGAGAGGACGAGCACTGGTGGCAGTCGCACGGCCCCGCATATCTGGGTTCTCTGGGCTTTAAAACAGCGGCAATGGCGCTTACCGATAACTCGGTAAGTATTGATGATAAGACGCTTCAGAGCGAGGAACGGCTTGCTATAATACTCGGCTCTGAGGGCTACGGTCTGTCGCAAAAAACTATAGACGGCTGTGATTATACGGTAAAGATACCGATGTATCACGGTGTCGATTCGCTCAATGTCGGTGCGGCGGCCGCTGTCGCATTCAGAGAGCTGAGAGTAAGGGAATAATAACAGGGCTGAATTGCGATCAAGCAGTTCAGCCCTGTTTATTATTACATTATGAATATTAAGTTATCTTATAAAATTCGTTCTTACAACCGCACTTGTATCGGGCAGTGCGATACCGTTTTTTCTGCCAAGCTCAAAGCACTTCATCATCCATGCCATGTTCTTTGCAAGGTTCTGCATTGTCTGCATACCCTCAAGATCCTTTTCGGCTTCACCGGGTACTCTGCCGTATACCATATTCCAGTAGGTAGAGCCGACAACAGGCATCTGTGCTATGCCGAAATACTTGTTCATACAGTCGAACGATGCGGAGCTTCCGCCGCGTCTTGCGACCGCGATTGATGCGCCGGGCTTGAATTTAAAAGCCGCGCCGCTAGCATAGAACGCTCTGTCAAGGAATGACAGGATACGTCCGCTCGGGTGAGCATAATACACCGGTGTACCGAACACAAATCCGTCCGCTTCTTTAGCTTTTGCTATAAACTCATTAACATCGTCATCGGTGAAAGCACAGCCTTTTTCACTGCACTGTCCGCAGCCGATGCAATCTCTGACAGGCTTTCCGCCCATCTGAAATATCTCATATGAAATGCCCTCGTTTTCAAGCGTTCTGCCGACTTCAAGCAGTGCGGCATTGGTATTGCCGTTAGCCTTGGGGCTTCCGTTGAGCATCAATACTTTCACTAAAATCGCTCCTTCAAATAATATATTGCAATTTTGCGTTACAGATTATATCACCTTGAATAAAAATAGTCAAGTCAAAATTTACCGCATAACTTCACGCTGTTTATCATTCCGTCATTCCCACAACCTGCTTATACATTTCTTCATCGTCATAAATAAGATAAAAGTCGGTCGGAACAAAATATTTTTCCTGCAATGCCGAGCTCAGTTCATCCGCAAAATTCTCCGTGCTTTCATACTTACGGGTAATGACCTTTTCGCTGTCTGTCGGATAAATTTTAAGTGCGGTATCGTTAAAGATCATCTGCCATAATTCGCTGTGTTTACCGCAGAAATGATACTTCGTTTTACCAAATTGAGTTATCATCTGCAATGCTTCTTTTTTGACAAACTCGCTGTCGTTGGTACGGTTTACTATATAGAATATCTCCGCTAAGTGCTCCTTTTGCGGAGTGATCGAACCTGTAAACAGCTCGGCGCTATACAGGTTATCACGCAGCTTTTCGCATCTGTCCATATTATTCTTCCTCCGGGTAAATTATGCCGTGTTTCTGCCTGAACCTTGTCATTATCTCCATAACATCGGCGGTGTAGTCAAGGCACATTACGTTTTTGTCGCCGTTTACCGCCTTTTCCATATCGGTTATTTCATAGTAAAGCGCATCGGAATTTTCACCTGCGCCGACAAGCTCCGTCCTGCCGTCTGTATAGGTTATTTTTGCTTCCCACGCTCTCGGATATTCCATGATTTCAATATAGCCGTTTTCGCAGGAGATCATCGCACGCTTGGGCTGTTTTGAATGGAGCGACAGCATAACGGTTGCCATCTGCCCCTCCTTATCCGACAGTAAAAGGCTCGCCTGTTCGTCGACTCCCGTCGGTGCGGTTTTAAGCTGTGACAGCATATTATCCGGCTTTGAATCGAAAAACCAACGGATAACAGACAGGGCATACACGCCTATATCAAGCATTGCACCGCCTGCAAGGCTTCTGTTGAAAAAACGGTTTTTCATATCGTATTCCTTGAAACTGCCGAAATTCATTGTGATAAGATTCACCCTGCCGAGTGTGCCGCTTTTCAGGATTTCGTCAAGCTTTTTATATATCGGCATATGATAAACCGTCATCGCTTCACCGATTACAACGTTGTTTTCGTCGGCAAGTGTGATAAGCTCACCGAGTTCGTCACTGTTCAATGTTATCGACTTTTCAACAAGAATATGCTTTTTGTTTAAAATTGCTTTCTTCATAAAGCCGTAATGCGTGTTGTGCGGAGTGGTGATGTAGATTATATCAACATCGGGGTCGGTGAACATTTCGTCATAGCTGTCATACACCTTGCCGACATTATATTTTTCTGCAAAAACCACAGCTTTGTCATGCGTCCTGTTGCCCACGGCGAACAGATTTCTTCCGTTTTTCTGCATTGCGGCGGCTGTTTCATTTGCTATAACGCCCGTGCCGAGTACCGCCCAGTTGTAGTTTTTCATAATATGTTCCTTTTGAATATAGCGGTCGAAAACAAAGCTCCCGCCGGCGGTCTTTATATGCCGTCAACAGAAGCCCTGCCTGTTTAAATGTGTTTTGTACTTCCGTCAATAATTCTCAGCGTGTACTTCAAAGTAGCTCTGCGGATGATTACATACGGGACATACATCGGGAGCCTTTGTGCCGACTACTATATGACCGCAGTTACGGCACTCCCATACCTTGACCTCGCTCTTTTCAAATACCTGTGCGGTTTCTATGTTCTTTAACAGCGCACGGTATCTTTCCTCGTGGTGCTTTTCAATCTCGCCTACCGCTCTGAACTTAGCGGCAAGCTCCTGAAATCCCTCTTCCTCGGCTGTCTTGGCAAAGTTTTCGTACATATCTGTCCATTCGTAGTTTTCGCCGTCTGCGGCAGCTTCAAGGTTTGCCTTTGTATCGCCTATTCCTGCAAGCTCCTTGAACCACATCTTAGCGTGTTCCTTTTCGTTGTCGGCTGTTTTCAGGAAAAGGGCGGACATCTGCTCATATCCCTCTTTCTTTGCGACAGAAGCAAAGTATGTATATTTGTTTCTTGCCTGAGATTCGCCCGAAAATGCTTCCCTGAGATTTTTTTCGGTTTGTGTACCTGTGTATTTATTCTTAGCCATTGTATTATCCTCCTGTGTTATGGCATTGCTCGATGTGAAGCACGCCGATTTATCTTGATTATAGTACGGAAAAATAAAATTGTCAATAAGTTTATCTGAAAGGAAATTGAAATAGAACCGCCGCAGACAGCAATATTTGCCTGTCTGCGGCGGTAGTTCTATAAAGAGTGAATAACGGTTAAGGCCTTTGACCCATACCGCCTTCAAGGGTGATTGTTTCGCCGTTCATATACTTGAAGTCGGGAGATGCAATCTGTACGCATAATCAAAAAACAATCCGATTACTAAGCTTACGGATTTTCGGGCATAACAAAAAACCCGTAAGAAAACCTTACGGGTTTGGTGGGAGCGGGTGGATTCGGACCACCGAAGCGAAACGCAACAGATTTACAGTCTGCCCCCTTTGGCCACTCGGGAACACTCCCATATTAAATTTAAGAAAAAATTGGAGCTGGTGGACGGACTCGAACCCCCGACCTGCTGATTACAAATCAGCTGCTCTACCAACTGAGCTACACCAGCTTGTTTGTTTTATTTCAGTGTCAATCAACGTGTTATATTATATCATATTCAAAACCGCTTGTCAAGAGTTTTTTAAAACTTTTTTATTTTTTTCTCTCTTGCTTTTTTCAGTTTTGTTGCGCCGTGACAACAGATAATATTTTAGCACATAATTCGGTGTGTGTCAACCCTTTTCCGACAATTTTTTTAATTTTTCTGCATATTTTTTTTACAATGACAGTAAAACCGCTTTGCAATGCGCAAAGCGGTTGCAGACTGTCGATAAACCTACATAATTTTTAAAAATGGGTGTTTAGCGTAAAATAGTTGTATCACAGCTTTCTGTAGTCGCTGAGTACGGTGTTTGTCATAAGCCAGCTCAGGCAGTCCTCAAACAGTACGCCAAGCCGCGGCTCTGTGCCATAGCTGTAGGTGGTCTTTACAGCTATCTCTGTGAAAGTAGTTGCACGGTTGAGCGCAATTGGCAGGCTTTCACCCTTGAGAAGAGAAGCGGTGAGCACAGACGTGAAAATATCTCCCGTACCGGGGTAATGCACAGGGATATGATCCCAGTCTATGCGCCAGAAGCTGCCGCTCTCCCTGTCAAAGCCGATATTTGAGAGCTTTTGTCCATCGTCATCGATCAGCGGGACTCCCTTTATTACAACTATCCTCGGCTTATCACTCAGGCGTGCGAGCCAAGAGCGCGCTTGTGATACCGACATCATAGCAGGGCATTCTTCACCAAGAAGCATACAGGTTTCGGTGATGTTCGGAGTGATTATATCAGCTACGTCTACAAGCTCTTTCATACGGCGGATAAGTTCAGGCGTATAGGTGCTGTAAGGCTTGCCGTTGTCGCCCATTACCGGGTCTACGACCTTGAGGGCATCGGGATTTCCATGAAGAAACTCCAGACAGCAGTCCACCTGTTTTGCCGAGGAAAGAAAACCGCTGTAGACGGCATCAAATTTCAGACCAAGCTTATCATAATGCTGATAGCATGAGGAAATATGGTCTGTGAGATCCTCCATCGCTATATCGGTAAAGCCGCCTGTATGGGTAGACATGACCGCGGTAGGCACAGGACAGACCTGTATCCCCATAGCTGATATAACCGGTATTATAACCGAAAGCGAACATCTGCCATAACCCGAGAGATCGTGGATCGCCGCTATTATTTTATGTTGCGACATTAAAAATCGTCCTTTCCGTTTACACATCGGTTATATTTTAACATAAAATTTCCGAATTGTCGAGATGTAAAATTTATATATGGATCGTTTGTCATATGAATGGCATTTTTTACTGCAAAAAGCGGTCTTATTGGAAACTGCCCTTGTAAAATTTATCTTGCAATATTTCTGAGATTAAAACACAATATATTAACGAGCCGAAAACGGCGGATATGAAAGGATAATGGAAAATGAGCAAGAAAACTTCCAATAATATGATATGTGCCGCCACTGCAATGGTAGCAGGCGGTATCGCTTTTGCCGCAACGAAGGCTATGACCTCAAACAAGACACAGAACGTAAAGAAAGCGACCGGCAAGGCGATAAAGGCAGTAGGTGCGGTAATAGAATCGCTCCAGATGTAAGAGAACCGTAAAGAGCCGCTCACGGACAGTGGGCGGCTCTCAGTCTTTGTATACCACGGTTGACTTGGGGGCAGAGCGGTGGTATAATTATTACACTATTTTGATATAAAGGCAAGGTGTATTATGATGACGGGACTCAGAACCAGAGAGCCGCTCGGATTTGAGAAATTTATGGAGAAGGTTCAGCAGGCGGCTGAAACCAAAGGTTGCGTGTTCTTTCTTGACAGCAAAGAGGGTCATGAGCAGGTGAAGAACGGGCTTATTGCAAGCGATTGCAGCGGCTGGCTTGTGCCGGTGGAAGAAGCGGAGGAGTTCAATGCGGAATATATGGATTTCTGCGAGTGTGACTGCTGGGACAAGTATTTTGCGTGGGAAACCTGGTATGAGGACGCAAGGGGAAATATCGTGATCGAGGTTTCCGTGGTGTGATAATTATTGCAGCCGCTATAGATCTTGCGGGGAAGTGTCGCCGCGAAAAGCAATGAGAAAAGTCATATATGTAAAAACGGTTTGCATTCGGCTGATTTCAGCTGCTTTGCAAACCGTTTTTTATTCATATTTTAACCGTAAACATAAGCATATTATCCGTGTTAATATCGGGATTATCAGGAGATGTACCGGTTATATTTTCCGCTGTGATAGTGCCTTTATGAAGCTCCGCTATTGCCTGTGCTACCGATAAGCCTATACCGTAGCCGCCGTTTTTCTGTGTCCTTGCGCTGTCACCTCGGTAAAAGCGGTCAAACAGCTTTTCGGGGTGGTCAATAGGCTCACAGGTATTTGCTATGCTGAGTGCTATATTCTTATCATTGCCGCTGAGCTTTGCACTAATAGTGCCGCCGCTTTCGGTGTACTTCACTGCATTGTCAAGCAGTACCGTCATAAGCTGTACTATGCTGTCGCGGTTGCCATTGAGCTGAAGCCCTTTTTGGATATCCTGCGCTATCATCACGCCCTTGAGGGCGGCAGGCTCTATAAATGCATTTACCGTATCTTCAGCCGCCGTGCTTATATCGAAACTGCACATTGGGAGTTTTGTTGAGCTTTCGTCCATTTTCGCAAGCATAAGAAGATTTTGCATAAGTCCGCTGAGCCGGAGCGTCTGCGCACGGATATTCCTGCTCCATTTGTTTTCACCGTTGTGCAGTTCCATCGCATCGGTATTGGCAAGTATAATGGCAAGCGGCGTCTTTATCTCGTGACCCGCATTTGTAACAAATTGCTTTTGCTTTTCTATACTGCGTGCAACAGGTGCGATCGTTTTTTTGGAAAGCAGAATAACAAGCAAAAGCATCAGAAGCCAACCGAATATTCCTGCACCGGCGGATATAAACAGTACCGTAAAGAACGAGCTTATCTGCATACCGTTGTCAAGCAGGATGATAACTTTGCCTTCTGCACGCTTTGTTTCGCTTATCCTGTACAGAAAACCGTTGTATGTGCCTGTTCCCGAAGCGGTATTTTTAAGTGCTTCGGTAATGGCGGTCGCTTCCTCCTCGGTAAGCGATGATATATGAGTGACATCCGTCCTTATGATATTGCCGTTTTTGTCGATCGCAACTGCGGCATAACGTGCTGAATCCACTGCGTTTTTATCGTGTCTGCCAAAGCCGTTGTTCTTTTTATCGTCGGGCGGTTTAGTTCCATTGTCCTGCGGCACAAACCCGGTATCATTCTGATTGCCGGTTGCGTCGGTTGTATTTTGCTGAGTGCTGTTTATGCTCTGCGGAGGCTGAGTATTGTCGGTTATATTTGCGTTCCACTTTGTTGAGGTTTCAAAGCTGTAGCAGAGCATTTCCATCAGCCTGTCGTTATCGTTGCTTGTTGTGAGATAATTGAAAACGTTTATTCCGCCGATAAGTACGACAAGCAGAATTGTTACCGCTGTCATAGCGGATATGATAAACTTTTTCTGCAGCTGTTTTACCATCAGTCAGTATCCCCGATCTTTGCAAGAGTATAGCCAACACTGCGCTTGGCCCGGATTTCAATATCTGCGCCGATAGCGGCAAGACGTTTTCTTACATAGGATATATATACCCATACTGCGCCGCTTTCGGCATCGCTCTCATAGCCCCAGACCTTTACGAGAATATCTTCAGTGGAAAGATAGATGCCCTTGTTGAGCATAAGAAGCTCCATTAGCTTGTATTCTATTTTGGGCAGGACAATTGACTGCAACGGTCCTTTAAGCTCGCAGCTGCTGAGATTGAGCGACACATTGCCGAATGTCATAATATCGGGCGTAAACCTGTCTTTTCTGCGGAGCATTGCTCTGATACGTGAAAGAAGTTCGCCCATTACAAACGGCTTCGGCAGGTAATCGTCCGCACCCATATCAAGCCCCGCTATCCTGTCCTCGACTTCAGCCTTTGCGGTAAGCAGGAGAATAGGAGTGGTGTTTCCCTCGCTCCTTAGTGTTTTAAGCACCTCTAAGCCGCTCTTTTTCGGCATCATTATATCAAGAATTATCCCGTCATATTGTTCAGCTCTTGCGTAATCAAGAGCGTCGGCACCGTCATAAACCGTGTCTACCGTATAATTATGATAGGTCAGAATGTCGGTCACAGCCTCAGCCATACTGACCTCATCTTCTGCAAACAGGAGCTTCATAATATCACCGTCCTTTTTCGATATTGATATTATAGTAGCGTTAGCTTAGAACAGCCTTAGAGCGTATGAGATCTTGTGCGAAATCTGATGTCGGATGATTTGCAAGGAATTGATTTACGGGTTGCTGTCTTTGCCTTTTTTATAAGTTAATAAAGACAGAGCGAAAAAGAAGAAACACGCTCCAAGACTACATACAGCGGCTACGATATGCCCCTTAAATAAGTTTATGAACATACAGATGAGAAGAAATGCTGAAAAAGCAAAACCGCAAATGGCGATGCACTTTTTTTTCATTTGATGTCCCTCCGAGTAAGTTTTGTTTAAGGCTATACCGCATAATTATTGTCGTGCGATTGCGCAGTCAGATTTTTCGTCAGATTGTATAAATTGAGTGCGGGCAGGCTGGCGCCTGTCAAGCAAAATTTGCGCAAGATGGCGGAAAATATGCAAGCAAGCGTGCGGCAAAGGCGAAAGCCGTTAATTATGTGGTGTTGCCTTTAATAATCATTGATTATATTGTATCATAACAGGGCGTTTTTTTCAACAGCTCAGCATTTACTTATATCCGGCGAACGTTGCCGGAACAATCAGACATATACAAAAAAAGCTGCCGCAGTGCGACAGCTTTTAAAAGCTTTAATTATTCGGCAGATGTTTCTGTGCTTGTTTCAGATGAAGACTCGGCTGCTGAGGAATCAGCAGAAGAAGCGTCAGATGAAGAAGCAGAAGAATCTGTCGATGAAGCTGAGGAATCGTCACTTGTAACGGAAGATGTTACAGATGATGTTGCGGAGCTTGTTGTCGAAGAATTGTCTGTCTTATTGAAGTTTCCGCTGTACATAACGATGAAGTTAACAACGAGAGCCACAACAAAGAAGATGATTGCTGCAACCTTTGTAAGTCTGTTCAGCTTAGCCTCGTTTGAACGTCCTGAATTTCTCTGATAATAGTTGTCTGCACTACCGCCTGTAATCGTCTGCGACATACCCTGCTTTGTATCCTGCATAAGTACCACGAGTACGATGAAAACACAGGCAACAACCAGAACAATAGCACTGATTATTTCTAATATTCCCATTTATATGTCCTCCTTATAGGAATACGGGTATGTCCGAGTGTCTGTTTATCGTACAAACCCAAAATTATTCTAACACGCAAATGCTATTATAACATAAAAAGAAATGAAATGCAAGTGCTTTTTGGGAATTATTTTAATGCAGAAAGCGCTTTTTTGCCGATATCGTGACGATAATGTGCCTTTTCAAAGCTTATAGTGTCTACTGCCTTATAGGCTGTGTCGAGAGCCTCCTGTAATGTATCGCCGTACGCGGTAATTCCGAGAACTCTTCCGCCTGCCGTAAGGAACTTTCCGTCCTCCAGCTTTGTGCCTGCGTGGTAAACGAATGCGCCCTCGCACTGACCGTTTTCGTCAAGACCGTTTATTACCTTGCCTGTTTCGTACTTTTCGGGATAGCCGCCGCTTGCCATAACAACGCAGGCGCATGACTTGTCGCTCCACTTTATATCAAGCGTATCGAGCTTTTCTTCCCAGACAGCTTCGATTATATCCATAATGTCTGTTTCAAGTAAGGGGAGAACCACCTGTGTTTCGGGGTCGCCGAAGCGGCAGTTGTACTCAATTACCTTTGCACCGTTCGGGGTCAGCATAAGACCGAAGTACAGACAGCCCTTGAATGGTCTGCCCTCAGCCGCCATAGCCTTTATTGTAGGCAGGAATATCTTTTCCATGCATTCCTGCTGTTTATCGGGGGTGTAGAGAGGATTAGGAGCTATAGTGCCCATTCCGCCCGTGTTAAGACCCTCATCGTTATCATAAGCACGCTTGTGATCCATAGAGCTTATCATAGGCTTTACTGTCTTACCGTCTGTGAACGCAAGGACGGTTACCTCAGGACCTGTCATAAATTCTTCGATTACTATCTCACTTCCGGACTTGCCGAATTTTCCGTCAAGGAGCATTGAACGTACTGCGTTTTCTGCCTCCTGTTCGTCCTTGGCAATTATTACGCCCTTGCCGAGCGCAAGGCCGTCACATTTGATAACGGCAGGGAAGCTGTTCTGCTTTTTGATGTAAGCTATAGCCTCATCTGCGTCTGTGAATGTTTCGTAAGCTGCTGTAGGGATATTGTACTTCTTCATCAGAGCCTTTGAGAATACCTTACTGCCCTCGAGAATGGCGGCATTTGCTCTGGGTCCGAAGGTCTTAAAGCCCTCTGCGTTGAGCTTGTCCACCATACCCATAACCAGCGGGTCATCGGGTGCTACGAATACATAGTCGGGTCTGAGCTTCTTTGCAAGCTCTACACAGCCGTCGATATCGGTTGCCTTTACATTAAAGCACTCGGCATATTTTGAGATACCGCCGTTGCCGGGTGCGGCATACAGCTTGTCTACCTTGTTTGATTTTGCGAGAGCGGTTATTATGGCGTGCTCTCTTCCGCCTCCGCCTATTACAAGTACGTTCATCTTGATTAAAACCTTTCTTTTTTAGATCTTGTCTGTTTGACTATTCAACAATAAGCCCGAGCAGTTTTGCAAACATTGCCGCTTGCCATACATCGACCTTAGCGCCTTTAAGTTCTGTTCCTGTATCCGATACTGTAAGACCGTCGATATTACAGGAGGTAAAGTCAAGTCCTGCAAGCTTTGTCCCGAAGAACACCGCTTTTGCAAGCGTGACGTTTTTAAGCTCCGTCTGCTTTATCTCGCACGAAGAAAACAGAGCAGAGGAGAAGTCGGTGTCCGTTATACGCACCGATTGAAGCTTTGAACGTTGAAAGTCCGACAGCTCAAAGCTGCCGCCGTCAAAGCTGACATTTTTATGATATGAGCCCTTGAAAGCCGCTCCGACAGCCTTGCATGAGGTAAAGGAGCAGGCTCTGAAATAGCTCTCGGTGAAATCACAGTTTGATATATCACAGCCTTTGAAAACACAGTCAATGAATGTGGATTTTGAAAAATCACAGGCTGTAAAGCGACTGCCCTTGAACAGACAGTTCTTGAAATACAGGGAAGAGAAATCGGTGCTGTCGCAGACAAGCTTTGAAAAATCTGTTGAGCAAAAGTCCGTTTCATCCTCCCGCGCTTTTGAAAGCTCCGCATCAATATCCGATATCGGTATCAGCTCTGCAGGCAGTTTCACCGATCCGGAAAATGAGTTTGATCTTTCCGTCATGTGTTGACAGAGTAGTCAAAAGTCATTGAATTGAGCGTGTATTCAAGCGACTTTGTGACCTGCTCTTCATTATCATCAAGATGAAGAGCTATTACAGTATAGACTTTATTGGCGTGACGAGCAAAATATATGTGCTGTATTGCAGAAACAGAATATTCTCCGTCCGATGATTTCACAGTTCCGTAAAACACATCGGTACTGCCGATTTTGATCATGCTTTTTGTTGATGAAACAATATTATCACCGACAGTATAATAGCTCATATAAGTTTCGCCGATCTCGCTTACAGATTTGCCTTCTGTGTCTTCGTCTTCGTCACTGCACATAACCACAATATTCGATGTGACTTCGCCGTTGTCAGCATAATGTACAAGATAAAGCTCATTATTATCTTCTTCAAATTCACTTTCGCCGATATCAAAGTATATACCGTCATCGTATGTCAAAGTAAGCTTATTCACACTGTGCTTTATCAGTTTCCCTGCTGTAGCGACCGGTTTTGAAGTCGATGGCGGAGCATCGGTCTTTGTTTGTTCGGTGCGCGATGAAACAGATGTTTCCGGTTTAGGGGTCGATGTTACCGCTGAGGCGACTGTTGTATGTGCAGTAGATTCCGGAGCAGTAACAGAAGAGGTCGCAGGTGTAGTAACCGCTTCGGTAGCAGGAGTGGTCGACGGAGTTTCTTTTGATGCTTCCGTCACAGAAGTTGCGTCTGCCTTTTGCGTCAGCTGAGGGGGAACAGCAATAGTATTCGAGCAACCGCAAACAGATATTATAAGCGCTGCCGCGCATAGGAGCGTCAATGATCTTTTCATCGGTCTTTCCTTTCCTCCGCCAAAGGCGGATTTTGAAGTATATAGAACGGAGTGGACTGTATTGTGAAAAATTCTGCACAAGACGGCATGATATAACGGAAGAACAGCGTGGTATTTTTTGTCGTAACAGTGACAGTATAGCCTTTTTGCTTTGTGAAAAGAGTCATAGGCTTGTAGGTCACATTTTCTATGTCCGAGTACCTGAAAATATAGGTATGACGTTTATTCGCTATACGCATAAGACGTTCGTCGGCATAGTAGCTGTATTGCTGCTCTCCGCCTGCAACTATCAGTATATACCATATAGGCAGTACCGGCAGGATTACGGCAAGAGCAATTTTAATTATTATAATTGAGGTGTTATTCGCTGTCGCTCCTCCGTTAAATAATACGCCGAGAGTATACGGAGCGATCATCGCTTCAATAATACACGCTATAACTATTTTCAGCGCGGCAAACGGTGACAACACCCGAAACGTACCGCTCTGCCTGAATTCAAATCTGCCGTCAAGGGGATCTTTATCTGTATAAGTAAAATGCATAGTAGTACCTTTGTAGATGTTAAAAAAGTAACGGGCGGACGTGCCGCCCGTTTAGCTTGTAGAAAAAATTATTTTTTAAAAATAGAGCAAACTCTCTAACCCTAACCCCAAACCCCTTCCCCTCGGGAAGGGGCTGAGTGTGGGGCTGCCGCCCTCACCCCGCTTGGGGCTACGCCCCAAACCCCATTTTCAAAAAATATATAGGTTTATCGACAGTCTGAACGGGCGGACGTGCCGCCCGTTTGTTGAGCATATCAGTGGTGGAAAAGTCTTATTCCTGTGAACGCCATTGCGATACCGTACTTGTTGCAGGTGTCGATAACATTGTCGTCACGGATAGAGCCGCCGGGCTGAGCTATGTATTCTACTCCGCTTCTGTGTGCTCTTTCTATGTTGTCGCCGAACGGGAAGAATGCGTCAGAACCGAGCGAAACGCCCTTCATTGTTGCAAGCCATGCCTTCTTTTCTTCTGCCGTGAATACGGCGGGCTTTACCTTGAAGATGTTTTCCCATGCGCCGTCTGCAAGAACGTCCATATAATCCTCGCCGATATAGAGGTCGATAGCGTTATCTCTGTCGGCACGTCTTATGTTGTCTACAAACTGTAAGCCCATAACCTGAGGTGACTGTCTTAAGTACCAGTTGTCAGCCTTTGTACCTGCAAGACGTGTGCAGTGGATTCTCGACTGCTGACCTGCGCCGATACCGATAGCCTGACCGCCGCAAGCGTAAGCTACGGAGTTTGACTGAGTGTACTTTAATGTGATCATTGCTATTGCAAGATCTATCTTTGCACTCTCGGGTATATTCTTATTCTCGGTCACAATGTTTGAGAACAGCTTTTCATCGATTACAAGCTCGTTTCTGCCCTGCTCGAAAGTAACGCCGAATACCTGCTTGCGTTCGATAGGCTCGGGAACGTACTCGGGATCGATCTTGATTATATTGTAGTTGCCCTTTTTCTTTGACTTGAGAATTTCAAGCGCTTCGGGATCGTAATCGGGAGCGATAACACCGTCTGATACCTCACGCTGTATTATCTTTGCCGTTGAAACATCGCACTTGTCCGACAGAGCGATGAAGTCGCCGTATGATGACATTCTGTCGGCACCTCTTGCTCTTGCATAAGCGCAGGCAAGGGGTGACAGCTCGCCGAGATCGTCTACCCAGTATATCTTCTTGAGCGTGTCTGTGAGGGGAAGTCCTACAGCGGCGCCTGCGGGTGAAACGTGCTTGAATGATGTTGCGGAGGGAAGCCCTGTAGCCTTCTTAAGCTCGCTTACAAGCTGCCAGCCGTTGAAGGCATCCATAAAGTTTATATAACCGGGCTTGCCGTTAAGCACTTCGATAGGAAGTGAATTTCCGTTTGCCATGAATATTCTTGACGGCTTCTGATTGGGGTTGCAGCCGTACTTTAACTGAAGTTCGTTCATTGTAGTAAAGTTCCTTTCGCTTACTTGTTTTTGTTTACTATGCGTGATTCATACTTGCCTGTGGCAATGTCGATATAACGTGTAAAGAGTGAAACCTTGTTGTCTGCATTGAGGTTTTCCCATACCATTGATGTGAACGTGTCTATATCCGTATCGGGAATAACCACTGTTTTAGGCTCGCCTTCGTAGCTCGGCAGGGGGTTGCCGTCACACTTGTAGGTGTGAATGAACTTGCCCTTGCCGTTTAAGGGATTGCTGTAAGCGTAGGTGTATCTCTGACATGATGAGCCGTCGCCGTCTGCGCTCTTTAAGATAGACATTGCAAAATTCATTTCGCCGTTGTCAAGGTGGACTATACCGGAAATTCTCGGTGTGTAGTTGGGCTTGTCATCTTCAAATTCTCTTGTTCTGAGAGCCTGCTCGAATGTCATCTGCTTGTCCATAAGCTCATAGATAGTGTCGGTCTGGTCGCCGTTTGTAACTATCGTCTTGTTGCCGAGAACTCTTACGGGTGCATAAATGATGAGATGGGGATCTTCCATCTTGCTTTCATCAAAAGCCTGTGTTCTGATACCCTCGCCGTCCTCTACAAAAATTCTGTTACGGCTGTTTTCGCTTCTGCCCATAATAAAGTAGGCGATGACAGCTTTTTTGCCGTCTGCGGATTTTCCTATCACGATGCCTCTGCCGTGATAAGCAAGAGAGTTAAGCTCTTTTTCAAGTGTTACAACTTCCATATAGCCTCCTGTTGCGTTTTTGCGTGGAACACGCAGTTTTCTGAATATAACTTGTTATAACGTCCTCAAAATCCCGTTTAGTCGGGATAATGCTGACATAAGGTTCAATCGTCGATAACGGTTATGCCGTCTTTCACGGTTATCTTTCCCTCGCAGAAAAGACGTGCGGCATGGGGGAGTATCTTCCATTCCGCCTGCTCCATAACACGTTTCTGAAGAACTTCGGGGGTGTCGCCGTTTCTGACCTCAACTGCCTTTTGCAGAATGATAGGTCCTGCGTCACATTCCGCTGTTACAAAATGAACGGTAGCGCCTGTTACCTTTACGCCCTTTTTAAGCGCTTCCTCGTGAACGTGAAGTCCGTAGTAGCCCTTTCCGCAGAAAGAGGGGATAAGGGCAGGGTGGACGTTTATCATCTTATACCTGAATGCGTCGCATACCTGCTCGTCAAGTATTGTCATAAAGCCTGCATAGATAACAAGGTCAGCCTGCTCTTCCTTTAAAGCGTCAGCCATAGCCTTGCTGTAAGCGGCAACATCGGCATAGTCACGTCTTGCGAGAACTCTTGTCTTTATGCCGTTATCTGCGGCTCTTGTCAGTGCGTAGGCATCGGGCTTTGACGCGATAACGCAGGTGATCTTACCTCCGCCGAGCCCCTCTGACTTTTCGGCATCAATAAGTGCTTGCAGGTTAGTTCCGCCGCCCGATACAAGTACAACGATATTTTTCATATTACTCAATTATGATGCCCTCGTCACCCTTGATTATTTCACCGATGCAGTAGCTTTCAACGCCTGCGTTTCTGAGTATCTGTACAGCTTCATCGGCATCGTCTTTATCAACTACAACAGTCATACCGATACCCATATTGAAAGTATTGTACATATCGTGTTCGGAGATGTTTCCGACTTCCTGTAAGTGCTTGAAGATATAAGGCACTTCGTAGCTGTGCTTTGTAATCTTTGCTGTGAAGCCGTCGGGGAGTGAACGGGGAACGTTCTCGTTGAAGCCGCCGCCTGTGATATGCGAGATAGCCTTTACGTTCTTCTTTGAGATAAGCTCCAAAATGGGCTTTACATATATCTTTGTAGGTGTAAGGAGTGTTTCACCGAGAGTTTTTCCTGTGGGGAGGACTTCATCGAGAACTTCCTTGCTGTTTATGTTGAACACCTTTCTTACAAGAGAGAAGCCGTTTGAATGAACGCCTGTGGAAGCAAGGCCGATTATGATGTCGCCTTCCTTTACGGTGCTGTTGTCGATTATCTTCGACTTGTCAACAACACCTGTTGAATAGCCTGCGATGTCATATTCGTCTTCGGGCATCATTCCGGGATGCTCAGCGGTTTCACCGCCTATAAGCGCACAGCCTGACTGTACACAGCCGTCAGCAACGCCCTTTACTATAGCGACTACCTTTTCGGGCACGTTCTTGCCTATAGCAATATAGTCAAGGAAATAAAGAGGCTTTGCACCGCAGCAGATTATATCATTTACGCACATAGCGACCGCATCTATACCGATCGTATCGTGCTTATCCATCAGCATTGCGAGCTTGAGCTTTGTGCCGACACCGTCTGTACCCGAAACGAGTACGGGTTCTTTCATATCTGCAATATCAAGCTGGAACAGACCGCCGAATCCGCCTATGCCTGTAAGCACACCGGGGATATTGGTGCGTTCAACGTCCTTTTTCATCAGACGAACACCTTCGTAGCCTGCGGTAACGTCAACGCCTGCTGCTTTATAGCTTTCTGAAAAACTGTTCTTCATAATAATAATTCCTTCCGTTTGGGGACTGATGTCCTTATGTGGTGGTTTTTTCTTTGCTTTCGCTGATTTTTCTGTCGAATTTATCCTTGTGCATTTCCGTGGGAATATCAGTGGGGTATTCTCCGCTGAAACAAGCGGTGCAATAACCGCATTCACAGCCGTTTGCGTGTACCGCAAGCTTCTTTGCGTTTTCCACGCTCAGATAACCGAGCGAATCTGTACCGATTATATCGCTTATCTCTTCAACCGTGTGGTGACAAGCAATGAGATGATCCCTTGAATCGATATCCGTGCCGTAATAGCATGGGTTCAGAAACGGCGGAGCGGAAACTCTCATATGGACTTCCGTAGCTCCTGCCTCACGCAGTAATTTTACAATTCTGCCGCTTGTAGTGCCTCTTACAATAGAGTCGTCAATCAGCACCACACGCTTGCCCTTTACCACGCTTGCTACTACATTAAGCTTTATCCTTACCTTGTCCTCTCTTGACGATTGTCCGGGAGAGATAAAGGTCCTGCCGATGTACTTGTTCTTGATAAAGCCGATACCGTAGGGTATACCCGACTGGTGAGAATAGCCTATGGCGGCATCTATTCCCGAGTCGGGAACGCCGATCACTATATCAGCCTGCACCGGGTGTTCAAGCGCTAAGAAAGCACCTGCACGCAGTCTTGCCTCGTGCACCGATGCACCCTCGATGACCGAGTCCGGACGGGCAAAGTAGATATATTCGAAAACGCACATTGAATGCGGACGCTTGCCGCAATGGTCTTTTATAGAGCGTACTCCGCTCTCGTCAAATACAACGATCTCGCCGGGGAGAAGATCCCTTACGAACTTTGCACCTACTGAGTCAAGCGCACAGCTTTCGGAGCCTACTATATATGTTCCATCCTCGGTCACACCGTAACAAAGCGGTCTGAAACCGTTTTCATCACGGGCGGCGATAAGCTTTGCGGGTGACATGATAACCAGCGAATATGCACCGTTTATCCTGTTCATGGCACGGTTGAGAGCCTCTTCTATAGACGGGGCTTCAAGCCTTTCCTTTGTTATAAGGTAGCTTATTACCTCTGTGTCGCTTGTAGTGTGGAAGATCGAGCCCTGCTTTTCAAGCTCGTGGCGAAGCTCATAAGTATTTACTAGGTTGCCGTTGTGAGCAAGCGCCATTCTTCCTTTATAGTGATTTACGAGGATAGGCTGAGCATTAAGGCGGGCATTGGCTCCTGTAGTGCCGTAACGCACATGACCTACTGCCATATTACCCTGTCCCAGTCCGTCAAGCCGCTCGGGAGTGAACACATCGTTCACAAGTCCCGTATCCTTGTAGGAGTTGAACACACCGTCATCGTTCACGACAATGCCGCAGCTTTCCTGTCCTCTGTGCTGTAATGCAAATAGTCCGTAATATGTGGTTGCGGCTACATTGGTCTTTTCTTTTGCAAAAACACCGAACACACCGCACTCTTCGTGCAAACCGTTTGTCAATGGAGTCATTCCTTTCCGTTCCAGCAATAAGTGCAAAGCTCACACTGTGGCTTGCCTATTGCCCGTACAGTACCCTCAAGCGACTGGAACTCAAGCGATGTCAGCTTTAATCTGCGACATATCTCCTCGCGGAGCTTCCTGCCTCTCTCTGTGTTGGTGTCACTGTACTCGTCGATAAATCTGATACCATCTGCACCCTCGGCCTCATCAATTATCTGTCTTGCGATCAGCTCCATCTCCGATGTACTGCGGGAGAAGTTGAGATACTTGCAACCGTACATTATCGGAGGACAGGCACTGCGCATATGTACTTCCTTAGCACCGTTCTCATAAAGGAACTCTACTGTTTCTCTCATCTGAGTTCCTCTTACTATGCTGTCGTCAACGAACAGCAGCTTCTTGCCCTCGATAAGCTCATGGACCGGGATAAGCTTCATCTTAGCGACCTGATTTCTCATTGTCTGGTTGGTCGGCATAAAGCTTCTTGGCCATGTGGGGGTATATTTTATGAAAGGACGAGCAAACGGGATACCGCTCCTGTTTGCGTAGCCTATTGCGTGAGGTACGCCCGAATCCGGAATACCGCATACATAGTCAACGTCCGGCAGCTTACCGTTCTTTATATCGTTCTCCGCCATGATCTCGCCGTTGCGGGTTCGCATCGTTTCAACGGTCACACCCTCATATACCGCATTCGGATAGCCGTAATATGTCCACATGAACGAGCATATATGCATCTTGCTTTCATCGCCGTCGCTGAGCACCTCACAGCCGTCCGCGGTTATCATATCTATCTCGCCGGGACGAAGCTCTTTATATGTGCTGTAGCCGAGCTTCTGGAACGCGAACGATTCGAGCGATACGCAGTAGCCGTCACTTCTTTTTCCTACAATGATAGGAAGTCTGCCATACTGATCCCTTGCGGCGATAATTCCGTCCTTTGTGAGAATGATAAGTGACATCGTACCGTCGATCTTGCTCTGAGCATACCTTATGCCATCGGTAAAATTGTCCTTCTGTGCGATAAGCGCACCGATGAGCGAGCCTGAGTTGATACTTCCGCTGCTCATTGTTTCAAAGTTCGCACAGCCGCTCTCGAGCAGCTCGGCAGAAAGCTGTTCAGCGTTTCTGATAATGCCGACACTGCATATTGAGTAAATTCCGAGCTTTGAACGCACCAGAATGGGCTGAGGGTCGGTATCGCTGATACAGCCGATACACAGCTTTCCTCTCATCTCCGTAGCGTCCTGTTCAAACTTCGTTCTGAACGGTGAGTTTTCAATACTGTGTATAGCACGCTGAAAGCCTCTGTCGGGGCTGTATGCGGTCATACCGCCTCTGCGTGTTCCGAGGTGGGAGTGATAGTCTGTTCCGAAGAAAACATCGGTTATGCAGTCATTGTTTGAAGCTGCACCGAAAAATCCACCCATATATTATCCTGCCTTTTCCTATAGATTATTTTACCGGAAGTGATCATTCACCCATAAGACGCTTCATGATCTCTGCGTAAGCGTCCTCAACGCCGCCCATATCGCGACGGAAACGATCCTTGTCAAGCTTTTCGTGAGTTGTGCTGTCCCAGAAACGGCAAGTATCGGGAGAGATCTCATCAGCGAGGATTATTGTACCGTCCGCTGTCTTGCCAAATTCGATCTTGAAGTCGATAAGGTCAATGTTGAGCTTCTTGAAGAAGTCAAGCATAAACTCGTTTACCTTAAAAGCGTACTTTGAGATAAGGTCGATCTCTTCCTTTGTTGCAAGACCGAGTGCGAGTGCATAGTAGTCGTTGATGAAAGGATCGCCCAGATCATCATTCTTGTAGCTGAATTCAAGCGTGGGGCAGAGGAGCTTTGTGCCTTCCTCAATGCCGAGCTTCTTTGAGAAGCTTCCTGCGGCAACGTTTCTTACGATTACTTCGAGGGGAACTATAGAAACCTTCTTTACGAGCGTTTCTCTGTCGTTAAGTTCTTTAACAAGGTGAGTCGGAACTCCTGCCTTTTCAAGAAGCTTAAACATATAGTTTGTCATTCTGTTATTGATAACGCCCTTACCGGAGATAGTACCTTTCTTAAGGCCGTTGAATGCCGTTGCATCGTCCTTATAGGATACGATCACGAGATTGGGGTCGTCGGTCGCGAAAACCTTCTTTGCTTTTCCTTCGTAGAGCTGTTCTTTCTTTTCCATTGTGTTTATCCTTTCCTTCACACGGCTATGCCGTAATTTTGTTAAATCCTATTATATATAGTACACCGATCAAAGCTCGGCAAGTACCTGCTCCATTTTCTTGTCGGCTTCAAGAACCTTTGCGGTCTGTGCCGAACGGTATGCTTTCATCTTGTCCATAAGTGCATCGTCAGATACCGCAAGTATCTGTACAGCGAGGAATGCCGCATTTGCGGCGCCGTCTATAGCTACAGTTGCAACCGGTACACCTGCCGGCATCTGGACTGTTGACAGAAGTGCGTCAATACCCTCAAGAGCACTTGCTTTTATCGGAATGCCGATAACGGGCAGGGGAGTCTGTCCTGCGATAGCACCGGCAAGATGAGCCGCTTTGCCTGCTGCGGCGATTATAACGCCTGTGCCGTTCTTTTCGGCGTTTCTTGCAAACTCGGATACCTCTGCGGCACAACGGTGTGCCGAAAGAACACGAAGCTCTGTAGGAACTCCGAAGTCCTTAAGCACCTGAGCCGCTTTTTTAACGATAGGCAGATCCGAGTCGCTTCCCATTACTATGGCTACTTTTTTCATTTACGAACATCCTTTCAGAAAATAAATAAAGCTGTGTAATCACATTGCACAGCTTAAAAAATACACTTATTCTTATAATACGGCGTAGAAAAAGACATATATGAAAATTTACCGAGGCTTATCAAAGCTGTTGTAAGCTGTATTTTATTCATAGATCTCATGCTTTCCCTCCGTACTTGTTACTATATCATTTTACCTTATTTTAATAACAAATTCAAGTGCTAAAGCGGAAAATCTCTCAAATTGTGCTTTTTCAACAATTATCTCATTTTGTTTTTGTGCTATATGCACATTTATTACTTAATAAACTTTTTGTGAGTTAATTTAGTGTAAAATCGTTTACATCTCGTTACAAAATGAAAAATATCGATTGTAATGCGAAAAATCAGCAAAATCAGTAATTGAGTTGAAACTGATTTGTTACAAAGTTGTAACTGAATTTTGTGCAAAATCACGAAAAAAACTTCAAAAAACGATTTTTGTAAACGTTTACGGTAAAAAAACACAACTTATCTCCCAAAACGCTTGCAAATTTGTTTAATGTGTGATATCATTATGTCAGCGAGGAAAAAGTAAACAAAACTTTTGATGAGTATACGCGGTTTTTAGTGAATTATCCATTGTCCTATATGAAGTTAGATATAACGTCATATAACGGGAGCTTCAACTGAAACGGTAAATTCTCAAGGTGAGTTACACTTCCTCTTAAACGCGACCGAAAGGTCAGGCAGTGTTTATAGTAAAGACTATATTACACAAAAACGAATACTTCTGGAGGAATTACCAATGAAGAAAAGAATTTTAGCAGCTGTATTAGCATCTGCGTCTATTCTCGGCGCAGTAGCCGGTTGCTCAAGCAACAATGCTACAAGCTCAACAGGATCTTCTACAACAGATTCGAGCAAGACTGAAGACTCAAGCAAGACTGACGATTCGAGCAAGAACGAAGAGAGCAAGACAGAAGCAACAGAGCTCAAGGATGACGGCGACAAGCTGACAATCCTCGCTTGGGAGTCAAACTCAGATATCGTTAACATGGTTAAGCTGTTCTGCAAGGAAACAGGAACACCTGAAGACAAGATCGAGATCAGCAAGCAGGGTTCAAACGGTGAAGGCGGACGTGACCAGTACCAGCAGTACCTCAAGGGTGACGGCGATGCAGACCTTATGTGTCTTGAAGCTGACTGGATTCTCCAGTACATCAACGATGACCAGCTGACAGCTCCTCTCTCAGCACTCGGCATTGAAGAATCAGCTTATTCAGATGCTTACGGCTACACAGTAGCGATCGGTAAGAATGATGCAGGCGTTCTCAAGGGTGCTTCATTCCAGGCAGCTCCCGGTGGTTTCGCTTACAGAGCAGACCTCGCTAAGAAATACCTCGGCGTTAATAATCCTGATGAGATGCAGGCACTCGTTAAGGACTGGGATACATTCCAGTCTACAGCTAAGACACTCTATGATAAGAGCGGCGGAAAGACATCTTTACAGGCTACAGAGGGTGGTCTCTGGCAGGTATACCAGGCTAACAGAACAAAGGCTTGGGTAGTTGACGGCAAGCTCGAGATGGATACAGCTCCTGACTTCTATGATATTGCTAAGTCATTCAAGGACAATAAGTACATGGCAGATGTTCCTCAGTGGCAGGATGCTTGGTACGCAGCAGTTCAGGATGGTACAGCTCTCGGTGACTTCGTTCCTACATGGGGTCTTACAACAGGTACAAGCTCGATCCTTTACAGCTTTGCTAAGGGCACAGGCGAAGGTACAGAAGTAAAGCCTACTTACGAGATGGCATTCTGTGCAGGTCCTACAAACTACTTCTGGGGCGGTACATGGCTCGGCGTTTCAACAAAGTGCGACAACAAGTCACTTGCTAAGCAGTTCGTTGAGTTCTTTACAACAAATGCTGATACAATGAAGAAGTACACAGAGTTCACAGGCGACTTCTGCAATAACAAGACTGTTATGAAGGATATCGCTGAAGCAAAGACAAACAAGAACTTACTCCTCAAGGATGGTCAGGATCAGTTCGCTATTCTCTACACAGCAGCTGAAGGCATCAAGATGGATGGTATGATCACAAAGTATGACTCAGTAATCAAGGGTCACTTCAACACATCAGTTCAGGGTTACCTCGATGGCACATATGCTACAAAGGATGACGCTATAAATGCATTCAAGAAGCTCGTTAAGGGTTCATTCCCCGACCTCACTGTTGAATAATCAATAGCATTCAACCCTAATACAATTTATTGATGGTTCTACAATATATTGCTTATGGGCTATCGCCCATAAGCGTATATTGTAAATTTTTTAGCCAAAATCAGTTGAAAGGTGTGTATTTTATGCAGAGAACTGCCGGTAAGCCTCATAAAATGGTAAGCTATGCTAAATATGGCTATCTATTTATTTTACCATTTTTCTTGGTTTACACATTTTTTATGATTTATCCGCTTATCAATACCTTTATCCTAAGTCTAAAAGGTAACAGCGGTAACCCCGATGCATTCGTAGGATTGCAGAACTATCAGTATCTTCTGTTTGGTGATGCGGCAGGCGGTGAATTTAGCGCCGGTGCTGCTATTCAGCAAGATTTTCTGAATACTTTAGGCAATACAGCTATTCTCTGGATAGGTAACTTCGTAATTCAGTTGCTGCTTTCACTGTTGTTGGCAGTATGGTTCTCTGATGTAAGAGTTAAGATCAAGGGAGCAGGCGTATTCAAGGTACTTATGTATCTGCCTAATATTATCACTGCAGCTTCTGTTGCCGGTATGTTCCTTATGATATTCGGTAACTCAAAGTATGGTGCAATAAACTCTATTTTACTTAACTGGGGCTGGGTAAATGAAGCGTTCCCGTTTATCAATAATGTATGGGCATCAAGAGTCCTTGTTATGTTCATTCAGTCATGGATGTGGTATGGTAATACAATGCTTCTTCTTATGTCCGGTATTTACGGTATCGATGCTTCTATTTATGAAGCCGCTTCGATAGACGGTTCAAGCGGACTGCATACATTCTTCAAGATAACAATGCCGATTTTGAAGCCTATCTTTATTTACGTTGTAATAACATCACTTATCGGTGGTCTTCAGATGTTCGATATTCCTTATCTGTTACATGAGGGTACTGTAGTAAGACAGAGCTTAAAGACGACCGCGGTATTCATTTATCAGAACTTCCACGCTGCACAGCCTAACTACGGTTATTCTGCTGCTGCTTCAGTAATACTGTTCATTATAACTGCGGCACTCGGCATCTTTGTCTACAAGTTCAACACAGATTCTACTGCGCCTGCAAAGGCAAAGAAATCTAAGTAAGGAGGGAACTGACAATGGCTAATGCTACTCATGTTATTGATGAAAAGAGCGGAAAAAGACGTATGAAAAGTGTAGAAGAACGCTATACAAGAGGTGTTAAGATACAAGCGGTAATACGTTTTGTAGTCTGCCTTGTTATTACAGTTATAAGTTTGTTCCCGATTTACATAATCCTTATTAACGCAACAAGAGATTCGGGAGATATTATTTCACAAGGTATTTCGCTTCTCCCGGGCGGAAATTTGATTAAGAACTTTGAAACTCTTAATGATCCTTCTGCGGCAGACGGTGCGTTTGTAAGTGCATTTAACCTTTTCTATGGTTATGCGAACAGCTTGATAATTTCTATCGGTGCTACTGTTTGTGCGGTATTCTTCTCAGGTCTTACCGCTTACGGTCTTGTAGTTTATGATTTCAAGCTTAAAAAGGCTGCTACAACTTTCATACTGGCGGTTATGATGGTTCCTATGCAGGTCGTTTCAACAGGTTTCTTACAGTTCATGGTTCAGATCAAGCTGTATGATAACTTCATTCCCCTTATTGTTCCTGCGGTTGCTGCTCCTGCGGTTGTATTCTTCATGTTACAGTATATGAAGTCTTCGTTCCCGCTTGAGATAGTTGAGGCTGCAAGAATTGACGGTAGCGGTGAGTTTATGACATTTATCAGAATCGCACTGCCGATACTTAAGCCTGCTTTCGCAGTTCAGGCTATCTTCCAGTTCGTTGCTAACTGGAACAACTACTATACACCTTCAATGTTGCTTCTTTCAAACAAGATCGAGCAGAGAACAATGCCTATGATGGTTGCCGGCGTTCTCGGTAATGATAAGATAGTAGATTTCGGTGTTAAGTATCTTGTTGTTATCCTTTCGATACTTCCTATAGTAGTTATTTATCTTTGCTTATCCAAGTTCATCGTTAAGGGCGTTGCACTTGGCGCAGTAAAGGGCTAATCAGAAATTTTGGGTTAATATATTTTATACAGAAACGGCATCGGAAATCTTCCGGTGCCGTTTTGCTGTATATAATGCGGTAGACAGCAGTGCGTAATTTACTCTGCGGTACATAGGCACATATTAGCTATAAGTGTATGAAACATAAGAAAATCCCCTGTTAATCGCTTAACAGGGGATTGGAGTAGTTTATTCAGTTATGGATTAGCCAAGTCTTGCTTCGAGATCAGCAAGTTCCTGCTTTAAGCCGTCGGGGAGCTTGTCACCGAACTGCTTGTAGAATTCCTTCATCTCTTCTACTTCCTTCTTCCAGAGGTCTCTGTCAACTGCGAGCAGCTTGTCTTCAACTTCTGATGTAACCTCGTCCTCAATACCCTTGAGGTTGATGTCACCCTTCTTAGGAAGGTAGCCGATAGGTGTCTTTTCAGCATCAATTGTGCCTTCGCATCTCTTGATGATCCAGTCGAGAACTCTCATGTTGTCGCCGAAACCGGGCCAGATGAAGTTGCCGTTCTCATCCTGCTTGAACCAGTTAACGTTGAAAATCTTAGGAGCCTTGTCGCCGAGCTTCTTGCCCATTTCGAGCCAGTGTGCCCAGTAATCAGCCATGTGGTAGCCGCAGAAGGGCTTCATAGCCATAGGATCGTGACGGAGTACGCCTACTGCACCTGTAGCTGCTGCTGTTGTTTCAGAAGAAACTGCAGAGCCTACATATGTGCCGTGCTGCCAGCTGAATGACTGGTAAACCAGAGGAGTTGTAGCTGCACGTCTGCCGCCGAAGATGATAGCTGAGATCGGAACACCCTGGGGGTTGTTGAACTCAGGTGAAATGCAGGGGCAGTTCTGAGCGGGAGCTGTGAAACGTGAGTTAGGATGAGCGAGCTTGTTGCCTGCTGCTGTGTATTCCTTACCGTTAACCTTGTTGCCCTTCCAGTCTGTTGCATTCTCGGGAGGATTCTTGTCAAGACCTTCCCACCAAGCTGTCATATCATCATTGTTGATAGCAACGTTTGTGAAGATTGTGTTCTTTCTTGTAGATGCAAGTGCGTTGTAGTTGCTCTTTGCGTTTGTACCGGGAGCAACGCCGAAGAAGCCGTTCTCGGGGTTGATAGCGTAAAGTCTGCCATCAGGACCCTGCTTCATCCATGCAATATCGTCACCTACTGTGAATACTTCATAGCCTGCCTTCTTGTATCCCTCGGGAGGAATAAGCATAGCGAGGTTTGTTTTACCGCAAGCTGAGGGGAATGCTGCTGTGATATACTTGATGTCGCCATCGGGCTTCTTAACGCCGAGGATAAGCATATGTTCAGCCATCCAGCCTTCCTTCCAGCCCTGGTAAGAAGCGATACGGAGTGCGAAGCACTTCTTGCCGAGCAGTACGTTACCGCCGTAAGCTGAGTTGATAGACCAGATCGTGTTGTCTTCGGGGAACTGAACGATGTATCTCTTCTCGGGATCTACATCAGCCTTTGAGTGAAGGCATCTTACGAAGTCGTTGGAGTCATCGGGCAGGTTCTTGAATGCCTGAGCGCCCATTCTTGTCATTATATCCATGTTGAGAACAACGTAGATAGAGTCTGTCAGCTCAACACCAACCTTAGCGATGGGTGAACCGATAGGTCCCATTGAGTAGGGGATAACGTACATTGTACGACCCTTCATAACGCCGTCATAGAGCTTTGTCAGCTTAGCGTACATTTCCTTAGGATCCATCCAGTTGTTTGTAGGACCTGCATTCTCCTTCTCTCTCGAGCAGATGAATGTTCTGTCTTCTACACGGGCAACGTCGTTTTCGGCTGTTCTGTGATATAAGCAGCCGGGGAGCTTCTCCTGGTTGAGCTCAATCAT
The DNA here is from genome assembly GCA_003512525.1 of Oscillospiraceae bacterium. Lineage (GTDB taxonomy): Bacteria > Bacillota > Clostridia > Oscillospirales > Ruminococcaceae > Ruminiclostridium_E. The sequence continues at coordinate 27,440 of DOQG01000015.1, read as the reverse complement.
TTCGCCTGTTCTGATAGCCTCGTCGCGAAGAGCCTTGAGCTGTTCCTCGCTGCCATCGATCCATACAACCTTGTCGGGCTGTGTGAGGGCTTTCATTTCTTCAACCCACTTTAAAACATTCTGATTCTTTGTCATAACCGATTGTTCTCCTTTTCTTTATTTTATCAGCTTATGCTGATGAAAGTCATTCGGTAGGGAAATATCGATACGGTTCATCGTACCTTGTTCCCCATTTACTATTATAAACTATTTTTTGCAATAGGTCAATAGCAAAATTGCAAAAACGGTAAAAAAATTGCACAAAGTAATCGTTACATAACCGACCTTGATTTATAGCCGGGCAAGAACCCGAAAATGGCTGTATAAAACAAATCAGAATGGTACACGTTCACTTTGTGCTTTATTTTAATTTATGAATATCTACTGATTATAAAGGAATTAAATGTCAGCTTTAACTTCCTTGCGGAGCAGGATAATAGCAAGAAGGTTAGGTATCGCCATCAGTCCGTTGAACAGATCGGATACATCCCAGACGACCGTAGCCTGAATTACGGCGCCCACGAAAGCAGTTACGATGAAAATTGCAAGATATACGCCTACCCACTTCTTTGTAAAAAGGTAAACAAAGCAGCTTCTGCCGTATATCCACCAGCCTGTAACGGTTGTTATCGCAAATATAAACGTTGCAATGCTGAGGAATGCGCCGGCAAAATCACCGAGTCCGTCCTGGAATGCTATCAGCGCCATATCAAAGCCTACGCTTGATTTCTGATCCGCGCCGCTTGAAAGAATGCAGAGTGCTGTCATAGTGCAGATGATGATAGTGTCGATAAATACCGAGAGCATAGCCCACATACCCTGTGTATGATGCTGATCGGCACTGGAGTTGGCGTTGATCATAACAGATGAGCCAAGACCTGCCTCATTTGAGAATACGCCTCGTTTTACGCCCCATTTCATCGCTTCGAGCATTACCACGCCGACAGTACCTCCGCCTACTGCTTTGAATGAAAACGCTTCTGTGAAAATACGTGCAAATACCGATGGAACATTCTCAATGTTCATTATTATAACAGCAAGACAACCAAGCAGATAACCGCCTGCGGCTATCGGGATAACCCACGATGTGACTTTGCTAAGACGGTGGATTCCTCCGGGAGCTATCGCGGCGATAACGCCTGCACACAGAATGCCCGAAACCCATAGCGGAACGTCCAGACAGTTCTGAAGTGCCATTGACGCTGAGTTTACCTGTGCCATATTTCCAATGCCAAAGCTTGCGCCTATGCAACATACTGCAAACATTCCAGCGAAGAAAGTACCGAGCTTTTTCCCGCCGAATGCTTTTTTTATGTACGCAAAAGGCACTCCCCCTGTAAGACCGTCAGGCTGTACGGTTCTGTATTTTGCGCCGAGGTAGTTCTCGGCAAAGCTTGTCGCCATACCCAGCAATGCAGATATCCACATCCAGAATATAGCGCCTGCGCCGCCAAAAGCTATGGCACTGCCGATAGCTATAATGTTACCTGTGCCGACTGTCGCGCCAAGAGCCGCTGTGAGCGTCCTGAACGGGGAAACTTTCTTACCGTCAGCTTCGGGCTGTTTTGTGAGGAGTGTACGTTTTATGATAGTAGGAAAGTGCAGTATCTGTAAGCATTTTGTTCTTATCGTAAAGATAATGCCGGAGCCTGCAAACAGGATAAGCACCGGTATGCCCCATACTATGTTTTCGTTTATCCACTCTAATATTTCCATACTGACTTGTTCCTTTTCTATCTTGTACAAGCGTGTTTGCCTGTACGTTATTTTCTCTGGTAATTTGTATTCCGTGATTTTGCTCTTTATGACTGTCGGAATGCGTTATACACCGATATGTATTTATTGCGTCGGAGAAGGGGTATTTGTGTTCGCGTTACAGAAAAATTATAAAAAACAGTAAAATCTGATAAAAATATGAATAGTTAATGTTTACTAATAATAGCGAACAAAAGTATAAATATCGGAAAAAATAACCCCTCCGGTTTTACCGGAGGGGCGTAAAAACCTATTCTATTCCGACTATTCAAAATTTTTGGGCTTTTATTATCCGTCAGGAATAACAGTGATTATTCACCGCAGTATTCCTTCTTGTAGTATTCAACAAGGCCTACAAGATCTTCATAACGCTTCTTGGAGTTAGCAACTGCCTTGTCGAACAGTACGTTAGCTCTTTCGGGGTTAGCACGCATAAGAGAGTTGTAACGAACTTCTCTCATCATGAATTCCTTGTAATCGCCTGTAGGAGCCTTGCTGTCGAGAGTGAACGGATTTGTTCCTGCGGGAGCAGCGGGGTTAAATCTGAACAGATGCCAGTAGCCTGCCTGTACAGCTTCCTTTTCTACCTTCTGAGCGATTGTAAGACCACCCTTTATACCGTGGTTTATACAAGGAGCATAAGCAATGATCAGTGAAGGACCGTTATAAGCTTCAGCTTCGGCGATTGCCTTTAAGCACTGGTTCATATCTGCACCCATTGAGATCTGAGCAACATATACATAACCGTACTTCATAGCGATACCGGAGAGATCCTTCTTCTTAACATCCTTACCGCCTGCTGCGAACTGTGCAACAGCACCGATGTTTGTAGCCTTAGAAGCCTGTCCGCCTGTGTTGGAGTAAACCTCTGTATCGAATACGAATACATTTACATTCTTGCCTGATGCGAGAACGTGGTCAACACCGCCGTAACCGATATCGTATGCCCAGCCGTCGCCGCCGAATATCCAGTTGGACTTCTTAGCAAGGTAGTTCTTAGCCTTGAGAACTGCTGTCTTTTCAGCGCAGTCGCAGTTAAGAGCTTCAAGAGCTGCAACAAGCTCCTTAGTAGCAGCAGCGTTTGCCTTACCGTCGTCAGCTGTCTCGAAGTATGTATCGATCTTAGCCTTAACGTCAGCGTTGTCAGTCTTTTCAGCGATAGCCTTTAACTGACCCTGTGCTCTGTGTCTTAATGTATCCTGAGCGATGAACATACCAAGACCGTACTCAGCATTATCCTCGAACAGTGAGTTGCCCCAAGCGGGACCCTTGCCTTCCTTATTTACTGTGTAAGGAGTTGAGGGAGCAGAGCCGCCCCAGATTGATGAACAGCCTGTAGCGTTGGCAATGTACATTCTGTCGCCGAAGAGCTGTGTGATGAGCTTAGCGTAAGGAGTTTCACCACAGCCTGCGCAAGCGCCTGAGAATTCGAGCAGGGGCTGCTTGAACTGTGAACCCTTAACTGTTGTTTCCTTGAACTTCTCGTGAACCTCGGGCTTGTCTGCTACTTCCTTAACAGCGTAGTCAAACATGGGCTGTTCGTTCATCTGAGAATCAAGTGACTTCATAACGAGTGCCTTGTTCTTAGAGGGGCAAACCTGAGCACAAACGCCGCAGCCTGTGCAGTCGAGAACAGAAGTTACCATAGCGAACTTCTTGCCGGGAAGACCCATAGCGTCCTTCATCTTAGCGCCTGCAGGAGCCTTTGCAGCTTCTTCCTCTGAGAGGATTACAGGACGGATTACAGCGTGAGGACAAACGAATGAACACTGGTTACACTCGATACAGTTCTCGGGGATCCACTCGGGAACGTCTACTGCGATACCACGCTTCTCATAAGCTGCAGAGCCCTGGGGGAATGTACCGTCAGCCATGCCTACAAATGTAGATACGGGGAGCTTGTCGCCTCTCTGAGCGTTAACGGGGATAAGGATATTGTTAACGAAGTCAACGAGATCCTTTCTGTCGCCTGTAGCTGTGTGTACAGGAAGTGTACCCTCAGCGTCAGCCCATGATGCGGGAACGTCAACCTTGATAACCTCGCCTGCACCCTTTTCGATAGCGGCGTAGTTCATGTTAACGATATCGTCACCCTTCTTAGCGAATGACTTGTAAGCAGCCTTCTTCATGTATTCGATAGCATCTTCAGCGGGGATGATGTTAGCGATTGAGAAGAATGCAGACTGTAATACAGTGTTTGTCTTGTTGCCAAGACCGATCTCCTTAGCTACCTTGATAGCATTGATGATATAGAAGTTGATGTTGTTCTTAGCAATGTATGCCTTAACGGGAGCGGGGAGCTTCTCGTCAAGCTCGTCAACTGTCCACTGGCAGTTGAGCAGGAATGAACCGCCGGGTACAACGTCCTCAACCATATCGTACTTGTCGATGTATGAGGGGTTGTGGCAAGCTACAAAGTTAGCCTTGTTTACAAAGTAAGTTGACTTGATAGGTGACTTACCGAAACGAAGGTGAGAAATCGTAACACCGCCCGACTTCTTTGAGTCATATGCGAAGTATGCCTGAGCATACATATCTGTGTGGTCGCCGATGATCTTGATAGAGTTCTTGTTAGCACCTACAGTACCGTCTGAACCAAGACCCCAGAACTTACAGCAGGTCGTACCCTCGGGAGTTGTGTTGGGGTTCTCACCGATAGGCAGTGAAAGACCTGTAACATCATCCTCGATACCGATTGTGAATCTGGGCTTTTCTGTGTTGTTGTAAACTGCAATGATCTGAGCGGGGTTAGTATCCTTAGAACCAAGACCGTAACGACCTGTGAATACGGGTACATCCTGGAACTTGCCTGCCTGCTTGAGAGCTGCAACAACGTCGAGGTATAAGGGTTCGCCGAGTGCGCCGGGTTCCTTTGTTCTGTCAAGAACTGTGATCTTCTTAACTGTTTCGGGGATAGCCGATACGAAAGCATCAACACTGAAGGGTCTGTAAAGTCTTACCTTAACAAGACCAACCTTCTTGCCCTGAGCTAACATATAGTCGATAGTTTCTTCGATTGTATCGCAAACAGAGCCCATAGCAATGATTACCTGCTCAGCATCGGGAGCACCGTAGTAGTTGAACAGCTTGTAATCTGTACCGATCTCAGCATTTACCTTATCCATGTACTTCTGTACGATAGCGGGTGTAGCTTCATAGTACTTGTTGCTTGCTTCTCTTGCCTGGAAGAAGATGTCGGGGTTCTGAGCTGTGCCGTGCAGAACGGGCTTCTCAGGATTGAGAGCTCTGTTTCTGAAAGCGTCTACAGCTTCGTGGTCGAGCATCTTGTCGAGTGTTTCATAGTCCCATACTTCAATCTTCTGAATCTCGTGTGATGTTCTGAAACCGTCGAAGAAGTGAAGGAAAGGAACTCTTGCTTCGTATGTTGAAAGGTGAGCTACAGCACCGAGATCCATAACTTCCTGAGGGTTGGTGGAGCAGAGCATAGCATAACCTGTCTGACGGCAAGCGTAGATATCGCTGTGGTCGCCGAAGATAGAAAGTGCGTGTGTTGCAAGAGCACGAGCGGAAACATGGATAACGCTGGGCAGTAATTCACCTGCGATCTTGTACATGTTGGGGATCATGAGCAGTAAGCCCTGTGATGCTGTGTAAGTTGTAGTACATGCACCTGCTGCAAGAGAGCCGTGAACTGCGCCTGCTGCGCCGGCTTCTGACTGCATCTCTACTACCTTTACTTCCTGTCCGAAAATGTTCTTTCTTCCGGCTGTTGACCAGGAATCTGTTACTTCAGCCATAACTGAAGATGGTGTAATGGGGTAAATCGCTGCAACGTCAGTAAACGCATAAGACACGTGACCTGCGGCGTTGTTACCGTCCATAGTAAGTTTTTGTCTTCCCATGGGAATCGTCCTCCTTTGTTTTTGCATATCGCCATATCAAGACGTATGCTTTCAACTTAGTATTATATCATAATCGTCTCTGAATGTAAACCTCTAAAAGTGAAAAAAATAAGAATTTTTTTAGTAAATCTCATAAAGCTGAGGTATGCCAAAGCTAACTTCTGTGTTGCTTACAGATGTCGAACCTTGTTCTCATATGGGCTGATTTTGTTTGTGAAAAATAACAAAAAATTTCGTCTGCTTATTGAAATCGCAACTGTTTAATGGTACAATATTTATATAGATTTTACGATGAAATTCACTGCGTTGTGCAGTTTTGGAAATGGAGTAACACGTTGATTCAGTATTTAGCGGATATCTGGGAGAATATACTCAGTGTTTTTGCGACAATGGGACTTGTTGACTATCTTGATATTCTCCTGCTTGCCTATTTTATATATAAAGGCATAAAAATCATCAAAGAAACGCGTGCAGAGCAGCTTATCAAAGGTATTATACTGCTTGCAATACTTTTCTTTGTGGTCAATCAGTTTGAGTTCAAAGCGATGAAGGTAATTATCGAAACCTTCCTCAATGTCGGAATTATAGCGATACTTATTGTGTTTCAGCCGGAGCTCAGACGAGTTCTTGAAAAAATGGGACGTACTACAAAGGTAAAGAAGCTTGCTCTTAACTTTGAGGGAAAGAGCGATGGCGCATCAGCCGATATACATAACTGCATCGAGGCTGTCTGTACGGCGTGTGAGCAGCTTTCGCAGACGGCGACCGGAGCGCTTATCGTATTTGAGCGTGAAACAAGACTGGGCGAGCAGGTAGATACGGGTACGATATTAAATGCAACACCGAGCCCCGAGCTTTTCGGAAACATATTCTTCCCGAATACACCGCTGCATGACGGTGCTGTGATTATCCGTGACAGTAAGGTATACGCCGCAGGCTGCTTTTTACCAAAGCCCCAGAAGGAGGAGCTTATATCGAAAGCGCTCGGTTCACGTCACAGGGCAGCTATAGGAATGAGCGAAGTGTCTGACGCTGTCATTGTTATCGTTTCGGAAGAAACCGGTACGATATCGGTTGCCGAAAACGGCAGTCTTACTCGTTTTTATAATAAAGATACACTGCGCAAATTACTGACTTCAAAGCTTATTCCCGAAAAACCCGAGAACAGGAAGAGCAAGGAGAAATCAGCAAAGAAGCCGAAGAAGGACGCACCCGACAACCAAAAAGACAAGGGGGCGGATAAATAATGAAAGAATGGATAAAGAACTTTTTTCACAGCTTCGTTAAAGACCTGAAGAATATTATATTTGCGCTGGTGATAGCGATAATCGTCTGGTTTGCAATTTCAATGCAGATATTTCCCGATGTGACTACTCATGTAGGCGATATACCTGTCGAGGTGAAAGCGACCGATTATATGACGCAGAACAACCTGTCGGTGACAGACGGTTATGTAGACAAGGTTTCTGTTCAGATAACAGGAAAGCGCTACGAGGTCGGTAATATGACCGCAGATGACTTCACGGCGAAAGCCGATTTATCGGCGATCACGTCAGACGGAGAGTATACCGTTAAGGTAAATGTTGCTCCTGTAAAGGAAAACAGCTGTACGGTCGATGACGAAAACATTACTCTCAGACTGAAAGTCGAAAAAACGGAGTCAAAGACCTACAGCGTTTCAAGCGGAAACATGAAAGCTACCGCAGACGGAGTAACAGCTACCTCGGGTATGAAGATAGACAGTGTCACAGCCGAACCGTCAACTATAACGTTGACCGGTGACAGCGCCGCGGTAGATGCGGTAAAGGCGGTTGAGATACGTTCGGTATTTGCAGGTGAAACGACCGAATCGGTTACCTCAAAGGGGCAGATAGTACTCCTTGGGGCTAACGGAGAGGTGATCGAAAATCCCGATATCAAATATGACAACGAGAGCTTTACTGTAAAAGTTACTTTGTATAAGCAAAAAACTTTACCGCTCACCGTGCAGTTTACCAATGTACCGTCGAACTTTGATCTAAGCAGTCTTAAATACAGCATCTATCCCGAAACTCTGACAGTTTCTTCACCTGACGATTCGCTTGATTCACAGGAAAAGTTCGAGGTGGGAACGATAGATCTGAGTCAGCTTACAACTAAATATCTGCAGAAGCTGACATTACCCATAACACTTCCTGAGGGTTATAAGAACATAAGCGGCAATACCTCCGCTATGGTTTCGTTTGAGGATGCCGAGAATTACACCTTCTTAAGCTATGCTGTGCAGAAGGATAATATAAGAGTAATAAACGTGCCCGATAACTTTGATGTTGAGGTTCTCACAAACGAACTCAGTGTGAATGTAACCGGTCCTGCCGATGAGATAGCGGCACTTGCCTCTAAGGATATATATGCTACGATAGATCTTATGGGAACTACGCTCACGGCGGGGCTGAAGGATATCAATGCCGAGTTTACCTTGCGTGGCACAAAGGTGAAGAGCTGGGTCACAGGTGAATACAAGGTGTCTGTAATGGTTACAGAGCGTGCAGAGGATAAGACAAGCAGCAGCTGACAGGGGTGATAATATTTGAGTCTGACAATGATAACGGAAGCGGTCGGAAATACTTCCGATCCGTTGGGAAATGCACAGGAGCAGATAAAAGAAGCTGAAACATTTTTCAGTCATTTGTGGAATGCTTTTATCGGCTATCTGCCTACGCTTCTTGCCGCAGTAATAATTCTTGCGGTCGGACTTATCGTTTCTAAGCTTGTACTCAAGGTTATGAAAAAGGGTATGAAACATGATGTTGTAGATAAGACGATATCACGTTTCGTTTATTCGCTTGTAAGAATATTGCTTTATGCGTTGCTGGCAACCATAGTACTTGCGGTTCTCGGTGTTCCGATGACATCGATAATCGCAGTTATCGGTACGGCGGGTGTGGCTATCGGTCTTGCACTGCAGGATAGTCTTTCAAACATTGCCGGCGGCTTCAGTATAATGCTTACAAAGCCGTTTAAGGTCGGAGATTATATCAAGGTCGATGATGTCGAAGGCGTTGTTGAAGCGATAAATATCTGGTACACAGAACTTCATTCGTATGACAATAAAGCTATATTCTACCCAAACGGACAGATAACAGCAAAGAAAGTTACGAATTTTACTTCACTCGGAATAAGACGCGTGGATATGGTTTATACGATTTCGTACAATGCCGACTTCAGAAAGGCTATTAGCGTTCTCAAAAGTATTACAGATAACCATAAGCTCATACTCAAAGATCCCGAGCCGAAGATAAGGATAACCGAGCTTGCGGACAGTGCGGTAAGGATAACCTGTTATCCTTGGGTCAAGACAGAGGATTACTGGACAGTATATTTTGATCTCAACGAAGCTGTCAAAGAGCAGTTTGATGCGAATGGTATTGAGATACCGTATAATCAACTCGACGTACATCTTAAGAAAGATGAATAATAAGCTAAAGCGGAGTGCTGACACGGCATTCCGCTTTTAATTGTAGCTTTAGCAAAAATAAACCACCGCTTGAAGCGGTGGGAAATAAAAGACTTTAGTAAAAAGCCATCTTATGATATCATAACCTCAGACACAAAATCAACCGATAGCGGATTTTGCTGTGCCCTGCACGGTCGGCGGCACACCGCCGGTCTGAGAACATTTCAACATAAAAGCTTTTGCCGAAAGGCAAAAGACGGCTTACGCCGACTTGATTTTATGATATAATAAAAGCCGGTTTGGCAACCTCATAATATCGAAAGAGGGACTGTCAAATGAATGACAATCATAGTTTATCACATTCAAAAAGGCATAACCTCAACCCGAAAATCAGGACACTATTTCTTTGTGTTTTCCTTCTCTGATACGTTCAAGCTGTTCATCAAAATATTTATCCGTCAGATATGTGCCTCGTTTCAGACGTTCATTATCCATAACCCAGCCTTTAATGGTGTAGCTCTTCACAATACCGTTTTCCCATTTACGAAACTGTACTGCTCTTTCGTTATTCACTTTGAATCCAACGGCAATAATCATCTGCAGGTTATAATGATTTGTTTCTCTTTGCACCTGACGAGAGCCCTCTGTTTGAACTATTCGGAATTACCGAATAGTTGCCGACTCATCCAATTCGCTGTCAGCATATATTTTTTTGATATGCTCGTTGATTGTCGGCAGAGCAACATCATAAAGTGTAGCCATCATCTTCTGCATCAGCCATATATTCTCATCCTCATAACGCATTTCAACGCTATCCGCCTGATCTCCCACAGAGGCAACATAAGTCAGATATTCCGCCGCACTTGAACGGATAGTTATTTCATCATTTTTCTTTTTCAAACAGAATTATCTCCTTTTAGTTGCAATTCAATAAAGACTTGCTTAAATCAAATTACAAAATTTCTATTTCAGCAAATTTCCTTACAACAGCATCTTTATATTTAATACTGTAAGTGATGAAGTTTCAAATACCGTATTAGGCAATAGAGCCTCAGATTTATTTTTGGCGTATTTGTTTCCGTCTATCAGCATTTCTAAATAGAACCGTTTTTTCCTTTGCCATTTACGGATAGGAAGTAAAAAGGGAAACACCTGTGTCAGTCTTTTTCTTTTCATAAATTCACCCTCTTAGTTTGTTTCTCCCAGATATTCTTCAAGGCATATTCCTCGTTTGTATATTTCGGTAGCCGCATTAACACCGACATATCGGTAATGCCATGGCTCGTTGGCTATACCTGTGATTGTAACTTTATTCTCTGGATAGCGATATATAAACCCATAGCGATAGGCGTTTTGAGCAAGCCAGTTATAAACCTCATAACCATATGAATTTATGCCATCAGCATTTATATCAACGCCAAGACCAAGTTGATGTTCACTTGTTCCCGGAATAGCAACCCAGCGTTCTGTTTCTGTTTTTGCGTCGGATTCAGAATATCCTTTTTCGATATACTCCGCCATTGATTCATCGTATATTTGCTGTTGCTCCTGCTCTGTTCTGTAGCCGGAGGCAACAACAGGATATACACCATCATCCCTCATATCATCAAACATTTTCTGAAGCTGAGGGTATATTCTGCTGTCCACGCATTGTCCGTTTGATAGTTCTGTTAAATCGATTTTATTGTCACTTTCAAGGGGATGCCATTTATTCACCAGTATCAAGCACCATTCTCCATCTGCTTCATTTTCATTACCAAAATCAATGGAAGGCAATGATGCCTTGTTGTATATATCTGTCCCTGCAAAACGCTGAACAAAGATGCAGGCTAATGCTATCAGTAAAATCAGGATGCAGATAAATAAGTAGGGACGGCGTTTCTTGGTTTGTTGGGTATGAGTTGACATCGTTTTTCCTCCCTGATAAGCTAAAAAAGCACGCTTGCTTTTGGTACTGTAAGTATACCAAAAGCAAGCGTGCTTTTTTTTTCGTTTCCCCACAAGAGTTTCCTATGTTTTCCTGCGGAATTTCTTACGATTTTCCTACAGGAGCGGAAGAGTGACTGTAAATTCGATTTGCTCATTTTCACTTTTTGCGGTAATTGTTCCGTTATGAAGCTCAACGATTTCTTTTGCAACTGCAAGACCCAATCCTGCACCTCCGCTTCTGGAACTTCGTGCAACATCAAGACGATAAAACTGTTCAAAAATGCGTACAAGCTTTTCTTTTGGAATGGTATTGCCGCAATTGGTAAACTGAATACACAAATTTTCACCGTTTTGTTTTACAGCAATATGAATCGTGCTGTCATCAAAGCTATAATTCACTGCATTTCTCAGCAGATTATCAAAAACGCGCTGCATCTTATTGACATCGCACTTTATCATAGTGTCTGGGGCTATTTCAAGCTCACATTTTAAATTCTTCTCTAAAAACATTGGTTTGAACTCGTATGTAAGTTGTTCAAGCATACGGGTCAAATTGACCCTGCTGTACTCAAGAGTGATATTAGAAAGATTAAACCGCGTGATTTCAAAAAATTCGTTAATTAAATCCTCAAGATGTTCTGCTTTTTCCAAAGAAATTGACAAATACTTTTCTCTTAATTCTTCGGAAATTTTGTTTTCGTCCCGCAGCAAAGTTAAATACCCAATTACTGAGGTGAGTGGGGTTTTCAAATCGTGGGCAAGATAAACAACAAGGTCATTTTTCCGCTGTTCTGAAAGCTCTGCTGCCAGTTTTCGTTGTTCAAGAGTATGCTTAATATGATTGATTTTCTTTTCGATTGCAGTTAATTCAGAAGGCAAAACAATATCTCCTGAATTTTCTTCTATCAGAGCATCTATACTACGGTTAATTTCTTTGAAATACTTGGAAAAAAATTCATTTAGATAAAAGCGCAAAATAATTGCAAATAACAGTAAGGAAAGCACTACGAAGAAAAGACTCATATAATCTCTTATATATATTGAATATACATTATAAGCTCGGTCATAATCATGGTAGACAAAATTATCCAAAAAACCCACAAAAGTGTCTGCTATGTGCCCCTTTAAAAATAGAGAGTACAAGGCTGCTAAAAAAGCAAACGCAAAAAACAACATTCCAAAAGTTCTAATCAATAATTTGTTTTTAAGAAGACGATAATCATCTCTTTCGCTATTTCTTTTATTTTTCAATGGTATATCCCACTCCCCACACAGTTTTTATAAATTTCGGTTTTTTTGCAGGCTCATTAAGCTTTTCCCTCAATCTTCCGATATGAGCCATAACAGTATTATTGTTATCAAGGAATTTCTCACCCCAAATATTTTCAAACAATTCCTCAGACGAAATAACTTTTCCTCTGTTCTCACACAAGTACCAGAGGATAGAAAACTCAATAGGTGTCAAAGTAACCTCTTTTCCATACAAAGTACATTTGTGAGTATTCTTGTTTATAATAAGTCCTCTTACATCATGTTCTGCAATGGGAGCATCTTTTTCCTTGGTATTAGCCGCATTATTATAACGAACATAACGGCGAAGTTGCGTTTTTACTCTTGCTACAACCTCCAAAGGATTGAAAGGTTTTGTAATGTAATCATCAGCTCCAATGGTAAGTCCCATAATTTTATCAGTATCCTCAACTTTTGCCGTCAGCATTATAATAGGATAATAATACTGTTCTCTGATTTTCTGACAAATACGAAATCCATCAATATCTGGAAGCATTACATCTAAAATTGCTAAATCCATTTTTTGCGTTTCAATACATTCCAAAGCATCCAGACCATTATAAAATTTATGTATTGTGTAACCATCATTTTTAAGATATACCTCTATTAGATCGGCTATCTCTTTTTCATCGTCTACAATTAAAATACTTTCATTCATAATCAGCTTTCACGCTCCTTATCAACATCATCTGGTAACGCTTCCATAATATCTCCAAAATCACATTTCAAATATTCACATATCGACAACAAGACAGGTAGCGTAACATTTTGATTTTTGCCAAGCTTGCCGTTCTCCTCGATGGATACGGCATACACATTTTCATCAAGCACAAAGCCTGTCGGAGCTTTGGTTTCCTTTACCAGATATTTGCCTTAGCGGAGTTCACTCATCTGGTAAACGCCGCCGTCAAGTTCTTTCATTTCGCCAAGCAGCGTATCGTCCTTATCCAGTTTAGCTTCTATGTACTCCTTTAT
>DOQG01000015.1:0-13964 GCA_003512525.1 Oscillospiraceae bacterium | reverse complement strand
TCGTTCTTTGGGCTTATAGCTTTCGGCTCTTTTAGCGATATTATCAAGCGGAACTTTTCCCTCACCCTCACCGAACTCAACTTTTACGTTGATATGTCCGTCTGGCTTTTTGTGGGAAAGCCGTACTACCGTCTCAACGTGGTTCGTACCACTGAACATATCCACCGCAACGCACTTGTCGGTGCTGTAGCCGAGCTCCGCAAAATATGCGCAGTCACGGGCTGCGGTGGCGGCGTTGCAGGAAACCATTACTATACGCGGGGCGGAGAAGGCGGCTATCTGCTCGCAGGCTTCCTTACCGCAGCCCTTGCGTGGCGGGTCTACCATTATCACGTCAGGGCGTATTCCGCGTGAATGCAGTATCCCTGCGGCTTCGGCGGCATCTGCACAGATAAATTCGCAGTTGTCGATGCCGTTTGCGAGGGCGTTCTGCTTCGCGTTTTCAATTGCCTCGGGGACGATCTCGACCCCGATTATCTTCTTTGCCGTGTGTGCCATAGACAGCCCTATCGTGCCCGCACCGCAGTACAGGTCAAGCACGGTTTTCCCTGAGGCTTCCGCAAAGTCGCGGGCGGCGGCGTAGAGCTTCTCGGCGGCGGGTGTGTTCACCTGATAGAAGGACTTAGGCGATATTGCAATGCTGTTGCCGCACATCGTATCGTTAATGCAGCTTTTTCCGGTAAGGCAGATCTCTTTGTCACCTAAGATCACGTTAGTGTCCTTACCGTTGATATTTATTACCGAGCTTACTATCTGCGGGTATTTGTCAAGCAGCCTGTCCGACAGAATTTTAATTTTCGGAACATTTTTTGCCATTACTATGCACAGGCATATTTCGCCGCTGTAGTGTCCTTTTCTGAGATAAAGGTGGCGGAGTATGCCTTTTCGGGTAGCTTCATCATAAGCGGGTATATCCAACTCGGTCGCTGTTTTCAGAAAATCGGCGGTTATTTCCGAGAAAATATCGGGCTGTAAAAGGCACTTTTCGCACGGAACGATCCTGTGCGAGTGAAAGGCATAAAAGCCTGCGGTAAGATTACCGTCCTTGTCTGTGCCTATCGGGAGCTGAAGCTTGTTGCGGTAGCCGTTTATCGTGTCATTTCCGATAATAGGCAGAAATTCGGGCGACAGCCCACCAATACGGGTGAAAGCATCCTTTACAAACTGCTCCTTGGCTCTGAGCTGTGCCTCATAGCTTATGTGACGGAGCGAACAGCCGCCGCACTTTGTATAAACGGGGCAGTCGGGAGCTACTCTGTCGGGAGAGGGAACAATCACCTTTTCGATCTTGCCGTAGCAGTAGGTTTTGTTTACCTTCAGTATCTTTACTTCAAGCTTGTCCCCGATAGCAGAAAACGGCACGAATATTACCATGCCGTCCTTCTTGCCTATACCGGAACATTCGCTTGAAATAGCTGTTATCTCAATTTCAACGATGTCGTTCTTTTTCATTATATCTGTCCTAAGCTGAGTGCCTTTAAATAGGCGTTTATAAAGCCGTCAAGGTCGCCGTCCATAACTGCGCCGATGTTGCCCATTTCGTAGCCTGTGCGGTGATCCTTTACCATTGTGTAGGGCATGAATACATACGAACGTATCTGCGCGCCCCATGCGATCTGAAGCTGTTCGCCCTTGATGTCGGAGATCTTGTCAAGGTGTTCTCTTTCCTTGATCTCAAGAAGCTTTGACTTCAGCATACGCATAGCGTATTCTCTGTTCTGATGCTGTGAACGCTCTGTCTGGCAGGCGCACACGATGCCTGTGGGGATATGCGTGATACGAACAGCGGAGGATGTCTTGTTGACCTTCTGACCGCCCGCACCGCTTGCACGGTAAACGTCCATCTTTATCTCGTCTTCACTTATCTCAATGTCGATATCTTCATTGATTTCAGGCATTACTTCTACAGAAGCAAAGCTTGTGTGACGGCGGCCGGAGCTGTCAAAGGGAGATACACGGACTAGTCTGTGTACGCCGTTTTCGCTCTTTAAATAGCCGTATGCATTTCTGCCCTCAACCAGTATGCTGGCACTCTTGATACCTGCTTCTTCACCGTCAAGGTAGTCAAGTACCGTTACTTTCATTCCGTGCTGTTCTGCCCAGTGATTGTACATACGGTAAAGCATCTCGACCCAGTCCTGAGCCTCTGTACCGCCTGCGCCTGCGTGGAATGTGAGAATTGCGTTGTTGTGGTCAAACTCGCCTGAGAGAAGGGTAGCGAGCTTCTGCGATTCAAGCTCTGTTCTGAAATGCTTTGCAAGCTCCTGAATTTCGGGGAGCATCGATTCATCGTCTTCCTCCTGAGCAAGCTCAAGCATTGTCATTACATCATCATAGCTTTCACGGAGCTTTTCGTAGCTCTGTACTATATTCTTATCTTCGCCTATTTTCTGAGAAATTTTCTGAGAATTTTCTACATCGTTCCAGAAGTCGGGCTGTGCGCTCTGTTCTTCGAGCTTTGCTATTTCTGCTTTGAGATTATCAAGGTCAAGTGCGCCGGCAAGCTCTTTAAGCTCAGGCTCATAGCCCTCGAACTCAACTTTGAGTTCATCATATTCTAACATAGGTTACCGTTCCTTTCGATTTTGCAATACTATTTTATTATATACCAAAAAAATTTTTTTGTAAAGCCTTGAAATCGTTTTCATTTTATGATATACTCAATTTATTCGGTGAAAACAAAGGTTTTCGCAATTTCTTAACAGAAAAAAGTTGTGTAAGGAGTTTATTAACATGAGCGAGATCAAAAAGATCCATATGGGTCCTGCAAAATGCGCGGTTGACCTTGGCGACGGAAGCGAAAGAGGAGAGTATGTAAATCAGGATTATATCCTGAACAAGCTGGGCAGACCACATAGAGCGGTAAGCCTTATGTATTGCTATTATCCTCTTGACGAAACATGGCCCGCAAGAGCGAGAAACGCTTTCAAGGACAAGGAGATCACATTCCAGTGGGATTATCCCTATGACGACTATTTTACATATAAGGGCGGTATCGGCGGAACAACCGACGACGAGCCTTTCACCTGTATGCGTGATGTAAGGCGTCACGGACAGGACGTTATACTCACAATGACGATCGACCCCAATGTAACTGACGAGCATCTTGAACAGATAGGCAAGGAGCTTTCTACATTCGGTCGTATGCAGCTGAGAATAAATCATGAAGCTACAGGCAACTGGTTTTCATTCACAAAGCGTGCTACATATCAGCAGGTGGCTGATTTCTATATTCATGCCCGTGAGGTAATAAAGAAGTTTGCGCCCAACGTACAGACTATTCTCTGTATCGGCGGTGTGGAGCATCCCGAAAAGGGCGGAGAAATCGAGATGGAGAAGGAATTTGCCGACGCTGTAAGAGCAACGGATATCTGGTCTGTTGACAAGTACATGGCTCTTCACTGGGGCTGGCCTTTCGATGTAGCTGACGAGGGCGGCAACTCTTTCGGCAGAAGCAAGGTAGCGGATACATATAACCTTACAAAGCTTTCGGAAAAGCGTTACAGAGAGCTTTGCGGCGGTGAAAAGAAGCCTATGGTCATGAGCGAATTCAACGCTGACGGTGATGTAACAGGTCCTTACGAGCAGGCAGAAATGGTTAAGGAATTTTGCGATATGCTCAAGAACGACAAGGATCAGGGCTGGTTCAACGGCTTTACATTCTATCAGTTCCGTGACAGAGGCAGACTCGGACTTGAAATTGAAGACCCGAACAACGCAGATTGCGGTATTGAACAGCCTGTAATGCAGACCTACAAGGAAATAATCCATGATGAATATTTCTATCCTGAGATAAAGGCTCAGGGTGATGCGCAGTTCCCTGCAAAATTGCGTTGGGGCGGTTCTGAGGACGCTGAGGGTATTGAGATACCTCTGCACTTTGAGAAGAACCCCACATTCTGTGAGATCACATTTGACGGTGAGGACGCAGAACTCAACCTTATGATGGAGATCAACGGCAAGTGGTTCTACAAGGCACCTCACGCAAAGACGATCGATTTTATGTCGGCATTCTTTGAAAAACCACTTGACGGCGAAGCGGATATGACACTCAAGATATTCGCACCTCCCGCAAGCGGTGAGAATGTAAATGACGGCAGTGAAGACTGGATGCTGAACACTTATTCGACTATCACAAAGATGCCGAATATCCGTATCAGATTTGCGCCTATCTTAAAGTAAGTGGGCACCAAATAAGTATACTTCACCCCAAACAGCTATATTCGACATAAAAAATAATCGCAAGTTAAATCACTCAACACTAAGTGAATAACTTGCGATTTTTATTATCCTACAACTTGTTTTGTAGCTTTTATTTTCTCATCGCTGAACTTTACAACATCAGCAATGACAAGTTTCTGAATGGCTTTAATTAATGTTTCCATAAAGACAAAATCTATTTCTTTATCTTTAGAGGATATCGGAATTTTTACAATTTGATTTTTTAATATATCAACGTTAAATCTTGTACTTCCCCATGTAAAGTTAGAAAAAGTAAGGTTCATTGTTGAAATAAAGAATTGTGCATTTTCTTTTCTGAAATTTAACAATTTTGGGATAAGTATTTTTATTTTATCACCTGTAAAATACGGCTTTTCTTGATAAAATATAGTTGCTGTATCCTGTCCAAATGAGATTGTGTTTCCACTGTTAAGATAAATCGGATTTTCATCTATAAATCCTCTTTGACCATTATTATTACTCGTTCTTACTATATAAGGGTATCGTCCGTTTTCAATTATATTAATCTTATTGGCATCAAATCTGTGTGCTGTGGTTACAATATCAAAAAGTTGGTCTATTGTATATTCTTTCCAAAAGATTTTGTTGCTTTTAAGTTTATCCAAAGCTGACAGCTCATCAGCTGTCAGTTGCGTATCTTTCAGTCCAGAGACTGAAAGATACGCTTCCAGCTCCTCTATACGCTCCGCTTCCAGCTCCTCTATAAAGCTTTCCATAAATTCAAAGTCGATGGAGTCACATTTCGTTGGTAGCATAATAACTTGCTCCTTTAATACATCAACATTAAATCTGGAGCTACCCCAAGAAAATTTTGAAAAAGCAATATTCATAGATGCAAGAAAAAATTGGGCGTTTTTCTTATTAAATTTGTAAACTTTAGGAACTAAAACTTTTATTTTATCTCCAGTGAAATATGGCTTTTCTTGATAAAATATAGTAGCAGTATCTTGTCCAAACGATATGGTATTTCCTGCATTGAGAAAGCTCTCATTTTCATCTAAAAAGCCTTTTTGACCATTATTGGAACTTGTTCTTACTACGTATGGATACCGCCCATTTTCAATAATATTAACTTTGTTAGCATCAAATCGCTTAGCTGATGTTTGTATTTTAAACAAATCATCAATCCTATATTTGCCCCACTCAACACTTGCCAATTTCTCATTGAGTGAGGCATTTATTTTCCCAAGCGTTCGTTATCCTCACTGCTCTTACCTTTTAAAAGTGTTGATACTTCCCAAGCAAGATAATCACTTACGGTCTTTTTGAAGTCCTCAAGCGTTGGGATTGTGTCAATTGGAGCAGACTGATTCCAATCAGCACCGTTTTCCGGGTCGATTTTACCCTCATAATATTCCTTTTCAGTGAAAATATTAAGTTCTGACTTGCCGAATCTGACAACATCAGCAATTTCCTGATAGCGTTCTTTGGCGTGGTCTGTATCTCTTAAATTCACACTTGCTTTCTTTCTGTTGGTTCTTGTGTAGCCGTCATTAGAGAAATCGATAAACTTAACTGTATTCTTTGCGTGATGTGGTTCGCCGACCTTGAAAACATAAATATTTGTCTGAACACTTGACTTGCCCACAAACAAGTCAATCGGCATTTTAATGCTTGCAAGCAACGTACTATGCTTCAGTATTTCCTTGTTATATTTAACAGCTTTGCCCGAACCTGCCGAATTTTGAATGATAATTGCCGCATAGCCTTTTTCCATCATTGAGAGAGCTTTTTCAACAAAAATCATACCATTGCCATCAGCGGAATATGGGGGATTAAGCACAAATGCAGTGGCAGGAAAAATTTTTTTCGTTGAAATAAAGCCATAGTTTCCGTCAAAATTTTTCAAAGAGTCCTGATTCAAAATGTTGGAACTTCCGTCGCCCATTAAAATCATATTTAAGATTGCAAGCATATAGATTTGCGGCAGAATTTCAAGACCCAACAGCTGAGTTGCTTTAATTTTTGCGACTTTTTCCTGATATTCCTCAGGTGATGATATTTTTTCTTTTGCATCATCAATCATTTCATTCATTGCAGCAACAAGAAGTCCTGCCGAACCTGTTGCAAAGTCCCATACATAAGAATCTTTGTCAACTCTTGCAAGCTTTACAAGTAACCTTGCAACGTATGAAGGGGTAAGAACAACGTCATTCAACTTATCCTGAGTAAATCCAAGCCAGTTATACATTTCATTGAAGAGCATACCTGTAAAATCTGTTGTAATACCTATCTTATAGTAGATACCCAAGTCATCAACAATTTTCGAGAATACTCTTTTTATTTGGCTTTCTCCGTTTTCCGGTTTGTTTCTATTTTCATCAACTAAAGTGTTTGAAAGTGTTCTGATAATCAAATCTTGCTTTTGTTGTGGTAACTGTTTTTTCTTTAAGAAAGAAGTAATTTTTCTGATGATTTTATCTCCGTCGGTTTCACCGCTTTCGGTAGAAGATTCCAAATCAGATTTTTCAAGAGGTTTAACGCCCTCTGCACCAAGCGTTGCAATGATAGTAGCTGCAACAAGATATATTCTATCGTTTTCTCCCAATCCTGTTTCTTCTTTGTAGATGTCATTGTTAAGTTTAACAAGACTGATATTGATTTCTTTTTCACGCTTTTCTTTGAGTTTATCAATCTCTGCCTGAGTAAGACTGAGTTCATTAAGCTTTTCTACAAACTCATCAAAATGTGACGGCTTTAAAAAGGAAAGGTCTGTATAATCTCCAACTCTTTGACCAAAGCCAAGATTATTTTTGTCAGCTGAAACATAATAAACACCAATCTCGTACTGAAGTTTTCCAAACTCATCTTTGTATCCGGTTACACCTATTGCAATGATTCTTGTATAGCTTGTGTAGTGTAAAATCGCATTCGCATAATGTATCGCACCATTTACAGCATACGACTTAATATTCGTATAGTTTGGTTCATTTTTATCTTTTTTGTTATCTACGATTCCGTCAGTATCCAACTTTACAAGTTTATCTTTGTAACCTTTATATTCAATAAGAACAGGATAAAAAGTCCCATACTTATCTTTCAACAACAGTTTAGCATCAGGTCTGTTACCACCTTTGCCACCACTCTTTGAATGATATTCATCAAGAGCCTTATCTATTTCCGAATTAAGTGATGCTTGTTCAAGTTTATAGTCAAGGCCATAGCTTTTCAGCCAGCCGTTTACCAAGTCAGCTATATCCGGTTCAACAGATTGTACTTTGCTTTTATTAGCCATGTTATCCTCCGCAAAATTTTTATTTAATCAAGTGTCAATATATTTTTTTATTATACCACATTATCGAAAGCCTTACAAGACTTTTAAGATGAGTTTTGAAAAATTTGTCTGTACTGCTATATCAACATTTCACAAAAATACTTATGAACATTCTGTAAATTCTGCAAAAAACAGGGTGCGTTTTGCTGATTTTTTGCATATAAGGTGAGGGGGAAAATAAGGTAAAAACGAACGGCTAACATAAATCGTCGCACTTTGTTAATACATCGGGAAAGACTAAAATGATATAATGATTTCAGAGTAGCAAGCAACGATGAACGTGGCGCGCTTCGTTCGCAGTTCATCAGCTTGTTAGGGACACTCCGTTTCCCTAAGGCCCTTTAATTTGATGACTATCGTCAGAAAATAAACACAAAAAAGAAAGTGAGGACACAGAAATGGAACGAAAAGTGAGATACGATCGTAGGCTACCGATAGTTCTTTTCATAGGACAGCACTTCTCGGGTTCGCTATTCGAATCAATATACTTGTCATTGCATATGTGCAAAGCTTTGGACACACACGCTTAAGTTGTCCTTGCCTTGCTTGCCCTCACAAAACATAAATAGCCGAAAAAATCAGTAACTACGATTCAATGGGGGGAGTGAGAGGGATGGTTCTGTCAGTATTCGTCTTTTATGCGGAAGGAGGTTTCGTGAGGGTCGGGCTGTCGATCGGCAACATACATATCATCTATTACTATATAGCGACTGTTCTGCAGTGTGAGGATAACTTTGTCGATATCCTCTTCAAGCCCCTGTGCTTCCATCTCGACAGAGCCGTCATACAGGTTCTTTACCCAACCGGTAACGCCGTACATTGAGGCGGCATTCTGCGCTCTGTAGCGGAAGCCTACACCCTGAACTCTGCCTTTGAAGAAAAAGTGCTTTCTGATTATCTTTGTATTCATTTTTGCCTCCGTCAGAATGTGAATATGTCTTTATCAAGCTGTTTCACAAGCTTGTCGCTGTAAAGCTCCATTTCTTTCATATCCTGACTGCTGATAGGCTCGATCACGCCGATAGTCATCATACCTGCTTGCTTTGCGGCTTTAAGAGAAGCGGATACGTCGTCAAGCATAATGCAATTTTCCGGCGGTATGCCGAGCGTTTTTGCGGTGTCGAGGTAGATGTCCGGGAATTGTTTGCCTTTGCCGAAAACGGCGGCAGAGCTTATAGTTTCAAACATTCCCCACAGTCCTGTGTTTTTGAGTACGGGGGTATAAAGCTCGGGAGTCTGGGAGGTACATACCGCGGTCTTATAGCCGCTTTTAATTGCCAGTTCAACCGTTTCGCGGGCGTAGGGCTTTAGCTTTACATTATATCGATATTCGTTAATCGCAAGGTCTGTCCACTCCCGCATGAGCTGCTCGGGAGTTTCCGGCAAGTTGAACAATTCTATTGTATATATAGCGGTTTCGTAGAACGAACGGTGACTGCACTGTCTGCCGTAATCATCGGGCGGAGTGATGCTGCGTTTGCGTAAAAATTCCTCATCGACATATTGCCAGACATACATTGAGTCGAGCAGAGTGCCGTCAAGGTCGAACAGCACGGCTTTTATATCGTTCATATTCTTCTCCTTTCTTGGCTTAGATATATTGCTATTGTATCACAATAAGACGGTACGGTCAATAAGATTTTGCTGTCGGCAAGCTTGCAAAATGCAAGAAATTATGTTATACTTATTTAAGAATAAAGAAGCAATAAGAACAAAGGAAAGAAAAGAAAATTGGAACAGACAAAAGAAAATAAGATGGGCGTAATGCCCGTGAACAAGCTACTTGTTACAATGTCGCTGCCGATAGTTATATCGATGCTTATTCAGGCTATGTATAACCTTGTTGACAGCGTATTTGTGGCACAGATAAACCCCGATGCGCTGACTGCTGTGGGCATGGCGTTCCCGATGCAGAGCCTGATGATCGCATTCCAGACGGGACTTGGTGTCGGCATGAATGCACTTGTATCACGCTATTTAGGGCAGAAAAAGCCATACGAAGCAGGGCTTGCGGCTACACATTCGCTGATACTTACGGCGCTGAATTACGTGGTATTCCTTATAGTGGGACTTACGGCACTGCCTGCATTCTTCTCGATACAGACACACTCTGAGGTCATCGCAAATTATGGTGTTGAATACCTTTCGATAGTATGCTGCGGCTCGTTCGGACTGTTTTTCCAGATATACGGCGAACGTATACTACAGGCGACCGGAAAGACGTTACTTTCGATGGTGTCGCAGATACTCGGTGCGGTTATCAATATAGTGCTTGACCCGATATTCATATTCGGCGTTGACTTTCTTGGGATACCTGCAATGGGCGTTACCGGCGCGGCGATCGCCACTGTAACAGGTCAGATAATAGCGGCGGCAGTAGGATTTTTACTGCATCATTTCCATAACAAGGAATTAAGGCTTGTGCTCAGAAGGTTCATTCTGAGCTTCGGGACGATAAAGACGATATATGCCGTTGGAATACCCTCTATTATAATGAGTGCGCTGGTATCGGTACTGACATTCGGTATGAATATAATACTGAAAGCATATGAGCCTGCGGCGGCTACGGTGTTCGGAGTATATTTCAAGCTGCAGAGCTTTGTATATATGCCCGTATTTGGTATGAACAACGGTATAGTTCCTATCATAGCCTATAACTACGGGGCAGGAAAACCCAAACGTATCACCGATACTTTGAAGCTGGGAGTTATATGCTCGGTTGTGATAATGATAATAGGCGTGTTGCTTTTCCAGCTGATACCGGTACAGCTCCTGGGTCTGTTTGCACCTACCGATGATATGATAAGGCTCGGAGAAACGGCGCTGAGGATATTCAGTATATCGTTCCCGCTCGCAGGTGTTTCGATAGTACTGAGCTCAGGCTTTCAGGCACTCGGAAACGGTTTCTATAGTATGATGGTATTTATAGTAAGGCTTATTGTGCCGACACTGCCTTTTGCGTGGCTGTTCGGCATTGTCGGAGGGGTTGACTGTATATGGTGGTCGCTCCCGGTAAGCGATCTGTTAGGACTTATTGTTGCGATACTCCTTATGCGTAGGATCTATAAGAAAGTCATAGCAAAGATGTATGACAGTAGTGAAGGATCTTCGGCACAGGTACAGCAGGCATAAGAATAAAGCACAAACGGAGGAACTGATTATGGGAAGAATAATCACAATTTCAAGACAGTACGGAAGCGGAGGAAGTGAGATAGGCAGAAAGGTCGCAAAAGCGCTTTCAATTCCGTATTATGACAAGACGATAATCGATGTGACTGCAAAGGAAAGCGGTTTTGACCCGAAATACATAGAGCGTGCGGAGCAGACGACTACCACAAGCTTTCTCTATAATCTTGCGATAAACGGTATGTATACACAGCCGCTGACCGATCAGCTTTTCTCGGCTGAGTGCAGGGTCATAAAGGCGCTTGCCGATAAAGGTCCGTGCGTTATAGTCGGTCGCTGTGCGGACTATGTGCTGAGGGAGCAGTACAGCACATTTGATGTTTTTGTACATTCTACGGACGACTTCAGATGTGAGCGTATCTGTGAACATGATAATATAAGCAAGGAAGAAGCGCTGAATGTTATCCGACAGAAGGATAAGGCAAGGCGCAGACACTACAAGTATTACACCGAGCGTAACTGGGGTGAAAGCCTTAACTACGATCTGTGCGTCAATACTGCGACCTGCGGTATTGATGAGGCGGCTGAAATAATCGCTAAGCTTGCAGGCAAATAAAGACGTCGCATTCAGCGGCTGACGCCTTTAAGAATAGTAAAAAATCGGCTGTCAACGGGGACTTTAAAATCACGTTGACAGCTTTTTTTGAAAACAGTTAAACAGAGAAAATATTTGAACAGAAGGAACGGTGAACGATGGAATTTGTAATGCTCTTTTTTTCGGTGATAATCATAGTCTGCATCGTCGGCAATAAGCTGTCTACGAAGATAGGAGTTCCGAGTCTGCTGATATTCCTGGCACTCGGTATGATATGCGGTTCTGACGGATTGCTGAAGATACCGTTTGATAATTATCAGCTAAGTGAACAGGTGTGTACGGTATGCCTTATATTTATAATGTTCTGCGGCGGTTTTTCTGCCAACTGGAAGGCGGCAAAGCCTGTTGCTTTGCGTGCGGGACTTTTATCTTCACTGGGAACGATAATAACGGCGCTGATAACTACCGCAGGCTGTCATTTTCTGATAGGATTTGATATAAAAGAGAGCTTTCTTATCGGTGCGGTTATTTCATCTACCGATGCGGCATCGGTGTTCTCGATACTTCGTTCAAAGCAACTCAACCTGCGTGGCGGTCTGGCTTCACTGCTGGAAATCGAGAGCGGTTCTAACGACCCGTTTTCTTATATGCTGACGGTCATTGCGCTTGCGATAATGGCAGGTGATGATATTTCACAGCTTGGTCTTCTTGCGGTACTACAGATAGTCCTTGGCGTGGCATTCGGCTTTGCAATGGGGTTTGCCGCAGTATTTGTAATGAAAAAGGTAAAGCTGTCGAAAAACAGCTTTGACATAATTTTCATGATGGCGATGATATTTGCGGCATATTCCGCACCGATACTGCTCGGAGGTAACGGATACCTCAGCGTATACATAGCCGGTATCATCATCGGTAACAGCAACATTGGCGAGAATAAGGCGCAGCTTGTACATTTTTTTGACGGAATAACGGGACTGAGCCAGATAATGCTGTTCTTCCTGCTGGGATTATTGTCAAATCCTTCGCAGCTTCCCGGAATAATTCTGCCGGCGCTTGCGATATTTGCGGTGATGACCTTTATATCACGTCCTGTTGCAGTGTTTGCGATTTGCTCAAAGGGATATACATGGGCTGACAGGCTGTTTATAGCGTGGTCGGGTCTGAGAGGTGCATCGTCCATCGTTTTCGCAATAATGGCTACGGTGAGCGATGTGTACACGGATAGTAACCTGTTCAATATAGTAGTGTGCGTCTGCCTTATATCCGTTGCATTCCAGGGAACGTTACTGCCGAAGGTTGCAACGGGGCTTAAGCTTATCGACAACGAGAGCAGTGTATTAAAGACGTTCAACGACTATCAGGACGAAACTCCACAGTTCAATATGATGCGTATATTCGTATCCGAAACACACAGCTGGAACGGTCACAAGATAAGCGAGATAGATTTTCCTGAAAATTCTCTTGTACTCATGATTAAGCACGGTGACAGCACTATTGTACCTAAAGGCAATACTGTGATAAATGCGGGTGATGATGTTATACTCAGTGTTCCGTCGTACAGGGACAGCGGAAATATATTGCTCAAGGAGTATGAGATAGGTCCAAAGCATTTATGGAAGGGCAAGACGATAAAGGAGCTTGACCTGCCGACTACACTTCTTATCATAATGATAAAGAGAAATGGGGATATGGTCGTACCGAACGGTAACACTGTTATTCAGCAAGGGGATATTCTTGTTGTAAGCGATCAGTCGCATATAGAAGAAAAGAAGAAAAAGGATAAGCTCGGCGGTAACGAGCCGGATAAAGCGGCGGAGAATAAGGAATGCGATGAAAAAGATGGGGAGAAGGTGAGCGTGTAACAATTGACGGAACAACGATAATGACTTTCGGACTTGAAATTAAAGGTCGGCTGTGATAGAATAAGGCTGATGGCTTTTGTAAATATGAAACTGCCGTGTTATATATGCGGCAGTTGCTTTTTAGTGAGGAAAAATATGAAACGCAGTAAGAAAATGTCGTTGCTGAGGGAGTGCGTTGAAAACGGTCATATATGCAGGTGCTTTTACAAATACGACAAAAGCTATTGGTATTATTATATCAATGATTTCAACGACAGATTTGTCCTCGGACAGGAAGAAAACGACTTTGAGCTTAACGGATATACGATCCGCAACCTTGACGAACTGAAAAAAGCGGAAATCAAGAATGATGTCTGTGAAGAGATAAACAGACTGAATGGGGTTGCAGAGCAAATCAAGGCTCCCAAAATTGATATAAGCTCGTGGCAGAGCATATTCAATTCGCTCAGAGAGTGCGGTGAATGGGGAATAGTCGAGAATGAAAACGAGGGGAAATTCCATATAGGAATAATCATTAAAGCGGGGAAGAATAAACTGACGATGAGAGAGTTTGACGCAGACGGAAAATGGCTTGCAGAAACCAAAATTCCATACAAAGAAATAACAAGCGTCAGCTTTAAAACAAGATATATCGATAACTTCAGAAAGTATCTCGAAAGAACGAAAGAAGGATAAGCGTGGATATTAAGGAGAATTTCAAGGGACATTTAAGCACGATCAATCATCACAAGATGGAAGTGATGAGATTGTGCTTTAAGCTGGGACTTTTTACTGATGTGCGATAAAGAAGTAATAGAAGCGTAAAAAATTTTGCCGTTACTATCCAGCACTTGAGCATTGTGTCGGATAGGTCGGGCGGTTATTC
>DOQG01000052.1 GCA_003512525.1 Oscillospiraceae bacterium | reverse complement strand
CGGTGACAGTGCAGTTGCATTGATACACTCACGAAATTATTAACAACTTGTCGGCACGGATACTGTTTTTAGCGTTGTAGGCTGTATATTTATCGCGCTGACTTTTTACAATATGTTGCACTGCAATTTCAATGTAATTTTGCCGCGCTCCACGCAAATTTGTAACACTCTCCTATACACACACTGTCAATTCCCGCCGTTGCTCTATCCCACGCCGTGCACCGCCTTTTCCAAAGGCGGAACTGTCAGCGGCGACACGCAATTTATAATGTTCTCCCACACACGCATCGTCACTCCCCGCCGTTGCACTATCCACAGCTATGCACCGCCTTTTCCAAAGGCGGAATTTGCTGCGCCCCACGCAAATTTGTAACACTTTCCTTACACGCAC
Organism: Oscillospiraceae bacterium; assembly: GCA_003512525.1. GTDB lineage: Bacteria > Bacillota > Clostridia > Oscillospirales > Ruminococcaceae > Ruminiclostridium_E. The sequence goes on along the minus strand of DOQG01000052.1, from coordinate 7,615 downwards.
TGTCAATTCCCGCCGTTGCTCTATCCCACGCTATGCACCGCCTTTTCCAAAGGCGGAACTGTCAGCGGCGACACGCCGCTTGATTTTTGCGGTATTTATGGTATACTTATAACAGACAGCAGTACAATAAGCATATAAAGCAATACGATCCGCTCGAAAGGACTAATATGGGATTTCTTGTAATAGACGGCAACAGTATACTTAACCGCGCATTCTACGGCATACGCGTACTCACAAATTCAAGGGGTGTTGCCACAAACGCCGTGACCGGCTTTATGAATACCCTGCTGATGCTCGAAAAAGATGTTCAGCCTGATATGATAGCCGTAGCATTTGACCTTAAAGCGCCTACATTCCGCCATAAGATGTATGACGGATATAAGGCGAACCGTAAGGGTATGCCTGAGGATCTTGCCCAGCAGCTACCCTATATGAAAAAGATAATAAAGGCAATGGGTATCGCCATTATCGAACAAGAGGGGTATGAAGCCGATGATATTATCGGCACGATCTCAGCCGCCTGCGCGGATAAAAAGATTCCCTGCACCGTTTCGACAGGCGACCGCGACTCATTCCAGCTCGTTAATGATTACGTTACGGTAAGGCTTGCCAAAACCAAAGGTGATATATACTATACTCCCGGTGTAATAGAAGACGAATACGGCGTTACCCCAAAGCAGATGATAGAGGTCAAGGCGCTTATGGGCGATACGAGCGACAATATTCCCGGTGTTCGCGGCATAGGCGAAAAAACCGCCCTGTCACTAATAAAAGAGTTTGCAAGCGTTGACGGCTTATACGAAAACATCGACTCGACCCTCATAACAGACGGCTTGCGCAACAAGCTCATCAACGGCAAAGAAAGCTGCTATATGAGCAGAAAGCTTGCCGAAATATGCCTTACCGCTCCGATAGACACAGAGCTTTCTCACTATATTCCGGGTGAGCGTGACGATGAACGGCTCGCAAAACTTTTATCTGAGCTTGAAATGTATAAGATGCTTCAGAAATTACAGCTTCAACCGACTTCTGCCCCCGCAGGTTCAAAAGCAGCGGGTACCGGAAATCGCGAAAATCAGGCTTCAGCTATGCCCAAGGGTGATATCATCATTACGGATAGCAGCAAAATTTACGCAGGCGGTATCGGCATAATGAATGAGCTGTCCGGCGATGAGCTCAGAGCATATGCAAACAGCGGCAGTACAAAGTATACCTTCGACATAAAGGAAACGCTCTCCGTTTCTGGTCTTGAGAAGCTTGAAAATAATAAGTTCGATACGACACTTGCGGCTTACCTTGCCGACCCCGACTCAAACGACTACAGTATGTCAAGACTGTGCACACAGTACGGCGTTCCCGAGGGAAACAGCATACAGGAAAAGTCGATTACTGTTGCGGCGCTGAACGATATACTGTACGACAATATACACCAAACAGGCTCGGCTACCGTGCTTACTGATATCGAAATACCGCTTGCCACAGTCCTTGTAGCTATGGAGCGCGAGGGCGTTAAGCTGGACATTGACGGTATTAAGGCTTTCGGCGAAAAAATTACGGAAAAGGCAGAAAAGATAAGCCGTGAGATCTATGAATATGCAGGCTATGAATTTAACATCGGCTCGCCTAAACAGCTCGGAAGCGTGCTTTTTGAGAAGCTTAAGCTATCCAGTGCAAAAAAGACAAAAACAGGATACTCTACAAATGCCGAGGTGCTTGAAAGCCTTATGGACAAGCACCCGATAATCCCGCTTATAACAGAGTATCGCGCACTCACCAAGCTGCAGAATACTTATGTCACAGGACTGCTTAAGGTAGTCGGCGAGGACGGCAGGGTGCATTCCACCTTCAAGCAGACCGAAACCAGAACAGGCAGAATTTCAAGCGCCGAGCCAAATATTCAGAATATCCCGGTAAGGACTCCGCTCGGCAGAGAGATGAGAAGATTTTTCACAGCAAAGGACGGATATCTGCTTGTCGATGCCGACTACTCGCAGATAGAACTGCGCGTACTGGCTCATATCTCAGGCGATGAAATTATGAAAAAGGCGTTCCTTGACGGCGTTGATATCCATACCGTTACCGCCTCCCAGGTGTTCAATCAGCCGATTGAATGGGTAACGCCCGATCTCAGAAGCAAGGCAAAAGCGGTCAACTTTGGTATAGTCTATGGTATAGGTGCATTCTCCCTGTCAAAGGACATCGGCGTTTCTATGACTAAGGCAAGCGAATATATAAGAGCATATCTTTCAAAATATTCGGGCATAGCTCACTATATGGACAAGACCGTTGCAAAGGCAAGACATGACGGTTATGTCGAAACAATGTTCGGCAGAAGAAGATATATAAAGGAGCTTGCCGCAAAGAACAAGAACCTGCAGTCCTTCGGCGAACGTGTAGCTAAGAATACCCCCATACAGGGCACTGCCGCAGATATCATAAAGATAGCAATGATAAGGGTCTACAACAGGCTTCGGGAAAGTAAGCTTGACGCAAAGCTTATACTACAGGTCCACGATGAGCTGATAGTAGAAGCCAAAGAGGACTGCGCCGACAAGGCAGCCGCACTTTTAAAGGAAGAAATGGAGAACGCCGTAAAACTCACTGTACCCATGACGGTAGACGTGAATATCGGTAAAACGTGGTATGATACTCATTGAGAAAGATAACAACACGGATTTATGCCGCGATATCGGAGTAATCGAAAAAGAATGCTTCTCCGTCCCATGGACAAGCCGCAGTATCGAGTCGCAGGTTCTGACCGATGGGTCGGTTGCCGCCCTTATCCGTGACGACCGCTCCGACAACAGACCCGTTGGCTATATCTGCGGGCAGAGCGTTTCGGACGAATGCGAACTTTACCGCATAGCCGTACTCCCCGCATACAGAAAACAGGGTGCGGCGGATCTTCTTATGACCTATTTTCTTGACAAGTGTCGTGAAAGCGGCATAAAAAACGTATTTCTTGAAGTGCGCTGTGACAACGAGCCCGCAAAGCGCCTTTATGAAAAGCACGGCTTCTGCGAGGTCGGACGGCGCAGAAACTATTATACAGAGCCTATCTGTGACGCTCTTATCTACAAAGCGGAATTGTAATTAAACATAATCTAAAGCGACAGGCGCGCCTATTCACAGCGTCTGTCGCTTTGTTTTACAATATGCGAAAACGGCAGGCACGAATTACGCGCCTGCCGTTATTACTTATTTGCTTATGCCTCCGACAGAAGCTTTACAAAGCCGATCGTCGCTGTACACGGAATATCCGCTTTACACGATACCATCTTTACTTTTGCCTGTCGGAAATATACATCTGCATTGCCGCCTGCTTAAAAACGATCCCGCAAAACTTGCAGTATCATTCAGCCCCGCCGTTTCGCTATCCTGCGGATAGCTCGGACAATGCCAAAGGCGGTATTTGAAGCGGCTCACAGCCGCCCCGCCGTTTCGCTATCCTGCGGATAGCTCAGGCAATGCCAAAGGCGGTATTTGAAGCGGCTCACAGCCGCCCCGCCATTTCGCTATCCTGCGGATAGCTCAAACAGTTCCAAAGGCGGAATTTGAAGCGGCGACTCGCCGCTTAGATCATGCTTTCCTGCCAGCAGTCGGGTGCTGTAAGACCGAGCATCTTTACTACTGTAGGAGCTACGTTAGCAAGACCGTACTTGGGAGCTACACCGGGAGCATACTTTGTATCGTCCTTGATGGTGTACTTAACATCCTTATCATAGATGATGAAAGGAACGGGGTTGAGCGAGTGAGCGGTTCTTACCTGAACCTCGCCCTTCTTGTTCTTTTCAAGCATCTCGTCTGCGTTACCGTGGTCGGCTGTTACAACGAGTGTAACACCGTACTCATCACAAACCTTGATAAGTCTTGAAAGACCGAGGTCAACAGCTTCAACACCGATAATTGTTGAGTCAAGGCTGCCTGTGTGTCCGACCATATCGCCGTTGGGGTAGTTGCAACGGATAAAGTCATACTTCTTGCTCTTGATAACCTCGATAAGATCGTCTGTTATCTCGGCAGACTTCATCCAGGGACGCTGATCGAATGAAACGTTATCAGAGGGGATCTCCTTGTATGTTTCAAGCTCTTCGCTGAACTTATCGCTCTTGTTACCGTTCCAGAAGTAAGTTACATGACCGTACTTCTGTGTTTCGGATACTGCATATTCGTTAAGACCTGCGGCAACCAGTACCTCCGTGAGAGTGTTTGTGATCTCGGGAGGATTTACAAGGAAGCGTGCGGGGAGCTTTAAGTCGCCGTCATACTGTAGCATACCTGCGAAGCATACATCGGGCTTTGCACCTCTGTCGAATGCTGTGAAGTTGTCATCATCAAATGCCATTGAAAGCTCTATAGCACGGTCACCTCTGAAGTTGAAGAGGATAACGCTGTCCTTGTCAACTATCTTGCCTACAGGCTCGCCGTTCTCGGCAATTACGAATGCGGGGAGATCCTGGTCGATGATGCCGTCGTTTTCCTTACGGTAGGTTTCAACCGCTTCCATAGCCGATGCGAACTGTCTGCCCTCGCCCTTGACGTGAGTCTTCCAGCCAAGCTCAACCATAGGCCAGTCAGCCTGATAACGATCCATAGTAACCTTCATACGTCCGCCGCCGCTTGCGATCTTGCCATCGAAAGCGCCATCGGCATTAAGTTCCTTGAGGAAGCTCTCAAGCTGTTCGATATATACGGGAGCAGAAGTAGCGGGTACATCTCTTCCGTCGAGCAGAATGTGTACTCTTGCCTTCTTGATGCCCTCGTTCTTGGCTTCTGTCAGCATCTTGAACAGGTGCTTGATATTTGAGTGAACGTTACCGTCTGATAAAAGACCGATGAAGTGGAGGGTGCTGTTGTTAGCCTTGCAGTTGTCAACGAGTTCCTTCCAAGCTTCAGACTGATACATCTTTCCGCTTTCGATAGATTCGTTAACGAGCTTTGCACCCTGTGAGTAGATCTGACCGCAGCCGAGCGCGTTGTGACCTACCTCTGAGTTGCCCATATCATCATCTGTAGGCAGACCTACAGCGTCACCGTGAGCCTTTAAGCGGGTGTTGGGGCATTCTCTTAAAAGTCTGTCAAGTGTAGGAGTATTGGCGAGTGTGACTGCGTCGCCAAGACCTGTCTTTGAAAAGCCTACACCGTCCATAACAACGAGTAAAACGGGTTTTGCCATTTGTTTAGTCGTCCTTTCGTAAATATCCGATTTTTGATTAACCGTTTACGGCAGCCTTGATGATAGTTGTGAAATCAGCAGCCTTGAGTGAAGCACCGCCGATAAGACCGCCGTCAACGTTTGTCTTTGAGAGCAGTTCTTCAGCGTTCTTTGCGTTCATAGAGCCGCCGTACTGGATTGTGATTGTTTCTGCAACATCTACGCCATAGAGCTTAGCGAGTGTAGCGCGGATAAATGCGCAAACCTCTTCAGCCTGATCAGCTGTAGCTGTCTTGCCTGTTCCGATAGCCCAAACGGGTTCGTAAGCGATTATGCACTTCTTGAGGTCGTCTGCTGAGATGCCGAAGAAATCGAGCTTTATCTGACGTGCGATAACCTCTTCCGTAATGTTGCATTCGCGCTCCCAGAGAAGCTCGCCTACGCATACGATGGGCTTTAAGCCTGCTTCAAGAGCAGCCTTTGTTCTCTTGTTTACTGTTTCGTCTGTTTCAGCGAAGTACTGACGGCGCTCGGAGTGACCGAGTACAACGTATTCAACACCCATTTCAGCGAGCATATCAGCTGAAATTTCGCCTGTGAAAGCGCCGCTCTTCTCGAAGTGGCAGTTCTCTGCACCGATCTTTATGTTTGTGCCTGCTGTTACAGCAAGAGCTGTTTCAAGGTTTGTAAAGGGAACGCAAGCTACAACCTCAACGTCTTTAACATCGGCAACCATGGGCTTTAATTCTTCTAAAAGAGCCTTAGCCTCGGGTCTTGTCTTATTCATCTTCCAGTTACCTGCGATAACTGCTTTTCTTACTGTCTTTTTCATGATACAGTGTTCCTTTCGTTTTTTATTATAAATTGCTTATTACGCAACAATAAGGGCGGAGAATATCCGCCCTCGTTATTTTTACTTGTCCTGAATGCAAGCGATACCGGGGAGTACCTTACCTTCGAGGTATTCAAGAGAAGCACCGCCGCCTGTTGAGATGTGGCTCATCTTGTCTGCATAACCGAGGTTGATAGCAGCTGTAGCCGAGTCACCGCCGCCGATGATCGTTGTAGCGTCTGCTTCTGCAAGAGCTTCGCAAACAGCAACTGTACCCTTCTTTAATACGGGGTTCTCAAATACGCCCATAGGACCGTTCCATACAACAGTCTTTGCAGACTTTGCGGCATCAGCGAACAGAGCCATTGTCTTAGGACCGATGTCAAGACCCATCATATCTGCGGGGATCTTATCAGCGTCAACAACGCTTACTTCGATCTCAGCGTCGATAGGATCGGGGAAGCTCTTTGCAATTGTTGTATCAATGGGGAGAAGGAGCTTCTTGCCGAGCTTTTCAGCCTTTTCAATCATTTCCTTGCAGTAGTCGATCTTCTCGTTGTCAACGAGTGATGTACCTACTTCGTAGCCCTTAGCCTTTAAGAATGTGTAAGCCATACCGCCGCCGATGATAAGTGTGTCGCACTTTTCAAGGAGGTTTGATATAACGTTGAGCTTATCTGCAACCTTTGCACCACCCAGGATAGCAACAAAAGGTCTTACGGGGTTTTCAACAGCGTTGCCTAAGAACTCGATCTCTTTGTTCATAAGGTAGCCTACTGCTGTTTCCTTAACGAACTTTGTAACACCTGCTGTAGAAGCGTGTGCTCTGTGCGCAGAACCGAAAGCGTCCATTACGAATACATCGTCGTCAACGAGGTCGGCAAGCTCCTTGGCGAATGCTTCACCGTTCTTAGTTTCTTCAGCGCCGCGGAAACGTGTGTTTTCAAGAACAACTATCTCGCCGTCCTTCATTTCTGCAACTGCCTTCTTTGCGTTCTCGCCTACTACTGTATCGTCCTTAGCAAAAACAACCTTTGTATTAACGAGCTCTGCAAGTCTTTCAGCAGCAGCCTTGAGAGAGAACTTATCCTCAGGACCGTTCTTCGGCTTGCCGAGATGTGAACAAAGAACTATCTTTGCGCCGTTCTCAACTAACTTATTGATTGTGGGAAGTGCGGCCTGAATTCTGTTGTCGTTTGTGATCTTGCCGTCCTTCATAGGTACGTTGAAGTCTACACGAACGAGGACTTTTCTGCCCTTTACCTGTAAATCTTCTACATTCTTCTTGTTTAATTTGCTCATGGTAATGATCCTTTCGCTTTTACTTTATTTGTATGAGGCTATCCTCAAGAAATACAAATCCCACGCAAAAGCAGAGCTTCTGCGCTCATATTTTATTTTACCAAAAAAGCGGATAAAATGCAAGTACTTTTTATAAACAAATAGGGAAATAAGAAAAAGATGAAAAAGGGGGATAAAAGTAGGCGGTTTGCAGAAAAAAACTGTTATTAGATATATTGATATGTGTTATTACGATTTGACTGTGAAAGCAGGCTTCCGATAGTTCTGTTTGTCGGACAGCACTTCTCGGGTTCGCTATTCTGTTTAATAACGTTGCTGCTATGAAC
>DOQG01000035.1 GCA_003512525.1 Oscillospiraceae bacterium | reverse complement strand
TCGATAATAGCAGCAACGTTATCAAATGGAATAGCGAACCCGAGAAGTGCTATCCTACAAACAGAATTATCGGTAGTCTGATATCATATTAAAAATATCAAACATATTCGTTAAACCGAAAACAAAAACTATGTCGCATAAAGCAACGAACCCGAGAAGTGCTATCCGACAAAAAGCACTATCGGTAGCCTGCTATCAGCGTTAATTACTAAAACGGTATAACAGAAGTGTACTATACCAAAAAAGTGAGCCGAGCGCACTATTTTGCGCTTCGACTCACTTTTTCTTTTTCGGGTTGTGCCACAACCCCTTGCATATCAATTAAAGCTTACTGCCTATCCTGCGATAATATTTTCCTCGCCTCGTCCTTTACCCTGTCTTTGAGCCACCCCGGCGAAACAACCTCGCAATGACTTCCGAACCCCATCACAAAGCTCATTATATCTTCCTCGTTCTGCATTGTGCACCTGAGCTCGGTCGTGTCTTCATCAATAAGTGTCACTGTCTGATCTCTGCCGTAAATGCGTTCACGGGCAAGCATTGCGTATCTGCCGTGCAAACGAAGTGTTATCTCATGCAGTTCGCCGTTCTTTTTCATACCGAACTCATCAAGATAGTCGCTTTCCTTATATGTCGCAAGAATACGGAATTTATCCTCAGTGACTGTCATTGACTGAATACGGCTGAGCTTGAAGTACCGTATTTCATACGACTTCTTATCATACCCTAGCATAAACCATGCATTGTTATACATAAAAAGCTTGTATGGGTCAAAGCGGCGGTGCGACACCTTATTTGACAGCGACAGATAGTCCATCTCAAGCTCTTTTCTGTGAGCTATGCACCCCGCCACGACTGAGTACCTTCTGTCAAGCTCCCGCTCGTCCACAGCAAGCGGAAAACGGTTTGATACAAATATATCCTGCGGCGTTCCGTGCTTCACTGCGGCAAAAACCTTGCCGATCGCTTTTTCATATTCACTGCCGTATGGAAAATCATTACGACACCTGAGATATTCAGACCCGGACGACAGGGCATTCTGCTCCTCGTCAGTCAGCTTTACCGAGGGGATAAGCCGGTCTGCTATCAGATGATACCCACCGTATTTTCCCGGTATGCCCTCTATAAAATATCCTGCCTGTTCAAGCTCTGTGCGGTACTCCGCTATATTCCTTACATTTGTTTCGAGGATATCTGCAAGCTCCTGACCTTTATATACTCTGCCCGAGCTTAAAAGCTGAAGCATTTTCAGACAATTTGCCGTTTTACCCATGTATCTTCCTCCTTGTACAACAGAATAATACAAGGTAATTATACATTATTTATGTTACAAATGCAATTATCAGAGGCGAGCTAAAAACTCCTTTTTCTTCTCTGCAAACTCTTCTTCTGTAAGTATTCCGTTTTCTTTCATCTCATGGAGCTGTTTTATCTGCTCCATCACAGCCTGAGGATCTTCCTTTTTAGCCGCGGGAGCACGGTTCTGAATATTCTGTGCCGCCTGCGAGGCTTTATCCTTCAGGCTCTCTGCCGCACCGGCAATTCCGCCTGCCGCATTCTGCGCCATATTTCTTATGCTGTCGGTATTTAAGCCGGCGAGCGGTGATTTAGTTTCCGCGCCTGTATTTGTCGGCAATGCGGCGGTATCTGCTTCGGCAGAATTTACCGCGTCAAAGACCTTGTTGCCCTTAAGACCTAAGAACTGTATAACGGACATCGCGATAAGTGCAAGCATAAGTATAAGTATTATCCAGAAGCCTATCTGATAGCTAAGCTCGACCTTTGCCGAAACTCCCGTACCTGCCGCAGCTCCGCCTGCCGCCGCATTTACAGCGCCTGCCGCCGCACCGGGAGCTATGAACAGACAGATCGTGCCTGCAACCGAGCCGACTGCGGCGATTATCTTTCTGAACGGCTTTAACTGCGGGATATAACAGCTTGCCGCCACTGCCGCAAGACAAAGTATAAACGCAAAGCCGAAAATCCCGCCGTCTGTTACCAGTGAAAATCCGTTCACTGACTGATCGGCACTTCCGCCGCCGAAACCGCCGACAGATACTTCCGCCTTGACCGACATAAACGGAAGAAGCAGCGCAAGAACTATCAGAACACAGATAATTCCCATAAGATTTTTAAGTATAAATTCTTTATTGAGTTTCATAATATTACTCCTTTTGAATTAAAGCGTTTCCCTGTAATATTCCTGTTCCTCACATATTACTATATTTCCGTCACCGATGAGCGTAGAAGAAGATATTTCAACACCCGAAGCAAAATTGAAATATATAACGTATGTGCCGTCATCATATGTAGCGAATGTGCCATCATCCCTGAGCGTTATATAATCGCCGTAGTTTTCATACAGATAATTGCTGAAAGCTCCATATGTCACATAACCGTCAAAATCGGTAAAGAAAGATATTATAGGACACTCGACCATAATCGCCTTGCCTCGTCCTAAGATCGGGTGGTCTTGAATAAAGTCTTTTCTGCAATAGTAGATATCAAGACCGTCCTTTTCGTAGCAGGCATAATATCCGGTATAAATGCTGGCTGTGATCCCCCATACATCGACAAAATCGTTATCAAAATAATACTGTATATAGTCCGGAAGTGCTATAGTTCCATTGGTAACAGCAGGAGCTTCAGCCTGTGTTTCAGCGGCTGTGGTTTCAGGTGCGGGAGTTGTAGCCGCTGTTGTCTGTGCGGTCGTTTCAGGCGCAGGAGTTGTTGCCGCTGTTGTCTGTGCGGTCGTTTCAGGTGCGGGAGTTGTAGCAGCCGTTGTAGTTGTCGTTTCGGTAGCAACCGTTGTCTGTGCCGATGTGGTATCAGGTGCTTCTGACGGTTCATCATCTGAAACATCGGGTACGGAATAATCCGCTCCGTCCTTGTCGTAGATACCGTTAAAAAGCCCACTGCCGTTTGCGTCCGCGACAATTGACATCTGCTTTTCGTTCACGTTTGCTGTGCAGGTGTCACTGTAGGTCTGACCGCCTGCAACGATCGTAAGTATCAGCTTACCGTCCGCGATATCGTATGTACCCTCATCGGACTGTGCCGTAACAGTACCGTCTGCCGCCGTCTGCTTGTATGACAGCTCCTTATTGTCCTTGAACCTCAGCTCATATGTGCTGTCGCCTGCTTTCTTGTACCAGGCACCGTAAATGTTTACCGTGTTCAGCTCCATCGTGGCGCTGACCGTGGGCTGATTTTCCCCTTTCTGACCGCTTATTATGAAATAAGCCGCCAATGCGACAACGATAACCGCCGCTGCAACGCACAGCGCGATTATGCTGTTCTTGTTAGATGTTTTCTGTTCCATTTTTACTCCTCCTCGTTTTTCTTCTTCAGAAGTTTTCTTATAGTTCTTTCCGAGTAGTTGTACTCGGTAGCTATCTTATTGAGCGAATCCGATGTACCGTCATAGATCCGCGTTGCCTCACGCGTTACATATTCCTTTGAATAGAGCCGTGTAGGAAAGTTAATCTGACTGCCCTTGAGCTGTTGATACAGCTTTACGGTATTTTCAAAGCCGATAGTTTCGCATATCGAACCGTATACGCCGTTCAGCAATTCTGCCTTGTTATCCTTTTTATCCATAGCAACTCCCGCAAAAATTGTAATTGTATGTATTTTTTTAATTATACTACTGTATAGTGTGTCTTTTCTTCTGCCCTTTTCCACGGAAAACAGCATTGAAAAGTATCTTGCAATGTTCCTTTGCAAGTATATTAAAACACGGTTTGTTACATTATTTATGTATAAAATGAAAAACAAACGGAAAAAGGCGCAAAAAAATCCCGACCTTTTAGAGGTCGGGACAGACTTTGATATGTATTTATCACTCTGTAAGCTGTTCAAGCTCAGCAGCCATTGACTTTATCTGCTTTACCATCGAGTCGAGAGTCTGCGTTCCCGCAGAGTTCTCCTCTATAGCCGCCGCAACGTGCTGAAGAGCGTCACTGTTACCGGTGATATTATGGCTTACCGTGCCAAGCTCTCTTGTTACCGTTTCGCTGTTAGCAAAGACATTTGATATAACGCTGTTCATATCCTCTATGTTCTGCGTTACCTCCTTGTTTGAAGCACCGATATGCTCGGCTGAGCGGCGGATAGTTTCCATATCGGAAACGCCCTCTCTTGTAAGTGCCGCGTTGTGCTTCATTGCATCTGCCGCTTTTTCCACTCCGTTTGTTACCGCAGAAATGATATCGCCTATTTCTTCTGCCGCCGTGGCTGTCTTTTCGGAAAGATTTTTGATCTCGTCTGCGACTACCGCAAAGCCCGAGCCGGCTTCTCCCGCGTGACTGGCTTCAATTGACGCGTTTATCGCAAGTATATTTGTCTGGGTCGAAATGTCGGAAATAACATTTGATATAGCCGCTATCTTCTTGGACTGCGCCGCAAGGCTCAGTATCATATCGCAGGTATCATCGGTACTTGCACTTATCTTTTCCATGCTCTGCGACGCGGCGGTTATCTTATTGTCATTATCGGCGGTTATCTCGTTCGCCTTTTCTGTAAGACCTGCTATTTTGCCGCTCATCTCCGAAAGACTGCGCAGACTCTCGGATATCTCTGTTATGTTCTGCTCGATCGATTTTATGGATTCCGCATTCGTATCGCTGTCGCGCATAACGTTCATCGTTTCGCCGGATATGCTGCTGTTGGCTTCGGCAGACGCTGAGGATACCTTTTCAAGCTCGTTTACCATCTCAGCCATCGAGCCGGATATCTCAAGGGTCTTTTTCTGTATCTCCTTCTGCTTTTCAGCACCCATAAGGCTTCCGAGCATTATCGCAGTACGTCTGCAAAGCACATAGATTATTGCCGATACGGCAATAAGCACTATGGTTCTGGGCATTATCAGATAGGTTATGAGCTGAGTTATGTTTTCTACATTATGATCCTCGACAAATCCGCAGATAAAGCAGACATACTGCGCACCCGCCGTACCGAGTACCGTGAATATTATTGTGAACATACTGAGCTTTGTCGAGAAGAACAGGCTCGCTATAGCTATAGGATATACATAAAGGATCACAACGTGGTATGCAAGTACACACGCAAGCACTGTTGTGAACAATACGGCACAGGCTACGGTAAAGTATTTTACCCAGCCCTTTTGGATCTTAAGGATATTTGTCACCAGTGTAGGCAGGAACAGCAGCACCTCGCCTATTATAAACGCGACCACCATTGTGGGCACCTAAACCTTGAATATCCCTACAATATCAAGTATCAGAACCAGCACAAACAGTATGCCTGTGACCCTCATTACGCTTGCCGCGGCCTTGTTTGCGGTAAGCTCATTTTGCTTTAATAATTCCATTTCTGGTTTTCCCCGCTTTCATATATTTAATTTTCCCTTATTAAAAATCATTTCTTCTCTTTTGCATGCGCTGACTTTATCATTATAAGCGTACTCCTGAACTGCTCACTGAGCATATCGGAAACTTCCTTATCGGTGAACAGACAGATATTCGACGACAGCAATACGCCTATGCCGTAAGTGAATATCCATACCTGCCTGAAAAGCGTCATGGCATCTTCCCTTGACAGCGCATAATCGTGCATGATATATTCTATACATCTATCAGCGGTAACGCCGAGCATAGATGCAAACATTTTCTCAAAATCAAAGCTGTGATCCTGCTCACTCATAAACAGAAGCCTGTAAAGCTTAGGCTTTTCCTTGGCAAATGTGAGCATTTGCATTCCGACCTGCTTGAATGCCGGCATATCCGAGCTTCCCGTCTTTGCGTATTCGCTGAACAATTCCATAGCCGATTCATGGACAGCCCGTTCGAGCTCTTCCATATTTCTGAACGCAGTAAAGATAGGTCGTGTGGAAGTACCCATCGCTTCGGCAAGACTTCTTGCGTTGAGCATCTCCGCTCCGTTCTCGGTAACTATCCCAAGCGCTATTTCGGTTATTTCTTCTCTTGTGTATTTTGCCCTGGGTGGCATAATATCACCTCGTGATATGGATTTTTATATAACACTCGTTGCACAATGCTCATATTATACCATAAATCAGGTCGGTGTAAACCGACACGGCGGTACGCCGTATTTTGTCGTCAGGCAAAAGATTTAATGGTAAAATGTTCTCAGACTTGCGGTGCGCCGCAAGCCGTGCTTTTGCACGGCAAAATCCGCTCCTGCGGATTTTAAGTCTGGGGTTATTATAGCACCGGTTTTTCGCTCTGTCAACTGTTTTCGGCAAGATTGATTTTTCATCTGCGGTATTTTTGCAAGCCGTCTTAAAGATTAAATTTGTTAATCCAAATTATTGACATTCGTTTAATATTATGTTACTATTAAAAAAACTTTCAGGGAGGTATAAACATGAACGAACAGAACAATTATCAGCAGGCTGCACCGCAGTATCAACAGCCTGTACCGCAGTATCAGCAGCCTGCACCGCAGTATCAACAGCCTGCACCGCAGTATCAGCAGCCATACGGACAGCCGTTTTACGGACCGGTAAGACAACTCAATACGCGCAGAGGTCTGCTTAAGCTGATTTTGTTAACGATTGTAACTTTCGGAATTTATCCGTTAGTTTTCTTTTCCGGAATTTCAGAAGATATAAATCTTATCGCAAGCAGATTTGACGGAAAAAAGACAATGCATTACTGCCTTATGGCGTTTATTGTCGGACCGCTTACATTCGGTTTCGGTTTTATTGCATGGTTTCATAACCTTTCTTCGAGAATGGGCAACGAGCTTGCAAGACGTGGCATAGCATATTCTTTCGGTGCTACGGATTACTGGCTCTGGAACGTTCTGGGAAGTCTTATCATTGTCGGACCGTTTGTTTATCTGCACAAGCTCGCAAAAGCGTCTGTGCTTCTTGCACAGGATTATAATGTCAGAGGATAAAAGTAAAACCGGAGTTTTTTTGCTCCGGTTTTTGCTTATTGAATATGTTTGTTATCAGATGTACTTGCTTTTTATCGTTTGATGTTTTGCGGTGATAGTCGGCTACCGATACTGCCTTTTGTCGGATAGCACTTCTCGGGTTCG
>DOQG01000031.1:45024-64663 GCA_003512525.1 Oscillospiraceae bacterium | reverse complement strand
CGGGGGCTTCGCCCCAAAGCAAGGATGCTTTGGTTGCTTGCCAAAAGTTTTGCACGATGCAAAACCAACAGAGCAAGCAATAAGCGACACCCAATTTTTAATAATTAAGAGGTTTTTCGACAGTCTGTAGCGGGTTCGTATTAAGAACCCGCTGATGCAATTTTTCTTTTTTCGCACCGTGACTATCGACAAAGAGCCTTTCTTTTCATATTTGTGTCACAGCAATTGTTTTTTTATATGTGTATAACAGATCGTCGGTTATTTTCTGTAATATGAGTTGAATACAGGTCTTAACGCCTTATAAAGCGGCATACAGAGCACTGAAGCCACAAGACCCTTTATAAGAGTGAACGGGCAGTTGAATACGATAAGGCATTCGAGAAGACCGTTTACGTTCGGATTTATTTCCTTGTACATATTGATGATAGCTTCGATAGGCATAATGTTTTCGTATATCGGGTATACCAGGAAATAGTTTGACACGATACTGAGCAATGCCATCACAACACTTCCTACAGCGCAACCGATTATTGCACCCTTATAGGTGTTTATCTTTCTGCCGATTAAGCCTGCGGGGATAACAAGGCAACAGCTTAAGATGAAGTTGGAAAGCTCGCCTACACCGCCTGTCATACTTGAAAACAGATTGATTATGTTCTTTACCAGGCATACGAATACGCCTGCCACAGGACCCATAGTAAGTGAAGCCATTACTGCGGGAAAGTCCGAGAAGTCAAACGAGATAAAGCTCGGCATTAGCGGTACTTTGATACTGAACAGCATAAGTACCGATGATATAGCCGCAAGAAGTGCCGTAAAAACGAGCTTTCTTACATCAAAGACAATATGCGCCCTGTTTCCTGTTGTTTGTGTCTGCATAAAAATCATCCTTTCTATATCTGCTCCAAAGGTGACTTTCAGCTTTTCGCCAAAAAATAAAAGCCCCGTATTATCGGGGCTTTAACCTTATCTCAAAAGTGTTGAACCGCTTATATATAAAAGATTTGCGGTCAAGCATTTCTGATTCTTTCATCCGGACTATACCGTCGGTTTCGGAATTTCACCGAATCGGCGCATTTTGTTATGCGCTCGTGGACTTTACCACCGGTGGAGAATTTCACTCCGCCCTGAAACAGATTACGATTATATTATATGCCTGTGCGGCTGTTTTGTCAAGGGGGATAAGAAAATAAAGTTGAAATTATACTGATATGTATCAGCTGTTCATCTTCTCTGCCTTTTTCTCAAGAGCCTTGATATCAAGTCCGTACTTCTCAAATATCGTTGCGGCATAGCTGTTAGCGCCGGGCAGACCTTTCCTTATTTTGTATCTGCGTTCGCCTGTTGCTTCATCAACAGTTACGATTATGCTTTCGGTCCTTGTGTTCAGCTTAGGGTCGGAATTAAGCTCAAGCGCTGTTTTAGCAAGCGGTGTAAGGTGAGTTGCAAATACACCTCTTGCGCCGATAATGCAAAAGATACGCATAAGCTGTGCGGCTATATCTGTACATTCCTGCGGTGTGGTACTCTGTATCGACTCATTCATCAAAAGCAGGCTGTGGTTAGTTATGCAGTCGCTTATAGTCTTAAATTCTTTTACCTCTGTAGTGAAACGGCTCGCATCTATACCGACCTGTTCTTCTTTCGGAAAATGTGTGTATATGCAGTCAACAAGCGATATCTCACAGCTGCTTGCGGGAACGTAAAGCCCCGCCTGAGCCATGACCTGACATATTCCGACCGCACGGACGAAGGTCGTTTTGCCGCCGTTGTTCGCACCTGTAAGTATGTAGAAGCCGGCATTGCTATCAAAGGTTATATCGTTTGTTACGACTTGCTTTTGCGGCTTGTTGGATAAGTTCCAGACGTTAGCCTCCTTGAAATATATCGGGTCGAAAAGACCTTTTATATCGGCTCTTCTTTCAGCAGCGGGGAGATATTTCGGACGGCACATTTCAAGTCCCTTTGAACGCACATTTTCTATCATCATAACAGCTCCGCTGTAGAAGTCAAGCTGATATTCAATAGCGTACATATCCTCAAAGCCTATCGCGCGGTATTCATTAAGGATATCATCGATCGAATTAACATATTTCTTTGTCACCTTGTCAAGCTCGGCAAACAATGCTCTGTCGAGATTGTTTACTATTTCTTCGCGCTTTGCGGATTGAGGATCGTCAAAACGCTCATGCAGATCGCGCATGACCTTATGCTCGTTGTCCTTTGAACCGAAGCTTAATATTCTGTCGATAACCGTGCCGTTTCCCTCATACCGTTTATCCGAAAAGCCGACAAGACCCATCGATATCGGAACAAGGTTTTCATCAAAATTTATACCAATAGTCGCACTGCGTATCTTACCTGTCATTGCACTGCGCAGTTCTTCCGATTCGGCTTTCAGCTTCTTATAGTGCTTACTGTTGTAGTGTCCCTCAAAGAAGTCAAACAGCTTTTTAAGCCCTTTCGATCTTATGTTGCCGGACTTTTTGGCATACAACTCGTGAAGTATTTCCATACACTCACAGTATGACTCAAAAGCAGTGAGCGCCGTGTCAAGTACTGTAAAGCTGTCCGGAGTTGTCAGCTTGTAGATATTCGTCCTGTCGTTTATAAGCATTTTATTGACTACCTTGCGCAAGGTTGCTGTAAGGGAGGCATCAGCCAGAAGATCATCTATTATATCAAGACGGTACTCGGCGACAGCGGGGTCATTGCAAAGCTCACCGAGAATAGCGGTCATTTTGTATTGATTATGCGGTGTGAGCTGTTCCGACAGCTGTGCTAACATCAGGTCTTTCTCGAACTCTGTAGGGAGCTGTTCAAGCTGAGCCTTTCGTTTAAGGCAGGCTCTGCGCTGTTCCTCGCTCGGGTACAGCAGGTCAACTATCGGTGGTTTTACATTGGAATTATCGTATGCCATAATCTGCTCCTTATAAGATCCTGTTCTTGTTTATCACTACGCTGAATTTTACACCCAGCGCTTCAGCGGCTTTTCGGCAAAGCGCCATTCGTGTAAGAAATATCTCGAAATATTCCATTACCGAGCTTATCGAAAGGTCGATGGTGAGGTCAAGTATCAGATTTTTCCTGTCCTCGGAAAAATAAACCTCCGACTTTTCAACGGCGTAATTTACCCTGTCGTGGATATCCGATAAGGTTTCGCCGTGGCTTTGCTTTTCCTGTTCGGCAGGACGTACCCTTGAACGCCTTACATCTGACTTGTCCGCAATTATAAGCGCCGCCGCTACTGCGTTGACCGGGCTTGCGGTGCTTTCGTCGTGATTTCCTATTGCTGAAATGATCAGCGCTATTTCGTTTGCTGGCATACCGAGCTTATCGAGCAGTCGGAATGCCATTATCGCGCCGCTGTGCGCGTGGTCATTGCGGTTTACCACATTGCCTATATCATGCATATATGCCGCTATCTGAGCAAGCTCACAATCCCTTTCGGGATAGCCTAATGTGCTGAGTATCATATATGCCGTATCAGCCGCGCGCTCAACGTGCGCCAGTGAGTGCTCGGTATATCCTATACTGCTCAGTGCGTCGTCAGCACTGCTTATATACGTCCTTATGTCCTTGTTGCGCCTTATATATTCATATGTTATGTTGCTCATGATTCTGTCCTTTCGTCTTATGCTAATTGTATCACAGCAAAGGCTGATATGCAATAACAGTGTGCAACATTTTCGTAAATTCGCTATAATTCTTGACATCGTTTACCGATAGTGCTACAATCAAGTTAAATAAAGCTAACCTATGGAGGGATAATATATGCCTTATGCAGAAAAATGCAAAAGACCGCTTTATCTTCTTATCGGATTTGTGGGAATGTTCCTTTGCGGAATAGGTGATATCCTGTTTTCATTCAGGGGTGACGGTGAGCCTACTGCGGTCAGCGGAATGATGAGTATGAATATTACCGAAGTACCGCTGTATTTTTATTTCATGTCGTTTTTTATCGGAATAATAGCTATGGTTGGCTATTTCTTCGGGTCAAGGGCTATGTATTCGTATTGCCTTGACCGCCTCGGAAAGCCGACAAAATCGCTTAAAGCGTATAATTTCGGCGCGGTTATGATGTCGCTCGGCATTTTCGGAATACACAGCGTCTGCTCTATGGCTCTTATAGCATTAAGATGTGCCGCCGAGGCAGGCTTATCGCCCGAGCTTATCAACGAACATTTTGCGCTCCCGATGATGATACCTTTTGCTGTTACAACAACGTGGCAGACGATAGCAGATCTTATAGCAGGCATTATATATATAGTTTTCGTGTTCAAAAAGGTTATCCCCGTATCAAAACTTTGGCTTATCTGCGGCCCGCTTGTACTGTATGTTATATTCAATATTCTGAAAGCTATTATTACGGCTGTTACGGGAAATGCTCTTATAGGAAAGTTCCTGTCAGGCGGTGAAACATGGGGACTTGCGTTTATGTTCCTCGCGGTTTATTTCTGTACTAAGAAAGAAAGCCGCTCATTATAACGGCATAGCGCATAACGAGCGGCATTTGTTTTTATGAATTTATGTCAGCCTTACATCACACAGTTCATAGCCCCAAACAGCGCCATCTGCGCAAAATCGTTGCTTTTACTGTCGTTTTCGGTGCTCGCTTCTTCTTTGCTTTCATTTTCGCGTGAATTAGCTGTACCAAATAATCCTTGTAATGCTTCAAATACGGCAAACTTTATCTCGTAATCGCGACTTTCTTCAACGCGCTTGCTTTCTTCTTCTGTGAAAAATTCTCCTGCGGCGGGCAGGCATAGCGGAGGGAACATAACGCACCACCAATTTCTGCCCTCAGCGTTTCCGATAAGCAAGCGCACTGCGGTATATTCGCCTGCGGGTAATGTTACATTTTCGTACTTTCGGGTCGTGAAATAAGTTTTAGCGACCTCGCATTTTACATTGTAATCATAACCCTTTGAATGTACAAATTCGTTTGCTTTTTCCTCAATTTCCGCTCTGCGCTCGATTGCGACATACACCGATTTATCAAAGCTTTCGCAGCTGCCGAAAACTTCCGAGAACTCAGTCAGCATATAGTCACGCAAGTCGTATTTCAGCGTCTGATCTTCCTTACTGTCCGAGTTTGCAAGTATGTGAAGTCTGAGCACCTCCTGCGGCTTTTCCTCACAGTCCTCGGCAAATGCCGTAAAGCCTGTTATTATAAGGCTCAGCACCGCACCTATCATCATAGCTTTATCAAGAATATTACGTTTAAAAAAACCTGTCATAAGTACCTCCGTAGCATTAGCTTTGTGAGGTAATTATTGACAGGTTGATTTCGGTTATTCAAAAATGTGTTTATTTCAGGTTCTCTATCTGACTTAGCCATAACGTTGCGCAGGCATCGCTCGGCATTCTCCAGTCGCCTCTGGGTGACAGCGTTACCGAACCTACCTTAGGACCGTCCGGCAGACACGAACGCTTGAACTGTTGTGAGAAGAAGCGACGGTAGAAGGTCTTGAGCCATTTGAGTATAGTTTCACGGTCATATACTCCATCAAATGTATACAGCGCAAGTCTGAACACCTTTTCGGGGGTAAATCCCCATCTGATGCCGTTATATAAGAAGAAATCATGTAGCTCGTAAGGACCTACAAGGTCTTCGGTCTTCTGAGAAATTTCATCGCCGTTTGCAGGCAGAAGCTCGGGGCTTACCGGGGTGTCAAGTATATCCTCAAGTGATTCCTTAAGCAGCTTATTACCTGTCGTCTTGCTGTAGTAGCTTACAAGGTGCTTGATTAGTGTTTTAGGGATCGAGCAGTTTACGCCATACATTGACATATGATCGCCGTTGTAGGTAGCCCAGCCGAGAGCAAGCTCCGACAGATCGCCTGTGCCTATGACAAGTCCGCCTGTCTGGTTGGCAACATTCATAAGCACCTTTGTACGTTCTCTTGCCTGCCCGTTTTCAAATACCACAGACAGATCGTTTATATCGTGTCCTATGTCCTTGAAATGCTGTTTTACGCTATCGGTGATGTCGATCTCACGCAGTGTAACGCCGAGTGCTTCGCATATCTTCACTGCATTGGATTTTGTACGTTTGGTTGTACCAAAGCAAGGCATTGTTACCGCTACGATATCAGTCATCGGTCTGTCAAGGAGCTTCATCGCATTGACGCATACAAGAAGTGCAAGTGTGCTGTCAAGTCCGCCGGAAATACCGATAACTGCGGTTTTTGCATAAGTATGTGAAATTCGCTTTTTAAGTCCGTGTGCCTGCATCGAAAGGATAAGCTCACATCTCTTATCTGTTTCATCGGCAGAGTAAGGAATAAACGGTGTGCGTGAAACAAAACGAGTGAGGTTTGTTTCGGAAACCGCCATATCAAACCATATAGTTTCGGCTTCGTGCTTATTGTCTGTGCTATTTCTGAATGATGTGTTCTTTCGGCGCTCAAACGCAAGCTTATTTACATCTATTTCGCTGATAACATAATCGTTTGAGAAAAGCACACTCTCTGCAAGTGTTGTGCCGTTTTCCGCTATTATATTATGACCTGAGAACACCAGATCCTGTGTGCTTTCGCCGTCGCCTGCGGAGCAGTAAATATAGCCCGATATAAGCCTTGCCGATTGATTAAGAACAAGTGAACGGCGATATTCCGACTTTCCTATCATCTCGTTGCTTGCAGAAAGATTAAGAATGATATTTGCACCTCTCTGTGCAAGATATGTCGAGGGCGGGCAAGGTGACCACAGATCTTCGCAAAGCTCAACTCCGAATGAAAATTCGTGCATATCGTTACAAGTGAACACAAGTCCCGCACCGAAATACGCGCTCAATATATCGTCACATTCGCCATCGCCGTCTGTATTGAAATGATTTAAATAATATTCGCATTTGTTACCGTCCCATGCGGTAAAGTGGCGCATCTCATAAAATTCGTTGTAATTTGGAAGATACTGCTTTGGAACATATCCGAGTACTTCTCCGTGATAGGTTACAGCCGCACAGTTATATAGCTTGCTTTCAAACTGCATCGGCAGACCGACTACGGTTATCATATCAAGCTTTGATAACTCCTTCAGAATAGTTATAAGTGCATTCTTAGCCCCGTCTAGGAGCGTTGTCTGGAAGAATAGATCCTGACAGGTATAGCCTGTGATACAAAGCTCAGGGAAAACCGCAAGCCTTACGCCTTTTCCGGCAAGCTCCTTTGCAAGTGAAACTATCTGTTTTGCATTGTTATTGCAGTCAGCGACCTTTATTTCGGGTGTTGCCGCCGCAACTTTTATAAATCCGTCTTTCATATTGTTCTTTTCGGCTTAAGGCTCAAAATTCATAATTGCCTGTCATTCCGCCGACCTTTCTGTTTATCCAGTTTAAAATATCATCAAAAACTATTTCTTTCATAGTTTCGTTCACAAGTTCGTGACGTGCGCCGTGATAGAGCTTTATATCCACGTTACAACCTTCATCTATCAGCTTTGCATATACGTTTCTAACACCCTTGCCGTATCCGCCGACAGGATCTGCTGTTCCTGCCATAAATATAACAGGTAGTTTTTTCGGCACTTTTTCAGCCCATTGCTGACTTGACACCTTGCGAAGAAGAGTGGTAAGGTCAACAAAGCCGCTTGCGGTGAAGACAAAATTGCTTTTTTCGTCATCTATATATTTTTTTATTACTTCTCTGTCGTGAGTGAGCCAGTCAAAGATAGTTTGTCTGTCTTTTATTTTATCGTTATACACTCCGAATATGAGAGTGTTGAGCTTATCGCTGCGGAAACGTTCACCCTTGATGGACACTACAGAGCGGGTCGCTCTTACACCGATATCGGAAAGCGACTTATCATCGCCTGTACCCATAATAACCGCACAGGTGAGCTCATTCGGAAAGCGTGTCAGATAAAGCCTTGCGATAAAGCTTCCCATACTGTGACCTATCAGAATATAAGGGAGAGCAGGATACTTCTTTTTCATTATCATGGTCATACGGTGAAGATCGTTAACAAGGTGGCTCCAGCCGTCTTTTTTTGCAAAGTAACCGAGGTCGTCATTAGATTTTACACTGTTTCCATGTCCGAGATGATCGTTACCGCAGACTATATAACCGTGTGATGTAAGAAAATCCGCAAAATGTTCATAACGCTCAATATATTCGCACATACCGTGAGAAATCTGGATAATACCCTTATAACCGCCGTTTATAATAGATGTAGGCAAGTAAATATAATAGGCACAATTGTCAATACCGTCAGATGATTCAAATGTGCCGATCAGCTTTTCATATGCCATAGACTTTCTCCTTTCATCGGTGCTATCTCGTATAATATACTATTATATCAAATAAGGTCGTGAAATACAAGCTAAACGGCAAAAATGAAGATATTGCTATGCTGAAATTCCTGATATGATCGGAACATATTCTTGATCCGGCTGAATGAGAAAAAATTTCAAAAAAGTCTTGACAAAGTGGTTTTACTGTGTTATAATATACTAGCGTCAAAGAGATGTGTACAGCTTGTTCGACACATTATGACTTATATGCGGGTGTAGTTCAATGGCTAGAATCCCAGCCTTCCAAGCTGGTTGTGTGGGTTCGATTCCCATCACCCGCTCCATTGCTTTTGATTTATCAAAAGCATATTTTTAATAAATATGTAAATGTGATGACCATGCGCCACTAGCTCAGCTGGATAGAGCAACCGCCTTCTAAGCGGTAGGTCACAGGTTCGAATCCTGTGTGGCGTGCCATTTATGGTGGGTGTAGCGTAGCTGGTTAACGCGTCGGATTGTGGTCCCGAAGATCGTGGGTTCGAGTCCCATCTCCCACCCCATATTTATTATGTACAAATGCCGCCTGCGCTGGGCTTAAGTGCCGGCGGCATTTGTTTATAATGGGATATAGCCAAGCGGTAAGGCAACGGACTTTGACTCCGTCACTCGTGGGTTCAAATCCCGCTATCCCAGCCAGATACCATTTAAACCGCATTGTTATGCGGTTTATTTTTTTACTACACGAATTTTACACGAATTATTTCAAAAAAATTTTATCAAGTATTCTTATAGAGCGTTCTTCCCGGCACATTAAATACCTTGAACCGGTCCCGGTGACTTCTGCAATTTTTTTGATACAGTCTATGGGTATCTTGATTGTCTTTCCGCCTCTGAGCTGGATATCGGAATTTGAGTGGTAGAGAGCGTCAGCCTTTGACTCCTGACCGTAAAGCTCTCTGAGCTGATTGGTATACTGTTCAGCATAGTTGATTGTGTTTGGCATTTTTACACCTTACCTTTCTTACTTCTTTTTCTTGATACCGAATGCGTTATCAAGTCTGCTGTTGTCGGGCTTTTCTTCCTTGTCGGAGCTGCCTGCGCCGACCTTGAAGCCGCCCTGCTTCTTGCTGTCGCCCACGTCAGCCTTCATATCGGGATATTTCTTGACTACCGCCGACAGTGCCGAGTTGATGTCCTCATTCTTGCCAGACTTGACGTAGCTTTCGGCGATAGCCACAGCATCGTCCATACAGTCGGGCTTTACACCGAGCTCACACGGCTCATCAGTTACAACTATAACATCAAGATGCGAACAAGGCGGCGTTCCCGACTCCTTTATCCAGCCGGAGGGGAAAGGCACGTTCCTGATATTAGACAGGCTGTCGCAGTCCTTTTCCTCAAAGGTGTCCGTGTTCGGCATATAGTGCATTCGCTTTTTGTAGTCCTTTGTCTGTTCTATTTTTGCTGTGTATGTCATAGGCTCATTCCTCCGTCGGTTTTTATGAATTCATTATATCACGGTTCTCATGTAATTTCTTGATTATTTGCGTAAAATATCAAACACATGATTCTTTTCAAAATCACTGATGATCGCTTTTGGCAAAAGCTCTCTGCACTTCTCCTCATCTGCCCAGATGTAAGCCTGATGTTCAAAGCTGACCGTGACATTCTCGGTCGCAGTTTCGCACAGATAAACGATCAAGAGGTCGGGCAGCTCACCCTCTAAAATACTCACATAAGCGATCTTCTTTATCTCAATGTCCGTGATACCTGTTTCCTCTTTGACCTCTCTGAACACCGCATCTTCTGGCGTTTCGCCGTCCTCAATGTTGCCGCCTGCATTCTCCCAGGTGTTCGCACCTGTATCGTCATTTTGGCATCTCTGAACTAAGAGAAATCGGTTCAGTGCTCTGTTGTATATGATACATTTTACGATGATCTTTGCTGTCATTTTTCAGTCACACCTTTTCTATATACTCTTTTATCAGCAGTAACGACCTATACTCCCTCTGATTCCACGCAAGATTGCCAACAGTATCGAGCATCGCCCGATTCTTGGCTATTGCTTCATCAAGGGCATACATCGTTGTTCTCATTCCATAGATCTTTTCCTGTTTGCTGAGCTGCGTTTCTCCACACTCGGCAGATACCTCGCAAAAATACAGTCTGCTGATCTGGTGGAATATCCTGTCATCGTGATAGCTCTTGAAATCCCTTCGCTTTTCCTCGATATACCCAAACGGACGTATGGTATCGGGAATAACGGAGTATCCCGTTTCCTCTCTGATCTCACGGATAAGGGTATCTGCATCGGATTCAACCTCGTCCTGACCGCCGCCGGGGAGACTGACCTCGCCTTTATTATCATTGAGCAGCAATAGCTTGTCTCCAATAAAAACGATACCCCGTACTGCAATCCTTGCCCATACGTCCATATCATCATCGTAGTCTTTTGCATCTAACAGCAGTAATCGCTCCATAATAACCTCCAAAACGTCATCCTGCTACACTTTACCTATTATACTCTAACATACAAACCTTAATTATACCTTAATCGCATAGGAATTTTATTACTTTTATTGGTCTGCTAACATTTATTATACCGTAGTTCACCATATAATGTCAATCTCCTAAACGAAAAGAGCCTGATTCTGCATCGAGATCAGGCTCTTATGATTATTGCCTATATTTGCCGATATACGGTTCGCTCTGCTTATGTGTCCTTGTATAGCAGTTATTTTCTTCATAAAAAGGTGGAACAGCCAACTTGACTGTTCCGCTATCATAGTCTGCCTAGGCGGTCGCAACATCGTAACAGCCACGGCAGAACTAAAAGCAGGAAATTATAAGTCTGCAACATGGGCTAAAGAATAGTGCGCAAGGCTCACTTTTTGGTATGTGGAGAAAGTCTGACCTTAGTACACTCCTGTTATGCCGTTTTATCAATCAACATTGACAGCAGGCTACCGATAGTTCAGTTTGTCGGATAGCGCTTCTCGGGTTAGCCTATACGATAACGTTGCTACTATATTTGAGGTTCGCAAAGCATTCTGAAATATGAGCACAAAAAAGCCGATGATCTCTCATCGGCTTTACTTGTGTTGTATCGTTAGTCGTAATCGTGTTAATTAAACACCGTACTTAGCTGTGCTTACCTTAACGCCGGGGCCCATTGTTGAAGAAACTGTACAGCTCTTCAGATATGCACCCTTTGCAGCGGCGGGCTTAGCCTTAACTATAGCGTCCATCAGTGTGTTGAAGTTCTGTTCGAGCTTCTCCTTACCGAATGATGCCTTGCCTATGGGGCAGTGGATTATGTTAGACTTGTCAAGACGGTATTCGATCTTACCTGCCTTAGCTTCTGAAATTGCCTTAGCAACATCAGGAGTAACTGTACCTGCCTTGGGGTTAGGCATAAGACCACGCGGACCGAGAACCTTACCTAAACGTCCTACAACACCCATCATATCGGGAGTTGCGATTACAACGTCGAAGTCCATCCAACCGTCGTTGATCTTCTTAACTGTATCATCGTCAGCAACGAAATCAGAACCTGCGTCGATAGCAGCCTGGATCTTATCGCCCTTAGCGAATACCAGTGTGCGTACAGTCTTACCTGTACCGTTGGGCAGTACAACCGCACCTCTTACCTGCTGATCAGCGTGACGTGAGTCAACACCGAGTCTAACGTGAAGCTCAACTGTTTCATCGAACTTAGCCTTTGCAGTCTGGCAAACTAAGTCGAGAGCTTCGCTTGAATCGTATGCTTTAGTGCTGTCGATCAGCTTTACGCTGTCAACGTATTTCTTACCTTGTTTCATTCATTATCCTCCTTGTGGTATAACGGAAATTATCCTCCCACCGTCTTAATTAGTCAACTACTTCAATACCCATTGAACGAGCTGTGCCGGCGATCATAGACATAGCGGCTTCTATAGAACCCGCATTTAAGTCACGCATCTTTGTTTCAGCGATCTGCTGAACCTGAGCCTTAGTGATCTTAGCAACCTTGTTCTTGTTGGGTGTGCCTGATGCTGTTTCAATTCCGCAAGCCTTCTTGATAAGAACGGCAGCAGGCGGAGTTTTTGTAATAAATGAAAAACTTCTGTCAGCATAAACTGTGATAACAACAGGTATAATAAGACCTGCGTCATTCTTTGTGCGCTCATTGAATTCCTTTGTAAACGCCATAATGTTTACACCGTGCTGACCTAATGCAGGACCAACCGGGGGAGCCGGCGTTGCTTTACCGGCAGGAATTTGTAATTTTATAAATCCTGTAACCTTCTGAGCCATTTTACTCAACCTCCAAAATAACAATTAGAACTTAAATTTCAACTTTCTGCACAGCGGATATTTCAACCGTTGCGGGTGTGGGTCTTCCGAACATGGAAACCGTAACCTGAGCAGTACCGTTCTCTTCATCGATAGAATCGACTGTTCCTTCAAAACCTTCAAGAGAACCCGATATGATCTTTATCGTATCGCCTACTGCAAATGAAATCTCTGCGACCTTTGTCGTAACACCGAGGTTCTTTACCTCTTCGTCTGTCAGCGGTATGGGTTTTGATCCCGGACCTACGAAACCTGTGCAGCCTCTCGTGTTACGGCAGATGTACCACGACTCATCAGTCAGTACCATCTTAACATAAACATAACTCGGGAACAGCTTGTTCTCATAAGTTTTCGTCTTTCCGTCGTGTTCCTCAACCACTGTTTCGGTAGGAACCATAACTTCTTCGATTAAATGGTGCAGGTTATTGTTTTCAACTACCTTCATAATGTTGCCGGCAACCTTATTTTCGTAACCGGAATAGGTATGGAGAATATACCATTTTGCCTCAGACATTCTTTAGTCCCTCCTACTTGAAAATACTTAGCCTGCGGCACTCATATTGAGCGCTAATCTTAACAGAGTAGCGAACAGAGTGTCAAGACCCCAAACACAGATACCTGATACTATCAGAGTGACAAGTACAACAACCGTGTTGTTGAATACTGTCTTCTTGCTTGGCCACACAACCTTTTTGAACTCGGATTTTAAATCCTTGAAGTACTTTACGATGGATTTCTTAGGCTTCTTTGCAAGAGCAGCTTTTTTGCTGTTCTTTTCGTTAGCCTTTTTCGCTTTCGCTGCTTCTTTAGTCAAGCTTGCTTCTTTAGCCATCATAAACCTCCTTACTTAGTTTCCTTGTGTGGAGTATGCTTCTTGCAGAACCTGCAGTACTTGTTCATTTCAATTCTGTCAGGATCGTTCTTCTTGTTCTTCTTGGTGTTGTAGTTGCGCTGTTTGCACTCAGTACACGCAAGGGTAATTTTAACTCTCACTTTCGGCACCTCCTATTTTTTTGCCCTTTGGGGCTTTAGCCTCCCTCGTTGCCTCGGACTTTTTCCTTGGCTGGGGTCATTATACCTTTTTGAAAAAAGGCACAAAAAAATAAACCCCTAATGAGGTACTATTATCATAACACATTATGATAGGTTTGTCAATAGGAGTTTATTAAATTTTTATGTTTTTTGCGGGGCTGACAGCGCAATTTCACTTCAATTTGAAATAAAGCACTACCTGGAATGCGGCGAGTGCGGCAAACATAACAAGCACAACTACCTGTGCAACACCCCACGTCGGCATTCTGAATATAACAAGCAGACAGCCTGCGGCAAGAATTGCAGCATTTATAAGAAAACGCTTGTTTCCGCCCTGCCCTGCTTTTTGAAACGGATTTTTTACCTGCTTATTCATACTTTTGACTGTATGCGCTTAGCCATAAGCGTATTCTTCATCAGCATTGCTATCGTCATAGGTCCTACACCGCCGGGAACAGGTGTTATGTATGAGCATTTCGGAGCGACTTCATCGAACTTGACATCGCCGCAGAGCTTGTTGTCTGCATTTCTGTTCATGCCGACATCAATAACCACTGCTCCGTCCTTTACCATATCAGCTGTAACAAAGTCCGCTCTGCCTACTGCGCTGACTAATATATCTGCTCTGCGGCAAACCTCCGCAAGATCCTTTGTTCTTGAATGGCAGACGGTTACGGTTGCATTCTCGTGGAGTAAAAGCATAGCCATAGGCTTACCTACTATATTCGATCTGCCGATAACAACGCACTCCTTGCCCTCGACCGATACGCCCGTGCTGTGAATAAGCTCCATAACGCCTGCGGGGGTACAGGGTAAGAACGAGTAATTTCCTATCATTATCTTTCCGACATTAACGGCGTTGAATGCATCAACGTCCTTGAGCGGTGAAATAGCCTCGATGACCTTCTCTTCGTCAAGATGCTTTGGGAGCGGTAACTGACATAGTATGCCGTTTACCTTATCGTCCTTGTTCAGCGTGTCGATAAGCTCCATAAGCTCGTCCTGCGTTGTATCTTCTGGCAGCGCGTACTCGTATGACTTTATTCCGCACACCTCGCAAGCCTTTTTCTTGTTGTTTACATAAACACGGCTTGCCTGATTGTTTCCTACTATTATTACGGCAAGACCTATATCGAGCTTGTCACGCTCTATCTCGGCACGGATCTGTTCTTTAACGCTTGCCGATACTGCTTTTCCGTCTATAAGGTTCATTATTCTTCCTCCGTTTTATCAGGGGCATTTTCTTCGTTGCTTTCGGATTTCTCCGTCTTTTCTTCTTTCTTTTCGGTATCAGCCGTTGTTTCCTCATTATCGGGAGCATCGTCATCGACTATTATACTCGGAGCGGCTTCACCTGCCTGCTTCATAGCCTTCTTAGCCTTAGCCTTTTCTTCAAGCATCTTCTGACGGGCATAATATGCCTCATTCTTTTCCTTGCACGCTTCGCTGTCCTTATACATTACATAGCCGCGTTTCTTCGTCTTGAAAATCTTGCCGAGTATGAACAACGCAAGTCCGACTATAACACAACCGCCGGCTACTATCTGGGATACCTTGAAAGGTCCGATGAACAGACTGTCTGTACGCAGTGCCTCAATCCAGAAGCGTCCTAAGCCGTACCAAGTGATATACAGCAGGAAAATCTCACCGTCAAAGGTTTTCAGCTTCTTTGAGTAGAAATGAAGTGCAACAAAGCCTATAAGGCACCACAGGCTCTCGTAAAGGAAACACGGGTGAACAAGCGCGAACAGCCCGTTTCCCGCCGCATCAAGCTCTGCCTGTTTTGCAATAACCACGGGATCGTTTATAATAGTTGTGCCTGTCATGCCCCACGGCAGTGAGCCCGCTGTAGGAGCACCGTAAGCCTCCTGGTTTACAAAGTTGCCCCATCTGCCTATACACTGACCGATGAGTAGTCCCAGACCGCCCACATCGAACATTGCGGGAAGGTTTACCTTATGGATAACGCAGGTAATCGCCGCCGCAATCGCCGCCGCAATAATACCGCCGTATATCGCAAGCCCTCCGTGACGCAGATCAAAGAAATTTATATCGGTATCAATGAAAATACAGTAGTAGGCTCTTGCGCCGATAAAGCCGAAAATTATGGCTACAAAGGCTACGTCAAAAACGTGGTCGGGGATAAGCCCGAACTGCTTGCACTTGTGCATAGCGTAAATAAACGCAAGAATCACGCCTACCGCAATAATAACTCCGTACCAGTAGATATCAACGCCGAAAAGATTGAATGCTACTCTGTTTACGATAATAGACTTATCGAACAAATTTGGAAATTCAATTCTCGGCACTTCATTCACCGTTTCGGTCAGAATGTTTAATAATCCGCTCATGTTAAAAATCCTCACTTAATTCTCATCGGCAGGCTCGATTATCGAAATAGAATTATTCTCAATGTCAAAATAGTCAAGAGCCGATTTTATATCGGCAAATGTGGTATTTGCCGTAATTTCTATACCGTCATAAATTCCCACGTCATTTATTTCCTGTGCTATCATTGCATTAGCAACGGATTCAACATTGTTGAAGCCTGCCACAAGCTCACCGTAAGTCTTGTTGCGGATAGTAATGAACTCATCCTCATCGAGTCCTTCATTTTTCAGGCGATGAAGCTCTTTTTCGATCTCGGAAAGCACCCTGTCGGGATCTGTAGATTCACCGTCAGCGATTACGCTGAAAAATCCTCTGCCGCAGAATACGCCGACATTGAACGCATCGTTTAGCAATCCGTCTTCGTACATTCTGTTATAGAAGTCTGAGGTCTTGCCGAGGCAAAGCTCCATAAGGATATTATAGACGATATATTTTTCAAGCTGTTTCTTTCCCGAATATGCGGGGAATTTCCAGCCGATATTGAACAGCGGGATAGCGCAGGACAGCTTCTGCACGTTTCTCTTTTCGTGAACCGTAAGCGGTTCATCGGGAACGATAACCTGAAGTCCGTGATCCTTTGACGGCTTCAGCAGCTCATCGCATATCTCAAGCGTTTTGTCAACATCGAAATTACCTGCAACGGCAATTACCATATTATTAAGGTTATAGAATGTGTTGTAGCAACGGTAAAGCAGATCCTTATCTATCTTTGCAATACTTTCGATAGTGCCGGCAATATCAATTCTTACGGGGTTCTTTTCGTACATTGCCTGCAAGCAGTTGAAAAATACTCTCCAGCCGGTATCGTCCTCGTACATTCTGATTTCCTGTCCGATAATTCCCTGCTCCTTTGCAACGGTAGCATCGGTGAAATAGGGTTCTTGAACAAAGCCGAGCAGTATACGCAGGTTTTCCTCAAATTTCTGCGAACAGCTGAAAAGGTATGCCGTCTTGTCAAAGCTGGTATATGCGTTAGCGTTTGCGCCGGTCTTTGCATACAGATCAAATGCGTCGCACTCGTCATTCTCAAACAGCTTGTGTTCAAGATAGTGCGCTATACCCTCGGGAACTGTTACAAAATCCGGATCTTCATCAGTCTTGAATGTTGTATCTACCGAACCGTACTTAGTAGCAAACAGTGCATAAGCGGTAGAATAGCCTTTCATAGGATATAAAAGTATCGTAGCACCGCTCTTATGCTTTATTCTGAGATATTCTTCATGTATTCGTGAGTTTGTTATCTTTTCCATTATAGCGACTCCTTTCGTTATTCTTCGTTTCCTGTGAGCACATATACGCTGTCAAGCATCATAGATTTTGCGGCGGCGATTATACGTTCCTTTGAAACACCGATATAACGTTCGAGCTTCTCTTCGGGAGTAACGATATCGTTTTTTCTGATACAGTCAAAGTACCAGCTGCTGACGTTGCCCGCGCTGTCGGCAACGCTCTTGAAATCATTTTTGATAGCCATTTCGGCAAAATTGATATCATCGTCTGTGAAATTGCCGTTTTTTATTTCTTCAAGCTGCTCTACTACGGCGTTCTTTGTCTTTTCGATATTTTCGTTTTCAACACCGCTGTTTACAAGCATAATGCCCTTGAGATCGTTTCTTGCAGCCGAGCAATAGTAGCACAGCGACATTTTTTCTCTGACATTGCGGAACAGCTTTGATGATGTTGTGCCACCGAAGATTTTCTGTAAAAGCACAAGTGCGGCATCGTCATCGGAATGTGACTTGAAGCCGAGAACGAGCTTGCTCTGGTTTACAGTCAGCCTTTCGGTAACCTCCTCCGTCTGAGTTTTTACCGGGCTTAAAGCTATCGTTGTATTCTCAATATCGTGTCTGCCTGCCTTTTCAAATGCGGCGGCGAATTTCTCCGCAACACCGTCAAAATCACTGCATCCTGTACAAATTATCTCACAGGGCATTGTTTCAAGCATACGGCGATATGCCTTATATGCGCTCTCCGGTGTTATCTGCTGTGCTTTTTCTATTGTTCCGTATGAGCATACGCTCGCAGGCTCACCCTTACAGATAGTTTTCATCGCACGTTCTATTGCGTAAGAACGTTTATCGTTTATAGCGGTTTCAATATTATCTATGACTGTTTTCTTTTCAAACTCGGTGAATTTTTCTGAGAACACGCCGTTTTCCTTTACCGGTGATGTAAGGCAGTCTATAAGAATATCCGTCATTATCCCGGTCATTTTTTCGCCTGAAAGAGCGTAAATATCATCAAGATAATATGCTCCGAACGAAATGGTCTGCAAATCATATTGTCTGCCCGCCGTACCGCCTATGCTTGACGCATACAGCCTTGACATCTTGTTATTGAAAGCCTTATATGAAGGGAGCTTTGAATTGCTTTTTGTCAGCAAAGCCGGAACTATCACATTTTCGGTTGCGGTATCCTCGTTTAGCTGAGTTGAGAAAGCCACCGATATAAGATTTTTTTTATACCGTTTATCGGTGATACTGCTAAAGTACACGCCATCGGCTATTTTTCTGCGATTGATTATATTACTCATCTGTTCATTCCTTTCTCGGTTTTAAACACTGTTTTATAGTATACCATATTCTGAGCACAAATTCCACACTTTTCACAAAATATTCACGCGGCGCCGATGCGGCGCTCCAAATTCCGCCTACAATAACGATACTGCTATACTCAGGATAGCGAAACGGCGGGATTGAACGTCAGTCGATATTCACAGCATTTTTTATCAAGCCGATGCGGCGCTCCAAATTCCGCCTACAATAACGATACCGCTATACTCAGGATAGCAAAACGGCGGGATTGAACGTCAGTCGATATTCACATCATTTTTTATCAAGCCGATGCGGCTCTCCAAATTCCGCCCGCAATAACGATACCGCTATACTCAGGACAGCAAAACGGCGGGATTGAACGTCAGACAAGATTCACTGTATTTCATAATGAAAATCTGTTTCTTTTGGTAAAGCAGAGCAAATAAGCGTTAATTACAGTTTAATCTCTTATCGAACATACAATACTTTGCTCTTCTTCAGAATACCACGGAAATATATCCGCAATATAAATAAAAAGGCAAAAAAATTGAGCGTGACAAACTCACGCTCTCAAATCAAATAATGTATAATGTGTAGAACAAAAGAAAGGAGACAACTAAAAAACTAAAACCTCGTAAGCACCGATTTATGTGTCTTACGATGGCTTTATTATATCGCAATTTTACCAATTTGTCAATCGCTTGCTAGCTGATTTTTGTGTAGAAACGCAAAAATTGTGAAAAATTTATAAGATATCGGCTTAATTTTGTCTATATTGCACAACATACATTTGAAATTTCACGGTTTACTGACATTTTA
Organism: Oscillospiraceae bacterium; assembly: GCA_003512525.1. Lineage (GTDB taxonomy): Bacteria > Bacillota > Clostridia > Oscillospirales > Ruminococcaceae > Ruminiclostridium_E. The sequence goes on along the minus strand of DOQG01000031.1, from coordinate 45,316 downwards.
CTGCAATAATTTTACTGTAAATAAAAACGAGTACGGTAAACGTTTACTTGAAATATACAATATAAAAAGGAGCTGTGACACAACCCTTCAGCTTATCAAACTACATTAAAATTATAATGCTTTAGTAATTAACATTGATAGATAGCTACCGATACTGCCTTTTGCGGGATAGTACTTCTCGGGTTCGCTATTCTATTTGATAATGTTGCTGCTATGTGTGAGGGAGACAACCCAAGGGGAGAGAGGAAGGCGCTCCAAAGGCGCTTTCCCCTCTCCCCTTAGGTTTTCTCCC
>DOQG01000031.1:31700-44770 GCA_003512525.1 Oscillospiraceae bacterium | reverse complement strand
TATCTCAGGATAGTGCGTTTTTTGAAAGTTTCGGTGACAGTGCAGTTGCACTGGTTCACTCACGAAATTATAACACCTTATTGGCACGGAAATTGTTTTTGGCGTTGTTGGCTGTATATTTGTTGCTTTGACATTTTACAATATATTGCAGTATAATTGAAATGCAATAAAAACAGATTTTCTCCACATACCAAAAAAGTGAGTGAGCGCACTATCCTTTGCGCTTCGACTCACCTTTCCTTTTCTGGGTTGTGTCACAGCCCCTCAGAATTATTTATTTGAACACATATCTTTAAAAAGCAGTTTTATTTTTTCAAGCTTATCCCTGTCTATCGGCTTAGGCGATTTATAGGTGCGAAGAAATTCAAGCAGCTCTTTTTCACTGGAACAAACATTGTCGCTGTCGCTGAGATCAAGATAAAGATGCACGGTAGGTGCAGAAAAGTAAAGAACCGTATCGACCCACTGATCAAGGTCGTTTGCTCTCAGTATCGACTTTATGATATCACGCTGACGGCGCATCTGGCGTATCGGACTTGTCATATTCGTTTCGGTAGTCTTACCGTCACGGTAGATCTTTCTCTGAGTCCAGGTTTCGTCCTTATGGTTACCGTAAATATAGCCTGAGTGATTTTTTACTTCTATTATAATAATATACCTGTCGCACATTACAAGCAAGTCGATCTCGCTCCTGTTTTTCTTGTACCGTACAGGAACGTTTGCAAATACAGTATACTCACCGCCGAGTTTTTTTACAGTCTTCATAAGCGATTTTTCACCCTTGAAACCCGACAGCAAAACGTTATATCGTTTTGTTATCGTAAAATTCGCTGCAGCTGTTACTGCCATCACCGCTATAAATACATAACCGAGAACCGCATTTGAATAGAGCGAAAAGCCTATGTAGACAACAAGCAGAACAAACGGCAGAACACCGAGAATTATCTGCAATATGAACAGCACCGTTATCTTTTTGAAGTTGTCGTAGCCGTGCTTATATATGTCAGGCAAAAAAATCACCACCTTTGCAGAACTTATTATACTAGACTTTACGCTTCAAGTCAACAAATTATCGTTTACTACTTGAAAAAAATCGGAATTAGTGTTATACTGTATTGGATTATCACAGCGGTTACCGCTTAAAGAAAGGTTGAATATATAAATGAAGCTTGGTATGGTAGGTCTGCCGAACGTCGGCAAAAGCACCTTATTCAACGCACTTACAAATGCAGGAGCAGAATCTGCAAACTATCCTTTCTGCACAATTGAGCCGAATGTCGGCATAGTATCTGTTCCCGATGAACGTCTTGACGCACTTGCCAAGATGTACAACCCGGAAAAGTTCACACCTGCAACACTTGAATTTGTTGATATTGCGGGACTTGTAAAGGGAGCATCAAAGGGCGAGGGACTCGGCAACAAGTTCTTATCGAATATCCGCGAGGTTGACGCTATCGTTCACGTTGTACGTTGCTTTGAGGACGACAACATAATTCACGTTGACGGCAAGATAGGCGCGGCAAGAGATATTGAAACAATTAACCTTGAGCTTATTTTCTCGGATATCGAGATAGTACAGCGCCGTATCGACAGAGAAAAGAAGCAGATGAAAGGTGACAAGAGCCTCGCATCTGAGGTAGAGTTCCTTGAAAAACTTCAGGCTCACCTTGAAGAAGGCAAATCGGCAAGATCATACCCTTATACAGATTCTGAGCTTGAAATGGTAAAAGCATCTCCCCTGCTTTCAAACAAGCCTGTAATCTATGCTGCAAATCTTTCGGAAGCCGATTTTACAGGCGATATTGAGAAAAACGAGCAGTATAAGGCTGTATGCGAGATAGCAAAGGCTGAAAACAGCGTAGTACTTCCCATCTGTGCACAGATAGAAGCTGAAATTGCCGATATGTCGGCTGAAGATAAGGAAATGTTCCTTTCCGAACTCGGACTTAAGGAATCCGGTCTTAACCGTATAATTAAGCAAGGCTACAGCCTGCTCGGTCTTATTTCATATCTTACCGCAGGCGTTCAGGAGGTCCGCGCCTGGACTATCACAAACGGTACAAAAGCTCCTCAGGCAGCAGGCAAGATCCACACCGACTTTGAAAAGGGCTTTATCAGAGCGGAAATTGTTTCTTTTGACGATCTTATGGCTTGCGGAAGCATGGCGGCGGCAAAGGAAAAGGGACTTGTCCGTCTTGAGGGCAAGGATTATGTTATGCGTGACGGTGACGTTGTACTGTTCAGATTTAACGTTTAATGAGTAAGCCGACGCACAAATAATTTTTATATCGGCTCTGTATAATAAAAATCGGAAGAAAACGCTTGACAAAGCGCTTTCTTTTTGATATAATAATATCGCCGCATGTGCAGGGTTATAAAGAAAACGGCTTAATATAGCGGTTTCACCTCAAGCAGCGAGAATTTTACAAGATGCCTAAGGGCAAGAAAGGTTTGAAAAAATGTACGCAATTATCGAAACAGGCGGAAAACAGTATCAGGTAAAAGAAGGCGATGAGATCTTCGTTGAAAAGCTCGATGTTGAAGGCGAGTTCACAATCGACAAGGTTATCATGGTTGGCAAGGACGACGGCGCAGTAGTAGGTGCTCCCTACGTTGACGGCGCAAGCGTAAAGGCTTCTCTCATCAAGAACGGCAAGGCTAAGAAGGTTACAGTATTCACATACAAGCCCAAGAAGAGCAGCAAGCGCAAGATGGGTCACAGACAGCCCTACAGCAAGATCAAGATCGAAGCTATAAACGCATAAGTCTTATGATAAAGGCTGTATTCGTCGTAAAAGGCGAAAAATTTATCGGTTTTACCGTCAAAGGTCATTCGGGTTACGCTGAGAGCGGAAACGATATAATCTGTGCAGGCGTATCAAGTGCGCTTATGCTTACGGTAAATACGATAACGGATTTTTTCAGTGTAGCCGCCGATATTGATATCAGCTCCGAAAAAGACGGTTATGCAAAGTTCAGGCTGAAACCTCCTTATGTTGATGATGCCTGCACTATGTTAAGATCCTTTTACACACATCTTACAATTCTTGAAGAAGAATACGGACATATAGATGTCCGTACCGAACAGTGTTGATAACACACGATGAAAGGAAAACAGATATGATTAAAATCAGCTTACAGCACTTTGCTCATAAAAAAGGTATGGGTTCTACAAAGAACGGTCGTGACAGCGAATCAAAAAGACTCGGTGTTAAGCGTGCAGACGGTCAGTATGTTCTCGCAGGCAACATTCTCGTTCGCCAGAGAGGCACACACATTCACGCAGGCAACAATGTAGGTCGCGGTTCTGATGATACATTATTTGCTCTTACAAGCGGCAAGGTAAAGTTTGAACGCCTCGGCAAGGATCGCAAGCAGGTTAGCGTTTACGCTGACTAATCTCAAATCAATCAAGGCGGGTATATTCCCCGCCTTTTTTGTGTATTAAGCGGACTTGCATTTTCTGTACATTTCGGTGCAGAATAAAAGCAGAAGTGACTACCCTGTCGGCAAAAGTGAGGTAAAAATGTTTGTTGATATTGTAAAGATTTATATTAAAGCCGGCAACGGCGGCAATGGTGCCGTATCGTTTCACAGAGAGAAATATGTGAATGCGGGCGGTCCCGACGGCGGCGACGGAGGAAAAGGCTCGGATATTGTTTTTGTAGCTGATGATAACCTGTCAACGCTTATTGATTTCAGATACAAGAAAAAATATATAGCACCAAACGGTGAAAACGGCGGCGCAAGACGGTGTACCGGCAAAAGCGCAGAGCCTACAGTCATACGCGTACCGAGAGGTACACTCGTCAAGGACAGTAACACAGGGCGAATACTGGCTGATATTTCCGATGACGAGCCTGTTGTAGTTGCAAAAGGCGGCAGAGGCGGTAAGGGAAATATGAACTTTGCCACACCCACACGTCAGATCCCTCGATTTGCAAAGCCGGGTTATCCCGGTGAAGAGTTTGACGTTACACTTGAGCTTAAGCTACTCGCCGATGTCGGGCTTGTCGGTTTCCCGAATGTCGGTAAATCAACATTTATAAGCGTTGTAAGTGCCGCAAAGCCCAAGATAGCCAACTACCATTTCACTACTATAACCCCCGTTCTCGGTGTTGTAACAGTCGGCGAAAAGTCATTTGTAATGGCTGATATCCCCGGTCTTATCGAGGGTGCAAGCGAGGGCATAGGCCTTGGGCATTCGTTCTTAAGACACGTTGAAAGATGCAGACTTATAGTTCATGTAGTCGATGTGTCGGGCATTGAGGGCAGAGATCCCAAGGATGACTTTGAGAAGATAAACTACGAGCTTAAGAATTTCTCGGAAGAGATATCCGAGCGGCCTCAGATCGTTGTTATGAACAAGTGCGACCTCGCAAGTGAAGAGCAGATCGCAGATTTCAGAAAGTACATTGAAGATAAGGGGCTTCCCTGCTTTGAGTGCAGTGCGGCAACCACAAAGGGTACTGCGCAGGTTATCGAGTATATCGCAGGCGAGCTTGACAAGCTGCCGCCACCGATACGCTTTGAAGCTCAACCGCTTACTGCCAAAGAGCTTGACGAGCAGGAACTCAAAAAGAAAGATTTTACTGTCACAAAGCAGGACGGCATATATATTGTCGATGCACCGTTTATGGTTCCTGTACTTTCGATGGTCAATATGGAGGACTACGAGAGTCTTCAGTATTTCCAGAGAGTTCTGCGTTTCAGCGGAATTATCGACAAGCTTGAAGAAATGGGCATTCAGGAAGATGACACCGTTTCTATCTATGACTTTGAATTTAGGTATCTGAGATGATGTATGAAATTATGACGACTGCCGAAGCGAAAGCGCTCGGAGGCCTTACACTTGCATTCTTCGGTGACAGCGTATATGAGGTATTGGTGCGCGAGCAGATTGTAAAGCTCGGCACAATGCCTGTTGATAAGCTCCATAAAAAAGCTGTACAGTATGTAAATGCAGGATTTCAGTCCTATGCGTATGATGTGATAGCAGATGAGCTTACCGAAGAGGAAACAGAGATATTCAAACGCGGCAGAAATGCCACAGGAAATAATGTCCCCCGCTCTTCAAATCCTAAGGATTATCGCAGAGCAACGGGGATAGAGGCGCTTTTCGGATATCTGTACCTTACAGGGCAAAGCGACAGAATAAAAGAGCTTTTTGAAAAGATCTATACGAGCGAGCGTACATAATTTGCGAGAGAAGGATCACAATGAAAGCAACAACAAAACGCACGCTGATCGATATTACGGTCATTATTATTTCAAGCTTCATATTCTCCTGCGGTCTTAAGACCTTTACCGCTCCGAACGATATAGCACCGGGCGGCGCATCGGGAATATGCGTTGCGCTGGCTCATATTACCGGGCTTAGCGAAGGTGTGCTTTACTTTATTGTAAACGTTCCGCTTATAGTGATAGGATTTATATTTCTTGGCAGAAAGCTGATGTTCAAGACACTGCTTTCAATTGTCACTATTACTATTGCAACCGACTATGTATTCGCTTATCTTCCCCACTACGAGGGAAACGAAATGCTCGCAGCTATATTCGGCGGACTGCTTATCGGCGCAGGTTTGGGTCTTTGCTACTCCCGTGAAGGCACAGGCGGCGGCACTGATATCCTGAACCGGCTCATTTACAAGCGCTTTCCGCATATCAGCATAGGTGCTATAACCTTCACGACTGATTTTGCCGTTATAGTGTTCGCAACACTTGTTTTCGGCAAGATTGAATCGGCTCTATATGCCATAATCGCTATCTTCGTATCATCAAAAGTGATCGATATCATCGTATACGGAAGCTATGAGGGCAAAATGCTGCTGATATTCAGTGACAAGTCCGAAGAAATTGCGAAGAAAATAATGAACGCAGGCAAAGGCGTTACATTCCTCAGCGGAAAGGGCGCATACAGTGGTGAAGAAAAGCAGGTCATCTGCTGTGCGGTAAGAAAAAACGACTACGTTAAAGTCAAACGTTATGTGAAAGAAGTCGATGAATCGGCTTTTATGATAATCACGAGTGCTAAAGAAGTGCTCGGAAAAGGTTTCAAAGAGATAAATTGATATAACAGAAAGGAAAAAACGATATGTCAGGACACTCAAAATGGAGCACCATCAAGAGAAAAAAAGGCGAAAAGGACGGCGCAAGAGCTAAGGTATTTACCAAGATCAGCCGTGAGATAATCGTTGCCATAAAGGAAGGCGGCGGAGATCCCAACAACAACGCAAAGCTCGCTACACTTATCCAGAAGGCAAAGTCAAACAATATCCCCAACGATAACATCGACAGACTTATAAAGAAGGCTGTAGGCGGCGGAGAAAAGAACGACTACGAGAACTGCGTATATGAGGGCTACGGTCCCAACGGCGTTGCAGTTATAGTTGACTGTCTTACAGATAACAGAAACAGAACAGCCGGTGAGATCCGTCACTACTTTGATAAGTTCGGCGGAAATATGGGAACAAGCGGTTGCGTATCGTTTATGTTCAGCTTAAAAGGCATTATCGTTCTCGACAACGAAGAAGGCACGATCGATGAAGATAAGGCTATGGAGGATATCCTTGAAGCAGGCGGAGATGACTTCAGCTTTGAGGACGGCTGTGTTGAGATTACAACAGACCCCAAGGAAGTTGAAAACGTTGCAAATGCACTGAGAGATATGGGCTACACGGTAGTTTCTGCAGAAGCAGAACAGGTTCCCTCTACATACACAACCCTTACAGACGAAGAGCAGATAAAGAAGATGGGACTTCTCCTCGAAACACTCGACGACAACGATGACGTACAGAACGTATGGCATAACTGGGATATGGACTGATAACCCGTCTTACCTGAAACAGATATAAAAGAAACACCGTATGGATTTTCGCTTCCATACGGTGTTTCTTTTATATTTTTACTTTTAATAAAGCGGCATAAACACTCTCATTGCGTTCTCTCCTCTGTTACCCCATGTGTAATAAGGAACAGCGATCGCAAGAGTATCGGTCGTTTTCGGCTCATCAAAGCTGTACGGCTTGCCGTTGTCGTCAAATCTTACCGCCTCGACCTTAAGCTTTGTAACACCGCTGAGCTCATTCCGATCAGGCTCGCATACCGTTATCTTGCCGCCGCGCTTAAGTGCCAGTGACAGCACATCGCCGTTATCCGCATCCTCGAAGCAATATACAAGCGGACCTCTTCTTATTGCCGCCATACCGCTTACAGCAGGGATCTTAACAGACGGATATACAAAGTGGGGCGTATCGGAAAGCACAAGCTTTGCCTCATCTCCGTCCTTTACCGCAATAATAACATAGCCGTTTATAGGTTTAAGCTCCTGCTTTTCGCCGTTAAGCGCAAGTGTGAATGTATCGCTCCAGCCGGGTATTCTTATTGCAAGTCTGCCGCCCTTTATAACCGAATAATTTACAGTCATATCATAAGGATAATTTGTCTTGCAGACAAGCTCCATACCATTTTCAAACTTTATCTCACCGTCTGCATACATATGGCAGAAGCTCATATCGCTGTTTTCGCCGTAAGCATAGCAACCGAACGATGTAATAAGCCTTGCTACGTTAGGCGGGCAACAAGCACAAGCGTACCACTTGGGTCTTACAGGTAAGTCATGACGATGAGTGGGCGATACTCCCGAAATACCGGGTACTACCTCCAGCGGATTTACATAGAAGAAGCGCTTGCCGTCAAGCTGCATTCCACCAAGAACCGTATTATAGAAAGCGGTTTCCATAACGTCCGCATATTCACCTATAAGCTCGTTTTTAAGCATTGCGTTTGCAAAGAACATAAGTCCTATAGAAGCGCAGGTTTCCGCATAAGCAGTATCGGGCGGCAGATCATAGTCAACGCTGAACGCCTCACCTAAAACAGTAGAACCAATACCGCCTGTAACATACATTCTTCTGCGTGTGATGCTCTCCCAGAGTCGCTTGCAAGCGTCATAAAGCGCATTGTCACCGCTCTTTGCGGAAAGCTGAGCCATACCCGTGTACAGATATACCGCTCTTACAGCGTGTCCTGTAGCATCGCTCTGCGCTCTTACAGGCTTGCCGCTCTGCTGATAGTCATGCGCCGTCGGATCGTTTCCCCATACAGTCCAGTCACGCTTTGCCGCTTCCTTCTCATAGAAATAAGGATCTTCTCCGCGTTCGTTTATAAAGTGCTCCGCTAACTGCAACCATTTCTTGTTACCGGTTGTGCGATACATTTTCATAAGTGCAAGCTCTACCTCGGGATGACCGGGTGCGCCCTCGTTTTTTTCAGTGATAAAATGCTTATAGATATGCTCTGCATTCTTTTCCATAACATCAAGGAGCTTTTTCTTGCCGGTAGCTTCATAGTAAGCGCAAGCCGCCTCCATCATATGACCCGAGCAGTAAAGCTCGTGCCCCTCCAGCAGGTTCTTCCAGCGCCTATCTCTGTCCTTTATCGTGAAATATGTATCAAGATAGCCGTCCTCATCCTGCGCGGCGGCTATTTTGTCAATAAGCTCATCTACCGTTTCGGAGAGCTTTTCGTCTGGGTAAAGTGCCAGCGAATAAGCCGCCGCTTCTATCCACTTGGCTGCATCGCTGTCCTGAAATACCATTCCGTAAAAGCCATCGCCGACATCTTCACCGCGGAGCGCCTTTGCGGCATTCTCAAAGTTCTTTACAACGTGGCTCTTCTCCGTATCGGGCGCTTTGTCGCACAGTACGCTGTACTGATAAGGAATTACCGTATCTCTTATCAATTTCTGATATTTTCCGATAAAACCATCTGACTTATATCCGGTGACTTTTATGTTTTTCTGTGTTATCATGATAATTCTCCGTTCTCAAAGCAAACGCTTGACTTACTCTCATATATGTATTATAATCTTATCGACAAGCTAATCAAATAGATAAAACGCACAAAAATATGGAGAATATTCATGAACGAGATCGTTGTTACAAATACTGCTCTTCCTACGCTGTGCGGATGCGGTTTATTTGCCGCTTCTGAGAGCTTTATCCACACAGACAGAATACCGGATTTTTGCATACTGATATATGTAATTGACGGCTGCATCTATGTCACGGAAGATGAAACCGACTATGAAGTAAAGACAGGCGAACTGCTGATACTTAAAAACGGTGTACATCACTTCGGCAAGAAAAAGATACAAAAAGGTACAAAGTGGATATTCATACACTTCAGAATAACCCGACACAGCGGCGGAACGCCGTTTTATCCCGACGCTTCCCCGCTTGGTGCTTATGACGTGACAACCGAAAGCCGTCTTACTCTTCCGAAATATATGAATAGCATTTCAAGACGGATCGAAAAGGAGCTTAACTCATTTATAGAATATGCTCACTCAAACGATGTATATAAAAGATGGTTTATCAATCACAGGCTTTTTTCGCTGCTATCTTCACTTGCAATAAGTTCACACGGCTTTTCAAACGATCTTACACTCAGCGACAGGATCTGTCGCTATCTTTCGGATAATCTTGCCGTGCCGTTCAGCTCCGAAAGCATCGAAAAAGAGTTTTTTCTCAGTTACAAATATATGGCTAGCCTTTTCAAAAAAGAAAAAGGTATGACAATGCAACAGTATCACAACACGGTAAGGATGGAGGAGGCTTGCAGATTGCTCTGCTCCACTCTTATGAGTATAAGCGAAACCGCCGACAGGCTCGGCTTTTCCGATGCATTGTATTTCAGCAGATGTTTCCGCAGTTTCACAGGAAAAAGTCCAAGCGAGTACAGAAAAGAAAGCGCAAGATATTTTTAATAACGCAAAAGCCTGAGAAGAAAAATTCCTCTCAGGCTTTAATTATGCTTATGTATTCTTGTAATTACTCTCCGACATTACAGCTCATTATTCCGAGTGCAAAAGGCAGATATGCCGCTCTGTGTATCTCTTTTTGCTTGAAGCCGTTCTTCTCATACCAGTTACGCACTCTTACGCTCTGATGTATCGCGCCTGCGTTAAGTACCGTGCCGCCCATTGAGAAAACTTCATTTTTAGCATATTCAAGGCACTTTGCTCCCACACCGCCGTATCGCTTGTCGGGAAGTACCGAGAACAGGTGCAGTTCATACACGCTGTCGTCCTTGTTTTCAATAGCAAAGCAGGCTATCAGCTCCTCTTCCTCAAATGCTCCGTAGAAAATATAGCCCCACTCCGCAGACAGCTGTAAACGGTCAAGCGTAATAAAGGCGGCGTGCTGAGGACAATTCATTTCTGTAATGCCGAATGCGACAGCCTCCGTTTCATAGCTTTTGCGAATGACATCTACACATTGCGAAAGCTCCTCATTTGTCAGTTTTCTGATAGTCATACTGTTCACCCTTTCAATTTTCTGTATCAGCATTATAAAAAATAAATATTAACCTTATTTTAACAGAAGTCGCTTAAAAAAACGTTAACTGCTCGTTTTTTTCGGGAAAATCGTAAAGATACGAAAACACCTCGGCGGGATCACACATAACGCCGTGCTTTTCGCATTCATTACAGAATATGCTCATAAGCCTGCCGTTGTTAACACTGTTGCAGATATACTCATTTCCATACTGCGATATATACCGCTGTTTCATTCCCGGAAAATGCCTGTCAAGTGCAGAGTAGAAATGCTCCCTGTCGCCGTCCCGCATCGTAGTTCCTATCCCCATGCAGATAATACCTTTTACACCTGCGTCAAAGCAGTATGACAGGATACCACGCAGATTTTCTTCCGTATCATTGATAAACGGCAGAACAGGGGTAAACCATACAACAGTGGGTATGCCGTTTTCCCGCATTGCTTTAAGCACCTCATACCGCCGTTTTGTTGTACATACATTCGGCTCTAAAATACGGCACAAATCCTCATCGTATGTTGTCAGCGTCATCTGTACAACCGCCTTTGCCTTGCTGTTAATACTGCACAATAAGTCAATATCTCGCAAAATCATATCCGACTTTGTCAGCACCGTCACTCCGAAGCCGTGCCTGTCGATTATTTCAAGACATCGCCTTGTAAGCCTTAGCTTTTCCTCGCAGTGCATATACGGGTCGCTCATCGCACCTGTGCCGATCATACACAGCTTACGCTTTGAAACAAGTGCCTTTTCAAGAAGCTCGGGAGCATTCTGCTTTACCTCTATATCTTCAAAATCGTGTTGCATATTATAACAGGTCGAACGTGCATCACAATAAATACAGCCGTGCGTGCAACCGCGATAGATATTCATTCCGTTTTTGGCTGATAGTATTGATTTTGCGTCTACAAAATGCATAGCAAGCTCCTTAATAGCATAGTACCGCACAGCAGAAACTGTGCGATCAGTCTGTCGAAAAACCTCTATCGTTGATAAAAATGGGGTGTCGCTTATTGCTTGCTCTGTTGGTTTTGCATCTCTGCAAAGTCAGCTGTTTGTGCCGTTGCATCGTGCAACGGCTTGATTCAGCTGACATAAGCATCCTTGCTTATAACTTTTGGCAAGCAACCAAAGCATCCTTGCTTTGGGGCGTAGCCCCCGACAGGGACTAGGGGCGGTAGCCCCAGTAATATAGCCCCTTCCCACGGGGAAGGGGTTTGGGGATAGGGATTGAGGACAAGCACTTTTATTGAGAAAACATACTTTTTCTACAAACTGTACCGCACAGCAGAAACTGTGCGGTGTGTTTTGTTTATTATGTCTTTATACCTGCAAACTGAGTATTGTACAGTCTTGCATATGCGCCGTTTTCGTTGAGCAGCTTTTCGTGATTTCCCGCTTCAACTACCTTGCCGCCGTCAATTACAACTATCTTGTCCGCGTCACGGATAGTAGACAGCCTATGCGCTATGATAAGACTTGTCCTGCCTTTCATAAGTGCAAGCATTGCCTCCTGAATATGTACCTCCGTACGGGTATCGATACTCGATGTTGCCTCGTCAAGAATAAGTATCTTCGGGTCGGCAAGCACAGCTCTCGCTATAGCGATAAGCTGTCGCTGTCCCTGACTTAAATTTCCGCCGCCCTCGGTCAGCATTGTATCGTAGCCGTCAGACATCTTTTCGGCAAAGTCGGCAACCTTAGCGGTCTTTGCCGCCGCAATGACCTCTTCATCTGTAGCGTCAAGCCTGCCGTAACGGATATTCTGCATTATCGTATCATTGAAAATAACCGTATCCTGAAGTACGATACCTATAGAGCCACGCAGCTTCTTTTTCGGAATATCGTATATGCTTTCGCCGTCAAGAGTTATGCTTCCGCCGTCGATATCGTAAAATCTCGTCAGCAGATTTACGACCGTGGTTTTGCCCGAACCGGTAGCGCCGACTATGGCGAGCTTCTGACCGCTCTTTATCCACAGGTCAAAGTCATGCAGTACCTTTTCACCGGGAACATAGGAAAAATCTATATTCTTGAACATAAGATCGCCCTTCACGTTATCGATCGAGAAATCCTTATCCGTTCCCTCATCGTTTTCAGGCTCGGTATCCATTATCTCAAATACACGCTCCGCACCTGCAATAGCCGTCTGTATTGAGGAATACTGCTGTGCTATTTCGTTTATGGGACGTGTGAAGTTCTTGGTGTACTGTAAGAACGCCTGAATTGTGCCGACCGTCATAACGCCTTTCAGCGCAAGGGGATTGAAGTCGATTATAAGGAAATATGCACCGAAGCCCGCAACAAGTAAAAAGCTGATATTTGATATTACATTCATACACGGACCCATTATACCGCCGCATATCTGCGCCTTTATCGCCGCTTTCTGAAGCTCATCGCTTATCTCGCCGAACTCCTCGCAGGCCTTCTTTTCCTTTGAGTATGCCGCTACCGTTCTGTAGCCTGATACCATTTCTTCAATATGACCGTTCAGTCTGCCTAAAAGCGTCTGCTGAAGAGGAAAATACTTTCTCATAAACTTTGTAAGATTTTTTGTTACAACAAGCGTCAGAATGACAGATGTAAGGCTGACGAGCGTCAGCATAGGCGAATAATACAGCATGAACACAAGACAGCCGACAAGCGTCAGAACGCCCGAGAAAAGCGAAGCTATAGACTGAGAAACAGTGTTTGAAATGTTCTCGACATCGTTTGTCATACGGCTCATTATA
>DOQG01000031.1:30735-31526 GCA_003512525.1 Oscillospiraceae bacterium | reverse complement strand
CATACGGCTCATTATATCACCGTGCTGATGAGTATCGGTATATTTTATCGGCAGGTAAGATATCTTGTCAAACAGATCCTTACGCATAGCCTTGACAGTCGTCTGGGAAAGCTTAGCCGCAAATATGCCCTGAAAATATGTAAGCATTGAATTTACAAGGTACACACACCCCAGCGCTATAAGACAGTATACCATACCGCTTATATCGACATTCAGCCGCTGATCCGAAATGGTTATCTTGTCTATAGCAAGTCCCTGTAAATACGGTGCTACAAGGTTTAAAACTGTAATTATCAGCATGACCGATAACAGCAGTATCATCAGATACCTGTTCTTGCCGATATAGCCTACAAGCCTTTTCAGCGTGCCCTTAGCATTCTTCGGCTTTTCAGCCATCAACATTCTTTCGTGGGGAGGTGGACCTCCTCTGCCCATCATTCTCACAGGAGGACGTTCGTTAGCCATTTACCGTTTCCCCCTCTCCCTGCTTCATCTGCGAATAGTAAATATCTCTGTAGACATCGCTTGCTTCCATAAGCTCCTTATGTGTGCCGAAAGCACATATCGAGCCGTTTTCAAGTACCGCTATCTTATCGGCTCTCATAACGCTTGCTATTCTCTGTGCTATCATTATAACGGTAACACCGCTTAAATTCTCACGCAGTGCCGTGTGAAGCTTTGCCTCGGTGCTCAGATCAAGCGCCGATGTACTGTCGTCAAATATCAATATCTCAGGCTTTTTGACGATAGCTCTTGCTATCGCCATACGCTGCTTCTGACCTCCGGACAGT
>DOQG01000031.1:30149-30576 GCA_003512525.1 Oscillospiraceae bacterium | reverse complement strand
CGCTGCTTCTGACCTCCGGACAGTGACGCGCCCTTTTCACTTATCATGGTATCATAACCGTCATTGAAACCGCTTATAAACTCCTCCGCCTGCGCTATCTCTGCGGCAGTCTTTACCTCTTCGTCCGTAGCCGTTTCACAGCCCCAGCGGATATTTTCTGCTACTGTACCGGAGAAAAGCTCGCTTTTCTGTAATACTACACCTATTTTGCTTCTCAATGTGTCAACATCGTAATCCTTGACATTTATACCGTCAACAAGCACATCGCCTTCTGTAGCATCGTAAAATCTCGGTATGAGATTTACAAGCGAGGTTTTACCGCAGCCGGTAGAGCCGAGTATAGCTATCATCTGCCCCTTTTCGGCTTTCAGATCAATGCCTGAAAGCACCGGCTTTCCCGACGCACCCGGATATGCAAAGCTGACAT
>DOQG01000031.1:28381-29983 GCA_003512525.1 Oscillospiraceae bacterium | reverse complement strand
CACCCGGATATGCAAAGCTGACATTCTTAAGCTCGACCGTACCGCTGTTATCGCCGTCTGCATTTTTCTTACCGTCACCGATAACAGGGTCTGTTGAAAGCACTTCATTTACACGCTTCATAGACGCTGTTGCACGCGAAACCTGCTGGAACATCATACCTACCATCATCACCGACATAAGTATCTGTGTTATGTAAGTCACAGCCGCCATTACATCGCCGACCTGCATTGCCTTAGCATCGACCTGAAAACCGCCTATCATAATAATAGCTATAACCGAAGCATTCATTATTATCATAAGTATCGGGTTCAGCGTTGCGAGCAGCTTCTGAACTTTCAGGTTTGTTGCCATAAGGTCTGTGTTTGCGTTGTCAAACCTGTTTATCTCATATTCCTCACGGGTGAAAGCCTTTACTACCCTCGCTCCCGAAACGTTTTCCTGTACCACGCTGTTCACCTTGTCAAGTCTTGACTGAACGATGCCGAAAAGCGGCGAGGCTTTCTTCATAATTATCGCGACCGCAATAAGCTGAACAGGCAGTGAGATAACAAGCACTATGCCGAAATTCACATTAAGTGTGAGAATTACCGCAATGCCGCCTATAAACTGCATTCCCGTTCTTACAAACATTCTCAGCGACATTGCCACAAACTCCTGTATCGCCATTATATCGTTTGTAAGTCTGGTAACAAGTGAGCCTGTGGTAAACCTGTCCGTCTGCTGAAAAGACATATGCATTACCTTTGCAAATGCGTCTTTTCTGAGATCGTTACCCATCTTCTGAGCCGCCGCCGTGCCGAATGCCGCCGAGGCTATACCGCCGAAACAGCCGATAAGCGAGAATACCAGCATTTTAAGTCCCGTTATAAGAACGTATCGCAGGTTTTCATCGGCAGCCGCATCGCCCAATATACCGTTATCCACTATGTCCGACATAAGCGTGGGCTGTAACAGGTCCATACTTACCTCAAGTATCATAGCGAGCGGACACAGCAAGGCGAAAAGCCAATACGGCTTCAAGTACTTAAGTACTTTCATCTGTGTTTCTCCTTTATTCTGTTAAAAATATCAGATAAATTATACACTTTTCTTTTCCGTAATGTCAACAAACAGTTAGGAGAGGTCAACGCTTTTTCAGCAAAGTTTCACATTCCGACTTGAAATTAAACGTGCGATAAGATATAATAATCTATATACGTTTTAAACGCACCGAAAGAAGGACAAAAATGAAAATAGCAATAGTAGGTCTTGGTCTGATAGGCGGTTCTGTCTGCAAGGCACTCAAGAAAAGTACATTTCATCATATAATGGGACTTGACGCTGACGGCGAGGTATGCAAAAAGGCTCTCGACAGCGGCTCAATAGACGAGATAATAACAGCGGATGGGCTAAATGAAGCTGATATGACTATGCTCTGCCTTTACCCCGAAACTATCGTTGACTTTGTAAAGCAGCACAAGGACAGGTTCAAGCCCGGTTCGATAGTAACAGACTCCTGCGGTGTCAAGGAATATGTAGTTACACGCTGTACCGAGGTGCTTGAACCTCTCGGAGTTATCTTTGTCGGAAGTCACCCGATGGCAGGACGTGAATTTTCGGGC
>DOQG01000031.1:24086-28211 GCA_003512525.1 Oscillospiraceae bacterium | reverse complement strand
CAGGACGTGAATTTTCGGGCTTTGATTATTCGACCGATGATCTGTTCAAGGGCGCAAGCTATATAATCACCCCCTCCGAAAATACCCCCAAAATGGCAATAGATCTGCTGTCAACGCTTGCGTGCTGTATGGGCTTCGGCAAGGTCGTGACCGCTACCCCGAAGCAGCACGATATAAACATAGCCTTCACCTCACAGCTTGCGCACGTCGTTTCAAACGCTTATGTCAAAAGCCCGTCGCTTTTCAATGCAGACGGATTTTCGGCAGGCAGCTTTATGGATCTTACCCGTGTCGCAAAGCTCAACGAATATATGTGGAGCAGTCTGTTCCTGTGCAATAAGGAAGCTCTTTTGTTCGAGCTGAACACCATCATCGACAATCTGTGTGAATACAGGGATGCTATCGGCAACGATGATGTTGCAAAACTTCGGGATATACTCCGTGACGGCAGAGAGCGCAAGGAAAAGAGCAACGAACTTTATGCAGAGCACGCAAGGAGAAAGGTTTAAAATGCCCTCAAACAATAAAAACAGAAGCTACGCCATAGCGCTTAGCGGAATACTGAGCGCTATATGCATAGTACTTATGTTCTGTACAGGCTTCATCCCTATCGGCGCTTATATTCTGCCTGCGGTAGCAGGTCTTGTCGTATGGATAATCTACCGTGAAATAAGCAGGAAATGGGCGCTTCTTTGCTATGCGGCAGTAGCTTTACTCGCACTGCTTCTCACCCCGGATATAGAGTCAAAGCTTCTGTTCTCCGGATTTTTCGGTTACTATCCCGTTATCCGTGACCTGCTTACAAAAGTTAAACCTGCTGTACTGTCATTCTTACTGCGTTTTCTTTGCTTCAACATACCTGTCGTTGCAATATACGCCCTGCTTCTGAACGTGCTTGGTATGGGACAGCTCATCGAGGACTTTGCCGGGTTCGGACAGTTTGCGGTACTTGCTTTCTGGCTTATCGGAAACTTTACGTTCATCTGCTACGATTTTTGTTTGAGCCAGCTGTCGTATGTTTATGAAAAATGGCTGAGGAGAAAGGTACACAGGCTTATACGGTAGAAATACAATACGCTTATGGCGGCACATGCGGCTGGAACGGATTATTTCGGGCTTCTCACCAAAATGCTTGAAACAAGATATTTACCCGATTAACTCACACCGATCGGCAATGTGTTGTTGACATTTGTGTCAGGTTAATGTATAATAGTGGTATTATAAAACCGCATGGCGTTCGCCTATGCGGTTTTGAGCGTTAAAAACGCTTATAGAAAGGTATGGAACAAATGCAAAACAAAATACTGTTTACAGCTCCGGGCGAATTTGACAAGTGGGAGCAGCAATGTCAACCTATCGGAAACGGCTATATGGGAGCAAGTTTCTTCGGCGGCATTTCAAAGGAAAAAATAGTTCTTAATGAGAAAACACTGTGGGCAGGCGGTCCTTCCGAGAGCCGCCCCGATTACAACAGTGGTATTATAGACGGTAGCTATGAATATGTTAAACAGGTACAGCAGCTTCTCTATGACGGCAAGTATGACGAAGCAGTCGCGCTTCTCCCCCATCTGACAGGCGCAACTGACGGCTTTGGAGCATATCAGTTACTATGTGACCTTATGCTTACTTTCTCAAATATAGACGAAACCCTTGCAACAGATTACACCAGAACGCTCGACCTTGATAATTCTTTATTCACAACACAATTTACATATCAGGGTGCAGTTCATAAAAGAGAAGCTTTCGCGAACTATCCCTCAAACGTGATCTGTCTGAAATTAAGCTCTGACAAGCCCCGCAGAATATGTGTAAAGCTTTCTCTTGACAATCTCCAGTGCGGCAGCGTTACCGCAAACGGTGATACACTTACATATGAGGGTGCTCTATGGGACAACGGTCTGCGTTACTGCACCGTATTCAAGGTGGTAAACAAAGGCGGTGAGCTTATTGATGCAAAGGACTGCATAATGGTAGAACACGCCGATGAGGTATATATTTACCTTACAGCATCGACCGATTATTCAAATAAGTACCCGACCTTCAGAACAGGTGTCAACCCGAGGATCGCGGTAAAACAGCGTATCGAAAATGCTGTAAACAAAGGCTATGATGAGCTTTACAAGGAACACCTTTCAGACTACAAGGCACTCTTTGACAGAGTTACGCTGAAAATAAATGAAGATACAGATGACGTTATCCCCTGCGACAAACTGATAAGCGACTATAAGGAAAGCGGCACAAGAAGCATAGCAAACCGCCTTGAAACGCTTTACTTCCAGTTCGGCAGATATATGCTGATAAGCTCATCAAGAGCAGGCTCTCTCCCCGCTAACCTTCAGGGCGTGTGGAACGAGAGCAATTGCCCTCCGTGGTGTTGCGACTATCATATAAACGTAAACCTCCAGATGAACTACTGGGGCGCATATAACACGAACCTCAGCGAAACAGTACCTCCCCTCGTTGATTTCCTTGACAGTATGCGACCGTCCGGCAGAAAGTCCGCAGAAGCCTACTACGGCATAAAATCCGATGAACATCATCCCGAAAACGGCTGGTGCGCACATACACAGAGTACGCCTTTCGGTTGGACAGCTCCCGGTTGGGACTTCTACTGGGGTTGGTCGACTGCGGCTGTTGCATGGCTTATGCAGAACATCTACGAATATTTTGAGTTCACAGGTGACAAAACGTACTTTGAAGAACACATATACCCGATAATGCGCGAAAGTGTACGTTTCTATACACAGTGGCTGATATATGATGACAAGCAGAAGCGCCTTGTGTCATCTCCTACTTATTCTCCCGAACACGGACCTGTTACTATAGGCAACACATATGAGCAGAGCCTTATCGAACAGCTCTATAGCGACTTCATCACCGCGAGCGAGGCGCTCGGCGAGGACGAAGAGCTGCGCAATACCGTAAAAGAACAGATAGTACAGCTAAAGCCTTACAGCGTAAGCAAAAAAACGGGACTGCTCAAAGAGTGGTTTGAAGAAGATGATGATAATTTCGACCACAGCAAAACTCAGAAAAATCATCGTCATATCTCTCATCTTCTGGGTCTTTACCCGGGCAAGGGAATCAACTCAAACACTCCCGAGCTTATGGAAGCCGCAATAAACACGCTCAACGACAGAGGCGATGAATCAACAGGCTGGGCAAGAGCGTACAAACTCAACCTTTGGGCAAGAGTAAAGGACGGCAACCGCGCTTACTCTATCTTACAGGGACTGCTGAGAGGCTGTACGTTTGACAATCTGTTTGATTTCCACCCCCCGTTCCAGCTTGACGGAAACTTCGGCGGCAGTGCAGGCATTGCCGAAATGCTGATACAGAGCCACGAGGGCTATATAGAACTGCTTCCCGCTTCCCCCGATGCATGGAGAAACGGCAGCTTTAAAGGACTTTGCGCACGACACGGCTTTGTAGTAGACGCAAAATGGGAAAATTTCAATCCTACAGCTGTAACCATAAAGTCGACTATCGGCGGCATTTGTCACATAAAATCGAACTGTGAAGCTATACTCTGTGACGGCAGATCGGTGCCTATGATGTCAAAGAACGGTATAGTTTCATTCGATACGCTCCCCGACAAGACATATACACTTGTGTTCTGATTGCACAAAAGCGCAGAAAAACAGAGGGTATAATTGTACAAGTTGTTGATAAGTAAAATTTTTTCGGGAAATTGTAAAAAAACACTTGCAATTTGCTGCGGTTTCTGTTAAAATATTAATGTTGTATCGCTATATGATAAATAGTGAATGGCGGATTTGTTATCCGCCGCAAGATAAAAGCAAGTATTGAAGGAGGTGCAAACCCCATGGCAAAATGTGATATCTGCGGAAAGGGCGTATCTTTCGGCATAAAGGTTTCTCACTCACACAGACGTACAAACAGAGCTTTTAAGCCCAACGTTCAGAAGGTTAAGGCTATCGTAAACGGTACTCCTTGCAGAGTACACGCTTGCTCTCGTTGCCTTCGTTCAGGTAAGGTTGAGCGTGCTAACTGATTTCGGTAAATGTTACGATAAAGATTGCTCCCCTAAGGGGAGCTTTTTTTATAAACTCCAGACTGTCGAAAACCTATATAATTTTTAAAAATGGGGTTGAGGGGCGTAGC
>DOQG01000031.1:21939-23756 GCA_003512525.1 Oscillospiraceae bacterium | reverse complement strand
ACGACCACTGTTGCACAGATGCAATGCCATCAGAGTGTCCTAAAGGGGATAGGGATAATAAATCAGAAGTTTATTTCAAAAACAGACTTTTTCTACAGTCTGCGCTCCCCTAAGGGGGAGCTTTTTTTATAAACTTACTGATTTTACTTGTCCCATCGCTTTTATCTATTGACACGAACGCCTGATTATAGTAAAATTAACTGGTAAGGTTTTGCCTTACCATCAAGCTAAAGTAAACTTTGGAGGAAATATAATGGTAACTGACGTACTTTTACGTTTAAAGCCGGAACTTGCACTGACTCTTTATGCCGAAGATTATGCCGGCGGCACTTATGTCGGATACGGCTTCACTCTCCGAGCGCTAAGCGACAAGAGCTGTATCATATTCAACTCTTGGGTTAGAAAGAGCGCACTCACAAGTAAAACGGCAGACGGATTTTTCACCGAATATATGGCAAAGCCCGAAAACAGCTTTGTCAAGGCTTATAAGGTAAGTGACCCAAACATCTCAGCGGTTCTTTTTGCGGGAAGTGACGACAATAAAACCACATCGGATATAAAGCGCTTTATTACCGATATAGTTAAATACTTCTCTGCAAATTATTACAGCAACGCCTGCGCAAAGTGCAACTCTTCAATCGGACTAGGCTTTGCAAAGGCTTCTGACGGCAGTATAAAGCAGTTATGCAAGATGTGCGTGCAAAGTGAAGAGGACGCGGCAGAAAATGCAGTATCAGCTCAACAGACAACACCTGTTCAGCCTGCTATCAACAATCAGCCGGCATTCAATCCGGCACAGCCTGCGATGAATGATCAGCAGACATTTAATCAGGCTCAGCCTGTTCCTCAGCCTGATACAGGAGTATACGGAGTGCCTATAGGCGGCGCACCTGTACCGCCTGTTACGAATAACTTTCAGACGGAAAATGTTATACCGGCTATGGGCGGTACTCCGCTTCCCTCTTCTCAGTCGGGCAATGACGCAATGGCGGCAATCGACCCTGCAACAGCACCCGAAAGTACGGGATATTCAACCGCTCAGTCACTTGCAGAGCTAAAGCCCCCGACAAACGGCAATCTCCCTCCTATCAATGGTGGCTTTTCGCAGCCCGCATATTCACCGATGAATAATAACGGCGGCTTTGTACAGCAGCCAATGAACGGCGGCTTTGTACAACAGCCTATGAGCTCGTTTGCCAACGACGGTCGTTTTGTAGCAGGCAGACCCACCGCGATAGTTCAGGAAAGCAAGCCGCTTATGGGTATCCTCGGCGCTCTGCTCTTCTCGCTTATCGGCTGTGCAATATGGATAATTATAGGAAAGCTTGGATATATTTCATATCTCGGCGGCGTTGCAATGGCATTCTCAACTATATTCGGATATCACCTGTTCGGAAAGAAGTTTGATGTTCTGGGTCTTATCACATCTATCGTAATAGTACTTATAATGGTACTGCTGAGCAATATGTTCATATGTGCATGGCAGATAGTAAGCGAACCGGGAATAGATGAAGCTCTTTCTCTACTGGGTTATGAAGGTTTCTTCAGTGTGTTCTTCGGTCTGTTTGACCTTATGAAACAGGTCGACCTTCTGACGGGACTTGAAGGTATGGACTCAATGACAGGTACGTTTATCATCGATCTGGTCATCGGATACATCGTTTCCGGCATAGCAACAGTTGCTATCGGCGTATCAATGCTCAAAAAAGACAGATAAAACCAACATAAAGCTGACCCCGCTCTTTTGAGCGGGGTCTCAGCTTGTAGAAAAAGTCTGTTTTTTAGAAATGTAGCTTATTCTCAAACCCTAACCCCAA
>DOQG01000031.1:0-21705 GCA_003512525.1 Oscillospiraceae bacterium | reverse complement strand
AAAATTATGTAGGTTTTTCGACAGTCTGTGACCCCGCTCTTTTGAGCGGGGTCTTATTTTGTAGAAAAAGTCAGAAATGCCGCCCGACAGGGCGGCACAGATTCTGTTATTTACTTGTTATTCGGCAGCTTTGCGTAATATCTCGCCAATGTCTTTACAGAATCCTCGCTGTGCTGTACAAACCATATCTTATCAACATCAAACAGGATACATCCGCAGTGCCCTTTGAAGGTCGGAAAGCATATTACCTTAAGATACGTATCTATCTCGGGGCTGTAGTCCATAAGCTCAAGCGTTTCGCCGTAAAGCGTGGTACGTTCATATCCTCTCAGCCACTTAGCGTCCATATTGCTGAACAGCGTACCGAATGATTGTCCGACCAGCTTTTCGAGCGGGAGCTTTTCCAGCCTTGCAAGAGCTTCGTTTGCATAGCGGAATATCCAATCTACCGCTTTACACTCTTCGTTGAATACCATCTCAATATCGGTAAACGCAAACGGCATAGCATCAAAGGAGCGGTAATAATCGTGATACTGCTCTTCGGTATCCGGCACACCGTTATGATCGAAGCCTTTTATTATCCTCTTTCTGCTTGTCTGCAGGCTTTCGATTATGGTATTCTTCCTGCGGCGTGCATATTCGAGCTTTTCGCCGTTTACAAGGTCTATCATATCGGATATTTCGTGAATAGCCATAGCCGATACGATGCATCCTCTGTGTGCCTTGATAAAGCCATCACCCAGCATCTCTTCAAGAGCGGCAAAGGTCATTCTTGTTTTATATATCTTTCCGTCAGACAGGTGTATCTCGGCTGTTTTGCCTTCCATTACTATGTACAGTATAGAGCTGACGGAAATCACTACTTTCTGCCGCTTGCTTATTATTGTGATATACTCAGATTTATTAAAATTAGTCAAGGTGACTCCACCATTCTTTCGCATATTACTGCCATATAATTCACATTATACGACATTCCGTGCTTAATTGCGATATCAATGAACCTTTTTTCACTTAATACGCACATTGCCCGGCTGTAAAAGCATATCTCAGCTTATTGTTTCTTTATAAGCATATCCGCAAAGTATTCGCACAGCTGAGGGTTTCTTATCAGCACAGGACCGATAAGATGAGTGCCGTAGAAATTGCCGTAATGCACGCCCTCTTTGCTGTCGTCCTTGCCGTTGCCGCTTCCCTGCTTTACATCAAACAGCGGTGAGGTGGCTCCGGTTGTAAGGCTCGCCTTATTCACAAAGCCTATTATATCTCCGCCGCACAGCGATGTGTCGCAAAGGCTGTCTGTGACAATTCTATCTTTCCCTTCAAGCGTTTCGTAAGGAAAGAACGAAAGTCCTTCGTGCTTTACACCGTCACAGTCGGTAACGCTCTGTCCGAACATCTCAAATGAATTGCCTGTTGCAAGAATGACCGTACCGTTATCAAGTGCCGCTTTGATGTTATCCTTATAGCCTTGCAGATATTCCAGTGCTACCTTCTGATTTCTTTCGGTCGCAGAACCGATAAACACAAGATCCGCACCCGAAACATCTATCTCATCATCTATCGACTGATATTCAACTTCAACATTCTGCCCTTTATTTTCAAGTGCTCTTTTCAAACCGCATACATTGCCGTAATCGCCGTAAAGATTGCACAGATCCGCAAATAAATGAATTATCCTCATACGTCCTCCTCTGCCTGCGTAAGCTCTACCTTTGACAAGAACTTCTCCTTATCCGAAAAGCAGGTGACGGTATACAGTTTGCCGAGCGGTTTAGCCGCAATTTCATCAAGTGCCTCAGGAATATCCTCGTTCACAGTCACCTTAGCTATATCAATATCCGTATACGAAAGCCTTGTTTCAAGATCCTTTGCGTGTCTGCCGAGCAGATAAAGATGCTGTATGCAGTCGGCTTTAAGCACACCGTAGTCAATATCCCACAGCCAGCTTGTTTCTCCTGTCGAATAACGACGGCTTACCGAATCTATTATTATGATCACCGAGCAGGGTTGATTTTTTCTTATGATATAATCATACACGCGGTCGCTTGCCACAGAATTTTCGTGCTTTGCAATAAGGAATGTACCGTTGTTCATACCAAGTTTGAACTGCAAAATACGTCCGCTCTTAAGGAAATAATGTGACAGTTCGTCTGCTATGACCTCGCCGTCAATCCCGACAATAGAGCAAGCCGCAAAGCAGGCAAGAATGTTATAAACGTTGTAAACGCTCTTGAACAGTAGCTTTATCTTATATTTGCCGTTTATCGTAACAATACCGCTGTCATAATCGACATTCGTTACGGTGTACTGCGTATCGCGCTTTCTGTGTCCGCAGTTGTCGCAGTGATAGCTTCCGATATGTGCATAGTGATAGTAGTCATAGCTCATTCTGTGCTTACATTCGGGGCAGAACGCACCGTCATTATATACGCCTGTAGCGTGGTCTGTGCTGAAATCCTGCTTATCCATACCGAACCATATCACATTATCCCTGTCCTTGCCGTATCTCGAAACAAGCGGATCATCGGCATTGAGGATAAGCTGTGATTCGGGTCTGATACTGTCCTTAACCGATTCATAGACCCATTCGGGGTGACCGTTTCTTGTAAGCTGGTCACGGTAAAGATTTGTAATTATATAGTGCGTAGGAGCAAAGAATTTGAACGAATATTTAGCGTATCTCTCGTCCGACTCAAGCAGAAGAACATCGCCCTTTACCTTACCGCCGAATGTGCAGTTGGATAATATTATCGCTGTAACACCCGCTATCTGATTTGAGCCCTCTTTATTCCAAATAACCTTTTTTCCCGATTTACGCATTACCTGTGCGATCATCTCAACGGTCGATGTCTTGCCGTTGCTTCCCGTAACCGCAATGACCTGCTGAGGCATTTTCACCCTTGACAGTACATCGGGGCAGATTTTAAGCGCTATATCACCCGGCAGACTGCTGCCTCTGCCGATAAGTTTAAGTAAACATTTCGACACTTTGCAAGCAAGTATCGCTAAGAACATTCTCATACTTTCTATCTCCTTAAAGAAACCGATTCTAAGATTCATAATTTAAATTATATCACAAAAGTGAGCTCTTTTAAAGCGATTTTACAAAATTTTAGTCTGCCTATCAAAAATGTTAATATCGTCATATAATTTCTGAGAATAAAACAAGACGAAAAGACAACAGAAGTGCTAAAATAAAGGCAACGGTGCAAAGCACCAAAAACGTTTTGTATTTTACAGAAAGGAAATATTTTATCATGAGTGAAAACAGACTTATAGGCGATTATCCCGTAATAGGCATACGTCCCACGATCGACGGCAGAAGAGGTGTTCTCAAGGTAAGAGAATCCCTTGAAGAGCAGACAATGAACATGGCAAAGTCAGCCGCAAAACTGTTCGAGGAAAATATCAGATATTCAAACGGCGAACCCGTAAAGGTCGTTATCGCCGACACTACTATAGGCAGAGTTGCCGAGGCGGCAGCCTGTGCGGATAAGTTCAAGAAGTGCGGTGTTGACATTACACTCACCGTTACTCCCTGCTGGTGCTACGGCGCAGAAACAATGGATATGGATCCTATGACGATAAAGGGCGTATGGGGCTTCAACGGCACAGAGCGTCCCGGCGCTGTTTATCTTGCGTCTGTACTTGCGACACACGCACAGAAGGGCCTTCCCGCATTCGGCATCTACGGTCACGATGTATGCGAGGCAGACGACACATCTATCCCTGAGGACGTAAAGGAAAAGCTCCTGCGTTTCGGCAGAGCAGCTGTTGCCTGCGCTACAATGAGAGGCAAGTCATACTTACAGATAGGCTCTATCACAATGGGTATCGGCGGCTCTATCATCGACCCCGCATTTATTGAAGAATATCTCGGCATGCGTGTTGAATCTGTCGATGAGGTAGAAATAATCCGCCGAATGACGCAGGGCATTTATGATGAAGCCGAATATCAGAAGGCACTTAAATGGACCCGTGAAAAGTGCAAGGAAGGCTTTGACAAGAACCCCGAGCAGTTCCGCCGCACAGACGAGCAGAAGGAACAGGACTGGGAATTTGTCGTTAAGATGATGTGCATTATAAAGGATCTTATGAACGGAAACAAAAATCTCCCCGCAGGCTGTGAGGAAGAGGCTGTAGGTCATAACGCTATCGCCGCAGGCTTCCAGGGTCAGCGTCAGTGGACAGACTTCTACCCCAACTGCGACTTCCCCGAGGCTATGCTGAACACATCGTTTGACTGGAACGGTGCAAGAGAGCCGTATGTTCTCGCTACCGAAAACGATGTACTCAACGGTCTTGGAATGCTGTTTATGAAGCTTCTTACAAACCGTGCTCAGATATTCGCCGATGTGCGTACATATTGGAGCCCCGAAGCCGTAAAGAAAGCTACAGGCTATGAGCTTGAGGGCGTTGCAAAGCAGAGCGGCGGATTTATCCACCTTATAAACTCAGGTGCTGCCTGCCTTGATGCCTGCGGTAAGGCTACAGATGAAAACGGCAACGGCGTTATGAAGCCGTGGTATGATGTTACGGACAAGGATATTGACAATATTCTTGACGCTACTACATGGAACTATGCCGATCTCGGCTATTTCAGAGGCGGCGGATATTCATCAAGATTTGTAACAGAAGCTGAAATGCCCTGCACAATGATAAGACTTAACCTCGTAAAGGGTCTTGGTCCTGTATTACAGATCGCAGAGGGCTGGACGGTTCATCTTCCCGATGAGGTTACCGACAAGCTGTGGAAGCGCACAGACTACACATGGCCCTGCACATGGTTCGCTCCGAGAACAACAGGTGAGGGCGCATTCAAGACAGCCTACGATGTAATGAACAACTGGGGCGCAAACCACGGTGCTATAAGCTACGGTCACATAGGCGCAGACCTTATCACGCTCTGCTCTATGCTGAGAATACCCGTTGCTATGCACAACGTACCCGAAAAGGATATATTCCGTCCTGCCGCTTGGAATGCATTCGGTATGGATAAGGAAGGTCAGGACTTCAGAGCTTGCAACGCTTACGGTCCTATGTACCGCAACATAAGATAAGGCGGCAGTATGAAAAACGTACTTGCCATTGACTTTGGTGCGTCAAGCGGAAGAGCCGTTATCGGCTCTTTTGACGGCACTGTAATTAAACTCACAGAGATACACCGCTTTTCAAACGACCCTGTAATACTCGGGAAAACAATGTACTGGGATTTTCTCCGTCTGTTCCATGAGATAAAGCAGGCACTTATAAAATCAAAGGAATACGGCGAGATAGACAGCATCGCGATTGATACATGGGGCGTTGACTTCGGTCTGATCGACAAATCCGGCAGACTGCTTGAAAACCCGGTGCATTACCGTGACAGCAGAACATCAGGCACTTCGGACTACAGCAAGCGTTTTATAGACCATAACAGGCTGTACGAAAAGACAGGCATTCAGATAATGGAAATAAACACGGCGTTCCAGCTTCTGAGCATAATAAGGGATCGTGCGGAGCTTCTCGACAGAGCCGACAAGATGCTTATGATGCCCGATCTTTTTGCTTATTATCTCGGCGCAAAGCCCGTTGCGGAAATGTCGATAGCGTCAACCACACAGCTTTTTGACGCAAATACGAAAACGTGGTCGGAAGAATGCTGTGAACGTCTTAAGATAAAGCATTCGCTTCTGCCGAAAATCGTAACCGGAGGAACGGTAGTCGGCACACTGTCCGATGATATCTGCAAGGAGCTTGATATAAAGCCCGCAAAGATAATCGCCGCCTGCGGTCACGATACGCAAAGTGCGATGGTCGCAGTACCCGCAAGCGAAAAGGACTTTGCTTTCCTGTCGTGCGGAACATGGTCGCTTCTCGGCACAGAGCTTGATGCTTCCATAATAAACGAAAAATCCGCAAAGCTCAACGTTTCTAACGAAACAGGCTACGGTGCAAAAACTTCTTTCCTTAAAAATATCATCGGTCTGTGGCTCATTCAGGAGAGTCGCCGTCAATGGATAAGAGAGGGCAGGCAGTACAGCTTCGCCGAGCTAGAGGATATGGCGAGAAAAGCCGAACCGTTCAGGTGCTTTATAGATGTTGACGCTCCCGAATTTACCCCTGCGGGTAACATTCCCGAAAGAATAAAGGAATACTGCAAAAAAACAGGACAGTATGTTCCCGCAAGTGACGGCGAGGTCATGCGCTGTATCTATGAGAGTCTTGCGATGAAGTACCGCACAGCCGTAAACGAGCTTGAGGACTGCACTGATAAGAAGTTTTCAAAGCTCTATATGGTCGGCGGCGGCACAAAGGATAAATTCCTGTCGGAGCTTACCGCAGACGCACTCGGTATAGAGGTTTCAAGCGGACCTGTCGAGGCTACCTCTTACGGCAATATAGCAATTCAGCTTATAGCTGACGGGGAGATAGCAGATATAGAAACGGCAAGAAAGATTATAGCCGCTTCCGAAAAGCTGTATACATTCACTCCGGAAAACGCTTCGGAATGGAACAAATACTATAAAATCTATCTTGAGAAGGTGAAATAATGCTTAAGAATATTCCTGCGATATTATCGCCCGAACTGCTCAAGACCCTTTGTGA
The DNA here is from genome assembly GCA_003512525.1 of Oscillospiraceae bacterium. Lineage (GTDB taxonomy): Bacteria > Bacillota > Clostridia > Oscillospirales > Ruminococcaceae > Ruminiclostridium_E. The sequence continues at coordinate 15,117 of DOQG01000031.1, read as the reverse complement.
AATGGGTCACAGCGACAGAATAATAATAGCAGACGGCAACTTCCCTGCCGAGAGTATGGGTAAAAACTGCAAGGTTATCCGTGCGGACGGTCACGGCGTACCCGAGCTGCTTGACGCGATACTGACGCTGTTCCCTCTTGATACTTACGTTGAAAAGCCTGTAAATCTTATGCAGGTAATGCCGGGCGACACCGCAAAAACTCCTATATGGGACGAATACAAAGCAATAGTCGCAAAGCACGACGAAAGAGGAAACAATGCTATCGGACAGATAGAACGTTTTGAATTTTACGAACAGGCTAAAACCGCCTATGCGATAATCGCAACAGGCGAAAAAGCCGTATACGCAAACATAATGCTCCAGAAGGGCGTTGTATAAACGCAGATAAAATAAACAACCGAAAGGATATAAATATGTACGAAGAAATAAAAGAACAGATGGTCGATATCTGCCACAAGCTCTGGCAGAAAGGCTGGGTCGCCGCAAATGACGGCAATGTAACGGTAAAGGTAGCCGAGGGCAAGTATCTTGCTACGCAGACAGGTGTCAGCAAGGCATTTATCACTCCCGAAAAGATAGGTCTTATAGATGATGACTTCAACATACTTGAAGCCGCTGAGGGCTTCCGTCCCTCATCGGAGGTAAAGATGCACCTGAGATGCTACAAGGAGCGTCCCGATGTCGGCGCAGTAGTACACGCTCATCCTCCTGTTTCGACCGGCTTTGCCTGTGCTCATCTTCCAATGGATGATTATTGCATGATAGAAACTGTAATCGGAGTAGGCTCAATACCGCTCACTCCCTACGGTACGCCCTCGACCTACGAAGTACCTGAAGCAATTGCGCCTTACTTAAAGGAACACGACTGTATGCTCCTTGAAAACCATGGTGCACTGACAGTAGGCGCAGACCTTATCACAGCATACTACAGAATGGAAACAATGGAGCTTCAGGCTCATATTTCTCTTGTAGCAAGACTGCTCGGCGGCGTAAAGGATATCACCACCGATAACATCGACAGACTTATCGGCATGAGAGAGCAATACGGCGTTACAGGCAAGCATCCGGGTTACAAGAAATACCTTTAATGTAACTTTTACATATATTACCCGTGATAAATGTAAAACTTTTGTGAAAAGTGTTGCATTTTCTATCCAAAGGTAGTATAATGAATACAGCAAACGGAAATATATATTCCGTGCTTTAAATTCAAAGAACAGGATGGTAAAGACCAATGGCTAATCGTTTTATACTTAACGAAACTTCATATTTCGGCGCAGGCGCAAGAGAAAACCTCGTTCCTGAGCTTACAGGCAGAGGACTTAAAAAGGTAATGTTCGTTACCGATAAGGTACTGCTTGAATGCGGAGTGGCTACAAAGGTTACGGCAGAGCTTGACAAGGCAGGAATTGCCTATGAAATATACAGTGACGTTAAGGCAAACCCCACAGTAGCAAATGTTCAGACAGGTGTTGCAAAATTCAAGGAGATGGGCGCTGACTCACTCGTAGCTGTAGGCGGCGGCTCAGTTATGGATACAGCAAAGGCTGTAGGCATCATTATAGCTAACCCCGACTTTGCAGATGTCGTTTCACTTGAAGGCGTTGCAGATACAAAGAACAAGAGTATTCCGCTGATCGCGCTTCCCACAACATCGGGTACAGCGGCAGAGGTTACTATCAACTACGTTATCACGGACGAAGCAAACAAGAAGAAGATGGTTTGCGTTGATCCCAAGGATATCCCCGTTGTAGCTATCGTAGACAGCGATCTTATGATGGGTATGCCTAAGGGTCTGTGCGCATCAACAGGTATGGACGCACTGACACATGCTATCGAAGGATATATCACAAAAGGTGCGTGGGAGCTGTCCGATATGGTTGAGCTCCGTGCTATCGAGCTTATAGCAGGCTCACTGTACGACAGTGTTCAGGGCGACCCCAAGGCAAGGGAAACAATGGCACTTGCTCAGTACATAGCAGGTATGGGCTTCTCAAACGTAGGTCTTGGTATCGTTCACTCAATGGCTCACCCTCTCGGTGCATTCTACGATACACCCCACGGCGTTGCAAACGCACTTCTGCTCCCCTATGTAATGGAATATAACGCAGAAAGCCCCGCAAAGCCCAAGTACAAGGCTATAGCAAAGGCTATGGGCGTACAGGGTACAGAAAATATGACAGATGAAGAAGGCGTAAAGGCTGCTGTTGAAGCTGTACGCAAGCTGTCACTGTCTATAAACATTCCTCAGAAGCTCCACGAGATCGATGTCAAGGAAGAAGACCTCAAGGATCTGTCCGTAGCCGCATTCAACGATGTATGCACAGGCGGCAATCCCAGAGAAACCAACTCCGACGAGATACTCGAAATCTACAAGAAGGCATTCTGATAATATTTGCATCAAATCCCCCTCCGAGATAATCGGAGGGGGATTTTTGTATGTATAGGCAAATCGGCTTTACAAGGCAATTTTTCGGTGCAATCCTCAATAATTTAAAAAATATTTTCATAACTCGTAAAAAAATTTATATAAACCTCTTGACAAGTTACTAAAAGTGTGCTACAATATGTTCACAGTCAGAAAAAGGCTGTTAATATAGATAGCTTAATCGAAAGGAATGATCGTCAAAAAATGAGTAAAAGTGTATACAGCCTGGTGCTGTCAGATGAGATAGTACGAGCGATAGACTCGCTGGCATACAGAATGAATACCAGCCGCTCGGCACTTATCGACAGGATACTTGCCGAAAAGCTCTCAATGCAAACGCCCGAAATACGAATGCGTAACATAATGGAGAATATCAGCAGTTTTTTTGACGAGGAGATATTCCGCTTGCAGACTGCGGCGGGCGATGGAGGTATGCTTATCAAAAGCCCGCTGCCTTATAAATACAAGCCGACAATACGTTATTCGGTAGAGCTTATGCGCGAGGGCAAGTACCTCGGACGGTTGAAAGTCAGCTTCAGAACGCAGAATGCGGCACTTGTGACGCTGATGAACGACTTTCTCACCTGCTTTGCGAGCATCGAGCGCCGAAATCTGGCACAGTTTACCGATATTGATATAATCATGCAGATAGATAATGACAAGATGACGAGAATGCTTAATAAGCCTATTCTTAAGGATACACGAAAAGTATCCGACCCTAATCTTACCGCCAAGGCTATTGCTGATTATGTCAACTTTCTCGACAGAACCATCAAGCTTTATTTTGAAAACGCAGATAACAGAAAACAGGCGATAGCACTTATTGATGCCGCCTACAAAGAGCATATGAAAGCTGTGAAAGTCATTGTATAACAGCACGATATGCCGCAGAACATAAGCACAGGCTTTTAAGCCAAAAGGAAAGGATGATCTTGATATGCTGAACACTAATAACCTGACACAGAAATCAATGGAAGCTATAAGCACAGCTCAGAGTATTGCTGTTTCGTATCAGAATATGAATATAGAACAACAGCACGTTTTACTTGCACTGTTGCAGGCTGAGGACGGACTTATCCCTCAGCTCATCAAGAAGATGGGAGCAGACGCTTCACAGCTGACAAAGCTAACCGAGCAGAGTGCCGCAGGTATACCTAAAGTAACCGGCAGCGGCAGAGATCCTGAAAAGGTGTATGTATCCCCCGATGTGGATAAGGCATTCACTGCCGCAGAAGAAAAGGCAAAGCAGATGAAGGACGAGTATATCTCGGTAGAACATCTGTTCATCGGACTTCTCGAAAAGCCGAACTCGCAGTTAAAGGATATTTTCTCTAAATGCGGAATTACCGAAAAAGCATTCTTACAGGCACTTGAACAGGTAAGAGGCAGTGTGCGTGTTACCGGACAGAACCCCGAAGAAACCTATGACGTTCTCAAAAAGTACGGTCAGGATCTGACGGAGCTGGCACGTCAGAACAAGCTTGACCCCGTTATCGGCAGAGATACGGAAATCAGAAACGTTATCCGTATTCTTTCCCGTAAGACGAAAAACAACCCCGTACTGATAGGCGAACCCGGTGTAGGTAAAACAGCTATTGCAGAGGGTCTGGCTCTGCGTATTGTGCGTGGTGATGTTCCCGAGAACTTAAAGGAACGTCAGATATTCTCGCTGGATATGGGCGCACTTGTTGCAGGTGCAAAATACAGAGGCGAATTTGAGGAAAGACTTAAAGCGGTATTGCAGACCATAAAGAAGTCAGAGGGTCAAATAATACTGTTCATAGATGAGCTTCATACCATAGTAGGCGCAGGCAAGACTGACGGTGCAATGGACGCAGGAAACCTGCTGAAGCCTCTGCTTGCAAGAGGCGAGCTTCACTGCATAGGTGCAACAACGCTCAATGAGTACAGACAGTACATTGAAAAGGATGCCGCCCTCGAAAGACGTTTCCAGCCGGTAATGGTAAACGAGCCTACGGTAGAGGATACTATTTCTATACTGCGTGGCTTAAAGGAACGTTACGAGGTGTTCCACGGCGTTAAAATTCACGACTCGGCGCTTATTGCCGCCGCTACTTTATCAGACAGATATATCTCTGATAGATTTTTACCCGATAAGGCGATCGACCTTGTAGATGAAGCGTGTGCGCTTATCAAGACCGAAATGGAATCTATGCCGTCCGAGCTTGATGATATCCGCAGAAAGATAATGCAGCATGAGATAGAAGAAGCCGCACTTAAAAAGGAAACCGACCGTATCTCAGTTGAACATCTTGCCGAGGTACAGCAGGAGCTTGCCGAAATGCGTTCAAAGTTCAACGAGATGAAGGCAAAGTGGGAGAACGAGCGTAACGCTATTTCAAAGGTACAAAAGCTCCGTGAAGAAATTGAAAGCACCAACGGCCTAATCGAGCAGGCTGAAAGAAGCTATGATCTGAATAAGGCGGCTGAGCTTAAATACGGCAAGCTCCCTCAGTTACAAAAAGAGCTTGAGGAAGAAGAAAAGCTCGCAGAGCAGTCAAAATCTGCGTCTATGCTGCACGATAAGGTAACAGAGGAAGAGATCGCGAAAATTATCTGCCGCTGGACAGGTATCCCTGTCGCAAAGCTGATGGAGGGCGAGCGTGAAAAACTGCTCCATATGGAAGATATACTTCATAAGCGTGTAATAGGTCAGGACGAAGCCGTTGAAAAGGTAAGCGAGGCTATACTGCGTTCAAGGGCAGGTATCGCAAATCCCGATCAGCCTATAGGCTCGTTCCTGTTCTTAGGTCCTACCGGTGTAGGTAAGACAGAGCTTGCAAAGGCTCTTGCCGAGGCTCTGTTTGACGATGAGCACAGCATGGTGCGTATCGATATGTCGGAGTACATGGAGAAATTCAGCGTGAGCCGTCTTATCGGTGCGCCTCCAGGATATGTCGGATATGAAGAAGGCGGTCAGCTGACCGAGGCTGTAAGAAGAAAACCCTACTCGGTCGTACTTCTTGATGAAGTCGAAAAGGCTCACCCCGATGTATTCAATATCCTGTTACAGATTCTCGATGACGGTAGAATTACCGACTCTCAGGGCAGAACAGTAGACTTCAAGAATACTATTATCATTCTGACAAGTAACCTCGGCTCATCGTATATCCTTGACGGTATCAATGATAAAGGCGAGATTTCCGATGAGGCTAAGAATGAGGTCAACAAGCTGCTTAAAACACAGTTCAGACCGGAATTTCTCAACCGTCTTGATGAGATTGTATTCTACAAGCCGCTCCGCAAGGACGAAATATCAGGAATCGTTGACCTTATGCTTGGCGAGCTCAAAAAACGTCTTGCCGATAAGGAAGTCGGTTTCGCAATTACAGATGCCGCTAAGGATTATGTGATCGACAACGGCTTTGACCCGAACTACGGCGCAAGACCGCTTAAGAGATTTATACAGCGTAAGATCGAAACGCTTATCGCAAGAAAGCTGATCGCAGACGATGTAGCGCCCGGCAGTACGCTGACGGTGGACTATGACGGCGAAAAGCTGATATGCAAATAATCATATAGATATATCTATCGGCGGTTTGCCGATAAGCAAAAGGGGCTGTTAGACACAGCCCCTTAGCTATACCAAAAAGCCCTGAGCGTTAGCTCAGGGCTTTCATTGTTATTTGTTTAGATTTACTTAACCATAGAAGCAACTTCAGCAGCGAAGTCATCTTCCTTCTTCTGGATACCTTCGCCCTTTTCAAAGCGAACGAACTCAACAACCTTGATGTTCTTGCCAACAGATGCAATGAACTTAGCAACTGTAAGGTTAGGATCCTTAACATAAGGCTGATCAAGTAAGCAGATCTCCTCAGCAAACTTTCTCATTCTGCCGTCAACGATCTTTTCAAGAACGTTCTGGGGCTTGGGCTTAGCAGACTGCTCGTTTTCATTCTGAACGAGCTTAAGCTGTACTTCCTTCTCAGCCTCGATAACAGAAGCGGGAACGTCAGCCTGTGAAACAAACTGAGGAGCACTTGCTGTGATCTGGAGAAGAAGATCCTTGGCGCAAGCCTTAACAGCATCGCTGTCAACATCGTCAGCCTCAATCTTGATCATAGAACCTATGATTGAACCGCCACCGTTGTGTGTGTAAGCGAAGAGATTGCCTGTCATTCTCTTGAAACGACGGATCTGAATGTTCTCACCTATTGTAGCAATTCTCTCTGTGAGGATATCGCCAATCTTCTCTGTCTGACCTGCGGGAACAACTTCCTTAAGAGCGTCAACGTCAGCAACGTCATTCTCAATGATCGTATCAGCAACGAGCTCAACGAACTCGATAAATCTGTCTGTCTTAGCGGCGAAGTCTGTTTCAACGTTTATCTCAACTACAACGCCGACCTTCTTAGCTTCGTCGATCTTTGTATATACAAGACCTTCTGCGGCAATTCTGCCTGACTTCTTTGCAGCCTTTGCAAGACCCTTTTCACGAAGATTCTTGATAGCGGCATCTACATCGCCGTTTGTTTCTTCAAGTGCTCTCTTGCAGTCCATCATACCACAGTTTGTGAGCTCTTTTAACTGCTTTACTGCCTGTGCTGAAATAGCCATTATAATTCTCCTTTATGTTTATATTCGTATTTATTCTAATTATTCTTCTGTAGCTTCTGCCTCAGCCTCTGCAACTTCTTCAGCTACGTCAGCCTGACCCTGTCTTGCTTCGATGATAGCGTCAGCCATAGCGCCTGCAATAAGCTTAACTGCACGGATAGCGTCATCGTTACCGGGGATTACATAGTCGATCTCATCGGGGTCACAGTTTGTATCTACGATAGCTACTACGGGGATACCGAGCTTCTTAGCTTCTGATACTGCAATCTTTTCCTTGCGGGGATCTACAACGAACAGAGCGCTGGGGAGCTTCTTCATATTCTTGATACCGCCGAGGAACTTCTCGAGCTTTTCGATCTCGAGGTTGAGCTTAACAACTTCCTTCTTGGGGAGAAGATCGAATGTACCGTCATTCTCCATTGCGTGGAGCTGTTCAAGTCTTTTAATTCTCTTCTCGATGGTCTTGAAGTTTGTCATCATACCGCCGAGCCATCTTGCGTTTACATAGTGAGCATTTGCTCTGAGTGCTTCTTCCTTGATTGAATCAGCAGCCTGCTTCTTTGTACCTACAAACAGAACCTCGCCGCCGTCAGCTGCAACCTCGTGAATGAAGTTGTAAGCCTCGTCAAGCTTCTTTACTGTCTTCTGGAGATCGATAATATAGATACCGTTTCTCTCTGTGAAAATGTAGGGTGCCATTTTGGGGTTCCATCTTCTTGTCTGGTGACCGAAGTGAACGCCTGCTTCTAAGAGCTGCTTCATTGATACTACTGCCATGGTAGTGTCCTCCTTGATTTTTGGTTTTTTCCTCCGCTATGCTGACACGTTCAAGCCCGTGAGCACCGCAGAACGCTATACATAACGTGTGGATTTGCTGTTCAACAGCCTTATAATTATAACACAATAAGGATTTCAAATCAATATTCGGAATGAAAATTTTTATTGTGCTATTTGAACAAATTTTTAAGCAAACCGCCTTTCCGTTTTGGCTGATGCGGAAAATCACAGCCGACAAGTATCGTATCTTCACCTATTATCTCGATATCAGTCCAGTTTATGAATATGTCCTCTTCCCTGCCGAACAGTCCGAAACAGCGGCTTTTGCCGTAAACAATGATACGGCAGATCTTCGCCGTGCAGGAGTCGATCTCAACATCATCGACAAAGCCTATACGACAGCCCGATTTTATGCTGATAACTTCTTTACATCTTATATCGCTGAAATGGCACATCATAACGCATCACCGCCTTGTTTCCGGTATGTTTTATGATATGCCGCAAAGTTTATTCATATACCTTTATGATATAGACAAATATAACGCCGACAGTGCGGCGTTACAGATTATTCACTTATTGCTTTTGCGGGTATATGTTTTTTGATAGCCTCGAAGCTTTCCTCGCTGATAACGTGTTCGATACGGCAGGCGTCTTCAACTGCTGTCTTCTCGTCTACTCCGAGTGCTGTGAGCCATTTTGTAAGAAGAGTATGACGCTCATACATTTTATCGGCGATTTCACTGCCCTTTTCGGTAAGCTCGATATATCCCTTTGAATCAACTGTAACATAGCCGTTCATACGGAGATTTTTCATTGCCACGCTGATGCTGGGCTTAGAATAATCAAAATAATTTACTATATCTATCGATCTTACATTGCCAAGCTGTTTTTTTAATATAAGTATGGATTCGAGGTAGTCCTCTGCCGATTCGTGTATCTGCATGATTATATCCTTTCTGTCCTTTTTAAGGATTTTGTATATTTTTATAAGTATAGCACGTTTCGGTAGGATTTTCAAGTAGTAATTACGCAAAATTTCGCCACTGCGCAATAACAGCCCGGGCATGGCTGTCATACAACTTGCAGGAATAGATCAGTAATTATGTGTAAATATGGCGATAAAAGGGCATAAAACGCACCCGTAAAGGCAGATACTTTACTAAATGACAACAATAAAGCAAATTTGCAAGTTTATTTTTGTGAATTTTCACCTTGACAAACTTGCAAAACCGTGTTAATATAAGCAAGTAAAGATAAATGTGTATGTTCAAAAGCATACAAATCAGTACAAGGAGAGATTTAAAATGAAAAATTTTAAAAGAGTTCTTGCAATGGCAACTGCCGCAACTCTGGCAGTAACAGCATTTGCAGGTTGTTCATCAAGCAACGCAAACAGCGGTAATGTTGGCGGCTCAACAAACGTAGCCGAAGGCGAAAAGACAATCGTTATCGGTGGCAGCGGTCCTCTTACAGGCGATGCCGCTCAGTACGGTGTAGGCGTTAAGAACGCTATCCAACTTGCAGTAAATGAAGTAAACGCTGCAGGCGGTGTAAACGGCAACAAGCTGAAGCTCGTATTCGAAGACGATGAGGCTGACTCGGGCGATAAGGCAGTTAATGCTTACAACACACTGAAGGATCAGGGTATGCAGATATTCCTCGGCACAGTTACAACAGGTTCATGCCTTGCTGTAGTTGACAAGTCAAAGCAGGACAACATATTCCAGTTCACACCCTCTGCATCTGCACAGGACGTTATCGCTAACGACAACTGCTTCCAGATCTGCTTTACAGATCCTAACCAGGGTAAAGCATCTGCTGACTATATAGCAGACAACAAGGTTGCTACAAAGATCGGCGTTATCTACGACAGTTCAGACGCTTATTCTTCCGGTATCTACAACGCATTCAAGACAGAGGCCGCTGCAAAGGGTCTTGAGCTTGTTTCCGAACAGTCATTCACAAAGGACAGCAAGACAGACTTCTCTGCTCAGATAGCTGACTGCAAGAACAAGGGCGCAGAGCTTGTGTTCCTTCCCATCTACTATCAGCAGGCTTCTCTTATCCTCACACAGAGCAAGAACGCAGGCTTCGCACCCAAGTTCTTCGGTTGCGACGGTCTTGACGGTCTTACATCTATCAAGAACTTTGATACTTCACTTGCAGAAGGCGTTATGCTCTTAACACCTTTCGCAGCAGATTCAAAGGATCAGGCTACACAGGACTTCGTTAAGGCTTATAAGGCAGCTTACAATGACGAAACTCCCAACCAGTTCGCAGCAGACGCTTATGACGGCGTAAAGATTCTTGCAAAGCTCATCGAAAGCCAGAAAATCACAGGCGATATGAGCGCATCAGACATCTGCGAAAAGCTCAAGGCAGGTATCACAGCAGCTGATTTCAGCTATGACGGTCTTACAGGTACAGGCATGAAGTGGAATGCCAACGGCGAAGTTTCAAAGTCACCTAAGGCTTTTGTTATCAAGGACGGCAACTACGCTGCTCTTGACAACTGATAACCGGTATACAATATAAATCATTTTAAAACCCGACAGGCTCCGGCCTGTCGGGTTTTGAATTTTATGCAAAAAAATGTTGCAAACGGTTATGCCGTGTGATATAATAAATAGTATTAGAACTTCACTAAGGAAGGATGTTATAAATGGGTTTTCTCAATAACCTCATAAACGGCATAAGCCTTGGCAGCATATATGCCGTAATCGCACTCGGCTATACGCTGGTATACGGCATAGCCAAAATGCTTAACTTTGCTCACGGCGATGTAATCATGGTCGGCGGATATGTAATTTTCTATTCGATGACCTCTTTCAGTATCAATCCGTACCTTTCCGTACTTATTGCGGTTATCGTATGTACCGTACTCGGTATCGTGATTGAAAAGGTTGCGTACAAGCCCTTAAGACAGGCGACCTCGCTGTCTGTACTTATCACTGCAATAGGCGTAAGCTATTTCCTTCAGAATTCAGCGTTGCTCCTGTTCGGTGAAAAGCCCGTTAACTTCACCTCGGTAGTAAATGTTCCGAGTATATCGCTCTTTGACGGACAGGTGGTCATCACAGGTGAAGCGATAGTCGCTATCGTCGTTTCGATACTTATCGTTATCGGCCTTTCGCTCTTCATAAACAAGACGAAAAGCGGCCGTGCGATGCTTGCGGTATCGGAAGATAAGGATGCGGCACAGCTTATGGGCATAAACATAAACAGAACCATCTCACTTACTTTTGCCATCGGTTCAGGACTTGCGGCGATTGCCGGCGCACTTCTCTGCTCGGCTTATCCGACGCTTCAGAACACAACAGGCGCAATGCCCGGTATCAAGGCTTTCGTTGCGGCGGTATTCGGCGGTATCGGTTCGGTACCCGGTGCTATGATTGGCGGTATCCTGATCGGTGTTATCGAAATACTCGGCAGAGCATACATTTCACCTCAGCTCTCCGACGCTATCGTTTTTGCAGTGCTTATTCTCGTTCTTATCATAAAGCCTACGGGAATACTTGGCAAGAAGGTAAGAGAAAAAGTATAATTACAGAAGGGATTGGTTTTTGTGAATAATAAAACAGCCTTGGCAAAAACAAAAATGCTGAAGCCGCAGACAAAAAAGAGCTTCACGACATATATAATGGTTACGCTTGCCTTTGTTATAATGATGATTCTTTCATCGACAGGCAACGTTTCAAGTCAGATAGACGGACTTTTAGTTCCGCTTTGCGTATACTCGATACTCGCAGTATCGCTCAACCTCACGGTAGGTATACTCGGTGAGCTTAGCTTAGGACAGGCAGGCTTTATGTGCGTAGGTGCCTATGCCAGCGCACTGTTTTCGATAGCTACAAAAGAAACAATACTTGTCGAATGGGTACGTTTTCCGCTCGCTATACTTGTCGGCGGTATCTTCGCCGCTATATTCGGCATACTGATAGGAATCCCTGTATTAAGGCTCAACGGCGACTATCTTGCTATCGTAACGCTTGCATTCGGTGAAATAATCAAGAACGTATTTGCGGCACTCTATGTCGGCATCGACAGCAAGGGCCTTCATATCGCACTCAATCAGGCGGATATGAATCTTGAAGCAGACGGCACCGAAATAATAAGAGGAGCGCTCGGTGTAAAGGGCGTGCCGAATGATTCTTCATTCGTTGTAGGCTTCATTCTGCTTCTGATAACGCTCATCATCTCTTATAACTACATCAACTCAAGAACAGGCAGAGCGGTAAAGGCTATCCGTGACAACTCAATAGCCGCAGAATCCGTAGGCCTTAACATAACGAAGTACAAGCTGATAACATTTGCACTCACTGCTTTCCTTGCAGGTATGGCAGGTGCTCTGTACTCACATAATTACGCTACATTACAAGCTTCAAAGTTCGACTATAACCTTTCGATACTGATACTCGTATTCGTCGTGCTCGGCGGTATCGGCAATATCAGAGGCAGCGTGATCGCAGCTGTTATCCTTACGCTCCTTCCCGAGGTATTAAGAGGCATAAACAGCTACAGAATGCTCATCTACTCAATCGTTCTTATTGTTATGATGATACTCACATCAAACGAAAAAGCAAGAACATTTATAGTAACGAACTTCGGAAAACTGAAGAGTATGGTTCTTAAGATTTTCAAGCGCGAAACTAAGGAGGTCAAATAATATGGCACTTCTTGAAGTAAAGAATTTAGGCATCTCTTTCGGCGGTCTGAGAGCCGTTGATGAGTTTAACGTTTCGATCGAAAAAGGTGAGCTTTACGGGCTTATCGGTCCTAACGGCGCAGGTAAGACTACCGTGTTCAATATGCTGACAGGCGTATACAAGCCATCAAAGGGTATTATCACCCTTGACGGTCAGAACATAACGGGCAAAAGCACAAGAGATATCAACCGCGCAGGAATTGCGCGTACATTCCAGAATATAAGACTGTTCAAGGAAATGAGCGTACTTGATAACGTTAAGGTAGGACTACACAACCACTACAGATACAGTACAGCAGAGGGTGTGTTCAGACTTCCCCGCTTCTTCTCGACAGAAAAGGATATGGATAAAAAGGCGCTTGAACTGTTACACGTTTTCGAGCTGGATGACAAGGCTGACTTCTTAGCTTCCAACCTGCCCTACGGCGACCAGAGAAAGCTGGAGATCGCAAGAGCGCTTGCTACAGATCCCAAACTGTTACTGCTTGATGAGCCTGCCGCAGGTATGAACCCCAACGAAACGGTTGAACTTATGAACACGATCCGCTTTGTAAGGGATAATTTCAATATGACAGTACTGCTTATCGAGCATGATATGACGCTCGTATCCGGTATATGTGAAAAGCTGTCTGTGCTTAACTTCGGTCAGCTGTTATGTCAGGGTAAAACCTCTGATGTACTGAACAATCCCGAAGTTATCACGGCATATCTCGGAGAATAAGGGGGTCGTCAAAATGGCAATGCTTGAGATCAAGGATCTTTATGTAAATTACGGTATGATAGCCGCCCTCAAGGGCATATCATTTGAAGTAAACGAGGGCGAGGTTATCGCTCTTATCGGCGCAAACGGTGCCGGAAAGACTACTACGCTTCATACAATAACAGGACTTCTCCACGCTAAGAGCGGTTCTATAACATTCAACGGTGTTGAGCTTACCAAAACGCCTGCCCACAAGATAGTCGAAATGGGTATAGCTCACGTTCCCGAGGGCAGACGTATTTTCCAGAACCTCACCGTTCTTGATAACCTTAAGCTCGGTGCGTTCACCCGCAAGGACAAGGAAAACATCGTAAAGGATATTCAGATGGTGTATGAACGCTTCCCGCGTCTTGCCGAAAGAAAGACGCAGATAGCAGGTACTCTTTCGGGCGGCGAACAGCAGATGCTTGCTATGGGCAGAGCGCTGATGTCGAAGCCCAAGATCATCGTAATGGACGAACCCTCAATGGGTCTTTCGCCTATCTTTGTAAGCAATATTTTCGATATAATCCAGACTATAAGAGAAACAGGAACTACTGTTCTGCTGGTTGAACAGAATGCAAAGAAAGCACTTTCAATTGCAGACAGAGCATATGTTCTTGAAACGGGTAAGATCTCACTTTCGGGCAAGGCATCAGACCTTATAAATGATGCTTCGGTAAAGAAGGCTTATCTCGGAGAATAAGGAGGAGCTTATGGGACGTATTATTACAATCGCAAGAGGAATGGGAAGCGGCGGCAAGACTATAGGAAAAATGCTTGCCAAGGAGCTTGACATTCCGTACTATGATAAAGAGATAATCAGAATGGCAAGTGACGAAAGCGGCATCAACGAGAAGCTTTTCGGCAGAGTTGACGAGAAGATAAAGAATACTATCTTCAACCGTGAAGAGATTTATGACGGTGAGCTTTTAGAGCCCGATCATAAGGATTTCACCTCCGACCGCAATCTGTTCAATTACACCGCAAAGATAATAACCGATATTGCCGACAGCGGAAAATCTGCCGTGATAGTAGGCAGATGTGCGGACTTTGTGTTAAAAGGTCGCAAGGATGTTGTAAAGCTGTTCATCTATTCCGATACCGAAACCGCCATCAGAAATGTTTACGACAGATACGGACTTGACGGCAAGGACGCTATGAAGCTTATCGAAAAGAAAGACAAGGAACGCAGTGAGTATTACCGCCACTACACAGGTCGTGACTGGACGGACGCAAGAAATTATAACCTCTGCCTTGATACAAGCAGTATGAGCTACGATAAGTGCGTTGAAATAGTAAAGGCTTACATGGCTGTACTCGACAAGTAAACATGGATAATGTACTGCAACTTTTACAGACAGTTATAGTTATCTGCATTGCACTTTCAGCTTTGTCGCTTATTTCTCTCGGTATATTCTATAAAGGCAGAAAAAAACAGATACGGGTGATATTCAAACGGATAACAAAGCACGGAGGACTTAATTCCAACCGTTCAAAATGGACATACAGCAACAATTATACTGTTGACTGCAAATATCCCGGCAGTGAAAAGTTACATACATTCAGATGCGAAAAAACTGTCTTTGATTTATTGAATGAAGGTAAAAGCTACTGTGTAAGAGTAAAACTCAGACAGATAATAAAAATCTATAAGAAGTAAAGCAGGCTGTTGCGTTTTCGCAACAGCCTCAAATTATAAAAAGGACACTCAAAAACGAATGTCCTTTACATTGGTGCGGGAAATGGGACTTGAACCCACACGCCAATACTGACTGAGGCACCTGGGGCTTGCCTGGTCTGACTGCGGAACAAGTTCCGCTTCCACAAAATCAAAGATTTCGTGCGATTCCGGCGCGCTTGTCCTTAATGATAGTGATTTGCTGATT
>DOQG01000005.1:39811-45805 GCA_003512525.1 Oscillospiraceae bacterium | reverse complement strand
CTTAGTCCCATTTTAGTACAGATATCTCGGGATAGTGCGTTTTTTGGAAATTTCGGTGACAGTGCAGTTGCACTGATTTACTCACGAAATTATTAACGCCCTGTTAGTGTAGAAGTTGTTTTCAGCACTGTTGGCTGTATGTCTGTTATTTAGAATTTTTTACAATATATTGCATTTAAGCTTGATAGAATTTGATAAGCTGAGGAATTGTGGCACAGATCCGTTTATTTTTGTCTTGAAATCGGGACGTGATTATGTTACAATCAAAAAAACAGGCAAAAGCATCGGCTTTTTAAGGAGAACAATATGGAAAAATATAAAGACAAAAATCTTTCGGCTTATGAAAGAGCAGCAGCACTTACTGATACGCTTACAACGGAAGAGCAGGCACAGCAGCTGAAATATGACGCGCCGCTGATCGAAAAAGCGGGTCTGCCGTCTTATAACTGGTGGAATGAGGGACTGCACGGAGTGGCGAGAGCAGGCACGGCTACGGTTTTTCCGCAGGCTATCGCACTTGCTGCGGCTTTCGACAAGGATATGATGTATCGTGTCGGTGAGGTGATTTCCACAGAAGCGAGGGCAATGTACAACAGTGCGAAAAAGCACGGTGATACCGACATATACAAAGGTCTAACCTTGTGGGCACCGAACATAAATATATTCCGTGACCCGCGTTGGGGCAGAGGGCATGAAACCTACGGCGAGGATCCGTACCTGACTTCAAGGCTCGGTGTGAGCTTCGTAAAGGGTATACAGGGAGAAGAAAAATACATCAGAGCCGCCGCGTGTGCAAAGCATTTTGCAGTTCACAGCGGTCCGGAGTCACTGCGCCATGAGTTTGATGCCAAGGCAACTGAAAAGGACATGGAAGAAACCTATCTGCCGGCATTTAAAGCGCTTGTCAAAGAGGCAAATGTCGAGGGCGTAATGGGTGCTTATAACAGGGTAAACGGCGAGCCTGCGTGCGCGTCTGAAAAGCTTATGGAAAAGCTCCGTGAGTGGGGCTTTGACGGCTATTTCGTGTCGGATTGCTGGGCGATAAGGGACTTTCATACAACACATAAAATTACCGATACTGCACCGCAGTCGGCGGCTATGGCGCTTAAAGCCGGCTGTGATGTCAATTGCGGAAATACTTATCTCCATATACTTGCGGCGCTTGAAGAGGGTCTTATAACAAAGGAAGATATAAGGACTGCCTGCATTCATGCTCTGCGCACAAGAATAAGGCTCGGACAGCTTGACGATAACGAATTTGACGACCTGCCGTTTGATATTATCGCCTGCGACAGCAACAAGGCGCTGTCACTTGAAGCGGCTGAAAAGTCAATGGTGCTGTTGCATAATGACGGTATACTGCCGCTTGATCGTGACAAGATAAGCTCAATAGCGGTGATCGGTCCTAATGCAGACAGCCGTGCGGCGTTGCTCGGAAACTATAACGGTACGCCAGACAGAAGCGTTACGTTCCTTGAGGGAATACAGGACGCGTTTGACGGCAGGGTATATTATGCGGAGGGCTGTCAGCTTTTCCGCGACAGGACGCAGGGACTTGCGCTCCCCGGCGACAGATATGCCGAGGCGGTCGCGGCTTGTGAAGCGGCAGATGTTACTGTTGTATGTGTAGGACTTGACGCTACTCTTGAGGGTGAGGAGGGCGACACAGGAAATGAGTTTGCATCCGGGGATAAGCCCGATTTAAGACTGCCGGAGGTACAGCGTGTGCTGCTGCAAAAGCTTAAAAACACCGGGAAGCCTATTATAATAGTTCTTGCGGCGGGAAGCAGTGTAAATACTGAATTTGAGGGTAATGCGCTTATCAATGCATGGTATCCCGGTCAGTACGGCGGCAAGGCGCTTGCCGAGATACTTTTCGGGGAGGTTTCGCCTTCCGGCAAGCTTCCGGTCACGTTCTATAAATCAGCGGATATGTTACCCGATTTCACCGACTATTCAATGAAGAACAGGACATATCGCTTCTGTGACGATGAAAGCAACGTGCTTTATCCGTTCGGCTATGGCCTTACCTATTCGCACTTTGAATGCGGGGATATTTCGTACAAGGACAATATGCTGACCGTTAATGTTACCAATACGGGAAGCAGAAGTGCGGAGGACGTTTTGCAGGTCTATATAAAGAGCGAAAACGGGGTAAAAAATCACAGTCTTTGTGCATTTGAACGTGTTTCGCTGTTTGACGGGGAAAGCAGGACGATAAATGTCAATATTCCGGAAAGTGCGTTTGAAACGGTTGACGATAACGGCGCAAGAGCGGTGAGAAGCGGCAGATATACGCTGTACGCAGGCTTCACACAGCCGACACAGCTAAGCGAAAAGCTGTATGGCGGCAAGTGCGTATCTGTCGAGGTGAGTATATAAAATAATGACGGCGGAAAAGCTTTTGCTTTTCCGCCGTATTTCAATATCTGAATCCTCCGATGAACGAAAGCGTTTCTGCGGCTGTCTGCGAGCCTTTGCTCATAGCCGTTTCTATGTTTTTGTCAGAAAGATAGCTTGCTATAAAGCCAGCCTGATAGCTGTCGCCGCAACCGGTGGTATCTGTTACTTCGGATACCTCGGCGGTGGCACAATGATAAGCCGTGCCTTTTGAAAAGGCGGTGCTTCCGTTTTTGCCGAGCGTTACAATGAATATAGTGTCGGGATATTTTGCGGAGAGCCGTTTCGCTTTTTCAAGCGTAGGTTCATCACCGCTTATAAACAAAAGGGATATGCAGTCAAGGTATTTCTCTATCGTATCAAAATCTCTGCAAATATCAAAGTCAACAGAAAGAGGGAAACGCTTTTCACGGCAACAGGTTATAACATCGCTGAAATTCGGTCCGGAAAAGGTGGTATGTACCATATCCGAAGAATGCAATAATTGCTTGTCAGACTCGGAAAGGGTAAACTCCGAGAAAACTCCTCCGTTCCACGAATCGTCTTTATAATAACGGTCGCCGTCGGAAGTGAGATAGGTGCGGTTTGAGGCGGTGTTTCCGTTTTCGGTTCTGATATGGGTTTTGTCGATATTAAAGTTTTTTATGCTGTCAAGGACGGTTTTACCGTAAATGTCATTTCCGACAGCGCCGATTATATAGACCTGTGCATCTGTAAGCCGTGATATTGTTGCGGCGAAATTGAGCGATTCGCCTCCGGGCATTATCGTATTATCGAATATGTCAACGCACATACAGGTCAGAGTTGTTATTATCATAGTGATCTCTCCTTTCGGTTATGAGTATATAATACCGTTAAATCGGTTTGCAGTCAAGTATTTATGAGAAATTTTCATATTTTACTTGACAAAGCGGTGGTCTTTGTGTATAATATATCAGGTGGGTGTAAACCAAAACAGCATTACACCGTTTAAAACGGCACAATAAAAAGGTTTGTGAGATTTAAGGCTTGTAAGCCGGCGGTAAATCGCTTAAGTTCGTATGACTGTTACCGGGAATACGGACAGACAAAGGAGCGGCAAAATGTCAAAGAATATCGAAAATGCGATACTGCTCGATACCTATGGCAGTATGCTTACCGAGAAGCAATATGATACTCTCAGCCTTTATTATGACGAGGATCTGTCGCTTTCGGAGATTGCCGAGAATATGGGTATCACAAGACAGGGTGTTCACAAGTGCATCCGAACCTCTGAGGAGTATCTTACACAGCTTGAAGAAACCCTCGGCTTTGCGGAAAAATACCGCAGGGTCTGCGATTTATGCGATGAACTGACAGCACTTACCGATAAGAGTGTCGGCAGTGCCGCAGAAAAAGATAAAATGAAAGCTCTTATTGAGAATATAAAGAATACATTATAATTTGTGATAAGGAGGTTGGCTGATGGCATTTGAAGGACTTTCGGACAAGCTCGGAAAAGTATTCGGCAAGCTGAAAAATCACGGTAAGCTGAATGAAAAAGATGTAAAGGAAGCTATGCGAGAGGTCAAGATGGCACTGCTTGAAGCGGATGTCAGCTTCCCGGTCGTAAAGGACTTCGTAGGAAAAGTAAGCGAGCGTGCAGTCGGCAGTGAGGTCATGAACAGCCTTACTCCCGCACAGCAGGTTATAGATATAGTACATGATGAGCTGATAAAGCTTATGGGTACGGATACGGCAAGGATCGATTTCCCGTCAAAGCCTCCGTGCGTTATTATGATGTGCGGTCTGCAAGGTGCAGGTAAAACTACTCATACCGCAAAGCTCGCAAAGTATCTAAAAAAGCAGAACAGAAGACCGCTTTTAGTAGCCTGTGATATTTACCGTCCTGCCGCTATCGATCAGTTGAAGGTAGTAGGCGCTTCGGTTGATGCACATGTGTTTGAGATGGGACAGACAAATCCCGTGAAGATAGCAAAAGAGTCAATAAAGTATGCGAAGGACAACGGTTTTGACGTTGTAATTCTTGATACGGCAGGTCGTCTGCATATAGATGAGGACCTGATGAACGAGCTGAAAGACATAAAGGCTGAGGTTCAGCCGAATGAGATATTGCTTGTTGTTGACTCTATGACCGGTCAGGATGCTGTAAACGTTGCAAAATCGTTCAACGATATGCTTGACATTACAGGCGTTATCCTTACAAAGCTGGACGGCGATACACGAGGCGGTGCGGCTCTGTCAGTCCTTTCCGTTACGGGCAAACCGATTAAGTTTGCAGGTGTCGGGGAGAAGACAGACGACCTTGAGCAGTTCCACCCCAACCGTATGGCTGACAGAATACTCGGCATGGGCGATGTGCTTTCACTCATCGAAAAGGCTAAGATAAATGTTGATGAGAAGGAGCAGGAAAAGCTCGCAAAGCGTCTGCAGGAAAACAAGTTCGATATGAACGACCTGTACGCGCAGTTTGAACAGATCGAGAAGATGGGAAGCATCTCATCTCTTATAAAGATGATCCCCGGTGTAGCGGGCAAGGTCAAGGAAGAGGATATAGACGAGCGCAGAATGTACCGCACTAAGGCTATAATTTCTTCAATGACAAAAAAAGAGCGCGAAAAGCCCTCAATTATCGATGCCAAGCGTAAGCGCAGAATTGCGGCGGGCAGCGGCACAAAGGTCGAAGATGTAAATCAGCTTCTCAAACAGTTTGAAGGTATGCAGAAGATGATGAAGCAGATGGGACTTAAGGGCGGTAAAAAGCGTAAATTTCCGAAATTCCCCATGGGTGGCATGGGAGGAATGAACGGCATGGGCGGCTTCCCGATGTAAGTTTGCTATGTAAATACAGGTAATTCATGGTGTTTGACAATACACTTTGATTATAAAAACTAAAACTTTAAATTTTTTATGAGGTGAACAAAATGGTAAAGATCAGATTAAGACGTATGGGCGCTAAGAAGGCTCCTTTCTACAGAGTTGTGGTTGCAGATTCACGCTACCCCAGAGATGGCCGTTTCATTGAAGAGATCGGTTACTACGATCCTACAAAGGAACCCTCTGTTGTAACGATCGATAAGGAAAAGGCTGATAAGTGGCTTGCTAACGGCGCTCAGCCCACAGACACAGTTAAGAAGCTTCTCAAGATCGCAGCTGAAAAGTAATCGCTGTTTCTGAAAGGAAAATAAAATGGAAAAATTGCTTATCGCTATGGTGGAAGACCTTGTAGATGACAAGTCCGCCATCCGGGTAACAGTTGATGAGCCCAAAGAGGACGGAACTGTTGTTTATCATCTGCACGTTGCTCCCGATGATATGGGACGTGTAATAGGCAAGCAGGGCAGAATAGCCAAGGCTATCCGCACCATTATGCGCGCAGGCGCAGTAAGATACAATCAGAGGGTTATGGTTGAGATCGACTGAGCCGCACGGTAAAGACACAAAAGGGGTTGTAACACAACCCAAAAAGAAAAAGTGAGTCGAAACGCAAAGATAGTGCGCACGGCTCATTTTTTTGATATGAGGAGAAAGGTTGCCTTTGGTATGTTTCTGTTATACCGTAGATAGCAGGCTACCGATAATTCTGTTTGCAGGATAGCACTTCTCGGGTTCGCT
>DOQG01000005.1:24614-39510 GCA_003512525.1 Oscillospiraceae bacterium | reverse complement strand
ACAAACGATTGCGTTTCAAATCCCGTTATAAGCGGGGCGCTGACGCTCTGTTCGACCCGGGGGACTGTACAGATATCTTTGGATAGTGCGTCTTTTGGAAATTTCGGTGACAGTGCAGTTGCACGGATTTACTCACGAAATTATTAACACCTTGTCGGTATAGAAACTGTTTTCAGCGTTGTTGGCTATATATTTATTGTTATGTTTTTTTGCAATATGTTGCATTGTAATTTTAATGGAATTAGATAAGCAGAGGAGTTGTGTCACAGCGCCTTTTCGTTTATTAACTGAATGTTAACTTTACTGATTTTTGTTCCGACAGCCCATTCCCGTTTAACAGTTTTCACAAAAAATCGGGTGTGCCTGCAAAACAGTTGCTAATTTAATTGACTTTAATTAACAGATATTATATAATAAACTCGGAGAAGTGGATATTTTGGCGGAATATGCCGTATCCTCAAAAAGAATTTTTTGCAGAACTGCGTCATAGTATAAATCGGAGAAAATTATGGAACATTTCGGAATTGAATATTGGATGTTTACGTTCTGTATGTATTGTATGATAGGGTGGGTACAGGAGTCGACTATAGAGTCGCTGTATCACAGGCGCCCTATAAACCGAGGATTTCTCAAAGGTCCGTATATCCCTATATACGGAGTGGGCGGACTGCTTCTTTTGTTTATCTGTCATCCGTTCAGAAATAATGGGTTCGAGGTTTTCTTTGTGGCTCTGATTGCCTGCACGGCGCTTGAGTACTTTACGGGCTGGCTTATGGAAACCATGTTCGGTAAGCAGTTCTGGGATTACAGTATGTTCAGGATAACCTATAAAAACAGAATATCGCTTATATCTTCGCTTTTCTGGGGCGTTATGGGATTGTTCGTGACTTATGTTGTTTCGGACGTTACTATGTTTGTGCTGAATAGCCTGCCGCATCAGTTTATTTGTGCGGCGAGCGCTACAGTATCACTTATAATGGCTGTTGACTTTCTGAATACAACAAGAAAGCAGATAGATGTTGACAAATTAAGAAGCACTTTCAGCATATCTAATTTAAGTGCTCATATTATCCGTTTTGACACTATTGCGTCGCGTATGCCAAGACTCAGAGCGAGAAATGACGAAAAGGACATTGATAATAAAGAAGAGCCTGAATACAGCGGCGATGAGGAAAAAAATGACTGATAATACATTTACACCTACAGATGACGATCGTAGGTTTATAAATATCGCAAGAAAGATCCTTGCCAACGAAAAGGTGCAACAGATGAAGCAGTACACTCAGCATGGTGATGTTTCCACCTATGAGCACTGCCTGATGGTCTGTCTGTATGCTTATATGTATGCAAAGAGGCTTAAGCTGAAGATAAATATCGAGGCGCTTGTAAAGGGCGCGCTTCTGCACGATTTCTTCCTCTATGACTGGCATGACGGAGCGTTTACGAGGGATGGGCTGCACGGATTTTCACATCCCGTTACCGCCGAACGCAATGCAAGGAACACATTTCCGCTGACGGTAAAAGAGCGCGGGATAATAATAAATCATATGTGGCCGCTGACATTGACCAGACTTCCGAGAAGCAAGGAAGCGTGGCTGGTATGCTGGGCGGATAAGTATTGTTCGCTTAAAGAAACCTTGCTTAAAAAGCCGTATTGAAATGAATGTTAAAGCCTGCACGAACAAAAATCGTTCCGTGCAGGCTTGTGTTTTATACAATTTATTTCACAGTAAAATATTTCTGCGTGTGGCTCCGTTTGGATTTCGGTTCTGCTAAGGCGAGTATACCGTCATCGACCAGAGGGTCTACATAACGTTTTATACAATATGACACAGATGCCATTCTGAGATATTCGGCAATTTCCTTTTTTGATCTTGGGGTAACGCAGAAATCAAAACGCCAAGGATACATCCACCAATAGCATTGTTAAGCGAGGCTCCAAGGAACAATCCTGCAACTCCACACAAAATAGATACAACTGTTCTAAACTTGTTCATATTCGCCCTACATTAAATATCCTGATTCTTCTGCTTGTTACGCTTCTTGTTACACAACGAACCTAAGAGCATACCGATTGCAGAAATTATTGCACCGGCTACAATCATTCCCCAATCCGGTGCATTCAGCTTGTCAAAAGCAATGTTGTTTGCCATTTTAAATGTTCCGTATTCAGCCAGCATATACATCACTCCGAAGAAAAGGGTGAATGCCCATTTTCCTTTTTTCCAAAAGTCATTTTTGCCGATAACAATGGACACAACGAATGTAGTTACAGGAAGAATAATCCAAAGGAACATCAAACTATAACCCATAGCATCACTTCCGCTTGTAAAGAACCAGAACACAATCATGGCAATCGCCCATACAAGCATATAAGATAGGATGGTAATAATTTTGTTTCTGTTAGCGTTGCTTTTTACAACATTTGTACTTTCTTCGAGATAATCATAATAGGTCTTCATTTTTTGCTCTCCCTTCAATAAATAGTCAAGAGAGACTTCGTAGCAATCGCTCATTTTAATGACACTTATGATATCCGGATAGGATTTTTCATTTTCCCAATTTGAGATGGTCTGACGACTCACTCCCAATATTTCGGCAACCTGTTCCTGTGTCAGCTTCTTTTCAAGTCTGGCTGCCTTGATTTTACTTCCAATATCATGCTCCATGCCATGACACCTCCCTTGCACTTTTATTATAGGATAACCACCGCTTGTAGTCTACCAAACGGCTTTGACATCGCAGAAAATACGTGTCAAAATGCTTTTACATTTGCTTTTTTATTACTTCTTCGCCTTTTCCTCTAATTCAAGCAGATACCTGTCATAGTCCGCCATGAACAATCTGTCTTGAATAACACGATACTTCTCAAATTCTGTTTCAGCTTTGGACTTGGCAATCTCCGCTGTGATTTTTCCGGCATCCTGCAAAACTTCTCTGTCATCCGCCATCAGGAATAAATCCGGGCGTTTGCTCCAATCTTCCATCGTCACTGGGATATGTCGTTCTGCACGGTCTTCTAAATTGTAACATAAAAAATTAAAAAGTCAACGTTAATTATCAAAATAATATAAAATTATATATTAAAAATTAGTACCAAAAGTTAAAATCAAAGCCTGCACATTTCAATCTGTGCAGGCTTTTTTTCACATTTCGTCTATAACTTCCGCAATCTCCGGCTCGGTGATCTGCTTAGCGTAATCATTATCGCCAAAGCACATAACATCGCCGATTTCCTTTTGGAATACCATTCTGAGCTTGCCGTCACGAACCTTCTTATCCGTATACAGCTTTCTGACCAGTGCGGTTTTGTCGATGTAATCGGGAATCGCAATGGGGAGCTTTGCACGTTCACACAGCTTTATTACACGGCTGACATTTTCGTGAGAAATATAACCGTATTTCTCACCGAGCTTCGCCTGTGCGATAAGTCCTATTGATACCGCCTCGCCGTGCAGCAGCTTGTAGTCGCTGACCGTTTCTATCGCTCTGCCGACAGTGTGACCGAGGTTAAGCACCTCACGCAGTCCCGATTCACGCTCGTCCTTCATTACAACTTTATACTTCACGGCGCAGTTATGCTCCGCTATGTATTCGCAGGCGTCCTTGTCGTTAACAAGTATCTTTTCAATGTTATTTTCAAGGTATCGGAACATTTCGCTGTCTGCAAGGCAGGCGTGCTTTATAGTTTCCGAAAGTCCGCTTGAAAGCTGTCTTTCGGGTAGTGTTTTCCATGTTTCGATATCAAGATATACCTTTTCGGGCTGGTTGAACAGACCTATCAGGTTAGTAGCCAGAGGAGTATCGACCGCTGTCTTTCCACCTACCGATGCGTCAGCCGCGGCAAGAAGGGTAGTAGCGTAATTTATAAACGGAACGCCTCTGCCAAATGTGCCCGCAACAAAGCCTGCAAGGTCGCTTACAACGCCTCCGCCCACTGCGATAACACAGCAATCACGGCGATAGCCTTTTTCAAGCATCGAGTCCTCTACGAACTCTTTCATCGCTCTGGTTTTTGACTTTTCGCCCTCGGGGATAACAAACATATCGGAGCTGTAGCCCGCCGCAATAAGCTTTTCATAAATTTCCTTTGCATAGAGCGGCTCAACAATGCTGTCGGTCACAACGGCAAACTTCTTTATCTTACCGCAAAGTCCGTCTTTAATATCGCTTATCAGCGTGTCGGAAAGACCTCTGCCGATTTCGATATCGTATGAATCGTCTACCAACTTTTTAAGTTCACAGTAAAATTTCATCTGTTGTTCCTCTCATTTGTTGCCTGCCATTCTGTCGCTTCTGAGCTGTCCGCAGGCGGCAGACAGTTCTGTACCGAACTCTCTTCTTCTCGTAACACTTATATCATTCTTTTTCAGCTCGTCATAGAAAGCCGTGATGTTTTCTTCACTGCTCCGTTTAAACTCGCTGTCGGGGGAGGGATTGTACGGTATCAGATTTACAAACAGCCGTGAATTTCCGATAAGCTCCGCTAACTGTCGTGCGTTCTCCCTGCTGTCGTTGATCTTATCAAGCATTATATATTCAAGCAGAACCTTTCGGTTTGTACGTTCGACATAATGCTTAGCTGACCGTATGACCTTTGCTATACCGTATTTATGATTTATCGGCATAAGCGTGTTTCTGATATCATCGTCAGGAGCGTGCAGACTTACCGCAAGATTGCATGGGTCTTTACGCTCGGCAAACATTTTCATCTTGTCGCACAGTCCGCAGGTTGAAACGGTGATATGCTTTGTTCCTATTTCCATTCCAACCGGAACAGTTACTATATCAATAAAGTCACACAGTGCATTAAAATTGTCAAACGGCTCACCTATACCCATTACTGTTTTATTACTGATCGTTATATTCTGATGTTTTTCGACAATAAGTATCTGATTTATCATCTCTCCTGCGGTAAGATCACGCTGCTTTCTGAGCTTTCCGCTGCAACAGAACCTACAGCCCATATTGCAGCCGCTTTGCGTTGAGATACAGATACTGTTGCCGTATTTCTGACGCATAAGCACAGTTTCAATTTTACAGCCGTCCGACAGTTCAAAAAGATACTTAATGGTATCTACTGACTGTAATATTTCGTCGATTTTCAACGTTCCGAAGAAAAAGCAGTCGGATAAAAGCGCTTTTATATCGGCTGATGTCAGCGTCATTTCATCAAAGCTTGTCGCTCTGCGCTTATATATGTCGCGGAATATGTTGCCGCACTGTGTTGCCCTGAAGCCGTTTTCGGTGAGCAGGCGCTCCGCTTGTTCATATGTCAGCGAATATATGTCCGTCACTGCTCTTTGCCTGCTTCATCGGGAGCGTTGCCTTCAAGGGCTTCCTGTTCAATATCTTCGATTATTTCACGGATCTCTTCCACACCCTCGCCGTTCATAGCAGAAAATTCGATCATATGGATATCCTCCGCACACGGCATCTCGGAGAGCAGAGCCTCCCTGCGCTTTGCACGCTCGTTTTTAGTCAGCTTGTCCGCCTTTGTAAGAACGACAACAAACGGTATCTCATTGTCGATAAGGAAGTTTATCATCATTATATCGTCAGCTGTCGGCGGGTGTCTGAAGTCTACCAGCTGGAATACAAGCGCAAGGTTTCTGTCATCTGCAAGATAACCCTCCACCAGTCCTGCCCAGCGTTGTTTTTCCGACTTTGATACCTTTGCATAGCCGTAACCGGGCAGATCCGCAAAGTATACGTTGTCTACCGAGTAGAAATTGATGGTCACAGTCTTGCCGGGCATAGAGCTGACGCGGGCGAGTGACTTCCTGTTAAGTATCTTGTTTATCAGCGAGGATTTTCCTACATTGCTTCTTCCTGAAAAAGCAATCTCAGCCTTTTCGGATTTCGGTATCTGTTTAAACAGACCGTAGGAGGTATAAAACTCAGCCTTATTAAAATTCATATCATATTTCCTTTATGATGCTCTTGCTTGTCTTTCTTGATGTGCGCGGCTTTGCCGATGCCAGATCGTCGGCGCTTTTCTTGGCGGCGGTAACGTTCGGCTTTACGAGTGCCGCATTCAGCACTGTGTCAATGTTGTCGGCAAGTACAAAGTTTATGTTGTTCAGTATGACATCATCAAGTTCTTTCATATCAGCTTTGTTTTCATCGGGGATAACTACGGTCTTTACTCCGGCTGAATATGCCGCCATCGTTTTTTCACGCAGTCCGCCGATAGGCAGAACCTTACCGCGCAGTGTTATCTCACCGGTCATTGCAACATCTCTGCGAACGGCAATACCGGAAAGCGCGGAAACAAGAGCCGTTGTCATAGTTACGCCTGCGGAAGGACCGTCCTTGGGCACTGCGCCCTCGGGCGCGTGGATATGGATATCCTTGTTCTTGTAGAACTCCGGGTCTATTTCATACTTGCGTGAAAGCGAACGTGTCAGACTGACTGCGATCTTTGCAGATTCTTTCATTACATCGCCGAGTGAGCCGGTAAGCTCAATCTTGCCTGTTCCTTCCATCACCAGTACTTCAAGCGGTAAAAGCGTACCTCCGACCGAAGTCCATGCAAGTCCGTTTACAGCACCGACCTCGTCTTGCTTTGAAATGGCTTCACCTGTATATTTCCTTGCGCCGAGGTAGCTTTCGATATCCTTTGCCTTGATATTTATCTTTTCTGCTTCACCGGATGCGAGCTTTTTGAGCGTCATACGGCAGATTTTAGCAATGTTTCTTTCAAGCTTTCTTACGCCGGCTTCCTTCGTGTAGAAGTCTATTATAGTATATAATGCGTCATTTGCAAAGCGCACCTGCGACTTGATGCCGTGCTTTTTGAGCTGCTTCGGTACAAGGTGCTCTTTTGCGATATGGAACTTTTCTTCTCTCGTGTAGCTACCGAGCTCAATTATATCCATACGGTCGAGCAGGGGAGCGGGGATAGTATCGAGGGTGTTTGCTGTTGTGATAAACAGTACCTCGCTTAAATCTATCGGTATTTCAAGATAATGATCCCTGAAAGCTACATTCTGCTCACTGTCGAGAACTTCAAGCATTGCGCTTGCAGGATCTCCCTTATAATCAGTACCCATCTTATCTATCTCATCGAACAGTATAACGGGGTTCATAGACTTTGCCTGCTTTAGCGCATTGACGATCCTACCGGGCATTGCTCCGATATAGGTCTTTCTGTGACCTCTGATATCTGCCTCATCGCGTACACCGCCGAGCGAAACTCTGGCATACTTTCTGCCGAGCGCTGTTGCAATTGACTTTGCGACAGATGTCTTACCAACTCCGGGAGGACCTACAAGGCAGATGATCTGACCTTTTTTGTCAGCGTCCTTCCACTGATTGAGCGCTACTATTTCAAGTATACGTTCTTTGACTTTCTTCATTCCGTAGTGGTCGCGGTCGAGCTGCTTTTCAGCCTTTGCAATATCCGTCTTTCCGTGCGTATAAACGTTCCACGGCATATCAAGGACTGTATCGAGATACGTTCTTACAACAGCCGCCTCCTGTGATCCGGCGGAGAGGTGCATAAGCTTTTCGCATTCTTTCATCAGCTTTTCTTCGGTATCCTCGTCAAATCCGCATTCTTCGATCCTGTCCATATATTCAAAAGCTTCCGACTGGGGATCGTCGCTTTCACCAAGCTGACGGGAGATGGCTCTCATCTGCTCGCGCAGGTAAAATTCACGTTGATTTCTGTCGAGCGCTTCTTTAACCTCTTCGTTTATATCCTGCTCAAGGCGCACGATATCGACTTCTCTTGCAAGAAATTTAACAAGAAGCTCCGCTTTCTTGCGCAGTGACAGGCAGGACAAAAGCGCCTGTTTGTCTTCAACTTTTAAGTATACGTTGAAAACGATAAGGTCGATAAGTCTTGAAAGATCTTTTTCGCTGAGTATGCCGCGATAAAGCTCGATAGGCATTCTGGGTGACATTTCGCTGTACTGCCTGAATTCGTTGTTGATAGCGCGCACAAACGCTGTCTTTTCAGCGGCACTGAGTGTATCGCTGAGTTTAGGCATAGGGGCGATATCCGAAATAAGATAAGGGTCTTCCTGTGTTAAGGCTTTAAGCTTTGCCGTATAAAGCCCTTGTACAAGTACGCGTCTTGCACCGTCAGGAGTATTAAGCGTCTGTCTTATCTCGGCAACGACACCTGTCTTATAGAGATTGTCTGCTGTAACGTCATCAACCTCTTCGTCTATCTGTGTTACAAGGAAGATACGTCTTTCGTTGTTTTCTATAGCTTCTTCAACGGCATTTATAGAGCGTTCTCTTGCTACGTCAAAGTGAAGTATCATACCCGGAAATATTACAAGTCCACGCAGTGCGAGTGCCGGCATTGTTATGTATTCGTTTTTCATAGTCATCTGTCCTTTCCTGTCGCTCTGTATAAGTCAAAACATTTCTGTTGGTCTACCCATATTATGCTGTTTTGTATTGCAAATGTCAATACATTATTATACTATATTCGTCGCGAATTTGCAAGTAGTAGCCGCTGTAAATAAAAACCGCCGTACATCTCTGTACGGCGGTCCAGTTTGTCGAAGAACCTCTATCGTTATCAAAAATGGGGTTGAGGGGCGTAGCCCCCAACAGGGTCTAGGGGCGGTAGCCCCAGTAATATAGCCCCTTCCCACGGGGAAGGGGTTTGGGGTTAGGGATAGAGAATTTGCTCATTTTTATAAAAACAGACTTTTTCTACAAGCTGAACCGCCGTACATCTCTGCACGGCGGTCATACTTTATATCCTTATGTCGAAAACAAATTCGGATTACTTGCTGAACTTAGCGTCTGCAATTTCGTCCATAGACTTGCCTGCATCGTCATTCCATGCATACAGCTTACGGATCTCCTTGCCTACCTGTTCAAGCTGCTGTTCGCTTTCGATACGTCTTACTGCGTTGAAGTGTGAACGACCCATCTTGTTCTCCATGATCCAGTTGCGAGCGAATGTACCATCCTGGATCTCGCCGAGAACCTTCTTCATTTCCTTCTTTGTTTCGTCTGTGATAAGTCTCTTGCCAACCTCATAGTCACCGAACTCAGCTGTATCCGAGATAGAGTATCTCATCATCTGGAAACCGCCCTTGTAGATGAGGTCAACGATGAGCTTCATCTCGTGGATGCACTCGAAGTAAGCGTTCTGAGGATCGTAGCCTGCTTCAACCAGAGTTTCAAAGCCTGCCTTCATTAAGGCTGTAACGCCGCCGCAGAGAACGCACTGTTCGCCGAAGAGGTCTGTTTCTGTTTCCATCTTGAATGTTGTCATAAGTACGCCGGCTCTTGAACCACCGATACCTGCCGCATAAGCAAGACCTGTGTCAAGCGCTCTGCCTGTAGCGTCCTGGTGAACTGCAACTAAGCAGGGAACGCCTCTGCCGATTGTGTACTCTGAACGTACTGTATGACCCGGTCCCTTAGGAGCAACCATGATAACGTCAACATCTTTGGGAGGTACGATCTGACCGAAGTGGATGTTGAAGCCGTGAGCAAATGCGAGTGTCTTACCTGCTGTAAGGTTGGGCTCGATGCTCTGCTTGTAAAGGTCAGCCTGTCTTTCATCGTTGATGAGGATCATGATGATGTCAGCCTTAGCTGCTGCCTCTGCCGCTGTGTATACTTCAAAACCTGCAGCCTCAGCCTTTGCCCATGACTTTGAGCCGTTGTAAAGACCGATGATTACCTTAACGCCGCTGTCCTTTAAGTTAAGAGCGTGAGCGTGTCCCTGGCTGCCGTAACCGATTATTGCAACTGTCTTGCCGTCGAGCAGAGAAAGGTTGCAATCTTCCTGATGATAAAGTTTTGCCATTTTAAAGATCTCCTTTAAATTTGTTTTCGGAGTTTTGCCTCCGTATATTAAAGCGCGGCTTTTACAGCTTCATAGAAGCCCCGCCTTTTTGCATTGCTATTGAGCCTGTACGGACCGTTTCCTTTATTCCGTACGGACGTAAAAGCTCCTCAAACGTCTTTATACGGGGAACGCTGTCGGATAATTCAAGCGTCATCGTATTTACCGTTATATCGGAAATTTTTGCTTTTGCTATCTCGGCGAGCGAAATAAGCTCTGCCCTCTGTGACGGCTGGCAAGCTACCTTTATAAGTACAAGCTCCCTTGATAAAAGCTCCTCTGCGGGCAAATGGCGTACCTTGATAACGTCTATCAGCTTGTTGAGCTGTTTTTCGATCTGCTCTAAGGTATAAGCCGTTCCGTCTGCGATAATTGTTATACGGGAGATTTTTTCATCCTCGGTAATACCTACCGCAAGGCTGTCTATATTGAAACCGCGTCTTGCGAAAAGTCCCGCGACCCTTGCGAGCACACCGGCGTGGTTTTCTACAAGTATTGATATAGTATGCTTCATAGGCTCACCCTTTACAGTATAGTCTTTTCGTTTTCGGCTACTCTGACCTCAAGCAGATAACAGCCCTTTGACGAGAGCATCTCGTCAATTGCCTTGTCCGCATCGGCTATATCGGTAACTCTCTGCGCGTGTATGCCGTAGCTGTCTGCGAGCTTTATGAAGTCGGGGCTTCCGTCAAGGAATACCGCTGTAAGCCTGTTGTCATAACCGTTTGTCTGAAGCTCTCTTACCATACCTAAACGATTGTTCGTCATGACGATTACTTTTACCGCAATGTCATGCTGTATCATTGTTGCAAGCTCCATGAACTGCATCTGGAAGCTACCGTCACCGCATATCGCAATGACCTCGCTGTCGGGGCACGCTGCCTTTGCGCCCAGCGCCGCAGGAACGGAGTAGCCCATTGTTCCCATGCCGCCCGATGTGATAAATCTGCCGTTTCTGAGTCCTATGTTATTGACAGTCCATATCTGGTTCTGTCCGACATCGGCGCTTACCACGGAATTATCGGGGAGCTTCTGACCGAGAAGCCTTATGAAAGCCTTAGGATTTACACAGCCCTCGGGCTCGGCTTCGATCGGCTTGTCCTGTGTTTTCTTTACCTCGTTTAGCTCCTGCTTCCAGTCGTAATGGTCGTAATTCTTTGCACATTCAAGCAGCTGCTCAAGTATGTTCTTTACATCACCTACAACGGGTATTGTTGCGGCAAGGTTTTTGCCTATCTCTGCCGGGTCAACGTCTATGTGTATTACCGTTGCACCCTCAAGTCTGCTTATTGCGGTGACTGCTCTGTCACCGACTCTCGCACCGAGAAGTATCAACAGATCGCAGTTGTTGATGGCATAGTTCGCACTCTTTACACCGTGCATACCTATCATTCCGTAGAACAACGGATTGTCGGCAGGAACACTGCTCATTCCCATCATAGTATTTACAACAGGAATATCTGTAAGCTGCATAAACTGCTCAAGCAGCCTTTCGGCATTTGCGGTAAAGATACCGCCGCCGGCACAGATAAGCGGCTTTTTGCTCTTTTCAATAGCGGCGACAGCGCGCTTTATCTGCAGCTTATTGCCCTGAACACTCGGCTTGTAAGAGCGGATATCCACTGTTTTGGGATATTCAAAATCTATCTCCGCCTTTTGTACGTCAAAAGGCATATCAATAAGTACAGGACCCGGTCTGCCCGAACCTGCAATGTAAAATGCATTTTTGAAAATAACCGGCATTTCCTCGGGATCTTTTACAAGGTAGCTATGCTTTACGAAAGGCTCGGCAGCACCTGTAATATCCGCCTCCTGGAAAACATCCCGTCCTATCTGTTCACAGCTTACCTGCCCTGTGATAAGAACCATAGGTATGCTGTCCATGTGAGCGGTTGCTATAGCCGTTATAAGGTTTGTCGCACCCGGACCCGATGTAGCTATTGCGACTGCGGGTTTTCTTGTCATACGCGCATAACCGCTTGCGGCGTGTCCGCCGTTGACCTCGTGGCGCACAAGTATATGGCGTATACCTGAGCTTATAAGCTCATCATAAAACGGACATATAGCCGCACCCGGATAACCGAATACTGTTGTTATACCCTCCGCCTCGAGAGCTTTTACCATAGCTCTTGCAACCGTCATTCTTTCTGACGCCATCTATCGACCTACCCCTTTGTTAATCTGTTTGTCTTTATACCATATTTTCATATAGCAAGCCGCACGGTAAAATTCGTGCTTATCAATAATTATAACCGCTTTACAAAAAAAAGTCAAGATGAGTTTGCATATAAATAGCTGTCTGCCGGGCTGTTTTCAGTTTATTTTCACTTAAATTTCCATGCTTCGGAATGTTCGTCATATTCTGATTTCATAACAGAATGTAAAAAAATGCTGTAAAGCTTAAAATTAAGTATTTTTCTGCCGATAAATAAACAGAGTATTTGTGCCCTTAAAGTGCTTGCTTTATAAGGGGGAAAAGAGGCTTCAAATGGCATTTGAACATCTGTGCGGTCAGGTGATGACTGACAGCAACGGAACGACTTATATAATATCCGATACATTTTCCGTGATATATCCCGGTGATGCACACCCCGATGTATACGAATGGGGCGATGTTTCATCGGTAAGGATAGACAAGGGAAATATAGAGATAACGGCGGGAAAGCAGACCTATCATATACCAGACCGTGCATTTACGGGACGTTCGCAGTTTACGGCGGCTAAGACAATAATACTTTCCGAAATATCGGGCAGCGATATTGAGTGCGATACGCCCGTTGAGATACTTCCCGATAAACGGTTCTTCTCAAATTACGATATACCGGACTCTGCGATATTTGCAAAGGGTGAATACAATCCGAAAGAAATACGTTCATCACTGCTGTCGCTTGCGATAGGTAAGGTCGGCAAATTCCTGTGGTGCATAGCCCTGGCGGTCGGAGTGCTTGCGGCGGTATTATTTCATATGCTTATAGGCTTTGCCGAGGATAACTGGTGGTATCTCGGAATGGGTATATTCTTCTGTGCCGTAGGCGCAGTGGCAGTTGCGTATCTTATAATGGTAGCAGTGACGAAGCTGAAATATTCGGCAATGATAAAGAGCTGTACGGACAGCGATGAAACGGTCACATTTGCGATATGTCCGGTCGGAATATCTGCGGCAGAAGACAGTGTATACAGTCCGCACGAAATTATCCGTTTCGGAATGAACGACAACTACATCGAAACCTCCTCCATGTTTATTGTGACAAGGAGAAAAGTGCCGCTTGTATGGATACCGAAGTCGTTGTTTGACAGTAGCGCGCTTGATAAAATAGAACAGTACCTTGCGCTCGGAACGCAGGATAAATGAGTGAAAGGGGCGAAGGTAAAAATATGAGTGAAAAGATACCTCAGGTAGTATGCGAGCATATCAATATAAATGATAGCGAGGTTATGGTTTTCTCGGTAAAGGACGGTCTTGCCAAGATAGGCATATGTCGCATAAATTCCGAATATGACAAGTATTGTCTTTATTCCCACGATGCTCCGGTTATGGTCATAAGCGGCGGTATGAATGATGACGATGCGGATAAGGTCATCAGTGAGTATGGCAGTGCCTCAAGCGGCTCTATAATAGCAGAGAGCATAGACGGTGCATACGCAAGACTTGCGAAAGGCGGCTCACCGGAGTATGCGCTCGAGCCGTTTATGCGTCTGCTCCCTGATGGACTGTATGCCGTGACGTACGTTGAAACATATCCCACTGCAGGCGAAAGTATGTTTTTCTGGTCCGGTTACGGCGTGTCAAAGCAATTGCGCAACAGCAGCAGAAACATAAGTGTGATAGGGGATAAGGCGTACAGCGCACCTTTTCTTATACCGACCGAAAAACCGTCCGCATATGACCCGTCACTTATTAAAAAGGCTTCTGCCGAGGGGCTCAGAAACGGAGATCTGTTCGGTATCTCATTGCATTTCTCCGGGCTTTATTCGGTATTGCTCAAAGGTCACTATGCGGCTTGTGCGGCGGCAATAGAGGGCAAGCCGTTCTATACCGTGCAGATACAGCCGCTCAATGAGATCTGGAAGATAACCGATGAGAACGGCGAAAAGAAAACCATAGGCTTTTCTTCTGCTTCTTTCCGTGTTCCGTTTGAGTCGCTGACAAAAGAACAGTTGCGTATCGGACTTACATCGAGAAAATACGTTACACCGGACACTTATGACGCTGTAAAGCAGAAGCTCGGTGTAGTGCCGAAGTCCGGACAGAGGCGCTTGCCGAAACAGCTGGATTCATTCTCCGAACGCTACCCGGACGCGGATATGGTGGCATGTGCACAGGGCGTTGAAGAACTTACAAAGCCTATGCTTGACGCGTTGCTCGCAGGTCAGACAGAGCTTGACGGTAAAGTAATAATTTCCGAGAATTATTATAACAGTGTTACAGCCGCGTGTAACTATCTGCGTTATCACAACAAGGACGATTTTATCGATTTCGCTTTGAATGTTGTGCGTAACCCGGAGCTTTCCGCAACATATACCTATGTTGCATCTTGTCTTGCAAAGGTACACGATGACAGGATCTGTCAATTTTTCACAGAGGTCAAAAATTCAGGTGATGCGGGATATTCAAAGATAATAGGAACTGCCCGTTCTTATATCGATAATTATGATAAGCATGTTGAGGTGTCATCGGAGGACTTCTTCAACTCTCTTCCCGAACCTAAAAAGGGCGGCGAACGCAAGGAGATTATACACCTTACGGGCGACAATAAAACATCCGCTCAGCTCAGCGGCGAAACCGCAAAACTGATGGCGGCACATTTGGCTTCTATGATAGATGCCAAGAAGGAGTAATTGCATTCCGATACAAAAGTAAAGGGTACTGTGAAAAATTCACAGTACCCTTTAGGTTGTAGAAAAAGTCTGTTTTTTTAGAAATGTAGCTTATTCTCAAACCCTAACCCCAAACCCCTTCCCCTCGGTGAAGGGTTGTGTATGCTTTGTTGGCTCTGCGTCGTGCAGAGCCTTTGGGCATACACGCCCGGCATCCGTGCCGGGGCTGAATGTGGGGCTGCCGCCCTCACC
>DOQG01000005.1:18993-24398 GCA_003512525.1 Oscillospiraceae bacterium | reverse complement strand
ATGTAGGTTTATCGACAGTCTGAAGGGTACTGTGAATTTTTCACAGTACCCTTATCAGCATTTTTATAATGTTTATATCCGCCGATGGCATAATTCAAGCATTGATTATCGCTTTGTTAATTCCCACCGTTTTGCTATCCTGAGATAAGCCGAGTTGTTATAAAAGGCGGAATTTGCAGCCGCAACAGCGAATTTGACGCGGCTAACAGCCGTCTGTTTACTTGAAATAACGGTTTAAAAGACCTTCAAATGCTTTGCCGTGTCTTGCTTCGTCCTTTGCCATCTCGTGAACAGTGTCATGGATAGCGTCAAGATTTAACTGCTTAGCTCTCTTTGCAAGGTCGAGCTTGCCCTGTGTAGCACCGTGCTCTGCGGCAACTCTCTTTTCGAGGTTGTCCTTTGTCGATGCGCTTACAACATCGCCTAAAAGCTCTGCGAACTTTGCAGCGTGTTCAGCCTCTTCCCATGCAGCTTTTTCATAGTAAAGACCTACCTCGGGATAGCCTTCTCTGTGAGCGGCTCTTGCCATAGCAAGATACATACCTACCTCTGTGCACTCACCCTCAAAGTTAGCCTTTAAACCTGCAAGAATTTCTTCATCCTCAACTGCCTTTGCAACGCCAACCTTGTGCTCATCCGCGAATACAAGCTTCTCGCTCTCCTTGAGCTCTGTGAACTTGCTACCGGGAACCTTGCACTGGGGGCAGAACTCGGGAGGTGTATCTCCCTCATGAACATAACCGCATACCGGACATACCCACTTTTTCATAGTAAATTACCTATCCTTTCATAAAATAAAATGATTTGTTTCTTGTCATTTTTAATAAAATCAGTAACGTTTACTGATTTGATGATTTAATTATAACCGATACTTTGACGTTTGTCAATAGGTTTAACTAAATTTTTTTTGTAAAAATCAGGTTAGCGTGGACTTACTTGAGGCGGTAACGCAGAATAGCACAGAGGAGTATCTTCAGGCGAGTATTACAGTGCGGTTTTTGAAAGGCTTGGTAAAGCGCTGTCACCTTTGGCAAGGGCGGCAAGAATGCGGTGCAGGGCAAGGGAAAACTACCGTTTCAAGCCGATTAAACGCCGTTTGTGCCTTTTCGTTGCAATTGCCGGTGAAAAAGATTATAATATGTGAGAATATGGTTATAATTCCGATTAAGAGAAAAGGAGAGTTTATGAGAAAAACGAACGAAAAGATACTGCGTACATTGCTTGCATTTTCTGTACTTGCAACGGCACTTCTTTCAAGCGGTTGCCTTGACGATGAGGAAGAGGTTTCAGACAGCACGTCAAGTGATAACAGGCAGACAAGCGAGAGCAAAAATTCGGACGGCGGCGAAAGCGGCGGCAATAAGTATGACGGCGAGGTCAATGGCAGCCGCGCGTCAAAGCTGACGTTCAGCGATTCGGACGGAATAAGCATTACACGAAAACAGCGTGAAACCGAAAAGCCTATGGGCGAGGACGGCACACAGACGGTATTCATCTATATGTGCGGTAGCGACCTTGAAAGCGAGAACGGGCTTGCAAGCGGCGACATTGAGGAAATGGTCGCAGGCTCACAAAGCGAGAACGTGAAGTTTGTCATTCAGACGGGCGGCGCGGGTGCATGGGCTGATACATACGGGATCTCTGCCGGAAAGACACAGCGTTATGTTGTAACGGGCGGAGAAATAAGCCTTATCGAAGAAAAAGAATCTGTCAATATGGGCAAGGAGGATGTGCTTGTCGATTTTCTCAGCTGGGGTATAGAAAACTATGCAGCGGCTAAAATGGGGGTTATCTTCTGGAATCACGGCGGCGGAAGTATAAGCGGTGTGTGCTTTGACGAGCTGAATGAAAACGATTCGCTGTCGCTTGAGGAGATAGACACAGCACTTACCTCAATATACGATAAGATGACGGATAAGTTTGCGTTCATCGGCTTTGATGCTTGCCTTATGGCAACAGTAGAAACGGCAAATATGCTTGTTCCTCATGCGGACTATATGTTTGCGTCCGAGGAAACCGAACCCGGTTACGGCTGGGATTATACCGAGATAGCAGGCTTTATGGAAAGTAATCCTACAGCGGATACAGCCGAGCTCGGAAAGACGGTCGCTGACAGCTTTATGGCATCGTGCGAGGCTATCGGTGCAGGCGGTGAGGCGACTCTGTCAATTACGGATCTCAGCCGAATAGATGAACTTGTAAAAGCGGTAAATGATGCCGCTTCTGAAATGAACGCAGGTTCAGCCGATTCTGCAATGCTTGCAGAAATGATAAGAAGCATCTATGAGGTAAGATCCTACGGCAGCAATAATGAAACCGAGGGCTATACCAATATGGTTGATCTCGGCTCTATGATAAGCGCGACAGTTCCCGGTGACAAGGCAGACAAGGTTATGTCGGCGCTGGAAAAGGCAGTCGTGTATAATATCTACGGCGCGGACAAGTACGGATCTACAGGTCTTTCGACCTACTATCCTTTCGGTGTTTCCGGCTCTACCGAGCTTGCAATATTCGGTAAGATATGTGTAAGTCCGTACTATATGACCTTCGTTGACAGAATAGCCTACGGCGCACAAAATGGCAGTACGGACGGATACAGCGGTGAAAATACATGGCTCGCTGACGGTGCGGTGTACTGGAGCGACGGTGATTATTCCGACTATGAGAGCAACTGGGAGCATTACAATAATCAGAACGCCAATATGGATTTCTGCGGAGATAAGAGCAGTGTGCAGATAGATGTCGGACCTGTGCTTGACGATGAGGGAACATTCTATTTCACCGTAACGGACGATACAATAAATAATCTTGCAAGTGTCAATTGCTCGGTTTACCGTGTGGACGAGGAAACAGGCGAACTGCTTGAATTTGGTGTTGACCAGAGTACAAAGGTAGATTTCTCTTCGGGACTTGTTGAAGACACTTTCAGCGGTCAGTGGTACATGATCGAGGATAACCTCATTCCTATGTATATAGTAGAAGAAAAAGGTAGCAGCTCGATTTACACTTCACCTATAAAGCTCAACGGCAAGGAAACCAACCTGCGTATAGCTATGGAGCGGGACGGCAATGCGTATGACATAACGGTACTCGGAACATGGGACGGTGTAAACGAAAACGGCGAGTCGGCAAGGAGTGTTGTTCCGCTTAAAGAGGGAGATGTCATAGTGCCGATATTCAACACCTACGACAGCGAGGGTAACTTTGCAGGCAAGGCGGAGGGTGATGAATGCACCTATAGCGGTGACAATATGATAGAGTTTGTCAATCTGCCTGCAGGCGACTACAGATACAGCTTTGTTATAAACGATATTTACGGAAACGTGTGCTATACAGGCTTCACGGTGTTTACGACCGATGAAAACGGCGATGTTTACTTCAATCCGGAGGAATAAGCAGGACAACAAGCTGTATCGATCACGCATTTTTCTTTTACAAAAAAACTAAGAGGAGAACCCTTATGCCAAACCGGATCATCACAGATATTTCAGATTATATCTTTGTGTCAGGAGAACCTCAAAAGGTCGATGCGATTTTTCTGCCGGGAGGCTCACACCCCGAACAGCCCGAATATGCCGCAGAATTATACCGACAAGGTTTGACTGATTGGATAGTCCCGTCAGGAGGAGTAAGCGTTAAAGAGGAAAAATGGCACGGCGTCCGCTCAAAAGCGGAAATTTATAGTGGCGATTACCGGTCAGACTGCGAGTTTTTTACAGATGTACTCGTAAAAAACGGCGTTCCGCAGACTGCGATCATTGAAGAAAGCAAGTCGGGGCATACCCGTGATAACGCATTTCTCTCTCGTAAAGCCGTTGATGAAAAGGGCATAATGATAAAAAGCGGTATAATTGTTTGTAAAGCCTTTCATGCTCGCCGATGCTTAATGCTGTATCAAATGGCTTTCCCGAATGTTGATATGACGGTCTGCCCCGTACATTGCTATAACATTACCAAAGAAAACTGGTAT
The DNA here is from genome assembly GCA_003512525.1 of Oscillospiraceae bacterium. Taxonomy (GTDB): domain Bacteria; phylum Bacillota; class Clostridia; order Oscillospirales; family Ruminococcaceae; genus Ruminiclostridium_E. The sequence goes on along the minus strand of DOQG01000005.1, from coordinate 20,428 downwards.
ACGACCGAAAAAGGAACCGATCGAGTGCTCGGTGAGCTTGCACGGTGCGGAAATCAGTTTGTCGGCGATCTCAAGACTTATCTTGATCTGATATGAAAATACTGTGCTGCCTTCAGTAAAAACAGCAAGCCGTATCAAGTTTCGGCTTTCTCGTTTTTGATAAAATGAATACAGTCGAAAAGATGGAAGAAAGCTGTGCGGAGGAAAACAGATGAACGGGATAAATGAATGGCTTATGAATATTCAGAATATCGTTGACGACATCGACAGATGCATCAAAAGCGGCGAGGACGAGAAACTGACACTGGGCAGGCTCTCGAAGTCGCTCGGATATTCGGAATATTATGTTTCAAGAAAGTTCAGCGAGATATCGGGAATGAATCTGCGGGACTATATGAGATACCGCAGGCTTGCTTTTGCGCTGAGGGAGCTGAGAGATACCGACAAGGGCATACTTGATATAGCTCTTGACTACGGCTTTACATCTCACGAGGCGTTCACAAGGGCATTCAAAGCGGCATACGGAATTACTCCGAGCTCTTACCGTTCACACCCTGTGCCTGTAATTCTCCGCACGGCTATAAGACCTTTCGACTGCTATCTTTTATGCATAGGAGGAACAGGTATGGCACAGACAAACAGTGATATTAAGGTGTATTTCGTAACGATCCCGGCTCATAAATTCCTGCATATCAGAAACTACGAGAGTATAGGGTATTTCGACTTCTGGGAAAAGCAGAGCCGTATTCCCGGATATGATTGTGCAACTATATGCGGACTGCTTGACAGTATCAAGGGTAAGCTCGACGATATGGACGGTGATGAGACAAACAGCGGAAGCGGTCAGGTCATGGCGTACATAAACGAGCCTGAGGGAAGAATATGCAGCTGGGGCATTCCGCTGGCTGAGGCTTACGGCGTAAGGCTTCCTGCCGACTACAGCGGAGAGATGCCAAAGCAGATGCAGATCATGGACGTGCCCGAGGGAGAATATATCGTGTTTGAGCACGGACCGTTTGATTTTCAGACTGAAAACAGTGCTGTTGAAGCGAAAATCGAACAAGCTATGAAGGACTTTGACTATGAAAAGTCGGGCTATGAGCTTGACAAAACGCAAGGCAGAGTGTTCTATTTCTATCACGACTGCAAGAGGTACTGGAAGTATATAAGACCTGTGAGGAAAACCAGATAAACGCAGAACCGCCTTTTAAACAGGGCGGTTCTTCGGATTATGCCAGGCGATGCACTTGACACCGGCTTGATTTTGTGTTATATTATAGATACAAAAAGAGGGAAACGACAGACGGTCGCTCCCATAAAAGTGGTTTTGAAATAACCGCCTCAGGTTAGCAGCGAGGGCGGTTATTTCTTTTTGTTAATAAAAAAAGAAATGATACTGAATATCATAACAGTAAATCCAGTAAGGAAAATACCG
>DOQG01000005.1:18497-18778 GCA_003512525.1 Oscillospiraceae bacterium | reverse complement strand
TTCGGGAGATGAATTGACCGCCTGACGTCCAAGGTTTCCCTCGTGAATATTTTAGCATATCACCGGGGAAAATGCAACTTGTCCGGACTTGACAATGGCTTGATTTTATGTTATATTATAGATACAAAAAGAGGGAAACGACAGACGGTCGCTCCCAAAATTAAGGTGTGAAATAACCGTTAAGTTGGTAGCTGGGCGGTTATTTCTTTTTATTTGTAAAATTTATAACAAAAGAAATGATACTGAATATCATAACGGTAAATCCAGTAAGGAAAATACCG
>DOQG01000005.1:17945-18272 GCA_003512525.1 Oscillospiraceae bacterium | reverse complement strand
CGGGAGATGAATTGACCGCCTATCGTCCAAGGTTTCCCTCGTGAATATTTTAGCATATTATCGGGGGGAATGCAACTTGTCCGGACTTGACAACGGCTTGATTTTGTGTTATTTTGTGTTATATTATAGATACAAAAAGAGGGAAACGACAGACGGTCGCTCCCTAGATTGAGTTAAAGAATAACCGCCTCAGGTTAGTAGCAAGGGCGGTTATTTCTTTTTATTTGTAAAATTCATAACAAAAGAAATGATACTGAATATCATAACTGTGAAAGCAGTAAGAAATATTCCTATCTGTATCAAATCACTTAGCGTTATGTACACAGC
>DOQG01000005.1:10941-17749 GCA_003512525.1 Oscillospiraceae bacterium | reverse complement strand
CTTCACCTCCTTTCAAAGCGCTTTCGCACTTCGGGAGATAGAGCTGCTTTTTTATAGTTTCGACATTTAAATCCGCCGTCAAAAAAAGTGTAGCATACATTATGTTGTTAAAAGGCGGAACAGAGAACCGGGGCACCCGGTCGCCTGACGTCCAAGGTTTCCCTTGTGAATATTTTAGCATATTATCGGGGGAAATGCAACTTCATAAACAGCCGCTCCCAAGATTGAGTTAAAAATCAACCGCCTTTTAAACGGGGCGGCTTCCTTGTTTTCTCCTCATGGTGTAAAAATATCGGCAAGCTGTCGTATTTTTCGTCAAAGCACTTGATTTTTCGGGCGGTTTGGTTTAAAATAATAATGATATTGCGTTCAGCAAAAATAAATTCAGAAAGGTATCTTATTTAAATGAAAATTCTGGTAGTAAATGCCGGCAGTTCATCACTGAAGTATCAGCTTATAGACATGAAGGATGAGTCGGTCATAGCAAAGGGAAATTGCGAGCGTATCGGTATAGACGGAAAGATCACTCACAAGACGTTTGACGGCAGGGAATATGTAGAGGAATGTTCGTTCCCCACTCACACAGAGGCTTTTGAAAAGCTGGTTGAGGTAATGACAAAGGGCAACGCCGCCGTTATCAAGGATATGAGCGAGATAGGCGCTGTAGGTCACAGAATAGTGCAGGGCGCTGAGGTATTCACAAAGACAACGATCGTAACGGACGAGGTCATAGATCAGATAGACGGTCTTGCAGACCTTGCTCCTGTACATAACCACGCACACGCACTCGCGCTGAGAGCCTGCAAGAAGGTTATACCCGAAACAACTCCTCAGGTAGTAGTATTCGATACGGCGTTCCACCAGACAATGCCTCCCAAGGCTTATATGTTCGGTATGCCATATGAGTGCTATGAGCAGTTCCATGTAAGAAAGTACGGCTTCCACGGAACATCACACCGCTTTGTATCAATGAAGTACGGCGAGGTCACAGGCAAGAGCCTTGAAGGTCTTAACATCGTATCTTGCCACCTCGGCAACGGTTCATCCATAACAGCTATCAAGGACGGAAAGTCTGTAGATACATCAATGGGCTTTACTCCTCTTGACGGTATCATCATGGGTACACGCTCGGGCAGCGTTGACCCCTCGGCTGTTGAATTCGTACAGAACAAGCTGGGCTTCACTCCCGCACAGATGAGCGACTATCTCAACAAGAAGTCGGGCTTCCTCGGACTTTCGGGTCAGTTCAGCGACAACAGAGATATCACAAGTGCCGCACAGCACGGCGACAAGCGTTCACAGCTTGTTACAGATATGCTGACATACGAGATAAAGAAGTACATCGGTTCTTACACAGCCGCTATGAACGGTCTTGACGTTGTTATCTTCACAGGCGGTATCGGCGAGAACGCTCCGGAAGTAAGAAAGGGCGTATGCGAGAATATGGAATATCTCGGCATCAAGCTTGACAACTCTGTAAACGACGGCTTAAAGGGCAAGCTCACAAAGATCTCTGCTCCCGACAGCAAGGTCGAGGTATGGGTAATTCCTACAAACGAGGAGCTTCTTATCGCCCGTGATACACTTGAAATCACAGGTCTTGACAAGAATGCGTAAGTGAAGCGATAGATATAGGTGTTTTCCCCGCCCCCGAGTTTTCGGGGGCGGGGTTTTTATGTAAAAAATGGTGATGGGTATTGCAAAAAGTGCGGGAAAGTGGTAATATTGAAGTATAAAAATTGCGATAACGGATAAAATAGCGGAAATAAAAATTGCGATAAAGCATAAAAACGCTTTTATAAAAAATGCGATTATTCTTGAAATCGGCAAAATAAAAAATGCGAAAAAGGAGAAAGCCTATGTTCAAGCGGAAGATATACGACAAAATGTTACAGTGGAAAAATGAATCGGGCGGCAATACTGCTCTGCTTGTAGAGGGTGCAAGGCGTATCGGAAAATCTACAGTCGTTGAGGAGTTTGCAAAGAACGAATATGAAAGCTATATACTTGTTGATTTTGCTACAGCGTCGAAAGAGGTCAGAGAGCTTTTTGACGATGTTTCCGATCTGAATTATCTTTTTTTGCAGCTTCAGCTTCAGTACAGGAAGGATTTGCACGAACGAAGGTCGGTTATCATATTTGACGAAGTCCAGCTATGTCCTATGGCACGGCAGGCTATAAAAACGCTTGTCAAAGATCACAGATATGACTATATAGAAACGGGTTCGCTGATTTCGATAAAGAAAAATGTCAGAGATATAGTGATCCCGAGTGAAGAAAGAAAAGTCAGTATGTACCCTATGGACTATGAGGAATTTCTGTGGGCACTCGGTGATGAAACGACATTTTCTTTACTAAGACAATGCTTTGAAAAAAATATTCCGCTCGGGGACGCAGTACACCGTAAACAGCTAAGGCAGTTCAGACTATATATGCTTGTCGGTGGAATGCCGCAGGCGGTGAGTGCTTATGTTGAAAGCAATAATTTCAGAAAAGTTGATGAAATTAAGCGTGATATACTAAATCTTTATGAGGCGGATTTTGCAAAAATAGATCAGACGGGCAGGCTCTCGATGCTGTTTGATGCAATACCGGCACAGCTTAATAAGAATGTAGCCAGATTTCAGCCGGGCACAGTAATCGGTAAAGAGCAATCGGACAAAATTCTGGAGCTTATTGCCGAGCTTAAGGATTCAAAGACTGTCATTGTTTCGTATAATGTAAATGACCCTAACACCGGAATGTCAAGCACTAAGGATTTATCCCGTTTTAAACTGTTCCTTAGTGACACGGGGCTGTTTGTAACGCTTATGTTCAAGGATAAGGATTTTACTGAAAATGATATATATCAGAAAGTCCTCAGTGATAAGCTGAGCGTCAATCTCGGATATTTATATGAAAATGCGGTCGCACAGTGTATTGCAAGTAACGGTGACGAATTATTCTATCATACAATTATGAATGAAGAAACAAGGCATAATTATGAGGTTGATTTCCTGCTTGCAAGGAAAAACAAGATAGTACCGATAGAGGTAAAATCATCGGGTTATAAAACGCATAGATCGCTTGATGTATTTACCGAAAAATATTCCGGACGGATACTGAACAGATACATTGTGTATACAAAGGATATGTGCAAGGAACAGGATATTTTATGTGTTCCGGTTTATATGGCAATGTTTATATAATCGAATAAGCGAAAGGCTGTAATTATGGAAGTCAGAAAAGCGGAGATAAAAGACCTTGACATTGTGGTTCAAATGAAAATGGATATGTTCAAAGAGGTAGGTTCAGTAACGTTGCTTCAGGAGAACGCCGAGAGTAAAATATACGCAAAATACAAAGAGCTGTACGCACAGAAAAAATGCTGTCACTATCTCGTATATGAAAACAGCAAGGCGGTTGCGTGCGGCGGAGCTGTGATAAAGGAAGATGTGCCGTTCTGCTTTTTCAAAACTCCGATGTACGGATATGTCATTGATGTATATTGCGTTCCCGAAAAGAGAAGAAACGGATATGCTTCTCTTATAATGAAAGAGCTTATCAAATGGCTTAAAGACAAGGGAGTTCACAATGTACGGCTGAAACCGTCGGCTGTCGGACGGCGGCTGTATGAAAAAATCGGATTCAGCGACAGCGGAGAAATGGAAATGTGGATTTAAAATATTACGGAGCGTAATATGCGGCACGAAGATAAAACGCTGTTTTTGATATAAAATGGTCTGCTTTGGAAATTGCGGAATTTTTGGTTGACTGCCGGATTGAAATCGGTTATAATATAATTAGCGATAACTAACTTTGAAACAGGAGCGGAAAAACCATGCAGAAAGTAAACAGTATGACAAAGGAAGAGCTGGCGCATTACGGAACGCTTATCGGCGAAGCCTTCGCCGCAGAGGGCGACGGTATTGCCACAACTGCGCCTCGTGAGGATATTATAAAGGCGTTTGAAATAATGACGGAGTATTTCTACAATTCAGGGGTTTTGTACACTACGTCAGACAATCACGAGGGGTTTCTTGCGTATTGGCGCAAAAGCACTAAAATAAAGTTGAAGCCTGCGTTGCATATGGTCGGGAGAATGCTCAGGGAGATGTCATTTCGCAGTGTGAGAATAGTGGCAGGTTCAAGTGAGGAGCTTTATGCCAAAGTCTACAAAAAGGAAAAGGATTATGTAGCGGTGTCGATGGTGGTAGTTCTGCGTGAATATCAGGGAAAAGGATATATGAAAAGGATACTGGAACACCCTTTTTCCGAAGCGGCAAGGGAGGGTATACCCTGCGTGCTTGATACCGACACTGAGCTTAAGGTAACAAAATACACTAAGTGCGGAATGAAGAATACCGCTAAAAAGCAACTGAAATCCGGTCAGTATCTGTATACTATGGAGTACAGGGAAGATTGACGGGTTCGGATAGCATATTGAATACAGATTTTTCCGTCCCGCATCATCAGGGCGGAATTTTTTGTTGCAAGTGCAGGAAATACGCTTTTTTACAGCGGTTTTAAGCTATAAACGCTTGACAACAGAGCCAAAATAATGTACCATTAAAGTATCTTAAAACGTAAATCCGCCCGTATGAATGGCTTATGGGCGAAAAGGAAGTAACAATGGAAAAGAAGAAAAAATCTTATCTGAGCAAAGCGGTGTTCGGATTGCTTATCGTGGCTTTTACGGTATGCTGTATTATTGCCGCACCGATAACCGAAGCCAAGGGTACGCTGTGGTCGCTGTTTCCGCCGGTTATAGCGATAGGACTTGCGCTTATCACAAAGGAAGTGTATTCCTCGCTGTTTGTCGGAATATTGTCAGGAGGAATAATCTATGCGGCGGCATCGGGAACGGGATTTGAGGGAACGTTCAAGGCGGTCGTGCAGGACGGACTTATAACAAATCTTTCAAACGCATACAATGTCGGAATACTGGTGTTCCTTGTTGTACTGGGAATAATCGTTGTACTGATGAACAAGGCGGGCGGCAGCCGTGCCTACGGCGAATGGGCGGCGGCTCATATCAAGGGCAGACGGGGAGTTGCACTGTCAACGTTTTTCCTCGGTGTGCTGATATTTGTTGACGATTATTTCAACTGCCTGACTGTAGGCTCGGTAATGAGGCCGATAACCGACAAGCACAACATATCACGTTCAAAGCTCGCTTATCTTATAGATTCGACAGCCGCACCTATCTGCATTATTGCACCTATCTCATCGTGGGCGGCGGCGGTAAGCGGTACGGTCGAGGGCGTAAACGGAATATCGCTGTTTATAAACACTATCCCGTATAATCTGTACGCATTTTTAACGATACTTATGGTAATATTCATATCAATAAGCGATACGGATTACGGACCGATGAAAATACACGAGGATAACGCAAAGAACGGTGATATTTTCACGACAAAAAACAATACTTACGAGCAGGACGCACAGCCGGTGACCGAAAGAGGCAGGGTTATAGACCTTATACTTCCTGTTGCTGTGCTTATCGTGTTCTGCGTTGTGGGTATGATCTATACCGGCGGATTTTTCTCGGGTACGGATTTTGTGACGGCATTTGCAAACTGCGATGCGGCTTACGGTCTGTCGCTCGGCTCTATCTCGGCGCTGATAGTTATAATCGCATATTATATGCTCCGCCGTGTGCTGAAGTTCAACGAATGTATGGATTCTATCGCCGCAGGATTCAAGCAGATGGTGCCTGCGATACTTATACTGACTTTTGCGTGGACGCTTAAAACGATGACAAACCACCTTGAAGCAGGTGCGTTTGTTTCGGGAGTGGTACAGGGCGCAACGGCGCTCAGCGTGCTTCTGTCTGTAATACTGTTCGTGGTGGCTATCGGGCTTGCTTTTGCAACGGGCACATCGTGGGGAACGTTCGGCATACTTATCCCTATCGTTACGAGCGTGTTTGAGGCGGAGCTTGCGAATGTTTCGCAGACGGGAGAAATTCCGTCAATGGTCATCATCTGCATTTCAGCCTGCCTTGCGGGTGCGGTGTGCGGCGACCACTGTTCGCCTATCTCGGACACCACCATTATGGCATCGACAGGTGCACAGTGCGACCACGTCAATCACGTTTCGACACAGCTCCCGTATGCGCTGACAGTTGCGGCGGTGTGCGTTGTCGGCTATCTGCTGTCGGGCTTTGTGCATAACGTATTCATAGTGCTTGGCTTCTCGGCGGCGCTTATGCTGGCGGTGCTGTTTGCAATAAGATTTTTTGTAAAGAGAAAAGAAAGCAGGAGCTGAGAAATGGCAACATCGCAGGAATATATGGCAATACCGCACAATTAACGGCTATCGCCTTTGCCGCACGCTTGCTTGCATATTTCCCGTCATCTTGCACAAATTTCGCTTGACAGGCGCAAGCCTGCCTGCACTCAATTTATACAATCTGACGAAAAATCTGACTGCGCAATCGCACGACAATAATTATGCGGTATTGCCATAGAATTTGTCTGTGAACAGCTTGTCGGTATCGAAAACGTGCGGTATAAAAAGATGTTCGGAGAATATATGGTTTATGTTAACGATAAGCCTGTCCTGCTTGTCTGCGACAACACGGTATATGTTAAAAAGCTCCCCGAAATCGAAGAGCTTATGTCGGGTGCTGAGTGCGGTGTGCCGTATGACGGCGCAAAGGAGCATTATATTCTTGATATAGAGGACAGGGAGCTTACGGGAAAGGTAGTTGAAGTTCTTGAACAGGTCACACCCGTACCGAAAAAGAAACCCAAGAAGAAATAATGTATAAATGGGGTTGAGGGGCGTAGCCCCCAACAGGGACTAGGGGCGGTAGCCCCAG
>DOQG01000005.1:0-10777 GCA_003512525.1 Oscillospiraceae bacterium | reverse complement strand
GGCACGGATGCCGGGCGTGTATGCACAAAGGCTCTATGCAAGGATGCATACAAGTGGTCGAACAAAGTCGGTGCAGGACGCACCGACAACAAACGACCACTGTTGCACAGATGCAGAGCCAACAAAGCATACACAGCCCTTCACCACGGGGAAGGGGTTTGGGGTTAGGGTTAGAGAATTTGCTCTATCTTTATAAAAACAGACTTTTTCTACAAGCTGATCCGCCTGCACACACAGGCGGATTTGTTTATTTCCTATATTGACACAGATGAGTTAGTCGTGTATAATCAAAATTGGAGTAAACAAGAAGGAGAAAGAAAATATGATGATACTTAAGCTGGTTATAGAAATTCTTATCCTGTGGGTATGGTTTGCACTTTTTATGCTTGCACTTGTTGGCAGAAAAGGACCTGTAGGCGGAATTATATTCTATCCTAAGGTTATGCAGGACAGAGTTGTGGAAATGGGTCTTACGAGCGCTAAGAAAATAAAGCAGCGCACTGTCATTTCGATGACACTGCTTTTGATCGGAGATCTGATATTCCCGATAGTCATGATACTCTTTATGAACGGAGCAAGAGGATATTTTGAATGCGCATGGCAGTATTACGTCCTGTTCTACGGAATGGAGTTCTTCGACTGGTTCTTCGTTGACTATCTTTGGGTAGCAAAGTCGAAATGGTGGATAATCCCCGGCACAGAAGATCTGCTTGACACCTGGCACGATCCTAAGTATAAGGCTACAAAGATGCTGAAGCTGCTTATTATGACAGTACCCGTTGCGGCTTTGGCAGGACTTATCGCATGGGCAATAGGACTGGCTTTGTAAAGAATATCGGCTAATGCTGTACCGCAAGGTTAGCCGGATTTAACTTTAAAGAGAGGAAATTATGATATTCGCACTTATATTCATTGAAAGTCTGGCGGCAAGCTTTATTCTGCTTCTGGGCTGTGTTGTCGGCATTGCAAAAAACAATGTCAATCTCGTCTGCTTTTATGAAAAACCGGTATGGGACAGGGTAATTGAAAAAGGGCTTATCACCAAAAAGCAGATCATAAAGAACGCAAACCTGTTCAAGCTTTTCTCGGTTTTACCGCTACTTGTGGTCACGCTTTTCTGCGTGTATTACATAAACGGTGCGAGGGGCTTTCTTGAAGGCTTCTGGCAGATCACCGCTATACTGATAATATCGGGACTGTTTGATAGATTTTTCATTGACACCTACTGGGTGGGTCACACGAATGCGTGGATAATTCCCGGTACGGAGGATCTGATGCCGTATATCCATAAAAATACGATGATAAAAAAGTGGCTGTTGACGCTTGTCGGATTTCCTGCGATATCGGCGATACTGTCGGCTGTAATGATGATATTTATACAGTAAAAATGATAATAAAAAACCGCTGTGCGCGAGCACGGCGGTTATTTGCGTTTGCTCTTGCTTGTCGGGCTTTTCCATATTATTTAATATTTTTTATCCAGCTTTCAAGCTTTGATTTATCGGTCATGAGCTTTGCACCATTGAAGTGCAGATCAAGACCGTTTTTTACATTTGCGCCATTGCATTCAGCGGCGATATCCTTTAATGTGTGACCGAGCCAGCCACCGTTTGTTGCGAACGGATAAATTGTCTTTCCCGAAAGGTCATTGCTTTCGATGAATGTTTTTACCGCAGGCGCGAATGTGTACCACCATACAGGTGTGCCGAGTATTATAGTGTCGTACTGCGACAGGTCAACGTTTATCGGCTTTATAGGAGGCCTGAATCCTTTTCTGATTTCATCGTGACCCTGTTCCACAACAGCGTCGTAATCTCCTTCATAAGCCTTGACTGTATCAATTACAGCCGTATCCGCATTTAGTGCTTCGGCAATATGTAAGGCTATATTTTTCGTGTTTCCCGAATAGGAATAATATATTACGATTGCTTTCATTTTACTTTACCTCCGTATAGATTTTCTTCGCATAGTTGAAAGCTGCCCACGCCTTAGGCCAGCCTGCATAGAATGCAATGTGAGTTATGGCCTCCGCCATTTCTTCCGCAGTAATTCCGTTTTCTTTTGCGTGCATAATGTGGTATTCAAGCGAGCTGTCGAGGATACCGCTTCCGATAAGAGCGGCTACTGTTACAAGACTTCTGTCACGGGCTGAGAGTTTGTCCTCTCTTGACCAAACTTCACCGAATAATACATCATCGTTTAGCTCTGCAAATTTCGGCGCAAATTCGCCGAGTGCGTTTCTTCCTGCTGTTTGTTTTTTCATAAATGAGATTCTCCTTTATTTAAATTACAGTGCATTGTATTCTTTGTCCGAAACCTGTTCGCACCATTCGCTTGAGCATTCCTCACCCGGCATTTCAACCGCTATATGAGAGAACCAGCTGTCCTTCTTTGCACCGTGCCAGTGCTTTACTCCCTCGGGGATAACGATGACTGTACCGGGCACAAGGCTTACCGCGTCCTTGCCGTATTCCTGATACCAGCCCTCGCCTGCGGTGCAGATAAGTAGCTGACCGCCGCCTTTTTTAGCGTGGTGGATATGCCAGTTATTGCGGCAGCCCGGCTCAAATGTTACATTTGCGAGGAATAATCCGTCCTCTGCCTTTGTCAGGGGATTTAAAAAAGAATCCCCGATAAAATATTTTGCGTAAGCCGTGTTAGCCGCGCCTGTGCCGAACACGTTGAGCTTTTCAAATTCTTCTTTGGATGATATTTTCATCTTTAATTCCTCCCGCTTTGGATAATTTATCGTTTTGCGGTTTAATTGTACAACCTGGAGCTTACTCCATGTCAATAGGACATAGAAAACTTTCATCATAATTTCACAATACAAATTTTGAGCAATTGTCGATATTCTCTGCCTGCCACGCATTTTTTCTTGACTATGCGCATTATTTAGTGTAAAATAAAATTGTATAACTAAAAAACGGGAATGAATCCGGAGGGTATAATTTATGCTTTTACATCAGGTAAAGCTGCCACACTTCAAGCATTCCGCCGAGAGCAAAACAGTAACGCTCCCACTGCCCGACAAGGTAGTGATAAGTATGGCTCAGCATCTCGGTGCACCGTGTACCCCGACAGTAAAGGTCGGTGACAAGGTGAAGATAGGCGATGTGATAGGCAGCAGCGAGGCGGCTATGTCCGCACCCGTTCACAGCAGCATATCGGGAACGGTAACGGCAATAACCGATGTCCTGCATATATCGGGCAGAAATATGCAGTCGGTAGTTATTGAAAATGATGGACTGGAAGAGGTCAGCGACAGCGTCTGTCCCCCTACTGTAGAAAACAGGGAGCAGTTTTTACAGGCGGTAAGAAACAGCGGCTCCATAGGTCTTGGCGGCGCAGGTTTCCCAACATCGCTGAAGCTCGGCTTTGACCCCAAAGAAAAACAGCCCGACTTTCTTATTATAAACGGTGCGGAGTGCGAGCCTTACATAACCTCCGACTACCGTTGCTTTATGGAGGAGGGCGAGGACGTTCTCGAGGGCGTGTTGCTTATGCTGAAATATCTCGGAATACCGAAGTGCATAATCGGCATTGAAAAGAATAAGCCGAAGGCAATCGAGAAAATGACAAGGCTTTGCGAAAAGCACGACAACATCACAGTAAAGGCGCTTAAGTCAAGCTATCCGCAGGGTGCGGAGAAAACGCTTATTTTCAGCACGACAGGCAGAGTGGTAAAGGAAGGCACACTGCCGCTTGCAAGCGGCTGTATAGTGGTAAATTCCTCTACAGCGGCATTTATCGCACAGTATATAAGAACAGGTATGCCGCTTGTAAAAAGAAGAATAACCGTTGACGGAAATATTGTGAAGAAGCCGTCAAACTTCATTGTTCCTGTCGGAATGTCGATAGGTGAGATAGTGTATTACGCTGAGCTTTCCGACAAGCCCGACAGGATAATACTCGGCGGACCTATGATGGGTGCTTGTGCATTCGACCCTGATTATCCGCTTTCCAAAACAAACAACGCAGTGCTTATGTTCGCAGACAGCCCCGTATATGAGCCGTCTGAGTGCATACGCTGCGGCAAGTGCGTGAGAGCCTGCAGTATGAATCTTCTGCCGACAGAGCTTGAACACGCATTTGATATGAGGGACGCAAGGCGACTTGAAAAGCTGAAGGTAAACCTCTGCGTCAACTGCGGCGCTTGCAGCTTTGTCTGTCCTGCAAAGCGCAACCTTGCGGAAAAAAATCAGCTTGCAAAGGCATTTCTGCGTGAGCAGTCAACAAGGAAAGGAAAGTAAGGGTATAATATATGTCTAAACTTATAATAGAGCCGTCACCGCATATAAAGTCCGGTGTCACGACTCAGAAAATAATGCTGAGCGTTATTATAGCACTGCTCCCCGCGCTTGTTGCGTCTGTGTGGATCTTCGGGCTCAGAGCGCTCATAATGACAGTAATATGCTGCACGTCCTGCGTTATATTTGAGTGGGCTTGCAGAAAGATAATGAAAAGAAGCAACACGATAAGCGATCTGTCCGCTGTGGTAACAGGTATGCTCCTTGCATTCAACCTGCCCGTCACATTGCCTTTTTATATGGCAATAATCGGTTGCTTTGTGGCAATAGTAATAGTAAAGCAGTTCTTCGGCGGTATCGGTCAGAACTTTGCTAACCCCGCGATAACAGGCAGAATAGTGCTTATGCTGTCGTTCACGTCCTATATGACGACATGGGCAGAGCCGTTCTACTACCGTAACGCAGGAGAGATAGTAACTACATCGACACCCCTTGTCAGCGAAACTCCCGCTTCGCTTGCTGACCTGTTTTTCGGAACAACAGGCGGCTGTATAGGCGAAACCTGCGCGCTGGCACTGCTTATAGGCGGAATTTTCTTAGTGGCTGTCCGTGTAATATCGCCCGTAACTCCGCTGTGCTTTATCGGTACGGTGTTCGTACTGTCGATATTCTCAAGCGGAAGCCTTGAGGGTGCGTTAGCGTCTGTTCTTTCGGGCGGACTTCTGCTTGGCGCTATATTTATGGCTACCGACTATGCGACTACTCCTATTACCACAAAGGGCAGGATAATATTCGGCATCGGCTGCGGCCTTGTGACTATGCTCATACGAAGCTTTGGCAGTATGCCCGAGGGCGTATCGTACTCGATACTGCTTATGAATATCCTCTCTCCGCTTATCGACCGTTTCACAGTGCCGAAGGCATTCGGTGCGGCAAGTGAGCAGAAAGGCGGCAAGAAATGAGTGTACTTAGTAAAATCAAACCGGTTCTTGTACTGTCGGTCATCTGTACGCTTATCTGCGCACTGCTGATAGTTACATATAATCTGACTTATGTCGATACGTCCGGTGTTCTTACGGATGACCTGAAAGCAGGCTGTATCGCCGCAGACGGCGAGGGCGAATATGCGCTTATCACCGATAAGGCGGCGGCAAAGCTGGACGGTGAAGAGTTTGATAATATCGTAAAGATAGTAAAGAACAAGACAAAAGGCACGTTCCTTTTTGAAACCGTTGTTGACGGATATGCGGCGGATGGCATAGACGCTGTGATAGCTATTGATGAAAACGGTGCGGTAAGCGGTATCAGTATTATCGCACTCGGCGAAACTCCGGGTCTTGGCTCAAAGATAAACGATGACGCATTTCTGCAGAGGTTCTACGGCGTTAAGTCAGATATATCGATAGTCAAGTCAGAGCCGAAAAACGAAAACGAGGTACAGGGAATTACAGGCTCGACGTTTTCCTCAAAGGGTATGGCAAAAGCCGTAAATCTTGCCGTAAAGGCATACTCGGTGATGGATAAGGAGGTACAGCCGAATGAGTAACTGGAAAGAGTTTACCAAAGGACTCATAAAAGAGAACCCGAATATGGTAATGCTTCTCGGTATGTGTCCGACACTCGCCATTACCACAATGGCGGCAAACGGTGTAGGAATGGGACTTTCCACAACGTTTGTACTTGTATGTTCAAACATAGTAATTTCACTGCTTAAAAAAGTTATCCCCGATACGGTAAGACTTCCTGCATATATAGTTATAGTAGCGGGATTTGTAACGTTTGTAAGCCTTATGCTCCAGGCGTTTGCCCCCGATGTGTATTCAAGCCTTGGTATGTACCTGAGTCTTATTACCGTAAACTGTATCATTCTCGGCAGAGCGGAAATGTTCGCTTCTAAAAACAAGGTCATTCCGTCGATAATGGACGGTATTGGAATGGGACTCGGCTTTACGCTGACGCTTGTGCTTGTAGGCTCTGTCCGTGAGATATTCGGCTCGGGACAGTGGTTCGGCATTACGATAATGCCTGAATTTATTGAGCCTATGACGCTGTTTATCCTCCCCGCAGGCGGATTTTTCGTGCTCGGTGTCGTTATAGCAGTAGTAAACCGCCTTATGAAGAAAAAGCCCCGTGAGATCGGCTGCCACAACTGCCCTAACGCAGAGGGCTGTCCCGGAGCTTGCGACAAGGCAAAAGGTAACGGAGGTGAGCAGTAATGGAAATCGCAAAAAATCTGATGATAATACTGCTGACAGGTATACTTACTGAAAACTTTGTATTATCGAAATTCCTAGGTATCTGCCCGTTCCTCGGCGTATCAAAGAAGCTTGACAGCTCGATAGGTATGGGTGCGGCGGTTACGTTCGTAATGGTCTGCGCAAGCCTTGTTACCTATCCTATCTACTACGGAATACTTGTTCCGCTCGGAATAGAGTATATGAATACGATAGCGTTTATCCTTGTAATAGCCGTATTCGTTCAGCTTGTTGAAATGGTGCTGAAAAAATATATGCCGCCGCTTTATAAGTCGCTCGGCGTGTATCTTCCACTTATCACCACAAACTGTGCCGTTCTCGGTGTTACACTGCTTAACCTTACAAAGGACTATAACCTTTTGGAGAGTGTTGTAAACTCGTTCGGTGCGGGCCTTGGCTTTATGATAGCAATGATAATATTCTCTGGCGTTCGCTCAAGACTTGAACGCTGTGACATACCCAAGGCGCTTCAGGGCGCGCCGATAACGCTTATGGCGGCTTCGATAGTATCGCTTGCTTTCATAGGCTTCGGCGGTGTTGTTGACGGAATTTTCGGCGGTTAAGCGAAAGGAAAGACGATGAAAGAATATATTTTACCTATACTTATATTTCTCGGCTTCGGCGCACTTTCGGGTATATTACTGCTGATAGCGTCAAAGGTGCTGGCTGTAAAGACAGACGAAACCGAGGCAAAGATAACAGAGGCACTTCCCGGTGCAAACTGCGGCGGCTGCGGCTATTCGGGTTGTGCGGGATATGCCGCCGCTGTAGCTCATGACGGTGCGCCGACTAACCTTTGTAAGCCCGGCGGCGCAGAGGTCATGAAGAAGATAAACGCGATAATGGGCACTGAGGGCGGAGAGTTTATCCGTGAGGTAGCCTATGTGCGTTGTAATGGCTGTGAAAAAGCGACTAAGGACAGATTTGTCTTTACGGGAACAAAGTCCTGCGCCGCTGTTGAGAAATTCTACAACGGCAAGGGCGAGTGCCGTTTCGGCTGTGCCGGATACGGCGACTGCGCAGCGGTTTGTGGTAATGATGCGATCACGATAACAGACGGTGTTGCGGTCGTTGACCCCGCTAAGTGCGGCGGCTGCGGAAAGTGCGTTACCGCCTGTCCGAACCACCTTATATTCCTCCGAAAAGAAACAAGCACAGTCGCTCTGCGTTGTTCGTCAAAGGACAGCGGCAAGGTCACAAGAACGGTATGTACCAATGGTTGTATCGGTTGTAAGATATGCGAAAAAAAGTGTCCCCGGGGCGCTGTAGTTGTTGCAGATAACCACGCCGTGATCGACTATGACAAGTGTACCTCGTGCGGCACTTGCGTATCAGCCTGTCCGAGAAAGTGCCTTGTCAATATAACCTGCGCACATTCCGATAAGGCGGAGCAGGCGGATAAATAATCTGATTATTTCAGGCAAATGAAAGGAAACCGACAAGAGATGTCAAAAGCAAAGAGAAAGAACAGTTCGTACAAGAATGAACCTAAGAAACCCGTAATAAACAGCCGTAGTGACAGAATACGCTATGCGAACACTAAGCTGTATGATTGCCCGCTGTCGATAACATGGTTTAGGATATTCAAGACCGTGATAACGGTGTTGCAGGCTGTTATGTCGGGCTACTCGGCTATAGTATGCGTTGTGTCGGTATTTGCGTCATTCAGTGATGAAGTGCAAAAACAGGCAAATGCCGCCGCAATACCCGGCTTTATTGCATACAATATCGTAATGTCGGTACTGCTTGCGGCTGTTGTTCCTCTTTGCGTTATAATGTTCAGACAGCTTTCCGAGCTGACGCAAAGATCTTACGGTTTCCTTAAATTTTTCCTCATCTATACTTCTGCGGTAAACGCAGTCAGCACCTCGGCAAGCGAGCTTTTCAGAGTTGCGCTGTTCAGTGGTGTTGACGGCTATGAAGTCAGCATAACAAATATACTTTTCGCAATTTTCTCAGTAGTATTTATGGCAGTATGGCTCATTCTGAATTTAAGATATTTCAAAAACAGAAGGAGCCTTTTCAGTGATTGAAAGGACGTAACAAAATGGAAAACACAAACGTAAACAACGAAAAAGCTTTAAGAAAAGATATGGTGCGGCGCAGAATGGATTATTATCCGCTGCCGCTGAAGTGGTTTAAATTTTTCAGATATGTGTCGATGATACTCAATATCATTAACTGCATATCGGGTATAATCAGTTATATTCTTATAGCCGCCACAATTAACAATCCCGAAGCTATCGAAAAGATACAGGCTGCCTTTACCGAAATATCCGGAATGAATATGGAATTATTCACGGCGATCGCCGTAGCAGATTTTCTGGTAACGGTTTATCTTCTCGTGCTGTGTGTACTTGTATTCAAAAGAATGGGGACGCTCGCAGTGTCGGGATATAATCTGATAGTGGCTTTTCTGATCTCTGTTCCTGTTATCAACGGCGTGCGACAGCTTATGTCAGGGTGTCTTAATGTTATGGTCAATCCTGAGGTTTATACATTCGGCGGCGCTGTCAGAAATATAATAGTGAGCGTAGTATTTTCGGGTGTTATATCACTGCTTAACTATATTTACTTCAGAAAGCGTAAGAGCCTGTTTACGGATAACCTTGAAATTGAGGATTACTCGGGCGATGACGGAAGCGTTCAGCTTGAGCATTATGACGAGTGCCCGTTCTGCCACGCAAAGATAAACGGCAATTCGTCCTTCTGTGAGCACTGCGGAAGAAATTTCACCGAACCGGCGGATAACGGTGAGGATAATTCCCGAAAGGAATAAAAAATAATGAAAGTAACAGAGTTGTTTTCACTCGGAGCAAACGAAATAAAGAACCGCCTGCCTATGGCAACTGCGGCAAAGTTTTCTACTCAGAAGATAGAGGGAAAGAGCGGCAAAAGCCTGCTTGATGCTTGTATTTCACGCTATAACTGCCGCATTATACCGATAGCGGCGCTTATAATGATATTGTGTACGTTCCTCTCGGTAATATTTGAGGGAATAATCACCGACGGCGGCTCGGCGGAGATAGCGGGTGAGGTTCTGATACTGTTCACCGCAGTGTGCGGTGTCGGCTTCGGCTTTTATTTCAGCGGTAAATACCCGTCATATTATCCATATGTTTTCTGGGGGCTGTATCTTATATCCTACTGTATAAAGGTTACGGGGTGCGCCGCCGGAGCATCGGGACTTTCACAGACGGCTGTGACTGTTATGGTATTTGCCGCAGTTCCCGTGTTTGCGCCTGCCGCATCGGCATTCTTCCTAGGAATTATCCCGGTGTGGTACACAATACTCTGTTGTATGAACAATGTATCGGGTTATTATCCCTTTACTGTGTGGGGACTGGCGCTCCTCGGCTTCTTTATATCCTGCTCGATGTACAGCCTTTATACCGCAAGAATGATAAACTCAAAGCGGATAAAGGACGACAGGCAGAGAATGAAGATGTCGGCGGTCATGGACAGCCGTACAGACCTCTATAACAGGGCGTACGGCATAGAAAAGGCAACTGAGCTTTTAAGGACGGGTAACAGCGTTGCGCTTTTACTTGTTGATATAGATAACTTTGCAGAGTACAACAGGCTTTACGGCACAGAAAAGTCAGACGAGGTGCTTGCGAATGTGGCAAACTGCGTCAAGATAATATCAAAATCACGCACGGATATAACCTGCCGTTATGAAAGCGACAAGATACTTGTTTGTCTGCCTGTAAAGACTGATAAGGAAGCTATAGTGCTCAGTGAAGAGATAAGAAGTGCTGTGAGGGATATGAAGATATCGTTCCCCGAGGCACAGCGCTATCATAGTGTAACTGTTACGGTCAGTGCCGCAAGGGGTATGCCGGGTGATACATATGATGATATATACGAAAGGGCTATGCGTTCGCAGAATGTTGCAAAGCGTATAGGAGGAAACTGTATAGCGTTCAAGGAGCATACGTTCAGACCCGATGGGGAGAAGTGAGTATGAAAATGGGGCTGTGATACAGCCCGGAAAAGTGAGTCGAAGCGCAAAGGATAATGCGCTCGGCTCACTTTTTTGTATGTTTTGCTCCTATTATATTGCTTTAGTAATTAACAATGATAGCAGGCTACCGATAGTTCTATTAGTTGGATAGCACTTCTCGGGTTCGCTATTCCATTTAATAACGTTGCTGCTATGAACGAGGGAAAGAACCAAAGGGACTAGGGAGAGGGACTTGTGTATAGTGTGATAACATAGTTTACAGTATGTGCAAGGACATAGTTTACATATTTATGATAAAATAGAGG
>DOQG01000064.1 GCA_003512525.1 Oscillospiraceae bacterium | reverse complement strand
GCAAACGGACTATAAAATCAACCCGGCGGGTACGATAAACGTATCTGTCGGGTTTTGTTATTCAGTTTAGTATGGCGCACCGTTCATCAATCAGACAGGAGAAGCTTTCTTTCATATCGTCGGGTAGCAAAGAATCAAGGCACATACTTTTGTATTTTTCATTTAACGAAACTACTTTTTTTATCATCTTTTCTGCAGAATTTTTAGAAATACCGCATTTATAGGAAAACGCATAGAAATCTTTTTTGCGGATATTTCTCTTCTTACCGTTCAGTGTGAGGGCAGTCTGCTCAATATCGGCAGGAAGTATGACATTTACCGGTAACAAGTCATACGCAGGGGATAAAACATATTCCCCGCTTTTTTCGGCAGTTTCTATCAGCGAGAAGTTTTTAAGGTGCATATCCGAGTTTCCTGTCACAAAAGAAAAAACAAGCCGCATAAAAAGCTCGGTCATATCAAATCCCACCCTTGACGAGTATCGTTCTATCACCTTTGCACAGCGCTCATACGAGCCTTTATATTTATCCTGCGTAAGCCTTAGATCAAGCTGGCAGAAATCCTCCATTGCAAGCATTGCTACTCTGTCGGTGTACATTATCCTGTCTGCTCTTTTTGTAATATACGCATAAGTACCGTTATTACCTATAAGAGCGTGCGGAACAGTTGAAATTCCCGTTATATCAGCCATAGACATTACAAGATGTTCGGCTTCGGGCAGATTTTCATATTGAGTCACCTGAGGCTTCAGAATATAACCGGTCGGGAAATTTACAAGCGTCAGTTTAGGCGACTTTTTTTCCGAAATAAGGTGCAATGACAGCTTTTTCTGCACACCGGGAACAGTAAAGCCGCTGTTTACCGTTTCATCTGCAAGCTTTTTAAGCGTTACATCGTCTATCTCTATTTCAGGTAGTCCGGCTACGCCGAAAAATCGCTTTATACAGCTTTTATGCCAGCCGTTTTCGCCGTTTTTGTCAATATCCTTTCCGCAACACAGACATTTCATAATTTCTCCTCCATAATTGTAACATTGCCTATACAGTCCTTGCAGGCAACCAATAACAGTCCAAATCTGTCCTTATTGTCGAGCTTCCAGTTACAGCTCACCACATCTAAAAGCCACCCCTCAGGAATCAGACCGTCAAAAAAAGAAAACAGTGTTTTTGAGCTGTAAACTTCATCGCTAAGCGGCAATGTAAGTGAAACAGCACTTGCGTTTTTACCGGCAAGGTAAGAGCTGTCATAGGTAAAGGTATAACCCTCATCGGTTTCGCAAAGCTGTCCTGCAAAAACGTTTCTGACATACACATAAGCTGTTCTGAGTATCGTCACTGTCTGCCGTCCTTTCTACCGGGAACTGCTTCCATATCAAACATGGCAAGCGCTGTGTTGACCTTATCCATACGCACGGTTTCTTTTCCCTGTTCAAGCTCACGGACAAAGCGCAGACCGAGCCCTGAGCGCATTGCAAATTCTTCCTGGGTGAGTCCCGCTTCTTTTCGCTTTGTTTTTATGAACTGAGCTATTTTGTTCAAGTATATCATCTCCGCTGTTGTAATATGAATACATTTTACACCCTTTAGGGTATAATGTCAAGGCGATTTATAGATTATTATACCCTAAAGGGTGCAGTTTATGCAATCAATATCAGAATTATACCCTATAGGGTGTAATTTCAGCTGATAATGACTGTTTTATACCTTTTGGGGTATAAAAATGCGGACGGCAAAAGCCGACCGCACCAGTTTGTAAAAAAAGTCTGTTTTTGAAATAAACTTCTGATTTATTATCCCTATCCCCTTTAGGACACTCTGATGGCTTTGCATCGTGCAAAGCTTGGTGTGTCCTTATTTCGGCATCCTTGCCGAAAACCCCTTTCCCCAGGAAAGGGGCTATATTACTGGGGCTACCGCCCCTAGACCAAGCAAGGATGCTTGCAGTCAGCCACACAAAGCCGTTGCACGATGCAACGGCACAAATGGCTGACGACCTGTACGGGGGCTTCGCCCCAAAGCAAGGATGCTTTGGTTGCTTGCCAAAAGTTTTGCACGATGCAAAACCAACATAGCAAGCAACGCTAAACACCCATTTTTAAAAATTATGTAGGTTTTTCGACAGACTGATACGGACGGCAAAAGCCGTCCGCACTTATATTTACATTTCGGTGAGCTGTCCGTCTACCGATACGATCGCAACGTGCCACGGAATGAACTTGCCGCTGTTTTGTAAAGCTGTCTTAACGGCATTCTCAATGCCTGCACAGCACGGAACTTCCATTCTGACTACCGTTACGCTCTTTATATCGTTGTTTCTGATTATCTCGGTCAGCTTTTCGGTATAATCAACGCTGTCGAGCTTGGGGCAACCGATAAGCGTAATTCTGTTTTTGATGAATTTATTGTGGAAATTACCATAGGCATAAGCTGTGCAGTCGGCGGCTACCAACAGATTTGCTCCGTCAAACCACGGTGCGGAGGTGGGAACAAGCTTTATCTGTACAGGCCACTGTGAAAGCTCGCTTCTGATTTCGGTATGACCGCTTTCGTGTTCGGCAGCGGGGCAAGCTTCGCTTTTATGCTCTGTTTTGAGCGCTCTTGCATGAGTTCCCGGGCAGCCGCAGGGTAAGGGCTTCTCTGCCCCGGATCTTGCCTGCTTTGCCTTTAATACCGCCTGCTCGTCATATGCGGGTGCTTCGCGCTCTTCAAAGCTTATCGCACCTGTCGGACAGGCAGGCAAGCAATCGCCCAGACCGTCACAGTAATGCTCTCTCATAAGCTTCGCCTTGCCGTCTACTATATCAATTGCACCCTCGTGACAGGCTGTGGCGCAAAGTCCGCAACCGTTGCACTTCTCTTCGTCTATCTTTATTATCTTTCTTATCATACTTTTTCCTTTCTCGTCATAGAGTTTTAACCTGTGACTGTATTGTAACATAAAAACGATAGCTGTGTCTGTTGTTTTTACAACAGAATTGAAATGCTTTCAATCATAAGCTCATTACTTAACTTTCGTGTAAAAAATACCACATATTGTACATGGCAGATAAGAAAAATACACTTTATATAAAAAAGCAGTGAAAAACGACTTGCGGTTGTGCAAATCAATGAAATTTCGACCTGATGCGACATTTTGTAAATTTAATCTTGCAAATATGTAAAAACGGCATTATAATTAAATAAGGAAAATAACCTATGGACGGTTTACATATATTTTGCGGTAACGTTTACACCGCATACAGAATAAGGGATTTTAATGTATTATAATAAATTTGGCTCTGTTTCACCTATAAAATGGTTTATATTGCTGTGCCTGCCGCTGACTGCGTCAATAATCTGCACAGCCTGTAATAACGCTTATGCCGCCGCAGTTCCGGACAATGGGATAAGCTATGACAACACCGTAAGCTCTCAACCCGAGGAGATTCGGGATATAACAGAAGAAACAACAGTTACAACTACCGAAGAGATAAAACCGACACCCGAGCCGGACTATACGATAACAGACGCTATGTACAAATATTTCGACCAGTTCGCGCTTGTCGGCGACAGCGTATGCTCGGGATTTGCAAGCGCGGGATATTTCAAGCAGGAAAACAACCTTGCACGACCCAGCATTGCGGCGTGGAACATACACCAGTTCCTTATAACATCGGGCAATTTAAGCACAGACGTACTTGTTCACCTTTACAACAAGCAGCCTAAATACGTTCTTTTCTCAATGGGTCTTAACGATGTAAACCTTACCACAAAGGAACAGTTTGTTGAAAACTATATGCAGCTTCTCTATCAGTGCAAGCAGGCAAGCCCGAACAGCGAGTTTATCATTATGGCGGTAACGCCCGTCCGCAGTAAGTTCTGCAAGAATGAAAAGATAGACGAGTATAATTCTGCACTGCGATATGCGATCGAGAACTGCTACTATAGTCACTATCATTTTGTCGACCCTACCGACCTTCTTAAAGGCAGTGATAACAAGCTGAAGGAAAAGTATGCCTTTGAGGACGGCACTCACCTTGAAATGAGCGGTATGAGGGTCTGCCTGTGGTATATGTATAATCAGAATATCAGATACGATTTTACCGATGATGAGCTTAAAGATCCGAAATGCCCCGATATTTCACAATATGAATATCTTTATTGATAATATCGCTTTAAAAACAGAAAAACGGCGGAAATTTGCTGAAATCCTGCAAATTTCCGCCGTTTTATTCATTTTGCCTATTTACTTTTTCATATTTGTGTGTTACTATAGTAAAGTAATTTTTAAGGCGTGTAAACCGCTCAGAAAGGAAACAAAAATGAAAAAATTAAATCTTAAGGCAATTGCCGCAGCTATGGCAGCCGCTCTTACACTCGGTCTTGCTGGCTGCAGTGCAAGCGGTAATTCTTCGACCGCAGACAGCAGTGCGGCAACAAATGACAGCTCATCTGTCGCAGAAAGCAAGGCAGAGGGCGACAACTCACTGCAGAAGGTCAAGGACGCAGGTCAGTTCATATTAGGTCTTGACGCAACATTCAAGCCTATGGGCTACACAGACGAGAACGGCGAGATCGTAGGCTTTGATATCGATGTTGCAGAGGAAGTTTGCAAAAGACTCGGTGTAAAGCTTGTAAAGCAGCCTATCAACTGGGATACGCTCACAACCGACCTTGAAGTCGGCAAATGCGACTGCGTATGGAACGGTCTTAGCATAAACGAAGAGCGTCAGGAAAAGATGAACCTTTCAGAACCTTATATGAAGAATGCTATGGTATTCGTTGTTAAGGGCGATTCGACAGTAGCAAAGATGGACGATCTCAAGGGCAAGAAGATCTCTGTTCAGAACGGTTCTTCTGCACAGACGATACTTGAAAACAGTGCGATCAAGGACGATATAACGATCAGCCCCATCGCTACAAATGTAGAAGCATTACAGCAGCTTGAGCTTGGCGTTGTTGACGCTGTATTCCTTGATGAAGTAGTTGCAGACTATGAGATCAAGAACTCGGGCAAGGACTACAAGAAGCTGGCAGAGGGTCTTGAAGAAGAACAGTATGCTATCGCATTCAGAAAGAACGATCAGGCACTGCGTGACGCAG
Source organism: Oscillospiraceae bacterium (assembly GCA_003512525.1). GTDB lineage: Bacteria > Bacillota > Clostridia > Oscillospirales > Ruminococcaceae > Ruminiclostridium_E. The sequence continues at coordinate 306 of DOQG01000064.1, read as the reverse complement.
TTCAGAAGACACTCAGCGAGATGAAGGCTGACGGTAAGCTCGGCGATATCTCAACAAAGTGGTTCGGCTCTGATATTACGATAGTTAAGTAAACGCATAAGCATAAAAAAGGGCTGAGGCACAACCCGGAAAAGAAAAAGTGAGTCGAAGCGCAAGGAATAGTGCGCTCGGCTCGCTTTTTGTATGGGTCACTTCTACTATACCGTTTTAGTATTTAATACCGATAGCAAGCTACCGATACTTCTTTTTGTCGGACAGCACTTCTCGGGTTCGCTATTCCACTTAATAACGTTGCTGCTATGAACG
>DOQG01000046.1 GCA_003512525.1 Oscillospiraceae bacterium | reverse complement strand
GGAAAGCGCCTGTGGAGCGCCTTCCTCTCTCCCCTTGGGTTGTCTCCCTCACACATAGCAGCATCGTTATCGCACAGAATAGCGAACCCGAGAAGTGCTACCCGACAAAAAGCACTATCGGTAGCTTGTTATCACAATAAAAATACCAAACATTTTCGCCAAGCAGAAAACAAAATCTATATTGCACAGAATAGCGAACCCGAGAAGTGCTATCCTGCAAAAGGTATTATCGGTAGCCCGCTATCATAGTAAATAACATCAACCATTTCCACTAAGCCAAAAAACATAAACACATTGCACAGAATAGCGAACCCGAGAAGTGCTATCCGGCAAATAGCACTATCGGTAGCCTGCTACCATAGTAAAAAACACCGACCATTTCCGCTAAGCCAAAAAACATAAACACATCGCACAGAATAGCAAACCCGAGACCCCGCACAATATAATATCCACTTTCCCTTGAATAACAAAAAGGACGGGTAAAAACCCGTCCTTTGAAAAAGCGTATTCAGCGCAGAACTTACTTAAGTTCGATCTTAGCGCCAGCCTCTTCGAGCTTAGCCTTGATTTCCTCAGCTTCAGCCTTAGAAGCGCCTTCCTTGATAGCCTTAGGAGCAGCCTCAACGAGCTCCTTAGCTTCCTTAAGACCAAGACCGCAAACGTCCTTAACAGCCTTGATAACAGCCATCTTAGCATCACCGAATGATGCGAGAACTACGTCAAATTCTGTCTTTTCTTCAGCTGCTGCTGCGCCGCCTGCTGCGGGGCCTGCTACTGAAACTGCTGCTGCAGAAACACCAAATTCTTCTTCAAGAGCCTTAACGAGCTCGTTGAGCTCTAATACTGATAAGCCCTTTACTTCTTCAATCATAGCTAAAATTTTCTCTGAAGCCATTTTAATTATCCTCCGTTAATATGTTTTCATTGTTTGTGTTGCGGCTGTAATTATGCCGCCGCGTTTGTCCGTGCAAAAATTATTCTGCTGATTCGGACTGCTTCTTCTCGATCTCGCTTACAGCGATAGCAAGCTTCTGGATAGGGGACTGAAGCATAAATACCAGCTGTGCAAGCAGTGTTTCCTTTGTAGGAAGCTTTGCGTATGCAACAACCTCGTCCTTGCTGATGCCCTTGCCATCAACGAAGCCCTTCTTGATTGAGAATGAGCCGTTGCTTGCTTCTTCCTGCTTGAACAGGATCTTAGGTGCAGTTACGATGTCGTCTTCTGAAAGTGCGAGAGCTGTTGTTCCCTCAAGAACGTCCTCGATACCCTCAACGCCTGCGATCTCAGCCGCACGCTTTAAAAGTGTGTTCTTAACTACAAAGTAGTCAACACCTGCCTCACGAAGTTCCTTTCTGAGAACTGTGTCGTCGGCAACTGTGATACCGCTGTAATCAACGAGTACACCGCAAGCGGACTTCTTGAGCTTTTCAGCGAGTTCAGCAACGTAATTCTGCTTTACCTGTAAAACTTTCTCACTAGGCATATTGTTTTCTCCTTTCGTGATTTACTGTTCGTAAAAAGGAAAAACATTTAAAAAATGCCCTCCTCTGTAAGACAGAAAAGGGCAGAAAATCCATTATTCTTCCCATTCCTCGGCAGGTGAGCATATGCTCTTTAGCGGAAAACCGACCTGCTGTCTTTAGAACAGCGTGATTATTATATCATATTATATGCGGGTTGTCAAGTGGTTTCGTGAAGATTTTTGATCTGTGTGCTGTAGCGTAATATAAATTTTTAAAAAGGATATTTTATCCCTACCCCCTGCCCCCTCCCCGTGGGAGGGGGAGAATACAGGGGCTATCGCCCCTGCGACCCTATTTACATTTTTTAATCCGTCAGCACGTTTGCGTAAGTTTTTTGTGCTGATGCGTACGCCGCATTGAGAGAAGGGGAGTGCAGGAGCTACAGCCTTGTAATTCCATCTGCGTTTATTAGTCCGTCAGTACATTTGTATAAATTTTACCGTGCTGAGGTGTAATGCCGCACTTTGCAAACAGATCGCTTACCGTCACGAATGTATAACCCTGCTTTTTAAGCTCAGGGATTATCGTGTCAAGCGCCTGAACAGTGCGGAAGTTCCCCTCCATATCGTGAAGAAGTATCACCATACCGCTGCGAGCCTGCTCAATTATACGCTTACTGCGTTCCTCTGCCGATATCTCGTCAAGCCAGTCCTCCGCGCCGTTTCCGCAGATAAAGGTCAGCGGTATATCGTCATACATACTGTCGCACAGCGCTATATACGGCGGGCGGAAGAATTTAGGAGCAATACCGCCCGTTATCCGCTCTATCTTTTCATTGGTATATTTTATTTCCGCTTTGATTTCCTCGCTTGATTGTTGCGGCATAGCGCTGTGCGTTCTGCTGTGGTTGCATATCTCACAGCCGTATTCAAAGCATTCGCGCGCTACCTTGGCGCTTTCCTCGTTTATGTTGTTGCCGACCAGGAAAAAGCTTGCAGTAACATTATGCTTTTTAAGCATTTCAAGCACCTGCGGTGTAGTGACGGTGTTCGGACCGTCATCAAAAGTCAGCGCTATATATTTTTTATCCATCTGTTTCACTCCGTTTTATTGTTTTTTTGGATATATCACATTCACAAAGCTGTACAGCGATAGCGAAAAAATAATATTTGTCACACTGTTGCAGAAATAATATCCCATAAAATTAGTACCCTCGACCGATCCGTAGAATACGAAAACGCTCGAAAAATAAATAAGACTTGTTATAAGATAAACTGTCGGGCAGATCATTGCTGTATTTCTTGTCATCGTACCGCGCACCAGCTGTATCATGACCACCGAATCCAAAAGCAGTGCTATATCCATGATAAGATACAGAGTTACGTTATACTCGCCGCCGGAAACAAATCCGTTTTCGGCTATGAATGAGAGATCATAAACAAGACTCGGTGCTACTCCGATAATGCAGGTGATAGGGATAAGCCTGAACATTTTTTTTGAATCTCTGTAATAGTAAACTGCCGCCGATAGCGAAAACCATATATACATTATAAGCGTTGTGGGGATCGATGCCGCATATGCGGCGCAGTTTACACAGCCTGCCGAGATTATGTGCGGCATATAGTCGATTATTTCAAATACGCCCTGTACCGCCACAAGAAGCGACATCACTAAAAGCAACGCGGCGTGTGCGAGAAGAACGGTATCGTTCTTTTCAGAGTATGTTTTATTGCTCAACATATATCCGCCTCCTTTGGATCGTTTTCTTCAAGATCTACAAGACATTTTCTGCGCCATTTGCCGCCCTTGTATCTGATAAGGCACATCACAGCGGTCAGTACCCATGTAAGACAGGTGGTAGTCCACACCGCCCACATTCCGACACCGGGTATATGGACAAGTATTGCCGCAAAGCCTATTCTGCCTATTACCTCGGCAAGTCCGTTGAGAAAAGCAAAGCCTACATCGCCCGCACCGTTTAAAAGCCCTCTTGTTGTATGGATAAAACCGAGCGGGACATAGAAGAACGCAGACAATAAAAGTGCCTTTGCGCCAATATCGATGACCTGCTCCTCGCCGACGAAAAAGCCGACAATATATCTGCCAGTCAGAGCAAACACACCGAGCATGACAAGCCCGAATGCGGTGGATATAAGCATTGAACGGTGATATCCTCTGACTACACGTTCGGGCTTTGCCGCACCGACATTCTGACCCGCAAAGGTAGACAGTGCCGTGCCGAGTGAGTTGAACGGCTGCTGTATCAGCTGTTCGACACGCATTGTTGCCGTGTATGCCGCAACTACTATATCTCCGAATGAGTTTGCGGTTTTCTGCAGAGAGATCATCGATACAGAAACAAGCGCATTTTGAAGCGCTATAGGCGTACCTGTTTTCATACAGCGCATAAAATGCTCCTTGCGCAGTTTTAAATGCTCTTTTTCCATACGGAAATATTCATTCTTCTTTACCGCAAACAGTATGCTTCCGACTGCCGAAACACCCTGGGCTATAACTGTAGCAAGCGCCGCTCCTACAACGCCCATACCGAATACCATTACGAAAAGCAGGTCAAGTCCGACATTGAGCACACTTGCAACTATAAGGAAGTACAGCGGAGTTTTCGAGTCGCCGAGCGCACGCAGTACCGAATTTATCCAGTTGTAGCCCGCAACGGCGATAGTTCCCGCACAGGCGGTGCGCATATAGTCTGCAGCGCTTTCAAGGATATTCTGCGGCGTATCAAGAAGCTGTAAAAGCAGATGCGCCGCCGTGACTGAGATCAGCGTAAGTCCCAGTCCGACAAAGCCGAGTGCATAAGCCGAGTTCGTGATAAATCGCCGCACATCGTCATGCTTTCCCGCACCGAAGCTCTGCGCTATCAGTATACCCGCGCCCGCAGAAAGACCGTTGCACAGCGTATAGAACAGGAACGTTATCGAACCTGTAGCACCGACTGCCGCCAGAGCCTCGTGACCGAGATAACGTCCGACTATCACCGAGTCCACTATATTATAAAACTGCTGGAACAGATTTCCCGCAAGCAGCGGCAGAGTGAACAGAAGTATGTGCCTGAGCTCACTGCCCTGTGTCATATTTCTTACATATTTATTCATATATATTGTACCGTTTCTTTTTATTCTGGCATAACCCGTAGACATAGAGATTATAACCCTTTTTTATAGTGCTGTCAATAACAGATCGCGCAGATTTATTTGTAACTATGCACAAACGCAAAGCCCCACCGCTTGTCGTATTGACGAAATTTAAATGTCGTTTTGCGGCACAACAAGATGAATATTGACAAACGGCGGCGGATATGACATAATTATCTTGGATAGGTGTCCGGCTCTATCATAACATACGGCACCCGGACAACTGAAAGGAAAAGCAAATGAAGATCAAAAAGCGAATTATCGCCTCGGTTTTATCGGCAATATTTATATTCTGTTCCGTATCGCTGCCTGTAGCAGCGGCGGCAGACCCTTATTCATGGGACGGCACAAGTGCACCCGTAGCAGGGAGAACGTATTACATAAAAAATAACATAACCCTCAGCGGCAACATAAAAATACCTAAAGATACCGTTATGGTGGTGCTTGCGGGCTCATCTGTCACCGTGCCATACGGTAAGACCCTTGACGTATCGGGAAACCTCGTTATAGACAATGGCGCTTCACTTATAACAATGGGCGCGCTGAAAACCGAAAGCGGCTCACAGCTGAGTGTTGACGGCACATTCTCTTCGGGAGGAAAATCGACGGTGACAACATCGGGAACGGTTCTCCTTTCCGAAACAGCACAGACCGCTTTCACCGGAAGTGTCAGCGTCAATTCGTCATTAACATCATACGGCGAGCTCAGCCTGTCGGGCAAGACGACATTCGGCGGCACTTCATACATAGACGGTAAATTTGAAATAATGAGCGGCTGTGAAACGGTAAACAAGGGAAGCCTGACGCTCGGAGCGGATTGCTCATATAAGCTCGGCGGTATGTTCACCAACAGCAAAAGCGGAAGCTGTACGGATAACCGCAGAGCGACAGACGCATCGGCAATGTCGGTAGAAACGATCTCGCTTTACACGACAGACGCACTGACAGGAATTGACGTTTCGTGGGCGCAGGGCGACACGGTAGACTGGGCAAAGGTGAAGAAGTCGGGAATAGACTTTGCTATGATCCGTTCAAGCCGCGGCAGGATAAGCGATGAATATCCTATGACGAGCGATACATATTTCCATCGTAATATGAAAGGTGCTATGCAGAATAATATACCTGTCGGAGTATATCATTACTGCTATGCCGAAACGGTGCAGGAGGCAAGGGACGAAGCAAAGTTTGTACTCAGCCTTATACGCGGCTATGATGTAAGCTATCCCGTTGTATTTGACATAGAAGACCAGTGGTACATAAAAAACGGCTACTCAAAACAGACGCTGACCTCAATGACAGAGGCATTCTGCGAGGAAATAGCAAATGCGGGGTATATACCGGTGGTATACTCCTATGCATCGTTCTTAAACAGCTGTCTTGATATGTCGGCACTTTCAAAATATCCCGTATGGGTAGCTCACGTTGACACCGACAAGCCCGCATACAGCGGCACCTATTTCCTGTGGCAGTATTCGTGGAAGGGCAGTATCAGCGGCATTGACGGCGATGTTGATATGGATCACTGCTATGTCGACTTCGATGCGTATACAAGAAAGTTCGGGCTGAATGGGAGGAAGTAAAATAATTCTTTGTAATAGGGGGCAATTATAATTTGAAGAATATTATTACCGATTCTGTTAAAAATGATATTATGGATAATTATAAGCAAACTGATAATATATTCAGCGATATGTGCGGCATTATTGAAGCGGCGCAAAAAAGCGCTTACAATTCGGTTAATATCGCTTTAATTAAAAGGAACTGGCTTATCGGACACAGAATCGCCGAAGAAAGCCTTAAAGGTGCCGGTCGTGCCGAATACGGAGCTAATGTTATCTCAAAGCTGTCTAAAGAGTTAACATCAAAATACGGAAAAGGATATACAAAATCTAATTTGTACACTTTCTATTCGTTCTATAAAACTTATCCGCAGATTTTCCAGACACCGTCAGGAAAATCTGATATTTTGCTTTCATGGTCACATTACGCAATTCTTCTGCAGGTGAAAGATGATGTTGCACGTTCATGGTATCAGAATGAAGCTATGCAACAAACTTGGAGCGTACGCACCCTTCAACGAAATATATCTTCTCAATATTACTATAGAATATTAAAGGCACAAAATATAGAGCCTGTGCAAAAAGAAATGCTCGATAAAACACAAACTTATAAAATTGATAAACTTGAATTTATCAAAAATCCGATTATTACCGAATTTCTTGGGCTTGAATCAAATACAGATTTTACCGAAAGTGATTTAGAGAAAAATATACTGTCAAACTTGCAGAAATTTATAATGGAATTAGGAAAGGGATATGCGTTTGTTGCCAGACAACAGCATATTCATACAGAAAAACAAGATTATTTCATAGACCTTGTTTTTTACAATTATATACTTAAATGTTTTGTGCTGATTGATTTGAAAACCGAGAAAATTACACATGGTGATGTCGGACAAATGGATATGTATATACGTATGTACGATGAAATGAAGCGCAGCGAGGGAGATAATCCGACAATTGGTATCATATTGTGTGCCGATACCGATGAAGATATAGCACGTTATTCTGTAATGCACGGTAATGAACAGCTGTTTGCTTCAAAATATAAATTATATCTTCCGACCGAAGAAGAATTAAAAGCTGAAATCGAAATGCAAAAAGCCATGTTCTATCTCCAGCAAAATAAAAATGATGATAATAATTTATAAAAGTATCGGCGGCCCGGTAACATTACCGAGCCGCCGCTTACTGTATAATACGGGTTATTTTGCGGTTATTCTGCCAATTGTTCTTGTTTCAGATCTCAAAATAGTCGCCCGTATCAGTTTTGTCGTTATAATGCTTCCGCACCTTGACCAGAACAGAACCGTCGCTTTGTTCCGTCGCATCAGTGATCACATAACGGGTATTAGCTTTTTCGAGAGCCTTTTTGTACTTTTCAACTTCTTCGTGATTATATTTTGTCTGCAGTTCCTTTGAAAGTCCGCAATCTTCCTTCTGAGAGAATATAAGCGTCTGAAATATACAAGCCGACTTAACACGTTTCATCATCGCACCTCCTTTATTGCCACAGCGGTCATTATCGGAGAGATGATGAGCATATTGCCGATAGCTATGCACCCTCACGGCACTTTCGTACATATTTATTTTATCAGAAATCCGCAGATTTTTCAAAGGTGATTTTGACGAAATTCCGCCTTACTCTGTTGTGCTTTTCGCTGCAGCCGCCTCAGCGCCTTTCTGCCAATATCCGTACTTCTTCCTCTTTATGATAAGGAACATCAGCGACAGCAGGAAAGCGAAAAATTCCGCCACAACATTCGCCATCCATATACCGTCAACACCGAAAATAAGGGGCAGTATAAGGATGCTTGAAACCTGGAATATAAGCGTTCTCATAAACGACACAGCCGCAGAGATAGCGCCGTTTCCGAGTGCGGTGAAGAACGATGAGGTAAATATATTGAAGCCTGCAAGTAAAAAGCACAGCGAGAATATCCTGAAAGCGTGGCGTGTCTGCTCGTAAAGCTCTGCGTCATAGCCGACAAATAACTTTGCGAGAGGGCTTGCAAGCACCGCCGACAGTGCGACAAGCGTAACTCCCGCTATTGCCGCAAAGCAAAGGCTCTTTTTGAGCATATTGTTCAGCTCATAACGGTTCTGCGCTCCGTAGTTGAAGCCTATCACGGGTGCACATCCGATAGCATATCCGACAAATATCGCTATGAAAATAAACTGCACATACATCATTACGCCAAAGGTCGAAACGCCGTTTTCGCCTATATATTTCATAAGCTGGAAGTTGTAGATTATACTTACGACCGATGAGGAAATGCTCGACATAAGTTCCGATGAACCGTTCGCACAGGCACGCAGGAGCGGTCTTATCTCAAGTCTTGTCTTAGTAAGACGCAGTATGCTTGAGTTCGGACGGAGAAAGTAGATAAGAGGGAATATTCCGCCGACACATTCGCTGATGCCCGTAGCAAATGCCGCACCTGCAACGCCAAAGTCCATAAGACCTACAAATACAGCGTCAAGTATGATATTCGTACAGCCTGCCATAATAGTTGAGATAAGTCCGAGTTTAGGCTTCTCGGCGGCAATAAAAAAGCTCTGGAATACGTTCTGGAGCATAAAAGCCGTTGTAAAGGAAATTACTATTCTGCCGTAAAGCACACAGTCGCCCAGCATTTCGGGCGTTGCGCCGAAGAACACAGCAACGTTTTCGGTAAAGATAAGGCCGAATGTTGTGAGTACCGCACCGAGTATCACCGTCAGCATTATCATCATTGTGAAATAGCGTTTTGCGGTCTTTTCGTCACCCTCACCGAGCTTCTGCGAAACAAGCGCCGTTCCGCCCGTGCCGACCATAAAGCCCACGCCGCCGAGTATCATTACAAACGGCATTATAAGATTGATAGATGCGAAAGAGGTCTTGCCGGCAAAATTCGATACGAAAAAGCCGTCAACAACGCCGTATATGGATATAAACACCATCATAGCCACCGACGGCAGTACAAACCTGAAAAGCCGTCCCACAGTAAAGTGATCCGAAAGTTTTATCTTGCTCATTTTCCCTTTGTTCTCCTTTTGTATCTTTATATTTTTGCCGTCTGACTTTTAAGAAGTATGCTGTACAGCTTCATAAGCGCAGTCATATTCTCGGTTTCTTCATCTGTCATATTGCCGAGTGCGGCGCATTCTGCCTCTATCACCTTATCTACCGTCTGTTCGCACAGCTTTGTTCCGCTTTTTGTAAGGCTGATATTCTTTGTGTGCGCACCTGACGGAGTAAGCGTTATATACCCCTCGCTTTCGAGCTTTTTCAGTGCGGAGTTTACCGTCTGCTTAGGCTGATACAGCACGGTGCATACATCGCTCTGCGTTATGTTGCCGGGCTCCATACGCAGTGTGTACAGCGTCCAGAAAGCCGCTTCCGAAAACCCGTAGCGCTTTGCTATATTCCGGTAGCAATCATCTATTGATTTCAGTACATTATTATATTCATACAGTTTTTTCCTGTTGTTTTTGTTATCCAAGCTGATTCTCCTTGTAGGCAAATGTTTAAGTCCGAAATCGGACTGAGAGATATTATAATCCGATTTCGGACTTATGTCAAGTGCTTTTTTTGTAAAAATTACTTTTGTCGGTCTTCGGATATAATTTCCGTATAATTATTGCAGATAATAGAATAGGGATATACGCATTGAACAACTGTTTTTTGTATCGGTAAAGTATGTTTATTCTTCCGTAAACTGTACTATATTCTCCGCTTTACCGGAAGCGGAATAAAAATAATTCACAAAAGTTCATTTTTGTGTCGGTTTGATATTGACTTTAGGCTCGAATTGTGTCAAAATAATTATATTAGTGTAATTCGGCGTTTTTCTGCAAAGGAGCGGTAAAACGCCGTATTATTGCTAAACGGAAAGGCGAGAAAAGTAATTGAAATACGATGTAGTAATTGTAGGAGCGGGACCTGCGGGAATATTCACCGCAATTGAAATGGTCAGAAACGGCTCAGACAAAAAAATTCTGATAATCGAAAAGGGCGTTTCGGTAGAAAAAAGAAGCTGTCCTAAGGCAAAAACAAAGCACTGTATGAACTGTAAGCCCTACTGCCATATCACAACGGGCTTTTCGGGCGCAGGCGCATTCTCGGACGGCAAGCTGTCGCTGTCGTGCGAGGTCGGCGGAACGCTCCCCGAGCTTATCGGCGAGGAGCTTGCACAGGAAACCATCGACTACACAGACAAGATATATCTTGAATTTGGTGCGGATAAGCACGTTGAGGGCGTAAGCGACCCCGACAAGATAAGAGATATAAGGAAGAAAGCCATAAACGCAAACCTGAAGCTGGTTGACTGTCCTATCCGTCACTTAGGAACGGAAATGGCGCATGAGCTTTATTTCAAGATAGAAAAATATCTTATCGAAAGCGGAGTTGAGGTGCTGTTCGGCAAGAACTGCGAGGATATTATAATAGAAGACGGCGTATGTAAGGGTGTTATCATTTCAAATGCCCGTGACGGCGGCGAACAGGAAACCATATACGGCGACGAGATAGTAGTCGCAACAGGCCGTAAGGGCGCAGACTGGCTCGAAAAGACCTGCGAGGCGCATAATGTAGAGCATACACCGGGTACTGTTGACATCGGCGTAAGAGTGGAAGTCAGAAACGAGGTCATGGAGGAGATAAATGCCGTCCTTTACGAGTCAAAGCTCATCGGCTATCCTCTGCCGTTTAAGAACAAGGTGCGTACATTCTGCCAGAACCCCGGTGGATTTGTGAGTCAGGAGAACTACGACAACGATTTAGCCGTTGTAAACGGTCACTCATATAAAGAGCTTAAGAGCAACAACACAAACCTTGCTATACTTTGCTCGCACAATTTCAGCGTACCGTTCAACCAGCCTATCGAATATGCGAAGAAGGTCGGCGAGCTTACCAATATGCTCGGTAACGGTCACATTCTTGTACAGCGTTACGGCGATATTCTTGACGGAAAGCGTACATGGCCCAAGGAGCTTAATTTCTCAAACGTAAGACCCACCCTGCCCGATGCGGTCGCAGGCGACATCACTGCGGCTATGCCTTACCGTACAATGACGAACATTATCAATTTCATAAAGGCTGTGGATATGGTCGTTCCAGGTTTTGCAAGCCGTGAAACGCTCCTTTATTCACCCGAGCTCAAATTCTACAGCAACCGTATAAAGATGGACGAGCATTTTAACACGAACGTAAAGGGACTGCATTGCTTAGGCGACTCAAGCGGCTGGACAAGAGGACTTATGATGGCGTCTGTAATGGGCGTACTTATGGGACGTGAATTACTGAAATAAACGGAGGAAAAGTAAAATGCAGTTACTGGAAGATCGCATAAACAAGGACGGTATAGTAAAAGAGGGAAACGTACTCAAGGTCGACAGCTTTCTCAATCATCAGATGGATATTGAGCTTTACAACGAGATCGGCAAGGAGTTCCGCAGGCTGTTCCCCGACAAGAGCATAAACAAGATACTGACTATAGAAGCGTCCGGCATCGGCATTGCGTGTATCACCGCGCAGTATTTCGGATGTCCCGTTGTATTCGCAAAAAAGGCTCAGAGCGTAAACATAGACGGCGAGGTTTATTCGACCTCTATCGAGAGCTTTACGCACAAGCGTACATATAACGTAATAGTCAGCAAGAAGTTCCTGTCGCCCGATGACAACGTGCTTATAATCGACGACTTCCTTGCAAACGGCTGTGCTTTACTCGGCCTTATCGACATAGTAAAGGGTGCAGGCGCAAGTATAGCGGGCGCAGGTATCGTTATAGAAAAGGGCTTCCAGAAGGGCGGAGATCTTGTCCGCTCAAAGGGCATCAGAGTCGAATCGCTTGCAATAGTTGACTCAATGAGCGTTGACGGCGGCTGTATTTTCAGACACTGAGCCGTAAATAACCGTATTTAGCGGCAAAGTGCCGTTAATATATCTTTTACTGTTTTAATAGGGAGGAAAAACATGAAAAAGAAACTTATCGCCATTTTACTGGCGGCAACCTGCGCACTTACAGCAGGACTCACAGGCTGCTCCGGCAATACCGCAACAAGCGGTACGGATGAAAGCAAGACTTCCGACGCACAGAGCACAGGCGACAGCTCTAAGGAGAGCACAGGCGACAGCACAGCCAAGAGCGATGTTGTAGCAGGCTTTGTTTACATCGGCAAGATCAACGACGGCGGTTACACACAGGCTCACGATGCAGGCAGACTTGCAGTTGAGGCTATGGGCGTAAAGACCTACTACGTTGAGGACGTACCCGAAACCGTTGCCGACACAAAGGAAGCTATCCAGACACTTATCGATGAAGGCTGCAACCTTATCTACACAAACTCATTCGGCTTTATGGAAGGTACAGACCAGATGGCAAAGGAGCATCCCGATGTAAAGTTTGCTCACTGCTCAGGCTATATGAGAGAAGACAATATGTCAACCTACTTCGGTAAGGTATATCAGGCTCGTTACCTTGCAGGTATCGTTGCAGGTATGAAGACACAGAAGAACTACATCGGTTATGTTGCCGCTAAGGGTATCCCCGAGGTTATCCGTGGTATCAACGCATTCACACTCGGTGTACAGTCTGTAAACCCCGACGCTAAGGTAGAAGTAGTATTCACAGATACATGGTATGACCCCACCGTTGAAAAGCAGGCAGCACTTGAGCTTCTCAACAAGGGTGTTGACATAATCGCTCAGCACCAGGATACAACAGCTCCTCAGGTTGCCGCTGAAGAAAAGGGCGCATACTGCATCGGCTACAACTTCCCCACATCAGACGCTGCTCCCAAGGCTTACCTCACAGCCGCTTGCTTCGACTGGAAGACATTCTACACAGACGATGTAAAGAAGGCTATGGACGGTACATGGACAAGCCGTGCATACTGGGAAGGTCTTGCCGCTAACATGACATACCTTGACAAGCTGACAGACCTCTGCGCAGAAGGCACACAGGAAAAGGTAGATGCGGCTCAGAAGGCTATCATCGACGGCACACTTGAGCCCTTCACAGGTCCTCTTTACGACCAGGACGGCAACAAGAAGGTTGAAGACGGCGTTAAGATGACAGACGACGAGATCTGGAACATGAACTGGTTCGTTAAGGGTGTAACAGGCACTATCCCCGCATAATCGAAAAACATCAAGACAATACGAGCAGTCCTCAGTGACTGCCCGATTTGTCTTTTTAAAGCACCGGAATATCTGCGATGCTTTAAAAAGACAAATCGCTTTATTTCAGGAGGTTATATGTCAGTTCCTTATATAAAACTCGAGAACATAACCAAATCGTTTGACTCGGTGTACGCAAACAAGGATATTTCCGTTGACGTGTACAAGGGCGAAATACTCGCTTTGCTCGGTGAAAACGGTTCGGGCAAGAGTACCCTTGTAAATATGCTCAGCGGCATATATACGCCCGACAGCGGTACTATAACGATAGACGGTAAGAAGATGCGCTTTGGCTCACCCGGTGACGCGATAAAGGCGGGTATCGGCATGGTGCATCAGCATTTCAAGCTGATAGATGTCATGACTGCGGCTGAAAATGTAGTGCTCGGTCACATAAAGCACCTTGTTACTTCAAAGAAGCGTATGGCTCACCACGTCAATAAGCTTAACGAAAAGTACGGGCTGAATGTTGACCCCGATAAAAAAGTATATAATATGTCAGTCAGCGAAAAGCAGACCGTGGAGATAATGAAAGTCTTTTACAGAGGCGCTAACGTGCTGATACTTGACGAGCCTACAGCGGTACTTACCCCTCAGGAGATAACCGCACTGTTCGCTATCCTCAGAAAGATGAAAGAGCAGGGCTGTACGATAATCATTATCACTCATAAGATGGCGGAGGTTATGGATATTTCCGACCGCGTTACCGTTCTGCGCAAGGGCGAATGCATAGGCACGGTAAAAACAAGCGAAACCACTCCCCAGCAGCTTACCGAGATGATGGTAGGAAAATCCGTAACGCTTGAAATTGAACGACCGCAGTGCTGTGACTATAACGCAAAGCCGATGCTTTCCGTAAAGAGCCTCACAAAGAAAAACACAGACGGCGTAAATGTGCTTGACAACGTGAACTTTGACGTATACGGCGGTGAGATACTCGGTGTTGCAGGTATCGCGGGAAGCGGTCAGAAGGAGCTGTGCGAGATAATCGCAGGGCTTGACAAGGCGACCGACGGTGATATAGAGTTTGACGGCGAAAGCATAAAGGATCTCGACCCCAGAGCAATAATCCGCAAGGGCATAAGCATGAGCTTTGTTCCCGAGGACAGACTCGGTATGGGTCTTGTGGCGGGAATGAGCATAACGAACAACGTTATCTTAAAGTCCTATAACCATAATCCCGGTCCGTTCATAGACAGCAAATTTGCAAAGAAGCTCGCGGAACAGATAGTCGAAGACTTTGATATCTACACCCCCTCGGTAAACTACACAGTAAAGAAGCTTTCGGGCGGTAATATCCAGAAAGTACTGCTCGGGCGTGAGATATGGCTGTCGCCCAAGGTTCTTATAACGGCTTACCCCGTAAGAGGTCTTGACATTGGCGCGTCATATAATATATATCATATGCTCAATGAGCAGAAGAAAAAGGGCGTTGCAGTGCTGTTCATCGGCGAGGATCTTGACGTGCTGAAAAGCATTTCCGACAGACTTATGGTAATACATGACGGTGAGATAATCGACATAGTAGACCCCACGACTGTTACAAAGGAAGATATCGGACTTATGATGGTCGGCGACCATATCAATAAGGGAGAGGAGAAAGCCGTATGAGCATGATTCAGATTTCAAAGCGGCAGAAAGGCACGTCTAAGCTTGTCGATGTCCTGATAAGAATAGGCGCAATTGTGCTGTCGCTGATATTTATCGGCATTGTTCTTGCCATAATGGGCTATGATCCTTTCAAGGTTTTCGGCAAAATAATACAGACCCCGTTCAAGCGTTTCAAGGACGTTATGAACAAGACAATAATGCTGACTACACTGTCACTCGGTATAGCGATAGCGTTCAGAATGAAGTTCTGGAATATCGGCGCTGAGGGTCAGTTCTATATGGGCGCATTCGGTGCGGCATCTATGGCTTTTATGTGTCCAGATCTGCCGCCGATACTCCTTTTACCGCTTATGGCAATAGCAGGCTTTATCTGCGGCGGCTTATGGGCGCTTATCCCCGCAGTAATAAAGGCTAAGTTCGGTGCGAGCGAAACGCTTGTGACGCTGATGATGAACTATATAGCGACAGCGTTTATAAGCTATCTGCAATACGGTCCGTGGAAAGACCCTGCGGCGCTCGGTGCGGCAAAAGTGCCTAACTTCTCGGAAAATGCGGTACTGCCCGATGTGTTAGGGATACACGCAGGCTGGATAATCACGCTTGTGCTTGTTGTCATAATGACAATATTACTTAAATACACAAAGCTCGGCTATCAGATAGATGTAATCGGCGAGAGCGAAACGACCGCAAAATACGCAGGTATGAACACAGTAAAGATAATGATCATAGCGGTGCTCATTTCGGGCGGACTTTGCGGAATGGCAGGCTTTATGCAGGCAAGCGCGGTTGAGAAGTCGATAACCGATTCAATGTCGGCAGGTCTTGGCTTTACGGCGGTAATCACGGCATGGCTCGCAAAGCTGAAGCCGCCCGTTATCGTTGTTGCGTCATTTATGTTCTCGATACTTCTCCAGAGCGGAAGCTCGCTTCAGGTAATGAAGATCCCCTCGTCTATAACCGAGATCATGCAGGGTGTTATCATATTCTTCGTTCTTGCGTGTGAGTTCTTTATCAACTATAAAATTTCTCTGCGTAAGCACAATGCGGTAAAGGAGGCTGAATAATGGATATCTTAGAACAGATAGGTCTGTTTTTACAGACAGCCATTCAGACAGGTACTCCGATACTGTTTGCTATTGTCGGCGGTATCCTTTGTGAAAAGGTAGGTCATATGAACCTCGGTGTCGAGGGTATGATGCTTATGGGTGCGGCGCTGGGCTTTACAGTTGCGTGCGCTACAGGAAACCCCTTGCTCGCTATGCTGGCGGCAGGTGCGGCAGGTGCGGCAGGCGCACTTATATATGCCTTTATAACCGTCACGCTCCGCGGTAACCAGGTCGTAACGGGTCTTGTGCTGACGATATTCGGTACGGGCGTTTCCGGTCTTATCGGCGGCTGGGTGTCAAGTGAACAGATACCCCAGTCTGTAAGCTCAGCGTTCCGTCCGATAGAAATACCGCTTCTCAGCAATATACCCATTCTCGGTGAGGCTATATTCTCGCAGGATATATATGTATGGCTCGGATTTGTCATCGCAATACTCGCATATTTCTACCTCAACAAGACAAAGCTCGGACTTTATGTAAGAGCTATCGGTGAAAATCCCGGTGCGGCTGACGCTTCGGGTATCAACGTAAATCTTCATAAGTATATCAACATTCTGCTCGGCGGCTTCCTGTGCGGACTGGGCGGAGCGTACCTGTCGACCGCATTCCTGACGACATGGCAGGATAATGTTACCGCTGGTGCGGGCTGGATAGCCGTTGCTCTCATTATATTCAGCACATGGAATCCGCTCAAGGCTATCTTTGCCGCCTACCTTTTCGGTATGCTCAGAGGTCTTAACTATAAGATGCAGGGCTGGGAGATACAGATACCCTCACAGTTTTTAACCATGCTCCCTTACATCGCCACCATTATAGTGCTGATTTTCATAGCAATGAGAAAGAAGAAAGAAAATCAACCGCCCAAGGCGCTCGGCGAAGCGTACTTCAGAGAAGAAAGATAATACAGATATAAAAGAGGCTGTGACGAAATGCAAAAATTTCATCACAGCTTCTCAGTTTATCAAGACCTCATTAAAATTACAATTTTGTATATGTAAAAATGTCAGAGCAATAAATATACAGCCAACACCGTTGAAAACAGCTTACGTGCCGATAAGATGTTAATGATTTCGTGAGTAAATCCGTGCAACTGCACTATCACCGAAACTTCCAAAAAACGCACTGGGGTTTAGCGTTGTTTAAAAAAAGGAGTATCACACTTGGCTTATGAACGCCCAAAGTTTCGCGTCCTGCGAAACTTTGGGCGTTCAACTTCGGGCATCCTTGCCCTTCCCTTGTGTAAAGGTGAGCTTCT
>DOQG01000010.1 GCA_003512525.1 Oscillospiraceae bacterium | reverse complement strand
GGGCTACGCCCCTCAACCCCATTTATATCAACGATAGAGGTTTTTCGACAGTCTGATACGGGCTGATTTTCACAGCCCGTAGATATATTAAGAATTATTATCTTATAGCGTCCTTCATGCTCTTTACATACTCGCCGACATACCTCGGAGCGTCCTTGCCGTACTGCTCGATTATCTTTATGATAGCCGAGCCGACAATAGCGCCGTCTGCGATATCCGCCATTTTCTTTGCCTGCTCGGGCGTTGAGATGCCGAAGCCTATAGCACAGGGAACGGAAGTGTTCTGTCTTATCACATCGACAATAGACTTCCGTCAGGTGTCATTATCGATTCGGGGTGGAACTGCACTCCGTAAACATCATATTTCTTATGCTATACCGCCATTATCTCACCGTCATCGGTCACTGCGATGACCTTTAAGCAGTCCGGCATTGTCGCAGAATCGGCGGCAAGCGAATGATAACGTGCAACGGGTGCTTTATCGGGGCAGTTTTTGAAAAGCAGTGAGCGAGAAGCTCTGCCATAGCTTTAAGCTCGATTATCGCCCTGTTATAGCCGACCTCGACATCTGCAAGCGGAATATTGACTATGAGTATTATCTTCTGCTTTACGTTGTCGAACGCGATGACCTTGTCGAACAGCATAAGGTCGATATCCTTGAACCTTTCGGTGTCTATTGTCTTTATTCTTACGGTCGGCTCGCTGTAGCCGAGAAAATCATAAGCGAAATATCCGACCAGTCCGCCTGTGAAGGAGGGTAGGTAATCGAACTTAGGGCTTTTGTGTTCTGCGAGTATCTGCCTTAAGTATGCGGACGGATCGTCGGTGTGTACCGTTATGTTGCCTGCTTTAAGCTCGCCGTCAATACAAGTGATCTCCATTTTCGGATCATAGCCCATAAAGGTGTAGCGACCCCATTTTTCGTTTGCCTGAGCCGATTCAAGCATATAGCAATGAGTCGATACGTTTTTAAGTATCCTCATCGCCTCTATCGGCGTACATATATCGGCGAGAATTTCACAGCTTACCGGCATGACCTTGTATCTGTTCTGCGCCGCTATTTCCTTTGCTTTTTCAAGGGTGGGTAAAAACTCCATTTTCTTTGCCTCCGTTTTCTGTCTGCCAAAAACAAAAAAGTCCTTGACAGAAAAATAGCTTTTCTGTCAAGGACGAATAATCTATTATCCGCGGTGCCACCTTGATTTCACGATTTGCGGTCGTGCGCTTTGCAGGATACCGACATATCCCCGGCAACTGACGTATGCCCTACGTTGCAGAATACTCGGCAATATTTTAATATTGCTTTTGACTGCACCCTCAGCGGTCCATTTGACAACCCGTGTCTTGCCCCTTCTCAGCTCCCGGGGTTCTCTGTAAAGTCGTAACTGCCGTTATCTCCGCTTCAACGGTTTAAAGTGTTTTAATTGCGTTTATTATAGCACTGTGATAAAGCGTTGTCAATAGGAAATGCGAAAATTTCTTTGTTTACCGCAGATGTGCGGATAAATGCGCACAGTGTGCAGATAATAAACATATCGGGATTTTTTCCGATGCCGAAAGGAGAAACGTATGAAAATAAAACGTGATAGATCTTTTCAGAAGCGTCCGGACACAGGTTATACCGATACGGCAAGAGTTATGAGAAAAGCTATGGGTGTAGCGGCTACGCGCTCATCCGACTTTGACCCGGACGGCAGCTACACGGGAGTATGTGACAACATTTACGAAAAACCTGTGCAGGATGCCGACGATCTGTAATTAAATCTTGAAAAGAGCCTTCCGTTGTGGTATGATATAGCTAGCAATTCTCATAACGGAAGGTAACCTTTTTATGTCACAGTCAACAAAACAGATCAAAACGATAACGATCGGCGAACTTAATCGCCGTGCATCGGATATACATAAATTTATAGAAACATCGGAACAGCAATATGCCGACAAGATAAAAGCCGCCGCAGACACAATAGCACAGTGTCATAGTGAAAAACCGTTGGTGCTGCTTTCAGGTCCGTCAGGTTCGGGAAAGACCTCTACTGCTTATCGCATCGCCTCCGAGCTTACGGCAAAGGGAATAAAAGCTGTAGTGATATCAATGGACGACTATTTTGTACCCGGAATGATACCACCCGATGAAAACGGAAAAGTCGACCTTGAAGCACCTGCAAGGGTCGACTGCGAGCTTCTGAAAAAGGATCTGCGTACACTGGCTTCCGGCGGAGAGGTGCAGCTTCCGAAGTTCGATTTCACCGATAATTCAAGACGTTGCGGCAATAAAGTACGCTGTGACGGCAATACCATCGTTATCATCGAAGGAATACACGCACTGAACCCCGATGTGACCGGCAGAATGCACGATCATGCCACATTTATCTACGTCAGTGTGCGCACAAGAATAGCCGATGAAAAAGGTGAGCTTCTCCACCCCTCAAAGATACGTCTTATCCGCAGACTGTCGCGTGACAAGCTGTTCAGAGGACGGGACTACCACAGGACTATAGAGCAGTTCCCGAGCGTTCAGCGCGGCGAAAGTCTTTACATAATGCCGTATAAACAGCTTGCAGACTTTGATATAGATACATTTTTCCCGTATGAGCTTTCAGTATACCGGAATGTTCTGTCAAGGCTGTGTGATAACGATCTTGATGAATGTATACGTCAGGTAAACCGCTACAGCGAACTGCCTAAGTTCCTGTCGCAGATAATCCCTGTACCGGAAAATTCGGTACCCGAAAACTCTCTCATAAAGGAATTTATTGGGTGAGTTGTGCAATTTCACAAATAGTAAGCAAAAACTTGGTTGTTTTTAACTAAAAGTGAAACTTCTCTATTTACTTTTTTGTGGATATGGTGTATAATAAATAACGAATTAAGAATACAGAGGCAACGGAAGGTGTATTTATGGCAGCTTACAATGCAAACGATACCAGCATACTGCTTGAAAGCGGTACTAATGAGCTGGAACTTTTGGAATTTAATATTTGCGGTAATTCCTACGGCATAAACATTGCTAAGGTACGCGAAATAATGATGGAACAGGAGCTTGTTCCGATGCCCCAGGCACCGGATGAGATAGAGGGCGTATTTATGCCGCGTGATAAGCTTATCACGGTCATAGATCTGCACAAAGTGCTCGGCACGGAAAAGCCCGCAGACGCAAGAGGTCTGTTCATAATATGTGAATTCAACGGTATGGATATAGGTTTCCATGTTACCGCTGTACAAGGCATTCAGCGTATCGGCTGGACCGCCATTGATAAGCCTCCGCAGGTTTCAGGCGACGCAGACTCCGGCATAGCTACCGGCATAGCGAAAATTAACGGAAAAATTCTTGTTATCCTCGACTTTGAGAAGATAGTAAGTGATATCAATAGGACTGCAGGGCTTGACTTAAATGGTGCGGAAAATGTGAAAGCCGGTGCCGCTACAGCCGAAAAGCATATAGTGATAGCCGAAGATTCACAATTCTTAAATAAGATGATAGTGAACAGTCTGGCTGATATAGGCTTTAAGGAAATACGCTCTTTCCCAAACGGTAAAGAGGCATGGGACTACATATCACAGTTTTCAAATTACAACGGCGATGTAACAGAACGCGTAGCCGCAGTAATCACCGATATCGAGATGCCGCAGATGGACGGTCATCATCTTACAAAGCTCATAAAATCCGACCCGACACTCAAAAAGATACCCGTATTCCTGTTCTCATCTCTCATAAACGAGCAGATGTATCAGAAGGGTCTTTCGGTAGGTGCGGACGAACAGTTCTCAAAGCCCCAGATAGGTATGCTTATAGAACGACTGCTCCAGATACTGAGCTGATTTAACTTTATGCTTATTCGCTGTTTGCCTGATGCTACCGGCGACAGTTGAATATCTGATTTTCATTTTTATTCCTTACTTAAGTTTGTTTCGTTTTATTTGAATTAAATCGGCAGAATGAAAGTTCTGCCGTCATTTTTTTGCCGGATAACTTATTATGCTTGAAGTTATGGTAAATATGTGGTAGAATATTATAGAATTACATTGAAAGGACTGTTGCGCTTTGAGGATAGTATCCCTGTCCGATGATGAAGCAGCCGATCCGAAGCTGTTTTCCGAACACGGTATATGTCTGTATATCGAGCACGGCGAAAACAGAATACTCTTCGGCGCGGGCGCTTCGTCACTGTTTATGAGCAATGCCGAGCGGCTCGGTGTGCCGGCAGATAAAACAGATACGTTAGTATTGCCTATAAACACCGACGACTGCACCGGCGGTGCGGAAAACGCCGCGAAGAAATGCCCTGAGCTCCGCATTTTCATACGCGAAGCGGCGGCGTGCGACTGCGCAAAAAAAGAAAAATTGCTGAGAGTTCGCAGCGGACTGCCGCAGTCCTTTTATAAGAGCAGCAAGTATAACACGATAAGATTTGAGCGTTTCACCGAGGTGTGCAAGGATTTTTACCTTGTAGCTGCAGACGGGAACGCAAAAAGCCCCGAGAGTGACAGACATTATTATATAAAGAAAAAAGGATTTTATGTTGCAGATGATTTTTCGGAAGAATGCTTTGCGGTGTGCTTCCCAAAAAGAAGACGTGACGGATTTGTCGTGATAACAGGTGGTGCGTACCGTGGTATAGCGAATATGGTAAGGACTGCACAGAAATTATGGGATGCACCGGTGCTGTCGGTGGTGGGTTGCTTCGGATACTGCAATGCCTCGGGAAAACAGATATGCACACAAGGATACATAGCAAAATGTGCGGAAGAGCTTTCCGCGCTCCGCACGGGCAGTATATATACCTGCCATAACACAGGCAGAAAAGGTTATGACATAATGAAAGATATACTCGGCGACAGGTTGCAATACCTGAGAGCCGGAGAGGAGTTGAGTTTTTAATGAACGTACTGGTAGTCGGTTGCGGGAAGGTCGGCTCACGACTTGCAAATACGCTCGGCGAGGAAGGGATAGACGTTTCTATAATAGCCAGAACATCGGCAGAAGCAGATAAAATGCTCGACCCCGATTTCAAGGGCAGTCTTTTATGCGGAGTTCCGATAGATCAGGACAACCTGAAAAAGGCGGGAATAGAAAGCTGTGATGTCGTGTGCGCTGTTACAGACGACGACAACACCAACATAATGGTATCCCAGCTTGCAAAAGAGGTGTATGGCGTAAAGAAGGTCGTCAGCCGTATCCTTGACCCTGAAAGAGGCGATATCTTCGCACATTTCGGACTTGAAACAGTATGCCCGACAAAGCTTACGGTTGAGGCTATCTGCTCTGCCATAAAGCCTATGCTTGAAGAGAAGTATGTCAGCTTCGGCTCTCATATGGTGCGTTTCACCACAATGGAGATACCTAAAGAGTTTATCGGTATGACCCCGGTGGATATCGAATATGAGGAAAACGAAACACTGTACGCTATAATAAGAGCTGACAGCACAATGGAGATAGTAAATAACTACAATGTCGTCATGAAAGAGGGCGACAAGCTCATATTCTCAAAGACTATCTGACAGAAAGGAACTATAGTTATGCATTCGCTGATAATAGGCGGAGGTAAGATAGGCTACTACCTTACCAAGGTCCTCATGGAAAAAGGCTATGATGTATCGGTAGTTGAAAAAGAAAAGGAAGCTTGCCAGAAGTTTGCAAACGACCTCAATATAACAGTTATAAGAGGCGACGGTACAAGCGTATCCGTACTTGAGCAGGCGGGCGTTGCCGACGCAGACAGCGTTATCGCCGTAACGGGACGCGATGAGGATAATCTTGTTGCCTGCCAGCTTGCGAAAAGGCTGTATCAGGTAAAGAAGACAATAGCAAAGGTAAACAACCCCAAAAACGTCGACGCTCTGAAAAAACTCGGAGTGGATATAGTTGTAAGCTCCACCGACAACATCACAGGACAGCTTGAGCGTGAGATAGACAGCGGTAAGATAAAAGAACTGCTGCCGCTCAGCGCGGGCAAGGCAGGGGTGTTTGAGATAGTGCTTGACGACAGCTTTACGTTGCAGAATGTTCCGCTGATGGAAATGGAAATACCGCTGACGCTCAATATCATCTCGATTATCCGAAATGAAACCGAACTGATAATCCCACGCGGTCACACTACGCTGGAGGTCGGCGACAAGCTTATGATATTGTCAAAGATCAAGGACAAGAACGACATTTTAAAGGCGTTTAAGATAAAGGCATGACGCGTATGTAACGCCATCTTTGTCAATTCAGCGTAAATAAATCCTTAATCAGAAAATAATTGTTGTGAAATTGCATAAAAACAGCAATCGGATTTAGTGCAATTTCACCTTATTATTTACAAAATATTTTATTCAGCCTTGAATATAAGCTACATATGCTGTATAATTAGACTGTAAGAAAATCGGACGACAGAAAGGGAAAACAATATGACTTCACCATTTACAGAAAATGAGATAACACACAAACTGACGGAGGTGCTTGAATATGATTTCAGAGTATCTCCCGCAGAGGCAACGCACACTCAGATCTACAAGGCTTTATCAAAGATAGTTGTAAACTATCTCAAGGAAAAGCGCTCGATGTTTATGACAGACTGCAATTCAAAGGGAAGAAAGCAGGTCTACTATCTTTCAATGGAATTCCTTATGGGACGTTCATTAAAGACAAACCTCTATAATCTCGGTATGCAGGACGAGGTTGCGAAAGCTCTCAAAAAGCTTGATGTTAAGATCGAGCATATATATGAAGAAGAGCCTGATGCAGGTCTTGGCAACGGCGGTCTTGGAAGACTGGCAGCCTGCTATCTGGACGGACTGGCAACCTGCGCATTTCCCGCAACAGGATATTCAATTCTTTATGAATACGGTATTTTCAAGCAGAGGATCATAGACGGCTGGCAGACAGAGCTGCCCGATGAATGGTTACCCGGCGGCAGAGCATGGCTCGTTCCTGTACCCGACCAGGCTATTGAGGTTCACTTTGACGGTGAGATCCACGAGAAGTGGGAAGAAAATTATCACAGCATAAGCCACGTCAACTACAAAACGGTAAACGCTGTTCCTTATGATATGTATGTATCCGGATATGACAGCAAAGGTGTTTCAAAGCTCCGTCTTTGGAGTGCCGAAAGTATGTCGTTCGATATGAATATGTTCAACCAGGGCGACTACGCAAAGGCTATCGGCGCAAACAACATTGCGCACTCACTGACAAAGGTACTTTACCCCAACGATAATCACCTTGAGGGTAAGGCTCTGCGTCTGCGTCAACAGTACTTTATGAGTGCCGCATCTGTAGGCGATATCGTAATGCGTCATATGAATGTTTACGGTACGCTTGAAAACCTTCACGAAAAGGTAGCTATCCATATAAATGATACGCACCCTACTCTTGCGATCCCCGAGCTTATGAGAATACTGCTCGATGACTGCGGATATGACTGGGATAAGGCATGGAACATCATCAAGAACACATTTGACTATACCAACCATACGGTTATGGCAGAAGCGCTCGAAACATGGGACGTTGATCTCATGCAGAGGATACTCCCCAGAATTTATGCTATCATAGTTGAGATAAACAACCGTTATTGTGCTCACCTTATGGAAGTTACCAACGGCGACAGCGAAAAGGTAACAAGAATGTCCATTATCCGCGACAACCGTGTTAAGATGGCTAATCTCTGCTGTGCGGCAAGCAGCTCGGTAAACGGCGTTTCAAAGCTCCACTCGGAGATCATAAAGGACAGCGTATTCCACGATCAGTATACTGTTACTCCCGACGCATTCAAGAATGTTACAAACGGTATCGCATACCGCCGTTGGTTACTTGCAAGCAATCAGGGACTTACGAACCTCCTCACCGAGTGCATAGGCGACGGTTTCAAGAAGGATGCGTCAAAGCTTGCAGACTTCAAGAAGTTTGCGGACAACAAGGCAGTGCTTGATAAGTTAGCCGCTGTAAAGCTCGCTAACAAGCAGGCTTTTGCAAAGTATGTATACAACACAACAGGTACAAAGCTCAACTGCAACGGTATCTTTGATGTTCAGGTAAAGCGTCTGCACGAATACAAGCGTCAGCAGTTAAATGCGATGAATATTATCGCAGATTATCTTTATCTGCTCAATAATCCCGATGCGGACTTCGTTCCCAAGACCTATATATTCGCATCAAAGGCTGCTCCCGGTTACTATATGGCAAAGCAGATAATCAAGATGATCTGGTGCATCGGCGAAGAGCTGAAGAAGAACCCGAAGCTTAACGAAAAGCTCTCTGTTATATTCCTTGAAGACTACAAGGTAACTCTGTCAGAGATACTTATGCCCGCGAGTGAGATCTCTGAGCAGATATCTCTCGCCGGTACAGAGGCTTCAGGTACAGGTAATATGAAGCTTATGCTCAACGGTGCTCTTACAATGGGTACCTATGACGGTGCGAATGTTGAGATACACGAAGCGGTAGGCAATGACAACATATTCATATTCGGTATGTCGACACTGGAAGTAAATCAGCTTAAGGCTGAAGGCTACAACCCTGAGAACATCTACAATTCACACGCTGTTATCAAGAGCGTCCTCGAAAAGATGTACAAGGGTATAAACGGCGCTACTTTTGAAGAAGTTGCAAATTCACTCCGCCACGCAGACAGATATATGTGCTTTGCGGATTTCGACAGCTACAGAGGAATGCAGGCTAAGGCAAGCGAAACATATAAGGATAAGTATCAGTGGAACAAAATGTCCCTTACAAATATCGCTTCCGCAGGTATATTCTCGGCTGACCGTGCTGTTACAGACTATGCGCGCGACATCTGGAAATTATTTTGATCGATAAACCCGACATAAAGCAAAAAGTCCGTTGTGAGCAACGGACTTTCAGGTTGTAGAAAAAGTCTGTTTTTAAAATAAACTTCTGATTTATTATCCCTATCCCCAAACCCCTTTCCCCCGGAAAGGGGCTATGTTGCTGGGGCTACCGCCCCTAGTCCCTGTTGGGGGCTACGCCCCTCAACCCCAATTTTAACAACGATAGAGGTTTTTCGACAGTCTGAAAGTCCGTTGTGAGCAACGGACTTTTTCGGGTATATATAACCCGATCCCGACCCACACGATTTTAATCCGAAAGGAATGTATTTAATGGATACTCCTATATTTGACTGCTTTGACCCGAACTATAAAAGCCCGTTCGGAGCGATAAGACAGTATCAGCCCAGCACTTTTTCCCTGCGTTTCCCGAAGGAATGGCATGTTACCGACCCTACCCTGGTAATGTTTCGTCCCGGCGAAAAAGAACGCTTTCTACCGCTTGAGATAACAGACAGCACCACCGATGTCAACGTATTTACCTGCAACTTCAACCCTCTGCATATCGGTCTGCATCACTACTACTTCTCATTGATGATCGACGGCAACAGAAGATATGTAAAGCGCAGCGGAGCAAGGCTTGGCGTTCTGGACAACGGCGAGCTGTTCCAGCTTACTGTTTTTGACAAGGATATGGCGGCTCCCGACTGGATAAAAGGCGGGATAATGTATCAGATATTCCCCGACAGATTTTGCCGCAGCGGTGAAAAACACGAAAATGTTCCGACTGACAGAATAATCCACGAGAACTGGGAGGATACGCCTTTCTTCCGCCCGGACGACAAAGGCATTATCCGCAACAACGACTACTTTGCAGGCGACCTTAAGGGTATCGAAAGCAAACTCCCCTATCTCAAAAGCTTAGGTGTTACCTGCTTATATTTAAATCCGATCTTTGAGTCGCACGAAAATCACCGCTACTCGACCGCCTGCTATGAGCACATCGATCCGATGCTCGGCAGCGATGAGGACTTTGAGCACCTTTGCAAGGAAGCAAAAACATACGGCATTGATATTATCCTTGACGGTGTATTCTCGCATACAGGTGCAGACAGTATCTATTTCAACAAGTTCGGCAGGTACGGCGAGCATGAGGGTGCATATAAAAATCCCGACAGTCGCTACAGAAACTGGTACTGCTTCTCGCGCTATCCCATTGAGTACGAATCATGGTGGGGCATCACTACTCTGCCTAACGTAAACGAGAACAACCCTGACTACACCGCATATATCTGCGGTGAAAACGGCATATTACAACGCTGGATAGACAAAGGCGCAAGGGGTTGGCGACTTGATGTTGCCGATGAGCTCCCCGATGAGTTCTTAGACAATCTCAATAAAGCAGTCAAAGCCAAGGGCAATGATAAGGTCATCTACGGCGAGGTGTGGGAAGACGCTTCAAACAAGGAGAGCTACGGTGTCCGCAGACGTTATCTTATCGGCGGTCAGCTTGACAGCGTTATGAACTATCCTTTCAAAGAGGTTATTATAAACTATTGCAAGTATGGTGACTCAAAGGGCTTTGAGGACGGCATAATGACTATACTTGAGCATTACCCTAAGCCCAGTGCCGATATGCTGATGAACTTCCTGTCGACCCACGACACCGAGCGTATACTGACAAGACTTGCAGGCGAGGATGTAGGCTGGCACGACAGAGAATGGCAGGCTGAGCGCTATCTTTCTCCGGAGCAGTATGTATACGGTCTGTCACTTCTTAAGTGCGCTATGGTACTGCAATTCTTCCTGCCGGGCGTACCGTGTATCTATTACGGCGATGAAGCCGGTCTTGAGGGATATAAGGACCCGTTCAACAGACGCTGTTATCCGTGGGGCAAAGAAAATCTGGATATGATAGATTTCACAAAGCAGCTCGCGCAGATAAGAAAGTCAAGCAAGGCATTTGCACAGGGCGAAATGAAGTTTCTCGTCTGTACGCCTGAGGAGTGCGTATTTGCAAGAATTGACAAGCTCAACCGTGAAGCCGCCGTTATATTCTTAAATAAGTCGAAATATCCCAGAACGTTCAACCTTGACGACTATATGAAGGACGAATACACTAATCCTCGTTTCCTGCGAAAGCCTCATGAGAGCGATGAAAAGACGATCAAGCTTTCACCGTTTGATTACGGTGTGCTTGTATGCAGTATATAAATATTTGCTTGTTTTTTTACACACGATAGTGTATAATCTATTTGTAACCACTATGTGACGTCTGCCCTCAGGCAGAGCGGAAAGGAAAGAAAAATGGGAAAAGCATTGATAATAGGAGCCGGCGGCGTTGCCGGAGTAGTAGTTCATAAGTGCTGTCAGAACAGCGATGTATTTACCGAGATCTGCATTGCGAGCCGTACAAAGTCAAAGTGCGACGCGCTGAAAAAGCAGGTCGAGGAAAAGGGAACAAAGACAAAGGTAACAACTGCACAGGTTGACGCAGACAATGTTCCCGAACTTGTTACACTTATAAACAAGGAAAAGCCCGATATTGTAATAAATGTTGCGCTTCCTTATCAGGATCTTACAATAATGGACGCTTGTCTTGAAACAAAGACAGACTATGTCGATACGGCAAACTACGAGCACCCCGATACAGCCAAGTTTGAATACAAGTATCAGTGGGCGTATAGGGAAAAGTTTGAAAAGGCGGGCATCACAGCGCTTCTCGGAAGCGGATTTGACCCCGGTGTAACGGGCGTGTTCTGCGCATATGCACAGAAGCATTACTTCGATGAGATAAACTACATCGATATCCTCGACTGCAACGGCGGCGATCACGGTTATCCGTTCGCTACTAACTTCAACCCCGAGATAAATATCCGTGAGGTATCTGCAAAGGGCAGTTATATCGAGGACGGCAAGTGGGTAGAAACCGAACCTATGGAGATAAAGAGAGAGTACAATTTTGAGCAGGTCGGCAAGAAGGATATGTACCTTCTGCACCACGAGGAGCTTGAATCACTTGCGCTCAACATCAAGGGTATCAAGCGTATCCGTTTCTTTATGACGTTCGGTCAGAGCTATCTTACTCATCTTAAGTGCCTTGAAAATGTCGGTATGACATCGATAAAGCCTATTATGTTCGAGGGCAAGGAGATAGTACCGTTACAGTTCTTGAAGGCAGTTTTACCCGACCCAGCATCACTCGGTCCGAGAACAATCGGAAAGACAAATATCGGCTGTATCTGCATAGGTAAGAAGGACGGCAAGGAAGTGCACTACAAGGTCTACAACTGCTGTGATCACCAGGAATGCTACAAGGAGGTCGGCTCGCAGGCTATCAGCTACACGACCGGCGTTCCCGCTATGATAGGTGCAATGATGGTAATGACAGGCAAGTGGAAGAAACCCGGCGTTTACAACATTGAGGAATTTGATCCCGATCCGTTTATGGACGCACTCAATAAGTGGGGGCTTCCGTGGAACGAAACATTTGACCCTGAGCTGGTTGAATGATAATATGTTAATAAGGGGTTGTGGCAAAACCCGAAAAAGGAAAAGTGAGTCGAAGCGCAAAAATAGTGCGCTCGGCTCACTTTTTGGTATGTTAAGAAAATTTGTTTTTTAGTGCATTTTTATTATACCGTTTTAGTAATTAACATTGATAGCAGGCTACCGATACTGCCTTTTGCGGGATAGCACTTCTCGGGTTCGCTATTCTGTGCAATAACGTTGCTGCTATTATCGAGGGAGAGAACCAAAGGGA
>DOQG01000038.1 GCA_003512525.1 Oscillospiraceae bacterium | reverse complement strand
TAGTCCCTTTGGTTGTCTCCCTCGATAATAGCAGCAACGTTATCGCATAGAATAGCGAACCCGAGAAGTGCTATCCGACAAAGAGAATTATCGGTAGCTTGCTATAATATGAAACAGTATAACAAAAAATGTTGGAAAATATCTATATTGTGTAAAGTTGTCTATTCATGCCTTACATCACTTTCCGTAAGGTCAAGCATAAAGACAGAGCCTTTTCCAAGCTCGGACACGGCGGTAAGAGTAATGCCGAGCATATCGGCAATACAGCGGCAAAGATACAGTCCTATACCGCTTGCCTTCATATCATATCTGCCGTTAAGTCCTGTGTAGCCGTTGTCGAAAATTCTCGGCAGGTCGGCAGGGTCTATGCCTATTCCCGTGTCGGCAATGCAGAGAATCTTTCTGTCGGTGTCGGGCTTCATATAAATTGTTACCGAGCCTTTAGCGGTGTATTTTATCGCATTTGAGAGCAGCTGTTCAATGATGAAGGACAGCCATTTTTCATCGGTGAGGACATCGGTATCAAGCTCCTTGTAATCAAGGCTCAGCTTCTTCCCGATAAACTGCGGGGAGAACTTACGAACCGATTTTTTTACTATATCGTCAAGGCTGTAATGCTTTATCACAAGGTCGTTGCCGGAGCTTTCAAGCCTTACATAGCACAGCGCCATATCGACATACTGCTCTATCTTCATAAGCTCGTCGGACAGCCTGCGGTTGCTTTCGCTGTCTTCCGACTGGAGCATAAGGCGCATTGCGGAGATAGGCGTTTTTATCTGATGTACCCACATAGTATAATATTCGTTTGTCGCCTGCAGGCTGTTTGCGGATTTTTCCTTAAGGAAAATGCAGTAATCGCTGAGTGTATTTATCAGCCTGCCGTAATCCTTGTCATCTGCCGACACCGCTTTCGGAAGATTGTCGGCGGTCACGGTTATCTCATTTGCAAGACGGGTGAGGATATTATGCTTTCTGTACGCCTTTATAAAATTTACCGCACCGATAGCCGTAACAGCGGCAAGCGACAGCAAAAGTGCATACAGCACAGGCTCTGAGGGGAGGTTATAAAGCGACAGCACCACAGCGAAAATTACAGCCGCAATAATAATGCAGACAAGCGTTATTATGCGGCTCCTGATAAAGTCAAGAAAGAATTTCATACTATCATATACCCCATTCCGACCTTGGTCGTGATGTAGTTTTCAAGTCCTATGTTTTCGAGCTTTTTGCGAAGCCTGCTGACATTTACCGTAAGGGTGTTCTCGTCAATAAAGCAATCGGTTTCCCATAATCTCTGCATAAGCGTATCACGGGAAATTATCCTGCCTGCGTTTTCCATAAGAGTGCGGAGTATGCGAAGCTCGTTCTTTGTAAGCTCTGCCTTTTTATCGCCGTTTGTCACGACCGCCGATGAAATATCAAGTATAACACTGCCGTGGGATATAAGGTCGCTGCTGCCCGAAAAGGAGTAGGCACGGCGAAGCACTGCGTTTATCTTTGCGGTCAGCACCGAAAGATCGAACGGCTTTGCTATAAAATCATCTCCGCCCATATTCATAGCCATAACTACATTCATATTGTCAGAGGCGGAGGAGAGGAAGATGACAGGCACTTTGGACAGCTTTCTTATCTCGCCGCACCAGTAGTAGCCGTCATAGAACGGGAGCTTTATATCAAGAAGTACAAGCTGAGGGTCGAAAGCGGCAAACTCCGCAGTGATATTGTGAAAATCCTTTGCACACTCTACTTTATAATCCCAGCCCTCGAGGTGCTTTTTCAGCGTCTGCGCTATCGTGGGGTCGTCTTCAATGATGAAAATTCTGTACATAGTCAAATTTCTGCCATTCTTATAATAAGTTCGTTAAATCGCTTGGAAAACACGGGAGGAATGTTATGGGCGGCTTTGTCCCATATCTCGTATCTGCAATTTTTATTCATAGCGGCAAGTCCTTTTACGCTGTCGTGTACTTCTGTCTGTTCCTTACTGCCTGCAAGGGCGATCATCGGGAAGTATGCGTTTTCAAAGCCGTTTATTGTTTCAAGCGTTATTCCGTTGTCAACGGAGCTTCTTACGGTTTCGATACGCACATTCTGCATCTGTGCGACAAATTCTTTTCTTTGCTCTTTGGGCAGTCCGTTCATAAATCCGATGAAACCGCATAATCGTTTGTTTTTGAATGACGCAAACTGCTTTTCGTTCATAGCCATGACCTTTGAGAGCATAGGCTCTTTCTTGATAAGCCACGGACTTACTATTATCGCAGAAGTAAAATACTGCGGATATTCCGCACACAGCTTAACGCTAAGCTGAGCACCGAGCGAAAAGCCGACAAGCGTTACCTTTTTGCCGATGTCGGCTATGAAATCCGCAAGCTGTTTTACTGCTGTTTCGGTATCGAAAATCTCATCTGCGGCATCTCCGTAGCCCATGATATGCGGAATAATAAGATGATATTTTTCGGCAAGCGGATATTGCCTGCCGAAGCTGTGGACAAAGTTTGCCCCGTGCAGAAAGACGATCGTCTTATCGTTTTCTTTGCCGTATTCATAATAGTGCATACATTTCCCTCCGTGATTTTTCTTGCTGCTGTAATTATAGCACGGGTGAGGGGGATAGTCAAACAGAAAGAGGTTGTGATACAACCAAAAAAAGAAAAGTGAACCGAAGCGCTAAAAATAGTGCGCACGGCTCACTTTTTTGGTGTGTGGAGAAATTCTGACTTTAGTACACTTCTGTTATACAGTTTTAGTAATAAACATTGATAGCGGGCTACCGATAATGCTTTTTGCAGGATAGCACTTCTCGGGTTCGCTATTCTGTTTAATAACGTTGCTACTATTCACGCGGAAGACAACCAAAGGGATAGGGTGAGGGACTTGCAGCCCCTAACCCTATCCCTTAGGTTTTCTCCCTCGTGGCTCCCTCTTTCCTTATCCACACCCGTACCCCGCTAGGGTGTTGGCTAAACTCGTATAACCACCTGAAGATCGTATATCCTGTCATTTCAGGAACGCTTAACGCTACACGTTCGCAGTTTTAGTACATATATCTCAGGTTAGTAGCGTTTTTTTGAAAGGTTAATGTCAGTGCAGTTGCACTGATATACTCACGAAATTATTAACTCCTTATCGGCACAGAAGCTGTTTTCAGCGTTGCTGGCGATATATGTATTTGTTTGACCTTTTTTACAATATGTTGCATTGTAATTTAATGAAATTTTGACAAGCTAAGAAGCTGTGATGAAATTTTTGCATTTTATCACAGCTTCATTTTATATTTTATCCTATAACCTTCTTTGCAATATCTACCGTTTCCTTAGCATCCTTTGCATAGAAGTCTGCGCCTATCTTTTCAGCGTACTCAGGTGTAAGTACCGCACCGCCGACAACCACCTTGCAAGGAAGTCCGTTGTCACGGATAAGCTTTATGGTTTCTTCCATGGATTTGAGCGTAGTGGTCATAAGTGCGCTCAGTCCCACCAGCTTTACCTCGTGCTTTCTTGCGGCATCGACTACCGCCTGATACTCAACGTCCTTGCCGAGATCTATTACGGTGTAGCCGTAGTTTTCAAGCAGTACCTTTACTATGTTCTTGCCTATGTCGTGTACATCGCCCTTTACCGTTGCAAGCACTATCTTGCCCTTGCTTACCGTTTCGGAATTGTTCTTTGCAAGGTGTGCCTTGATAACATCAAAACAGCTCTGCGCAACGCCTGCCGATAAAATCAGCTGAGGGAGGAAAATCTTTCCCTGTTCAAACAGCGTACCTGTCTTGTCAAGGGCAGGGATAAGCCGCTCGTTTATTATTATCATCGGGTCGGTGTCGGTAAGCAGCTGCTCGGTTATCTTCGCTGCCTCGGCTTTTAAACCGTTGTCGATGGCGTATTCAAGCGTTACATCGGAGGATTTCGGCTTTGCGACTGCCGTTGGGGTGTCACTGCCGTAAGCGGCAATGTATTCTACCGAGTTCACATCTATTGCCTTTAACAGCTTGAACGCTCTTACAGCGCCCGTCATTGCGGCTACATTGGGGTTTATAATCGGCAGATCAAGCCCGTTTTCAAGCGCCATCGTAAGAAAAATGTGGTTTAAAAGCTCACGGTTCGGCAGACCGAATGATATATTCGATACACCTAGTACCGTTCTCACTCCGAACCTTTCTTTTACCGCACGCACAGCCTTGAGCGTTTCGTTGACAGCCAGCTGTTCTGCGGACGCTGTAAGCGTAAGGCAGTCTATCGCTATATCCTCTTTCGGAATACCTATCTCTTCGCAACGCTTTATTATCTTTTCGGCAATGGCAACACGCTGTTCGGCTTTAGGCGGTATGCCGTCCTTGTCAAGCGTCAGACCTACTACTGCCGCACCGTATTTCTTTACGAGCGGAAGAACGTTTTTAAGGCTCTCCTCCTCGCCGTTTACCGAGTTTACCATAGGCTTGCCGTTGTATACACGCAGTGCCGCTTCGAGTACCTCCGGAATGGTGCTGTCTATCTGGAGAGGTACGTTAGTAACGCCCTGAATGCTCTTGACAGCCTTTATCATCATTGCCTTTTCGTCAATGTCGGGAAGTCCAACGTTTACGTCAAGTATATCCGCTCCTGCGTTTACCTGCTCTATAGCCTGACCTAAGATATAGTCTATATCATCGTTTATAAGCGCCTGCTTGAACAGCTTTTTACCGGTAGGGTTGATACGCTCGCCGATTATCCTTGGCTGGCTTACCTCTACAACATTTGTGCCGCTGCATATCGTGCAGACACGATCGATGCTTTTAGGCTCGTACTTTCTGCCCTTTACCTTCCCTGCTGTACGGCGGATAAATTCGGGCGTTGTACCGCAGCAGCCGCCGATTATTCCTGCACCGAGATCAGCTATCTCAACGGCATAGTCGCTGAATTCTTCGGCATCAATCGAATATTCGCCTGTGGCAGGGTCGGGAAGTCCTGCATTCGGCATTACGATAACGGGTATCTTCGACTTTTCGCAGAGCGTTTTGATTATAGGCATAAGCTCCTTTGGTCCCAGCGAGCAGTTCACGCCGACTGCACTTACGCCGAGTCCCTCGCACAGCAGTATTTCCGCCTGCGCGGGACAGCCTGTAAAGGTACGTCCGTTTTCCTCGAAGGTCATACTACATATAATAGGCAGATCGCTGTTTTCCTTTGCGGCAAGTATAGCGGCTTTAAGCTCGTATAAGTCGGTCATCGTTTCAAACAGAACAACGTCCGCACCCGCCTTATAGCCTGCAACGATCTCTTCCTTGAATATGTCGTAAGCCTCTTCAAACTTAAGGCTTCCGGTAGGCTCAAGGAGCTGTCCTATAGGACCTATGTCAAGAGCGCAGAAAACGTCCTTACCGCTTTCCTTTATCGCTTCTTTACAGTTTATTATTCCTGCGGTGATAATTTCATCTACACTTTTACCGCTGTGGCTTAGCTTGTAGGAATTTGCACCGAATGTATTTGCGGAAATTATATCCGCGCCTGCGTCTATATAACTGCGGTGTATTTCTTTGAGCAGATCCTTTGCGGTAAGGTTTAAAAGCTCGGGTGTTTCGCCCGTTTTAAGCCCCTTAGCCTGCAGCTGAGTACCCATAGCACCGTCGAAAATGAGCAGTCCTCTTTGTTCAAGTAATGTTTTAATTTCCACAGTGACCTCCGCTTTTCCTGAATTTGCATCTGTCTTTCATATTACAGCTTTCACAGCCTCTTGTACTTCTGTCGACCTCGCCCTCGGACAGTCCGATAAATGCCGTTACCGATTTTGTAGGCACCATCATATTGCTGTTCATTACAGTAAGACCTATCCTTTTCTGAGCCTGTAAAAGCGTCAGTAAATCAAACTGTATGTCAAGCGGCAAGTCACCGTATCCGGGAGAATATCTCCAGGTACGGCTGTTTGATTTTACTTTTTCAAATATCTCTGTTTCTGCCCTGTTGCAGACCTGTTCTATCGCCGCACCTGCAAGGCTGTCAACGATAACGGCGCTTGCCATATCCGATACCTGTAAACGCCTTAAAAGCACATCTACTCCCTGTCCGAGCGTGGCGCACATAAGCACTATCCTGTCGCAGTTCTTTAAATGAGCGGCGGCTGAGCTGCCTTTAAGTATTATATTGCTGTCCGAAATTCTGACACCGTCATTCGTAAAGCTTATCGGGTAAACGGCATAGAGATATTTCGGACTTGCGGCTTTTAAAAGCTCTTTTTCGCATAAATCGAGCATTGTGAGCATCTGCTCGTTATCCGTGCCGTCCTTACAGCCGAGATAACGCAGAGCTTCGTTTCTGTCTATCGGCTGAAGTATCATAACAGATCCTTGATGCCGTTGTAGATGCGTGTTGCAACAGCAGGGTTATTCATAGCGTAAAGGTGTATGCCTTGCACATCGTTTGAGATAAGATCTACTATCTGGTCGATGGCATAGGCTATTCCTGCACTCCTCAGCGCTTCGGGGTCATTCTCGTACTTCTGCATCATCTTTACGAATTTTGATGGCAGGCTTGCGCCGCACATTGTTACCATACGCTCGATCTGCTTTTTGTTGGTAACGGGCATAATTCCTGCGGCGATAGGTACGTCTATGCCTGCGGCTCTTGCACGCTTTTCAAAATCGTAATAGCAGGAATTGTCGAAGAATAGCTGCGAAACAAGGTGAGAAGCGCCTGCGTCAACCTTTATCTTCAGGTTCTTTATATCTTCCTCGGCGCTCTCTGCGTCAACGTGGGTTTCAGGGTAGCACGCACCTGCAATATCGAAGTTGCCTTTTGACGCTATATATGCCGTAAGGTCGCTTGCGTGGGGGAAATCGTTCTTCGGTTCTTCATCGGGCTTGTTGTCGCCTCTTAAGGCGAGAATGTTCTCTATTCCGTTTGCGGCGAAATCGTCAAGCATAAAATCAACATCATCACGGGTGCTGTTTATGCAGGTAAGGTGCGCCATTGCTTCGATACCGTATTTTTTCTTTATATGCGACGCTATCTCGCAGGTAGAGCGGTTTGCACGGTTTCCGCCTGCGCCGTATGTCACGCTGATATATGCGGGATTTATTGCCGCAAGTCCCTCGATGGCATCATACACCGTTTCAATGGGAAAATTCTTGTTGGGAGGGAAAACCTCCAGCGAGAACACCGTCCTGCCGGGTGTGTATAAGTCTTTAATTTTCATCTTTTTGTTCCTTTATGTCACTCGTTGTCTTCTGCGAATGTTTATCTTACCGTACTGCCGTTGGGCGTATCTTTATCAAGGAATACGACCTGTATTTTTTCTCCTGCATCGCAGGCAAGGAGCATACCGTTGCTTTCCTCACCGCAGAGCTTTGCGGGGGCAAGATTTGCAACGAATATGATTTTCTTTCCGATAAGCTCCTCGGGAGTGTAGTATTCGGCAATGCCCGATACTATCTGTCTGCCGCCTCTTGCATCGTCCACCTGAATTTTAAGCAGCTTCTTTGACTTCTTTATCTTTTCGCAGGCAGTAATCTCGCCTGTTCTGAGCTTGACCTTTGCAAAGTCATCTATAGAGATTATTCCTGCCTTGTCAAGGTCCTCGTCCTCCTTGATTACGGTCTTGGGCTTCATCAGGATTTCAAGCTCTGAAATTTCGTTTTTGATATCAATTCTCGGGAAGAGCACTCTGCCTTTCTTTACTGTAACGTCTGCACGCAGAACGCCGAATGTACCGAGCTTGTCGAAAGCGGTATCTTCTGCGGTTGCGCCTATCTGTTCCAATACCTCAGGCATTGTTGCGGGCATAAAGGGGCTGAGCAGTGCAGAGCATATTCTTATAGTTTCAAGCAGGTTATAGAGTACGGTCGCAAGACGGGCGTTGTTGCTTTCGTCCTTTGCAAGTACCCACGGTGCGGTTTCGTCAATGTACTTATTTGCACGGGAGATTACCTTGAATATTTCCTCAAGTGCCTTTGAGTGCTGTGCCTGCTCGATAAGGGGAGTAACCGTATCGCACAGCGACTGAGCCATACCGATAAGCTGATTGTCAAGCTCGTCGGATACTCTGTCTGTGGGCAGTGTTCCGCCGAAGTATTTGTCTGCCATTGCGACCGTTCTTGAAACGAGGTTACCGAGGTCGTTTGCAAGGTCTGCGTTTATTCTTGTGAGCATAAGCTCGTTTGTGAAGTTGCAGTCACTGCCGTACGGCATATCGCGCAGTATCTGATAACGTACAGCGTCAACACCGTAACGTTCGCAAAGCACAAACGGGTCGACAACATTGCCCTTTGACTTGCTCATCTTGTCGCCGTTGAAGTTTATCCAGCCGTGACCGTAAAGGTGCTTGGGCAGGGGCAGATCGAGCATCATAAGGATTATAGGCCATACGATGGAGTGGAAACGTACAATTTCCTTTGCCGTCATATGCATATCTGCGGGCCAGTACTTTTCAAAGTCGTTGTACTTCTCATTGCCGTAGCCGAGCGCACTGATATAGTTTGAAAGTGCGTCTACCCATACATAAACAACGTGCTTGCTGTCAAAATCAACGGGTATACCCCAGGTGAAGCTGGTTCTTGATACGCACAGATCCTCAAGGCCCGGCTTTATGAAGTTGTTTACCATTTCGTTCACACGGCTCTTAGGCTGTAAATAGTCGGTTTCGGTAAGGAACTTTTCGATCTTGTCGGCAAAGTCGGAAAGGCGGAGGAAGTATGCTTCCTCGTTTGCTTCTTTTACCTCACGTCCGCAGTCGGGACACTTGCCGTCAACAAGCTGGCTCTCCGTCCAGAAGCTCTCACAGGGTGTACAGTACTTGCCCTTGTATGTGCCTTTATAGATGTAGCCCTTTTCGTACAGCTTCTTGAATATCTTCTGTACGGTTTCTATATGATAGTCGTCCGTTGTTCTGATAAAACGGTCATAGCTTATATGCATGGTTTCCCACAGACGCTTGAAGTTTCCGACTATCTCGTCAACGTATTCTTTGGGGGTAACGCCCTTTTCGGCGGCTTTGAGCTCGATCTTCTGACCGTGCTCGTCCGTGCCTGTAAGGAACATTACGTCATAGCCCTGCATTCTCTTGAAGCGCGCTATCGTATCGCAGGCTACCGTTGTGTAACAGTGACCTATGTGGGGGTTACCCGAGGGGTAATATATCGGGGTGGTTATATAGTATGTCTTGCTCATTTTATTTTCTCCTTGTATATGATGTTAGGCTATAAAACCTTTTTGACAAAATTGGGGTTTGGGGCGTAGCCCCAAGGCGGGTCGCAGGGACGCCAGTCCCCGTTTTCTCCCCCTTTCCGAGGGAAAGGGGGTAAGGGGGATAGGGATAATAAATAGTAGTTCGTTTTAAAGACAAAGCTTTCTACAGTTTATATTTTTACATTCGTGCCAAACTGCACATTCGCGCATACACACCGTTCTTTGCGTTTTTAATTTTCAGGATCATAAGAATCAGTCCTTCCCGAATGTAATTTATTATGGTACAGGGCATAGCTGCCCACTATCCATACATAAATTTTAGTATACCACTATTTAGTCGGTTTTGCAATAACGCAAAAATTTTTGATGTAATTTTTACATTTTGTCTAAAAAACCCTTGATTTTTTTCGGTTTTTCTAGTAAAATATATTTGGTGTATTATTTTCAGCCGTTTTATGCCCTTTTTCAAGGGTTTGCGCATAATGATCATAATACAGACTGTATAGAGAAATATCCGCATTACAAGGCACTGTTTGGGTCGTTGCCTTCGGCGGACACGAGAGCAAACCATTTTTTAAGATAAAAGAGGTAAGAAAATGTCAAACAGATTATTTCAGGGCGTAGTTCATCAGATGAGAGATACTATCGGTCGTGTTATCGGTGTTATCGATGAAAACAGCACGATAGTCGCCTGCAGTGAGCTTTCCAGAATAGGAACGAACAGTGACTTCTTTTCTATTGAGCTTGGCGACTCTCACGATGTATTCATTCGTGACGGCTATACATATAAGCCTTTCGGCGTTCATGTAAAGCCTGACTATGCGGTGTTCATCGAAGGTACGGACGATCAGGCGGCAAAGTATGCCTCAATACTTGCAATTTCCCTGTCGAGCATCAAGCAGTACTATGATGAGAAGTATGACAGAAATAATTTCGTTAAGAATATAATTCTCGATAATGTTCTCCCCGGCGATATCACGCTAAAGGCAAGAGAGCTGCATTTCAATGCGGATATCAGTCGCGTTGTATTCCTTATAAGCATCGTGTCGGCAAACGAGGTTTCCGCATATGATGTCATTCAGAACCTATTCCCCGATAAGAACAAGGACTTCGTTTTCAATATCACCGAAACGGAAATAGTACTTGTCAAGGAGATCAAGGCGGGTATTGATAACAAGGATCTTGAAAAGCTTGCGCGCTCCATTTCGGATACGCTTTCGGGAGAGTTCTTTACAAAGGTAAATGTCGGTATCGGTACTCCCGTTACAGGCATAAAGGATCTTGCGCGTTCATTCAAGGAAGCACAGATCGCTATTGAAGTAGGCAAGGTATTCGATACGGACAAGACTATCGTAAGCTATGATAACCTCGGTATCGCACGTCTTATATATCACCTGCCCACGACCCTGTGCGAAACATTCCTGAAGGAGGTTTTCAAGAAGGGTTCTATCGAGTCACTTGACCACGAAACGTTATTCACTATCCAGAGGTTCTTTGAGAATAACCTCAACGTTTCCGAAACGTCAAGAAAGCTCTTTGTGCACAGAAATACACTGGTTTACAGACTGGACAAGATAAAGAAGCTCACAGGTCTTGACTTAAGAGAGTTCGATCACGCAATCATCTTCAAGATCGCTCTTATGGTCAAGAAATACCTCGCCGCCGACCCCGTCAAATTCTAAGGGCGGCTGTGCCGCCGGACAATTCCGACCTTTTGAAAAGTCGCGCGACAGCGTGACTTACGTTTACGGTCGGGATGATGACAGATAAGAATATGATAACGGTATCATTTTATCAGATATTGCATTCGGCGGTTTTTCATACAATACCTGTTATGATTATGCGGGCGGGTGTATTATAACGGATCTGCACCCGGTACAGTATGACAGGTATTACAATTGTTCGATACGCGGCAGTATCCGAGGAGAGAGAAATTAAGTTACGCCACCGTACTTTAAAGTATTGTGGGTGCAGAAGGGGATAGTTATGTAGTTCCCCCGGTTACGCCATAAACCGGACTGCATCGCTGTGTGCCGTTTTTCGTCACGGCAGGTATTCAGGAAGGAATGGTAAAATGGTAGAATTAAAGAACGTCGACGTTCATTTCAAGGACGGCGGCGGAGTTGACGCTTTAAACGGCGTCAATTTGCGTATAGAGGACGGAGAGTTTGTCTTTATTGTCGGTGACAGCGGCGCAGGCAAATCGACATTGCTGAAGCTCCTTACAAGAGAGATAGCACCGACCTCGGGCAGAGTATTCGTAAACGGATACAATCTTGCCAAGATAAAAAACAAGAAGATTCCGTATTTCAGGCGTTCTATAGGAATGATATTCCAGGACTTTCGCCTGATACCCGATCTCAACGTTTATGACAATGTAGCGTTTGTACTGCGTGTTACAAACAAACCAAAAAAGACAATAAGACACAGAGTGCCGTATGTTCTGAACCTTGTAAAGCTGGTCGAGAGAGCAAAGGCTTATCCCGACACGCTGTCGGGCGGCGAAAAGCAAAGAGTTGCCATTGCAAGAGCATTCGCAAGCGACCCGAAGCTCATAATCGCAGACGAGCCTACAGCAAACATTGACCCGGCACTGTCGTATGACATAGTAAAGCTGCTCAAGGAGATCAACAAGTGCGGTACTACCGTAATAATGGTTACTCATGAGCACAGCCTTGTCGAATATTTCGGCGGAAGGATCGTCAGTCTTAAAAACGGCGAAGTCGTTTTCGACGAATATGTAGAAGGTGAGGCGCAGGATGAATAACTTTACTTATCTTATAAAGCAAGGTATAAGGTCGGTATGGAAGAACCGCTTTATGTCCTTTGCCAGCCTTTGCATTATGACAGTCAGCCTTATTTTGGTTGCAATGTCGGCTATAGTTATGCTTGACTGCGGAATAATTCTCGACAATGTATCCGACAAGAACGAGATAAGCGTTTATCTGGACGATGACGCAGATGTAAAGCATATCGGTGAAGTACTCAAAAGCAATACCCTGACGGAAAGTGCCCAGTACATTTCTCCCGAAGAGGGTCTGAAAAAGATGATAGAGCAGTACAGCGAGCAAAAGGAGCTGTTTGAAAGTCTGCCGTACAATCCCG
Source organism: Oscillospiraceae bacterium (assembly GCA_003512525.1). Lineage (GTDB taxonomy): Bacteria > Bacillota > Clostridia > Oscillospirales > Ruminococcaceae > Ruminiclostridium_E. Next base: position 6,684 of record DOQG01000038.1, on the reverse strand, counting down.
TTCCCGCTACCTATATGGTAACTATAAACGACATTGACAGGATGAGCACGGCGGTACAGCAGTTCAAGGCGATAGACGGCGTTTACAAGGTAAATGCTCCTATGGATTTTGCAAGCTTTATCAAGGATCTGAGAGCAACGTTTACTATAATCGGAATAGTGCTTATAGCGGCGCTCGGCACAGTAAGCGTTATCATAATATCGAACACGACACGACTCAGCGTATTCGCAAGACGTAAGGAAATTTCGATAATGAGGATAGTCGGTGCTACAAATTCGTTTATAAAAACGCCGTTCTTTGTCGAAGGAATGTTCATTGGACTTTTGTCCGGTGTTCTGTCGTGGTTTGTGACAAAGCTCGTTTACGAAAATCTGTTCAATCTTTTCACACAGAACCTCGGAATGTGGAATGCGCTCGGAATGGGCGACATATTGCAGTTCAACGATATAACCTGGTATGTTCTTGCCGCTTGCTGCGGTGCGGGCGCTTTACTTGGGGCTATCGGTACGGTACTCAGTACAGGCAAATACCTTAAGGTATAACGGCGAAAGGAATAAAGATGAAGCTGAAAAAAATTCTGCGCACTCTGACTTCATTCGTCACAATTTTTGCGATGACATCAGGTATAATCGTAACGTATGCTCCCGCAGGCGCGGAGGATCTTACGGTCGATGATATCAAAGACAGAATAGAGCAGATAAAACAGGACAACGAACAAAGACGTGATGAGATAAGCCGTATAGAGGGCGATATCTCGGATACCAAGGAAAACCTTGAAAAAACAGCAAAGCTTCTTGACGAGCAGAAGGAGCTTGTAGACTACTACTACAATCTGGTTTATTATAAAAATCAGGATATAACCGAGCTTCAGGGCAATATAGATACTCTGACAGATGAGATAGCGAAGAAAGATGAAGCTATCGCAACTGCCGAGAAGAACATAGAAAAGCTTGACAAGCAGAACAAGGATAACCTTGAAAAGTTCGCGCAGATAGTCAGAACTATGTACACATCGGGTTCAAGCGATATGTTCGGTGTGCTCGCAGGCTCTGTAGATTTCTATGACCTTATGATAAACAGCGAGGTCGTGGGAAAGATAAGTGAGCAGAACCTGGAGTTTATGAATAAGCTTACAGCTGATATGAAGCAGCTGTCTTCCGATAAAAAGGTACTTGAAACAGACAAGAAGGATCTTGAGGAGTCAAAGAAACAGCTTGACGGTAAAATGACAGAGCTTCTCAGCGAAAAAGAGGAATTGAGCGGTCTGGTATCTGATGCGGAAAGCGCCAAGAGCACATACGAGTCGGACTATAGCAATTATTCGGCTGCTGTAAGCGACCTTGAAAACAGACAGAGCAGTCTTGAATATGAGATAAGTGTCAGCGAGGCTGATATCGAAGCATATGAAGAGCAGATAAAAGAGCTGATAAAGCAGCAGACAAATCCCGATAAGGCATATCAGGAGGGCGAGTGGTACTGGCCCGTTCCCGGACGGTCATATATCTCGTGTAACTTCGGCTGGGACGATGATTTCGGCAGATGGCACAAGGGCGTGGATATCGGTGACGGCGGAATTTACGGTGACAGTGTGCTTGCATCTAAGGCAGGAACGGTCATCGTGGCGGAAACAAGCTACATACCGGGCTACAGCTACGGTATGTATGTTGTAGTAGACCACGGCGGAGGATATACCACTACATATGCACACTTAAGTGCGGTATATGTTTCTGTCGGACAGGAAGTGGCGCAGGGCGAGGCTCTCGGTGCGGTAGGCAGTACAGGCTACTCGACAGGTCCTCATCTGCATTTTGAAATCAGACTGAACGGTGAACCCGATAATCCGTTCAATTATGTAACAATGGTGTAATAAAGCGCACCACACAGGAACAAGGAAAGGGTGATCCCCTATGAATAAAAAAGTATCGCTTGGCGTTACAATAAGCCTTATAGCGGTAGCGTGTGCCATAACCTTCGTACTAACGATGACTGTGTCGCTCAATATGTACAATTCAATGGTAGCCGGCATACAGGAGCGGGAAACCATAAACGCAAAGATAAAAGAAGTAGATACGTTTGTCCGCAGCTCATCGATATATAAGCTTGATGAGAATGAGCTTATCACAGGTATCGCAAACGGTTATATAAGCGGTACAAGCGACAAATACGCGAAATACTACACATCAGATGAATATTATAAGCTCCAGCAGATACAAAGCGGCGTTATTATCGGAACAGGCGTTGAAACTGCGGTAAACGGTGACTATCTTGAAGTTACCGATGTATATGAAGGCTCATCGGCTGATGTCGAGGAGATAACCAAGGGCTGTATGATAACAGCAATTGACGGAAAGAGCATTCTTGAAACAGGAGCGGAGGCAGCGCAGTCAAAGCTTGACGGTGATGAAGGTACCAAGCTTAAGGTAACGTTCAGTACACCCGACGGAAACGAAAAAACGGTAACATTGGTCAGACAGAGCATAAAGCTCACATCTGTAAAGGGCGAGCTTATAGACGGTTATGCATATATAAAGATATATACGTTCAACGACACCACTGACGACAGATTTTTACAGCTTATCGATGAATATGAAGCACAGTCGGTTCTGGGATATATCTTTGATGTCCGTGATGTAACGGACGGCATCACCGAACCGCTTAAGGCAATGCTGAACCGTATACTTCCGAAAGCAACTGTTGCGGCACAGGTTGATGCAAACGGTAAGGACACAACGTTTATCGAAACAGACGGTACGTTATCGCTTGACAAGCCGATAACAGTGCTCACAAACGGTAATACAGCCTGCCTTGCGGAGATATTTGCGGTAGGTATGCGCGACTTTGCAAAAGCCTCAATCATAGGCTCAGTTACGGCAGGAAAGTCACAGCTTCAGACGACACAGAGCTTTAAAGACGGCAGTGCCGTTTCAATATCCACGGCAACTATTATCCCTACCGAGTCGGACGATTTTTCCGATACCGGAATAAAGCCGGATTATACGGTCGATATTACCGCACAGCAGGCAGAGCAGATAAAGTTCGCGGATAAAAAGAGCGACACACAGCTTCAGAAGGCGCTTGAAATAGTAGCGACAAAATAAAGATATCTATGGCGGTGTACTCCGCCCGCATATAAATAAATTTATGGAGGTCATTTATAATGGCAACACAGACAACTTTAACATCAAAAGGTCTTAAGGATCTAGAGGAAAGACTTGAACACTTAAAATCGGTCACAAGAAAAGAAATTGCTGAAAAAATCAAGGTGGCTCTTTCATTCGGTGACTTATCCGAGAACTCAGAGTACGATGAAGCTAAAAACGAACAGGGTATTGTCGAAGCTGAGATCGCTGAAATCGAAGCTACACTGAAAAACGCAAAGGTAGTCGATGAGGACGAGCTTTCAACCGAGCATGTAAACATCGGTAACACTGTTGTTATTGAGGACGAGAGCGGAAAAACGATCAAGTTCTTCTTGGTAGGTTCAAAGGAAGTTGATATGAAGGCTATGAAGATCTCCGATGAGTCGCCTATCGGCAAGGCTTGCATAGGCAAGAAGCTTGGCGAGGAAGTAGAGGTTGAAGCTCCCGCAGGAGTAAAGAAGTACAAGATAGTAGAAATAGACAAGTAAACTGAGAGGAAACAAAAAATAATGGAAAACAACAACGCAGAGCAGGTTGAGCTTACCGAAGAAGAGCTTCTGGCACAGCTTGACGAACAGCACCGCATAAGAATTGAGAAGCTGAACGAACTTAAGGCGAACGGCAAGAATCCTTATGAAATCACAAAGTTTGATTTCACACACAAGGCTCAGCAGATAAGAGATAACTTTGAGGAGCTTGAAGAGAAGGACGTAATGATCGCAGGCCGTATCACAAGCTGGCGTGATATGGGTAAGGCCAACTTTATAGATATCCGTGACGACAGCGGAAGAATGCAGGTTTATGTCCGCATTGACGATATAGGCGAGGATAACTTCAAGGAATTCAAGAAGTGGGATCTCGGTGATATTGTTGGCGTGAGCGGTTTTGTGTTCAAGACAAGACGAGGCGAGATAAGTGTACACGCAAAGTCAATAAAGCTCCTTTCAAAGTCGCTTCTGCCCCTGCCTGAAAAGTGGCACGGACTGAAGGACAAGGAAGAGCGTTACAGAAAGCGTTATCTTGACCTTATCGCAAACCCCGAGATAAAGGATACCTTCGTCAAGCGTTCAATGATACTGCGTGAGATACGCAGCTTCCTTGACAGCAAGGGTTATCTTGAGGTTGATACACCCGTACTGCACACACTTGAAATAGGTGCGGCTGCAAGACCCTTCGTAACACACCACAACGCTCTTGACATTGATATGTATCTGCGTATCGAAACGGAGCTTTACTTAAAGCGTCTTATCGTAGGCGGATTTGACAGGGTATATGAAGTAGGACGTATTTTCAGAAACGAGGGTATGGACGCAACTCACAACCCCGAATTTACATCTATCGAAATGTATCAGGCATACACAGACTACTACGGTATGATGGATCTGATAGAAGAAATGTACCGTACAGTAGCGCTCAAGGTTTGCGGCACGGATACAGTTCCTTATCAGGGTAATGAAATCGAGATAGGCAAGCCCTGGAAGCGTATGACTATGAAGGAAGCCGTAAAGGAATACACAGGTCTTGACTATGACAGCTGGACAAGTGATGCCGACGCAGTAGCTCAGGCTAAGACAAAGCACGCAGAGATCGCCGACAAGGCTACAAAGGGCGAGGTGCTTATCGAGCTGTTCGAGGAATTTGTAGAGGACAAGCTTATTCAGCCTACTATCATCTATGATTATCCTGTAGAAAATTCGCCTCTTGCAAAGAGAAAGCCCACTGACCCCGCATTCACGGAGCGTTTTGAATACTTCATCAATGCGTGCGAATTCGGTAACGCATTCTCGGAGCTTAACGACCCCATCGACCAGCGTGAGCGTTTCACAAAGCAGGTTATGGAGAAGAGAAAGCAGGGCGCAAATGCTCAGATAGACGAGGACTTCTTAACAGCACTCGAATATGGCTTACCCCCAACGGGCGGTCTTGGTATGGGTCTTGACAGATTTGTAATGCTGCTTACAGACAGTGCAAGCATAAGAGATGTACTGCTGTTCCCGACCATGAAACCCTTAGATGGTGTAAAGAAAGAAATTGGTGTAAATTCTGAAGCTGCAAAAGCTCCTGATACACCAAAAGCAGAACCGGAGAAAATTGATTTTTCCAATGTGAAAATCGAGCCGCTGTTTGAGGAGTTTGTAGATTTTGAAACATTCTCAAAATCTGATTTCAGAGCTGTAAAGGTAAAAGAATGTGAAGCTGTGCCAAAGAGCAAAAAGCTCCTTAAATTCGTTTTAGATGACGGTACAGGCACAGATAGAGTGATTTTAAGCGGTATTCACGAGTATTACGAGCCGGAAGAACTGGTCGGAAAGACCTGTATCGCTATTACAAATCTGCCGCCTCGTCCAATGATGGGCATTGACTCCTGTGGTATGCTGATTTCGGCAGTACACGAAGAAAACGGCAGAGAAGGTCTTAACCTTTTGATGGTTGATGACCGTATTCCGGCAGGTGCAAAACTGTATTAAGATGTACCGTTTTGCCTGTGAAAACGGGATGTACTTCATTTTCTGAAAAGCTCAGATTTTACACAAATACACCAATTTTACACCAATCGATGTCAAAATCGGTGCAGAGGTAAAAAAATCGCATAATTAACGGAATAAATGGGCAGTCCCTTAATGGGATTGCCCATTTTTAGAAGAAATACGAAAAAAACTCTTGACCTGTACGCAGCGTACACGCTTATACTATCATCACAAGGAGGTGTATCCGATGTTATTGAATGAGATTATAAATGAAGTCGGAATGACTAAGCGTGCAGTGAAGTATTATGAAGAAAAAGGATTGTTGTCAGTAGATAAAGATAGCAATGGGTATCGTAACTACTCTGCACAAGATGTTGAAACTTTAAAAAAGATTTCAGTATATAGAAAACTCGGTATTGGTATTAAAGACATACAGAGCCTTTTGAAAACTGGCGATAAAAGCATTCTTCTTCGTATTTATCAAGAAAAATTGCAGGAAAAAGTTTTACAAGACTCAGAACTCAAAGCTTTGAAGCAATTTATAGATGATGGTAATGCGGACAAAGCAAATGAGTTACTTGATTATCAAACAGTTGAAAATGCGATTGAGTCTTTGTTACCGGGAAAAGAATGGGGAGAATATTTAAAAAATCATTTCAAACCATTTCTTAATGTAAGGTTAAAGACTCCGGAGCAGAAACAAGCCTTACGGAATATCTTAGAGTATTGTGATAATACAACATTGAAAATTCCTTTTATTATGGGATTAGGTGTGAAGATGGCGCACGGAATTGTTCAAGAAACAAGAACCGCAGAGGAAATGATTTCCTACTATCGTGATATGAGTGAAAGCGAATATGAAAGATTAAAAGAAGTGGTATTGAAAGGTGCTAAAATAAAAACTGGCATTATGAAATATCACCCGTCGTTTGTTGCACAAAGAAAAATGCAGAAAGAGTTCCAAGATAAAGGATATAACGATATATTCATTCCTAACTTGATGGCTCTATCTCCGCAGTATGCAGAATATAAGAAAGCATTAGATAAGGTGAATATCTATCACGGCAAGGTGGAAA
>DOQG01000063.1:7031-65251 GCA_003512525.1 Oscillospiraceae bacterium | reverse complement strand
CGAACCCGAGAAGTGCTATCCCGCAAAAGGCACTATCGGTAGCTGACTATCAATGTTAATTACAAAATGTTATAATAGAAGCGACTAAAGTCAAACTTTCTCCACATATCAAAAAAGTGAGCCGAGCGCACTATTTTTGCGATTTTTCCTTTTTCGGGTCGTGTCACACCCACCTTTTATAACAAGACATAATGTATCATATAAAAGCCGTTTTCACAGTACTTTCACCGTTTTGTAAAGTTTTCGTAAAACATTCTAAGGTTTCTTTAAGGCAGAAGCTGTATCATTACAGCAGAAACAAAAAAACAACACACAAAGCCGAAAGGAATGAGATATATGGATAAGAGTATTTTTAAGCGCCACGAGCTTAAGTACCTTGTAAATGCAGAGCAAAGAGAGCTTATTGAAAGTGCTTTTGAACGATATATGGTACCTGATGAGCACGGTGAAAGCACGATATGCAACATCTATTACGACACCCACGATTTCAGACTGATAAGGCGTTCACTCGAAAAGCCTGTCTACAAGGAAAAGCTTAGACTTCGCAGTTACGGCACAGCTTCAGGAGATAAAAACGTTTTCCTCGAACTTAAGAAAAAGTACAAAGGCATCGTATACAAGCGGCGCATATCGCTCAACTGCGATGAGGCACAGGACATACCGGAAAACAACGGGCGACTCACTGATAACAGCCAGATAGCAAAAGAAATAAATTACTTCCTTGATTTCTACGGCGACATATTCCCGGCAGTTTATCTGTGCTATGACAGAACGGCTTATTTCGGAGCGGACGACCCGGATCTCAGAGTTACGTTCGACCGCAATATACGTTGGAGAACAGAAGACGTAGATCTGAAAATAGCTCCCTACGGTGAGCAAATTCTTGAAAATGGCTGTTCTCTGATGGAAATAAAGGCGGCAGGCTCAATGCCGATGTGGTTGGTTGAATTACTGGCAGAAGGCGAAATAAAGCAAACTTCGTTCTCAAAGTACGGAATGGCATATATGACAATGCTCAAAAGGAGCATGGGCTTAAAAACAAAAAAAATCAGAAGTGAGGTAACGGTAAATGTTTGATACGGTAATAGAAGGAATTTTCAGCAATGCGACTGACATAACACTCGGCGGTTTTCTTATCGGTGTCGGCTCGGCACTGGTACTCGGTATAGCAATGGCATTTATGTATATGTATAAAAGCACATATACAAAGAGCTTTGCCATAACTCTTGCAACACTCCCCGCAGTTGTCAGCATAGTAATTATGATGGTAAGCGGCTCGATAGGTGCGGGCGTTGCGGTAGCGGGAACATTCTCACTTGTAAGATTTCGCTCTGTGCCCGGTACGGCAAAGGAAATAGGCTCGATCTTCCTTGCAATGGCGGTAGGACTTGCCTGCGGTATGGGTTATCCGTTATACGCCCTTATATTCGCAGTTATCATGGGTGCGGCGAACATCATACTTACAGCTTCTCCATTCGGGGAAACAAAGAAAAACGAGCTTAACAAGATGCTTCATATAACAGTTCCCGAGGATCTTGAATATGCAGGTGCATTTGACGATATATTCGGCAAATACTTATCGCAGTACAAAATGACACAGGTAAAGACCACAAATCTCGGCAGCCTTAACAAGCTCACCTACAATATCACACTCGGCAAAGCAGGCTGCGAAAAGCAGATGATAGATGAGCTCAGATGCAGAAACGGCAACCTTGAAATAAATATATCTTCACAGGGCACTGACAGCAGAGAAATGCTGTAACCCCGGAAAGGCGGATAAAATGAAAAGAAAAATTCTTGCGGTATTGGTAGTTGCAGCTCTTATAGCTTCATTATTCACTTCCTGCGACAACGGCACAGCATCGACCGCTTCGTCCTCTCAGCAGGCAAGCAGTGTATCCGACGCGACTGACAGCAGTGCTTCAGACAGCGCATCAAGCAGTAACGAAAGCAAAGACAGCTCAGACAGTGCGGAAAGCACCAACAGCAAAACTGACGGCAGCACATCGTCCGATAACACCGAAAATCAGCTCACAGCCGATGATATGTTCTCCGACCGCGACCTGTCGGGAGAATACTCCGAATGCGTTGACATAACGCTCAGCGGTTCTGCGGCAAGCTGCCCGGACAGCTCGGTAACGGTAGCAGACGGCTCGATTACTATAACGAAAGCGGGAACATATAAGCTCAGCGGCACATTCACAGGTCAGATAATCGTGAATGCGGGCGACAGCGACAAGGTACAGCTTGTTCTTGACAACGCAAGTATAACCAAAGACGGCAGTGCGGCTCTGTATGCTATAAATGCCGACAAGGTATTTGTAACGACCGTGAGCGGTACTGAAAACACACTCACCGGCACAGGTGAATTTACCTCATCTGATAATGAAACAAACGTTGACGGTGCTGTATTTTCAAAGTCGGATATAACCTTCAACGGCAGCGGTACGCTGAATGTGACTTGTGAAAGCAAGCACGGCATTGTTACAAAGGACGATCTTAAGATAACCGGCGGAACATATAACATCACCTCCGCGTCACAGGGACTTTCCGGCAAGGACAGCGTAAGAATTGCAGGCGGCAATATAACGATCACCTCCGGCACAGACGGTATCCACAGCGAAAACGCAGATGACGCCGAAAAGGGCTATGTATACATTTCAGGCGGCACACTGAATATCACAAGCGGCAAGGACTGCATTGACGCATCGGGCACAATTGATATCAAGGACGGCACACTTACGCTTAAAGCAGGCGGCGGTTCATCGGAAAAGGCAGCAGGTGACAGTACCGAGTCTTATAAAGGCATAAAAGCCGATGGTGCTCTCACGATATCCGGCGGTACGTTAGGCATTGATACGCTTGACGATGCAATTCACAGCAATACAGATGTCACCGTATCGGGCGGAACGTTCGATATAAGCACCGGAGATGACGGCATTCATGCTGACAATAACACGGTTGTAAGCGGCGGCGAGATCAATATAGCGACCTGCTATGAGGGTCTTGAAGGTCAGACAGTAACAGTCAGCGGCGGCAAGATAACCCTCACAGCGTCAGATGACGGCATAAATGCCGCAGGCGGCGACAATCAAGGTGTCGGCGGAGGCTTCGGTCCGGACTCATTCTCGGCGGACAGCAACGCAAAGATCACTATAACAGGCGGCGAGCTCCATGTCAATGCAAGCGGTGACGGACTTGACTCAAACGGCGATATTGAAATATCGGGCGGTACGGTTTACGTATACGGCCCTACAAGCGGCGGTAACGGCTCACTTGATTATGAGAATAACGCTGTGATAACAGGCGGTACAGTGCTTATAGCAGGCTCAAGCGGTATGGCTATGAACTTCGGCTCGGAGTCAACGCAAGGCTCTATACTTGCAAGCACAGACAACGCAAGCGCAGGAACTGCCGTAAAGCTCACCGATTCAAGCGGTAATGTGATCGCAGAGTTCACACCTACAGTATCGTTCCAGACAGTAGTTATAAGCACACCTGATATCACATCTGACGGAACTTACACCTTGACCGTCGGCGACATCACCCGGGAAATCACAATGTCAGGCTACATCTACGGCAGCGGCATGGGCGGCGGAATGGGCGGCGGTAACCGTCCCGGCGGAAACGGCGGCTTCGGCGGAGGAAACCGACCGGATGGCAACAATCAGGGCTTCGGCGGAGGCAACCCTCCCGATATGAACGGCGGTCAGAACGGCAATATGACAGCCAACGCATGATAACAAGTTAAAGTTAATATACGCCTTACAGCGAAAACCGCCCGGACAGAAAATCCTGTCCGGGCGATTTTCGTTACACAAAAAATACAGCTGTCGAGTCCGACAGCTGTAATAATATTACTTCTTTGCAAGCTCATATGCTCTTGCCGTACAAGCTTTACAGCACTCATCAACAGTATCGGTGAGCTTGCCCTCATACAGCTTGTCAAGACCTGCAATAGTCGTTCCTCCCGGAGAAGAAACCTGCTTAATAAGCTCGTCCACCGTCATGCCCGAGTCTGTCAGCATCTTCGCAGAGCCGACAAGCGACTGTGCAAACAGCTTGAGTGCCGCATCGGCATCAATGCCTACGCTCTTGGCGTAATCTACAAAGCCTTTTGCAAACAGATAGATAAAAGCGGGAGAACTGCCGTTTACGGCGATTATTTCTTTCATCTTATTTATCGGTACTTCCTCGGCAATACCACAGCTTTCGATAACTGACTTTGCGAATGCAAATTCTTCATCGGTTACTCCGTCGGCTCTTGATATTGCGCTTGCACCGAGCCCGAGCATCATCGGAGTATTCGGCATAACGAGCACTACCTTGGCATTCGGTATTGTATGACTGCGGATAAAGTCCTCGGATATTCCCGCACAGATAGAAATAATGACCTTATTATGCGTTACTTCATCGGCGATAGTATCAAGCACACCGCCAAGCACCTGCGGCTTTACCGCAAGCAGTATGTAATCACACTTTTTGACAAGTTCACATTCACTTACACAAGGCTTAACCCCAAATGCCGAAAGTGCTCCAAGCTTTGCCGTATCCTTATCATACGCCGAAACGCTTACCTGCATATCAGATGAGCAGATACCGCGCATTATCGCACTGCCCATATTGCCTGCGCCTAAAAATCCAAGTTCAGTCATACTATATCCTCTTTTCTTGTTTCAAGCCGAACGCTTTTCTCTGAATGCCGCACGATATGCCACCATAACAGGATAAAGAACCAGCAGAAGTATGAATACCTCTATAGGCAGCATCGTCAGATTTTTAACTATTCGTGTCGCTATCTTGACCCAGAATACTTCAGGCGCAAAGTATCCCATGATAACCATTGCAACGGTATTTAAAAATACATTGCAGAAAAGGTTTACACAGAACTTTGCCATAAATATTCTGAACACCTGAAAACCGTTTGTCTTTAGCCCGCCGAAAAATGCGGTTCTGCTCGAAAAATCAAGCTTAACGGGATTTAGTCCGTACAGGAAAATGCCGTATATCACAGCACCCGCAACTTCAACCAGCGTGAATATCGGTGAAAATGCACCGGTAGGCTTTACAAGAAAGCCGATTACGTCGGTGACAATGCCTGCAAGTCCTGCCACAACAGGACCGTACAGCATACCTATAGCCGCAAGACCGACAAACGCAAAACTGATTTTCAGCGTTTCACTCGGCATGATCATAACGAATTTCAGTGCTACCGAAACACCGATAAGAAGTGCCGTTACGGTAAGGCAACGAATAGATTTCAGTTCCTCGAACGACTTTTTAAAATTACGAAAAAACGCCATATTTACCTCCTCAATGACGCAAACTTACGCGATCGCATAATGTGGGATAAATACGGCGATTATCTCTTATATGCAACAGCGAGATGCGGAAAACGTACCGCCACCTTTCAGTGTTCGTCCTGAGGACAACTCCCCGTCCCTCAGGCACTTTACGCACGTTAACCTACTCTGTCGGCTGTACCGTTAAAATTCCGGCACAGTCTTTATATAACGGAAACCCGTTATAGTCCTTTTAAAATCAGAAGCTTATCTCATTAGCGATCTTGTACAGATCGTGAGGGAATTCCTTCTTCATCTTGAGAGCTTCCTGAATGTCATAGTTGACAACTTCATTATGCTGCATACCTACTACACGATTACCGATGCCCTTTGAAAGAAGATCTACCGCATAATAACCAAGCTGGCTTGCCGCTACTCTGTCCTGAACAGTGGGGCTGCCGCCTCTCTGAACGTGACCGAGAATTGTAGCACGGCTCTCAACACCTGTTGCCTGCTCGATTTCCTTTGCGAGCTGTTCGCTTCCGCCGATACCTTCTGCAACAATAATGATGAAGTGATGCTTGCCGCTCTTCTGACCTTTGATTATCTTTGAGATAACATCGTTTACTGTATAGGGCTCTTCCTTAGTGATGATGTATGTCGCACCGCAAGCGATACCTGCATTGAGTGCGATATAGCCTGCATTTCTGCCCATGACCTCAACTACAGAGCATCTGTCGTGTGACTGTGCTGTATCACGCAGCTTGTCAACCATTTCAACAACAGTGTTCATAGCTGTGTCATAACCGATCGTGTACTCGGTCATTGAAATATCATTATCGATAGTACCGGGAACGCCTATGCTCAGGATGCCTCTTGCAGAAAGGTCAGCCGCACCTCTGAACGAGCCGTCGCCGCCTACAACAACAAGACCCTCAATACCATTCTCTTCACAGGTCTTCTTAGCCTTCTGAAGACCCTCTTCATATCTGAATTCCGCACATCTTGCCGTGTAAAGCATTGTGCCGCCTCTCTGAATTATATCAGATACACTTCTTGCATCAAGAGGGATAATATCACCGTTGATAAGTCCGTTGTATCCTCTGCGAACACCTACGACTTCCATTCCCTTTGCAATAGCAGCTCTTGTTACCGCACGGATAACGGCATTCATGCCCGGTGCATCGCCGCCGCTTGTTAAAACACCAATCTTTTTCATAATATCGTACATCCTTCCTTAGAGGTCGCCCTCCTAGATTATTTACACACATCTTAGTTTACTCCTAAAATGCAATTTAGTCAAGGGGTAAATTCATTTTTTTGACTTATTTTATAATTATATTGTTTTTGCCGCAGATCCCGCTCAGTTTTTGTATAAAATCACTGTTTAAGTCAACGGATAAGTTCGGCGGCAAAGTAATGGTTTCCCTTGTGTCGTCAAAGCATATCTTAGTAAGAGTGTTACCCTTATTTGCTCTGAGCAATGCCTTTACTGCGGGAATATTCGTATCATTCCGTGACACAAAGCGTATATACAGTGTCTTTTTCCCGCTCTGCTCCGCGCCCTGTCCGTTCATCGTTTTACGAAGCTTGTCAAGATCAGGCTCGGTTATCATATTTATCAGCAGCTTCGGATCGCCCTCGTCCTCAACCGAAACAGTCCCGTCAAAGGCATATACTTTTCCCGTTTCAAGCATAACCGAATACTGTTCATATAGCTTCGGAAACACAAGACATTCCATTTCGCCGCTCATATCCTCTATCGCCGCAAAGCACATAGTTTTATTTGATTTTGTGATATGTGTGCGCTTTGAGGTAAGCAATGCCACTATCTTTACATTTTGCTTATCCTTCGGATGCTCAAGTATATTTCCGATATTAGTGTATCCGCAGTTTCTTGCTATTTTGTAGTATGGCTCGGCAGGATGACCCGAAATATATATTCCGAGCATTTCCTTTTCGAGCGCCAGGAGCTGTGCCGCTGAATACTCGTCGGTCGGCTGTATCGGATACCCCGTCAGATTTGCTCCATCGCTGTCGCCGAACAGATCCATCTGACCTTCAATATCACGCCGTTGTGAAAGTGCGTCAAGCATCAGTTCAAATGACATCATCATTTCACGGCGGTTGTTGCCAAGTCCGTCAAGCGCACCGCATTTTATAAGCGATTCAAGCGCGCGCTTATTCATATTCTTATCCGACATTCTGTCGCAGAAGTCAAACAGCGATTTAAACGGGCGTTTATTTCTCTCCTCTATGATATCGGCTATCATATTTGCGCCGACATTCCTTATTGCAAGCATACCGAAGCGTATACCGTCCTTTTCGCATGAAAAGCCTGTTTCACTGTAGTTTACATGCGGTGGCAGGAGCTTAAGTCCGTGCTGTGCAAGGTCGCCTATATATTCTGCGGTCTTTCCGCCCCAGCCTATCACGCTTGTAAGCAGCGCCACCATATATTCCTTGTAATAATGACACCTGAGATAAGCGGTGCGATAAGCAAGTAGCGAATATGCCGCCGCATGGGATTTGTTGAACGCATAGCTGGCGAAGCTCATCATATCGTCAAATATCTCTTCTGCGACCTGCCTGTCAACGTTATTTTTTACAGCACCCTCAACGAATGTCGCACGCTCCTTTTCCATAACCTCGGGCTTTTTCTTAGCCATAGCTCTGCGGACTATATCCGCTCTGCCGAATGAATATCCCGCAAGCACACGGCATATCATCATTACCTGCTCCTGATACACGATACAGCCGTAAGTAACGTCAAGTATATCCTTTAAAAGCGGGTGCTTGTATCGTATCCTTTCGGGGTGGCGGCGATTTTCCAGATATGTCGGTATAGAGTCCATAGGACCGGGACGATACAGCGACAGCGCCGCAGTAAGATCCTCTATCGAGCATGGCTTCATACGCGATAAAAGCGAGGTCATACCCGCACTTTCAAACTGGAATATTCCGAGCGTACCTCCCGATGACATCATATCATAGGTCGCACTGTCATTTTCGGGTATCTTTTCTATATCAAAATCGGGATCGTTTTTCAGCACAAGTTTACAGCAGTCCTGTATTACGGTCAGATAACGCAGTCCGAGAAAGTCCATTTTCAGCAGTCCGAGCCGCTCTATGGTAGTCATCGTGTACTGCGTCATAACTTCGCCCTCGCCGTTTCTGTACAGTGGTACATAATCGGCTACGGGGTCACGGGTTATAACTATACCTGCGGCGTGTATTGAGGTATTTCTCGCCATTCCCTCGATCTTCCTGGCGGTTTCTATAAGCAGACTTACCTCATTATCCGATGAAGCCAGCTTCACAAGCTCCTTTTCGCTTTTCAGCGCACCGTCAATGGTTGAGTGCATCGACATAGGAATAAGCTTTGCAACCGTATCGACCTTGCCGTAAGGCAGCCCCATTGCCCTGCCTGCATCACGGATAGCACCCCTCGCTGCCATTGTACCGAACGTGATTATCTGCGCCACATGATCCCTGCCATACTTTCTGACAACGTAATCAATTACCTCCTGCCGTCTTATATAGCAAAAGTCTACATCAAAATCAGGCATGGTCACACGTTCGGGATTTAAGAAACGCTCGAACAGCAGATTAAATCGTATCGGGTCGATATCTGTAATCCCAAGGCAGTACGCGCAGACGCTTCCTGCGCCCGAGCCTCTGCCCGGACCTACTGCAATATCGTTTCTTTTTGCATAACCTATAAAGTCGGCTACTATAAGGAAGTAGTCGATAAAACCCATTTTCTTTATAACCGACATTTCATATTCCGCGCGGTCGGACACTTCTTCCGGCACAGGGTCGCCGTAGCGTTTTTTTAGTCCTTTTCTTACCTGCTCGGTAAAATATATCTCGTTGTTCTCATACCCCTCCGCCTTGAAATACGGCAGTATTGTATGACCGAACGTGAAGGTCACATTGCACTTTTCCGCTATCTTGACGGTATTGTCATATGCAGACTGCGGAAAGCCGAGCGCTTTCATCTCGTCCTCGCTTTTGAGGTAAAATTCGTCTGTCGGAAACTGCATATCACTCTTGTCGTTAAGCGTTGTATTGGTCGCTATGCAGGTAAGCACACGCTGTATATAGCTGTCGTCCTTTTCGACATAGTGCGCATCATTGGTGGCGACAAGCTGTGTACCGGTATCCCTTGCCACACGCAGAAGATACGGCAGTATGCGTTCCTGCTTGCTTATACCGTGGTTTTGAAGCTCTATATAATAATCCTCACCGAATATATCCTTATATTCTTTGACAAGGCTTACAGCGTCCGCAAGTCTGCCGTCAAGCAACACCCTCGGAAGCTCTCCCGAAAGGCAGGCAGAAAGGCAGATAAGTCCGTCCGAATACCGTCTTAAAAGCTCCTTATCCACTCTCGGTTTATTGTAAAAGCCTTCGGTATATCCGATAGTAACAAGCTTTGAAAGATTTTTATATCCCTCGTTATCTTTACACAGCAGTATAAGATGGTGCGGCTTCATATCAGCTTTTGTGCTCTTGTCAAAGCGTGTTCTCGGGGCGACATACACCTCACAACCGATGATCGGCTTTATTCCGTTCTCGATGCATTCGTTATAAAAATCGACACAGCCGTACATAACGCCGTGGTCGGTCAGTGCAACGGCAGTCTGTCCCATTTCCTTTACACGCCGAACAAGCCCTCTTATACGACAAGCGCCGTCAAGAAGGCTGTATTCACTATGAACGTGTAAATGTACAAATCCGCTCACTTTTATTCTCCCCGGTTTTCTTCTCCTCTGAGTGTGTCCGCTATAAGGCTTATCTTTTTCAGCCTGTGATTGACACCGCTCCTGCTTATCGGCGGTTCAAGCATTTTCCCGATATCGCTCAGCGACAATTCAAGTGCGGTAAGACGTATCTTTGCGACCTGCAGCAGCTCATCCGCCAGATACCCCTCTCCTTTTTTCTCAAATATGTAATTTATATCGTCTGCCTGCTTCTGGGCGGCGGCTATCGTCTTGTCAAGGTTTGCCGCTTCGCAGTTTACACTGCGGTTCACGTTGTTGCGCACTTCCTTATATATCTTGACATTCATTATCTCCATAGCCTGCATCATAGCCCCCATATAGGTGAGCATATCGGAGATCCTTTCGCTCTCTTTGATATAAAGAAAGCTGCTTCCTCTGCGGCTAGACAGCTTTGCCCCCATTCCATGCTCTTCTATCATTGAAAGTAATGCTCTGCATTTGCTCTCATCGTGCAGGAAAAGCTCCAGCTGATAGCCCTTTTCGGGGTTTGCCACTATTCCGCATACAAGAAATATCCCCCTGAGATACACGCCGAACGCGTCATCTCCCGAGCAGTCTGGCACAGGATAAGCATACCCCTTATCGGCAAGCGTCACCGTATACAGAGTCTTTCCTCTGAAAGTGCTCTCGCCTGTGTCATATCTGACACCGACAGCCCCGAACGCATCTGCGATGCAGTCCGCGGTTTTCTTGTTTTCCGTATTAAAAAAACAGCCGTCGCCGTCTTCCGTCATGGCGAATGCCGCGCCCTTGGACAAAAGCTCAAGCTGTTTTCTGCTGTGTTCCGCCTTGCACAGCTCGTTTTTTACATCGGCGGCGAATGACATTCGGATCGCTCCTTTTAAAGTGAAATCAGTTCGCATTTATCCGCTGTCGGTTGATTATCGTTACTTCTTATCCTTATTTACATCTCTGTGAAGCACCCTTGCTTTAAGATGATTTTTACTGAGATGCTCGCACATATTCTCCGCAAATGTTGCACTGCGGTGCTTGCCGCCGGTACAGCCGAAAGCTATAACGAGCTGGCTCTTGCCCTCATGCAGATACTGCGGAATAAGAAAATCAATAAGATCAAACAGCTTTATCTGTAAAGTCTGCGAACTTTCAAAGCTCATTACATAATCCCTGACCTCTTTATCAAGCCCGGTTTTTTCCTTAAGCTCGGGTATGTAGTAGGGATTAGGCAGACAGCGCACATCAAAAACAAGATCTGCCTCATTCGGAACACCGTACTTGAAGCCAAACGAGATACAGCTTATCGTCATACTGTCTGACGGCGTATCAAGAAAGATATTGAGTACGTTTTCTTTCAGCGTTGAGGTCGACATAAGACTCGTATCAATATAGTAATCGGCTTGCTCGTGCAACGGCTCGAGTATCTCTCTTTCAACATCGATAGCCTTATCGATATCACCGTCAGCAACATCAAACAGCGGGTGCTTACGCCGTGTTTCCTTATATCGCTGTCTTACCACATGATGGTTTGCGTCCACATATAAAAGCTTTACATCAAGTCCGCGCTTTTTAAGCTCTTCAATAGTATCGCTTAGATTAAGAAACATAGTTCCGCCGCGGATATCGGTAACTATAGCCACCTTTGATATATCCTCGTTTTCCTCACATATCTCGGCAAATTTCGGTATCAGCTGGGGTGGCATATTATCTATACAGAAATAGCCGATATCCTCCATTACATTTACCGCACAGGATTTGCCTGCACCTGAAATACCCGTTACTATAACAAATTCGGTTTTCATTTGTGTTCCTTTCCCTGCGCCCTTTTATCTGTTTAATGAATAATGAATAATGAATAATGAAAAATGAATAATTTTGGTGTGCCGCTTTGTTTGCTTACCCGGATAACTCTTGATAAACCATAAGCTTTTCTCACCCGGTACACATATCTCAGGCACTTATTAAAAATTTTCACTTCATTATAAGCACTTCGCATTCAAGCATTACGCCTGTCTGCTCTTTCACCTTTTGTTTTACCGTATCGACAACGCCGGATACGTCCGTCATCGAATAATGAATGATGAATAATGAATAATTTTGGTGTGCCGCTTTGTTTGCTTACCCGGATAACTCTGGGTAAACCATAAGCTTATCTCACCCGGTACACATATCTCAGGCACTTATTAAAAATTTTCACTTCATTATAAGCACTTCGCATTCAAGCATTACACCTGTCTGCTCTTTTACCTTTTGTTTTACCGTATCGACAACGCCGGATACGTCCGTCATCGAATAATGAAAAATGAATAATTTTGGTGTGCCGCTTTGTTTGCTTACCCGGATAACTCTAAATAAACCATAAGCTTATCTCACCCGGTACACATATCTCAGGCACTTATTAAAAATTTTCATTTCATTATAAGCACTTCGCATTCAAGCATTACGCCTGTCTGCTCTTTCACCTTTTGTTTTACCGTTTCGACAACGCCCATAACATCGTCAAATGTCGCATTGTCCTTGTTTATAACAAACCCGCTGTGCTTTGTGCTGACCTCAGCCCCTCCGCAGGCAGTTCCTTTAAGTCCGCAGACTTCAATAAGCCTTGCGGCAAAGTCGCCCTCAGGGCGCTTGAAGGTACTCCCCGCACTTGGATATTCAAGCGGCTGTTTATCCTTCCTGCGCTCCATCAGCGTATCCATACGGTCTTTTATCTTACTGTGCTCACCCTTTGCAAGCTTCATCTTTACAGATGTTATGCAAAGCTCACGCTCCGAGAAAAAGCTGTGTCTGTAGGACAGCTCCATTTTTTCGAGCGGTATTTCCTTTATGTTGCCTTTCTCGTCAATATAACGGCAGGATACAACAACATCTTTCATCTCGCCGCCGTACGCGCCTGCGTTCATAAATACCGCACCGCCGACAGAACCCGGTATGCCGTATGCGAACTCAAGCCCCGTAAGCTCGTTTTCAAGTGCCACCGTACAGACAGCCGCAAGCGACGCGCCCGCATTGCACTCAATAATATCGCCCTTTACCCTTACCGAACCGAAATCACTGCCGATAAGCAATACAGCTCCGTGAAGTCCCTCGTCCGACACAAGAATATTGCTTCCTCTGCCGACAACATAGTACCTGATGTCATTCTCACGGCACAGCTTTATAAGCTCGCACAACAGTGCCTCACAGTTTATCTTTATCATCACATCACACGGTCCGCCTATGCGAAACGAGGTGTGAGTCTTCATAGGTTCATTTCTGAGCACGACCGCGCCGTATTTTCCGGCAGTCTGCTCCAATATGCTGTAATCGTTCAAAGCATACTCCTTGCAAATTTATTTTTTGCGATTTTTGCCAAATAAACTTCCCCTGTTATGAGCCTATCTTAGTCTTTCAGTCTGTAGAGGTTCGCCGCACCGACTATTCCCGCATCATTTCCGAGCTTGCATATACCGAGGACGGTTGAACGCTCCGGATTTATGCAGTAGCTCTCGCGCTTGATATACTCTTCAAGCGGCTTTGTAAGGTAATCGCCCTCCTTGCAGATACCACCACCGATAAGCAGCATTTCAGGCTGGAATGTATTCACAACATTTGTAAGTCCACAGCCGAGATAATTCAGATACTCGTCAACTACAGCCTTACCGCTCTTGTCGCCCGCTCTCATAGCGTCAAACGCCGTCTTGCCGTCAACCTTGTCAAGGCTGCCCGCAATGCTCCACATTGCACTGTCCTTATCCTCTTCCATAGCCTTCTTTGTGGCTGTTATAAGTGCAGTAGCCGAGCTATACGCCTCAAAACAGCCCTTTCTGCCGCAGTTGCACTGTCTGCCGTTGTATTCAATTACAACATGACCGAGCTCCGCGCCGCAGAAGTTGAAGCCTGTGTATATCCTGCCGCCAATGATGATACCGCCGCCGACACCCGTGCCGAGCGTGATTACGACAACGTCTTTATATCCCCTTGCCGCACCGCCGAGAACCTCACCGTATGCCGCAACGTTAGCGTCATTTTCAACATAAATATCAGTACCGAGGCGTTCTCTGAGCAGTCCGCCGAGGTTTGTGTTATTGAAGCCGAGGTTGCACGAATAAAGCACAACTCCTGTGTTTCTGTCCGCAACACCGGGAGTACCGATACCGATACTGTTGATATCCTTTACACCGATACCCGCTTCCTTACAGGCAAGCTCAACACCCTTTGCTATGCTGTCCGCAATTTCTTCTGCGGGACGCGGCAGTGCCGTCTTAATATTCGACTTGCCTACGATCTTAAAATCATCGTCTACCACTCCGACCTTTATGTTTGTTCCGCCAAGGTCAATTCCTATGTTGTACATTATGTTATATTTCCTTCCGATATTTAATATATTCCTTGCTTTTTATGCTTATTCGCCGTCAGTCTTCATCAGGCTCGATTTCAGCGTTTGTCTTTATCCCCTTGCTTTTAAGAAAATTTTCAAAGCGTTCAAGATCCGCATTGACTATCAGCTCTTCGGGGAAACCGATATCCTTTAATAGCGCCTCTGCCTTTTTGAACGCGCCTATTTTACTGCAAAAATGTGCATCGGAGTTGACCATCACATAACAGCCGTTCTTTGCACAGGTCGGCAATATGATATCGTGCAGGCGCTGTATAGAGGTCTGACTTCTGAAACGGCTTACGTTGAATTCCATGGCAACGTTCTTTTCTCTGCACGCCTTTGTCACCGCGTCATAGTCATACGGATAATCCGCAGTTTCGGTGTGTCCGAGAACGCACACCTTCGGGTTATCCATAACCTTTAAATATGCGTTTGTATGTTGCTCCGCAGTGCCGGGTATTATGCAAGGATTATGCATTGATGCATTTATCCATTCAACATTGTAATAAATATTATCATCTATGTCAAGTTCGCCGTCATAACCGATAAGATCAGCTTCAACACCCTTTATTATACGCACTCCCGACAGGAAATGCGGTATGACGCCCATATTGCAGAAATGCCATATATGCGGAGAGTCCTCCATATTTATACAATGATCTGTCATACCAAGATAGCTCAGCCCCGCCTTTGCGGCTGAAGCGGCATTCTCGGTGATAGTCGAGTATGCGTGATCCGATGCCAACGTATGAGTGTGCATATCAGCAACGAATTTCATTTTAAGGTCATATCCTTTCTTTTATTTGTTCTTACACTTTTATTTATCTTTATATTTCTCTTTTTATCAGCCCATGCTCTTTACAGTGTCACTGCTCTCCATATCAAGACCGAGATTGTCAAGCAGCTCCTGTGCGGCATTGTAGCCCATCTTTTTCTGTCTGTTGTTCATCGCCGCAACTTCGAGTATAACGGCAAGGTTACGTCCTGGCTTTACCGGGATAGTAAGCGAGGGAACTTTTACACCGAGGATCGAAACATAGTGGTTGTCAACACCCATTCTGTCATATACCTTTTCAGGATTCCACAGCTCAAGCTCAACTACCATATCTATCTTTTCGCTTACCTTAACAGCACCCATACCGAAAAGCTGTCTTGCATTGATAATGCCGATACCTCTCAGCTCCATAAAGTGACGGATATTGTCGGGCGAACTGCCTACAAGCGTAATATTCGATGCTTTCCTTATTTCGACTGCATCATCGGCTACAAGTCTGTGTCCGCGCTTTACAAGCTCTATAGCCGTTTCGCTCTTACCTACTCCGCTCTCACCGAGGATAAGCATACCTTCGCCGTATACCTCGATAAGAACGCCGTGACGCGTAATTCTCGGAGCAAGCTGCAAGCTTAAATACGCAACGAGCTTTGAAGTAAATGTAGATGTGCTCTCTTCACTTCTTAAAAGCGGGATATCAAGCTCCTTTGAAAGCTCGCGCATTTCGGGCATTATCTCCATTCCTCTTGATACTACCACAGCCGCAGGCTGTTCACTGAAGAATTTTTTAATCCTCTGTGCTCTTATCTCTGCTCCGCACTGTTCAAGATACGCGGTTTCCGCCTTGCCTATTATCTGTATTCTGCCCTTATCAAAATATTCATAAAATCCTGCGAGCTGAAGTCCCGGACGGTTTACATCGATATTTGAAATGAATATCTTTGCAGGGTCCTGCGGTGTGTGGATGACCTCAAGCTTGCACTCGTCGATTATTGCTTGTAGCGATACGGTAAATTCCTGTGCCATACTGTTCCTCTTTCTTCTGAATTTTGTATTCCCCGGGCATAACTGCCCTATCATATTAATTATACTACATTGCCGCTTCTAATGCAAGCTTTTTTGAAAGCACGCTGTCCGGCACGCTTTTTATTATTTTACCACCGTTTAGCGGTGATATTACACAGAAAAAGGCGGCAGTCCCCACGACCGCCGCCTCAATTATCAGAAATTTATGACCCCTAAATGCTCCAGCAGAATTTTAGTACCGATAAGTATAAGAATAATACCTCCCGCAAGCTCCGCCTTTGACTTGTACTTCGTACCGAATACATTTCCCACCTTAAGTCCTGTCACAGAAAGGATAAATGTAGTAGCACCGATAAACAGCACAGCCGCAACTATATTTACATCGGGGAGCAGCGCAAACGTAATACCCACCGCAAGTGCGTCAATACTTGTCGCTATAGCGAGCAACAGCATAGTTTTGAAGCTGAACGATGCGTCGAGCTTCTCCTCGTCCTTTGACAGCGCCTCTCTTATCATATTTCCGCCGATAAAACACAGCAGTACAAATGCTATCCAGTGGTCGACCGCAGTGATATACTGCTCAAATGTCGAGCCGAGCAGATAGCCGATCGTCGGCATTATCGCCTGAAATCCGCCGAACCATGCACCGATAATAAGATAGTGCTTTGCTTTAAGCTGCCGCTCGGACAGCCCCTTACAGACGCTCACCGCAAATGCGTCCATTGACAGACCCACAGCAATAAGGAATAATTCCAAAAGTCCCATAATTTGTCCTCCGATATAATATATGATATGTGGACGCTTATCCGAAAATACGCAATAAAAAAAGACCCAAGTACAGTTATCCTGTACTCAAGTCTCAACAATTAAGACAAACCAGACAGTAAAGCTCTGTCAGTATGTTGACTTGTCACGATATTTCGCCGTCTACTCCCTTAAGTTACGAGTATTATATCATAAAATCAAGTCGGTGTCAACCGGCTCGGCGGTACGCCGTCTTTAGCCTGCCAATAAAAGCTTTTATGTTAATTGTTCTCAGACAAGCGGCGTACCGCAAACCGGGTGCCGGCTGAAGAATTTGAAAATGTATTTTCAAAGTATCTTTCAGATGAGTCCAATATAATTTACATAGACTGTTCATTAAATCTGCCCGTGAAAAGGCGGATCTCTTTTTATATTTTCATCTCATCATTTCGCCGTAGTGATAAACGGATTAATAGCCGCGGCAACTGCAGAAGCAGGCATTGTCTGAAGCCATATTCTACCGGGTCCCGTCACCTTTGTATTGAAGAAGCCCACGCCGCCGAACAGCTTGTTGCCTATTCCCTTTACGCTCTCGATATCTATCGAAACACCTTCAGTCATAGCCGCAAGATATCCCGTGTCAACAAGCATGGACTGTCCCGCCTGAAGATCATATGTAATTACCGAGCCGTCAATTTCAAGGAACACCATACCGCTGCCCTCGAACCTCTGCATTATGAAGCCCTCGCCGCCGAAAAAGCCGCTTCCGAGCTTTCTTTGGAAATGTATGCTCATATTGACGCTCATCTCCGCCGCAAGGAATGCGCTCTTCTGCGCTATAACAGCGCCCTGCGACACGTCCATTGCCAGTATCTCACCGGGAAAGCTTGACGCAAAAGCGATCTGACCGGGTGCGCCCTGTGCAGTGTATATGTTCTGGAACATCGACTCACCCGAGAACATTCTCGACATTGCCTTGCCGAAACTGCCGCCCGCATTCGTTGACATCTGCATATTCGGTGTCATCCAGCTCATACCGCCCTTTTCGGTATACATTGATTCTCCCGCACCGACATTGCATATTACGACAGGCAGCGGTGTACCTTTGATCTCATATTGCATAAAATTACCTCCGAAAAATTGATTATCATTATTTTACCATAATTGTTTTGAAATATCAAGTAGTTTTATTCAATTCCAATAATTTCTCCCTGAAACGGAATAAAACTATTGCCGTTTCGTACAAAATATGTTATACTTAGTACTATTAAATTCAACGTTTTCCGCGAAAGGAGCATATCTATGAATATAAAGATCACCGCAGACAGCACCTGCGACCTCTCAAATGAGCTGGTTGAAAAGTACGGTATTACAATTCTTCCGCTTTACATTATCAAGGACGGCAAATCCTACAAGGACGGACTTGAGATCACCCCGAAGGATATTTTCGACCATGTAAAATCGGGCGGAGCGCTCACCTCTACCGCCGCAGTGAATGTAGCGGATTATATCGAAGCATTCACGCCTCTCAGCAAGGAATACGATGCAGTCATCCATGTTGATATCAGCGCCGAATTTTCAAGCTGTTACCAGAACGCCTGCATTGCCGCTGAAAATTTCGGCAATGTCTATATCATAGACAGCCGCAACCTTTCAACAGGCAGCGGACTTATAGTGCTCAGGGCTGCAGAGATGGCGCAGGCAGGCGAAGCTCCCGAGGATATCGCAAAGGCTTTGAACGCTCTTACATCAAAGGTAGAAGCAAGCTTTGTAATAGAAAAGCTGGATTTCCTGCGTAAAGGCGGCAGATGCTCTACACTTGCGGCGCTGGGCGCTAACCTTCTTTCGCTCCGTCCCTGCATAGAAGTAAAGGACGGCAAGATGGGTGTCGGCAAGAAGTACAGAGGTAAATATTCCGCCTGCATAGAAAAATATATCACCGAGCGCCTGTCAGACAGAGATGATATAGATTACAAGCGCATATTCATCACCCACTCACCCAGCGACAAAGAAATAATCGATATAGCCCACAAGGCAGTGAAAAAGCTCGGAAAGTTTGAAGAGATACTTGAAACAGATGCCGGCTGTACAGTTTGCAGTCACTGCGGACCGAACACTCTCGGCGTACTTTTCATAAGAAAGTGATCCTTTTTTTCCCGCGAAACAAAATTTGAATAAATATTCTCCTTTTCTTTGGTTACAATAACGGTAACTAAAGTAAAGGAGATTTTTTATGCAATTATCCGATTCAAAAACACTTGAAAATCTGAAAACCGCATTTGCAAATGAAGCGGCGGCAATGGTACGCTATGAGATATACGCCGACAAGGCAAAGTCCGACGGCGACGAGGAAATATCACAGGTATTCCGCACCACAGCAAAAAACGAAAGAGCTCATGCAGAGCTTTGGTTCGGACTTATTTTCGGAGGTGTCCCGAAAACCGCCGAAGCACTTGAAAAAGCCGCTCACGGCGAAAACTACGAATGGACGCAGATGTATAAGGAATATGCCGAAACCGCAAGGCAGGAGAAGCTCGACAATATAGCAGATCTGTTTGAGCTCGTAGGCGCTATAGAAAAAGACCACGAAAGCCGTTTCAACACATTTGCACAAATGCTCTCGGACGGAAGCATACGCTCCTCTTCGGGTGAAACAGTATGGCTGTGCCGTAACTGCGGTCATATACACTGCGGCAGTACTCCTCCCGAATACTGTCCTGTCTGCCGCAGACCCCAAGGCTATTTTCAGCGAAAGGAAGACAGCAGATTATCATAGCCTATGAAAAAGATAGCTTTTTTCGACACAAAATCATATGACAAAGCGTCATTCGATAATGTCAATACGGGATATGAGATGATATACATCGAATCAAAGCTGAACTGCCGCACCGCGGTAATGGCTAATGGGTGCGAAGCGGTCTGTGCATTTGTCAATGACGATATCGACAGCAGAACCATTGATACGCTGTGTGACGGCGGCACAAAGATAATAGCGATGCGAAGTGCGGGCTGCAGCAACATTGACCTGAAAGCGGCGCAGAACAGGATAAAGATAGTAAGAGTACCCGCCTACTCTCCTTATGCCGTTGCAGAGCATACAATGGCACTGCTCCTTTCACTGAACAGAAAGATACACCGCGCCTATATACGTGTGCGCGACTTCAATTTCAATATAGCGGGCTTCACAGGCTTTGACCTGCACGGAAAGACCGCAGGCGTTATCGGTACAGGTAAGATAGGCAGAGCATTTATAGATATCTGCCACGGCTTCGGTATGGACGTGCTGGCATATGACCCATACCCTGCAAAGAATGTCGATTTTATCTACACCGACCTTGATACTCTGTACGCCAACAGTGATGTAATATCGCTCCACTGCCCGCTCACCGACAAGAACAGGCGTATGCTTGACAAAAACGCTTTTTCAAAGATGAAAAATGACGTATTTATAATCAACACCTCAAGAGGTGCGCTTATCGACAGCACTGCCCTGCTTGACGCACTGAACAGCGGAAAGATAAGAGGTGCGGGGCTTGACGTATACGAGGAAGAGGGCGACTTCTTCTTTGAGGATATGTCAGATACGATAATCAAGGACGATGTGCTCGCCCTGCTTATCTCCCGCCCGAATGTACTGCTCACTTCTCATCAGGCTTTTCTCACCCGCGAAGCGCTCTTCAATATCGCAGTAACCACGTTTGAAAACCTTGATGCTTTCTTTGCGGGCAAACCGCTTGTTAACGAAGTAAAAATAAAGTAACACTAACCGATGGAGGTAAAACAATGATTGACGAGATGTTTTGTTTTCAGTGTCAGCAGACTGCACATAACGAAAAATGCAGCGGTAAGGCAGGTGTCTGCGGCAAGAAAAGCGATACCGCAAAGGCTCAGGACGAGCTTATCGGCGCGCTTATAGGGCTTGCTAAGGCGGCAGAGTACGGCACGCCTACCGACAGTACCGACCGCCTTGTATTAAAAGGTCTGTTCACAACCATAACTAACGTAAGCTTCAATACCCATACGGTAAAGGAGCTTACAGCCGAGGTCAAGGACGAAAAGCGCAGGATATATAAAAGCCACGTTGACGACTATGAGCTTTCAAGGCTGTGGGACGCTGTCGATGATATCCGTTCGCTGAAATCGCTTATCCTGTTCGGTATCAAAGGTATGGCGGCATACGCTTATCACGCGCTTGCGCTCGGTAAAACAGACAGCGAGGTAAACTCTTTCTTCTACACGGCACTCAGAGCGATAGAGGGCGAAAACGATCCCGATAAGCTGTTAAGATTGGTTCTTAAAACAGGTGAGGTCAATTTTAAATGTATGGCTCTGCTCGACAGCGCAAACACCGAAAGCTACGGAGATCCGGTACCGACCGTTGTTCCGCTGACGATAGAAAAAGGACCTTTTATAGTTGTCAGCGGTCACGACCTGCACGATATGGAGCTGTTGCTCCGGCAAACCGAGGGCAAGGGCATAAACATCTACACCCACAGCGAAATGCTCCCCGCCCACGGCTATCCCGAGCTTAAAAAGTATAAGCATTTAAAAGGCAACTTCGGCACAGGCTGGCAAAATCAGCAGTCTGAGTTCCACAACATTCCCGCCCCGATACTGTTCACCACAAACTGCATTATGCCGGTAAGACAGAGCTACAGCGACAGAGTGTTCACGACCTCTGTCGTATCTTACCCCGAGCTTGTCCACATAGGTGACGACAAGGATTTTTCACCCGTTATAGCAAAGGCGCTTGAATGCGGCGGCTATGACGAGGATAAGGAAATGACAGGTATGAACGGCGGTCACACTGTTATGACGGGCTTTGCGCATAATGCCGTATTGTCAAGAGCCGATGAGATAGTAGCACTTGTAAAGCAGGGTAAGATAAAGCACTTCTTCCTTATCGGCGGCTGTGACGGTGCAAGCCCGAGCAGAAGCTACTATACCGACTTTGCAAAGGCGACCCCGCCCGATACACTTATTTTAACGCTTGCCTGCGGAAAGTACCGTATAAACGACCTTGATCTCGGTACGATAGACGGAATACCGAGGATACTCGACTGCGGACAATGCAACGATGCCTACAGCGCAATAAGGATAGCGCTTGCGCTTGCCGATGCTTTCGGCTGTTCGGTAAACGATTTACCGCTGACGCTTGTTCTGTCATGGTATGAGCAGAAAGCTGTCTGCATACTGCTTACTCTCCTGTACCTCGGGATAAAGAATATTTTTCTCGGTCCTACTCTTCCCGCGTTCGTTTCACCCGGTGTTCTTGATGTGCTTGTAAAGAATTACAGCATCACACCTACCGATACTCCCGAAAGCGACCTTAACAAAGCGCTCAGCAGAAAATAATCACACAAAAATATAAAATTCGCCACATTATAGATATTGCATTTTAGCTTTCGCTGTTATAATTAAGTCACACACATAAAATGCAGGGGTGACCCTGCCGGAAACTTTAATTATGACGGAGGAAAACTATGAGAAACT
This sequence comes from Oscillospiraceae bacterium, assembly GCA_003512525.1. Taxonomy (GTDB): domain Bacteria; phylum Bacillota; class Clostridia; order Oscillospirales; family Ruminococcaceae; genus Ruminiclostridium_E. The sequence continues at coordinate 42,832 of DOQG01000063.1, read as the reverse complement.
TTGACGGATTTTATAAAGGCATCGACCTCGGCGGCTGGATATCCCAGTGCGGCAAGAATTATAATGATGAGCACTATTCGACATTCATCACCGAAAAGGATATCGAAAAGATAGCCTCCATGGGGCTTGACCACGTCCGTATGCCTGTTGACTACAACGTGATCCAGACAGACGACGGCAAGCTTATCGAAAGCGGAATGGCTTATATCGAAAGCTGTGTGAATTGGTGCAAAAAGCACGGACTTAACATTGTGATCGACCTGCATAAGACCTGCGGTTTCATTTTTGATGACCCTGATTACTGCGGTTTTTTCACTAATGAAAAATTACAGGATCAGTTTGTTTACCTGTGGCAGGAGATAGCAAAGCGCTACGGCAACGATGAGCACATAGCCTTAGAACTGCTCAACGAGATTACAAGTGCAGACTTTGCCGACCCGTGGAACAAGATAGCAAGCCGTACTGTTAAAGAGATACGAAAGATCGCACCCGACACAAAGATAGTTATCGGCGGTATTTTCAATTCCAGCATTCACGGACTGACTCTCCTTGATATTCCGTGGGACGAAAACATCGTGCTGACCTTCCACTGCTACAGCCCTCTTATTTTCACACATCAGGGTGCATCATGGATCGACAGGCTCGACCTTTCCTACCGCACGACTTTCCCCGATACGGTCGAGAAACTGAGTGCCGACAGCGAAAAGTATTTCGGCAATGATTATGCTTCTGACTTTGACGGCGTTTCAGGTATGATAGACAGCGGTTTCTTTGTAAAGATGTTCGGCGATGCCATAAAGGTTGCCGAAAAGCTGGATCTTCCTCTTTACTGCGGTGAATACGGAGTTATCGATCAGGCTGATACCGAGGGTACTCTGAACTGGTTCAGAATGATAAACGAAGCCTTTGAAAAGTATCACATCGCCCGTGCGGTATGGTCGTACAAGGAAATGGATTTCGGAATAACAGACGCACACTATGCGCCGATTTATGATGAGCTTATAAAGGTGCTGTAAACTATAAATGATAAAAAGGGGTTGTAACACAGCCCCTTAAATTCATATATTCCTTATCAAGCCCCGCACAGCTATATGCAGTCACCCTTTCAACAACCTTTCCCTTTCGCGGTAGTCAGGCATGAATTTTGCAAGCTCGGCATAAAACCGTGCACTGTGATTTGCCTGCAAGAAGTGCGTAAACTCGTGTGCGACTACATATTCCGCGGCGGCAAGCGGATATTCCGTCAGATGAACATTGAATGTGAGTATCCCCTTTGACGGTATACAGCTCCCCCACCTTGAGCGCATATCCTTCACCTTTATCATGGGAAATTTAATTCCGAGCGAGCGGTAGTATTCATCATATGCTGCCTTGCACAGCAGTGTCATTATCTCAAAACACTGTGCCTTTAGCCAAGTAATGTACACCTTATATTTAAGCTCATAGTTGTCGGTATCCGTTACCGACAGCGTTATATTTCCGTCCTTATCCGTGACAAAATTATGTGTTGCCTTGACCACATACAGCGTGCGCTCTCTCCCGAGTATCGGAAGCTTCTCCCCGCTCACAAACTGTATTTTGCTCCCAGTATCACGCTTGCTATACTTATCAATCGCCGACAGGATAAAGTCCGCCTTTTCCCTTATGAAACGTTCGATCACAGCGATAGTAACGGCATTTGACGCCGAAACGTGCACCGAGCCGTCAGGCTTTATCCGGAGATTTATATTTTTCACTTTCTTGCGGGTAAGCTCATAGACGATCTTCCTGTCACCGACTGTTACAGTGTGGGTTACACTGCGGTTAGCGCCTGCTGTCACGGATTTTTCTCCTCTCTTATAAACGGCTCATTTACTGTCATATCTGTAAGCGGTCCATATACTTTCGGGCGGCGGAATGCATTGCCGTGTACTTCTCTGCGGCGGTACTCCCGCATATCATCAATAGGGAAATCGGCAATGTATATGCCCTCGCGCTCGCCCGCCTCTATCACCAGAGTATCTCTTCCGCCGCTGCCATCAACTCTGTATGCTATGCCGTCAAAAGCGGTAGAATGACCGTTGCAGTCCGGCTTGCCATAAGGATAATTTACCGTAGCAATGCCCGTCATATTCTCATATGCCCTCGCCCTGAGCTGTGATATACGGTTTATTTCCATAGGACAGGCATTCGGCACGAGTATCAGCTCCGCACCTTTCAGCATAAGTATTCTTGCGCTTTCGGGAAATTCCCTGTCATAGCATATCATCGCCCCGACCGTTACTTTTCCGTTCTTTGTGTCAAGCTCGGCAGTGAAAAAATCATCTCCGTGTGACAACACTCTTTCATCTCCGAAGTCGCAGGTGTGTACCTTATAATAAGTGAACTTTTCCGCTCCGTACCTGTCAAACAGTGTCATCGCATTGAAAGGCGCTTTGTCACCGTTTTCCGCAAGATATGTCGCCGCCACTGCTATATCGTTGTCAACAGCCGCCTTTCTGAATGCGTCCGTGTAACTGCTGTCCTTGCTTACCGCAAGCTCACACAGTGCTTTTTTGTCCTGCGGAAAATCATATCCGCAGCTCCACATTTCCGGGAAAAGCGCAATATCTGCTCCCATCCTTGCAGCTTTTTCAACCGCCTCTATCCCCTTTTCGATATTACCCTGTAAATTTCCTTCCGGATCAAGCTGCAACAGTGCTACCTTTATACTATTCATATATAAACTCCCTAATGATTATATTTTCATTTGATAAAGGCAATTGCATTTCCCGAGCCTTTGTCAACTTCTTTTATATCCGTTTTACCAATACCGATTATACTACAAAAAGCACATAAAATGCAACAACCGGCGCACTTTGCGGTGCGCCGGTCAGAATATTCTTATTTTCGGATTACTCTACAGGGTCTGTAGCTTCGTCCGTACTGCCTGTATCATCGGTTGCGTACTTTGTGTATACAGAACATACCTTTGATGTCTTCTTTATACCATACTCGCCCTCAACCAGCGGCTTGCCCCAGTCGGATGTCAGGTCAACGCCCGCCCAGTCGCGCGAAACGTCAAGATAGCTTACATCATCACCGTTACCCTTCCACGACCACGCAAGATATCCGACATTCTTCTCTGTCGAGTACTGCATTATCGTTTCATAGTCAACCTTGCCGTCTGTATGATTCCAGCCGAATTCACCTATAAGCAGGCAAAGATTCTTGCTCTGAGCCGTATCGATAGTGTTCTTGATTATCTTCTCGTTCTTGCCGGCAGCACCATACATATGCACCGCAAACATTGTGTTTGCGTCCTTATCGGCTTTCAGTATCTCCTCACCATAATTCAGAACACTGTCCGCACACTGTCCCCAGCCTGCGCTGTCGACTACCAGCGTATTCTCAATGCCCGCATCTCTCAGCTTCTTTACCGCATCGATATAGGCATCACGCCATACTTCAAGCTTATCATATTTGCCGTACCACTCGTTGGCTATATTGACAAGAACATAAGCCTTATTTTCGTTCAGCAGCTCCTTCATGCCTATCCAGTAATCAACTGCATTATTAAGGAAAGAAACATCGTCCTTACCGGCACCGTCATGTATTTCAAGCACTGCCACAAGTTGATTTTTCTTGCATTTCCTTATAAGGCTCTTCAGCTCCGCTCTTGTCACCTTGTCCCACTGATCGCCGTCGGACAGTACAAGACGAACCGTATTTGAACCTACATATTTAATGCCCTCTATCGCGTTATCCGTATCACTCTTGAACCATGCATAAGCGTGGTTCACACCGCGCATCACAAACTCTTCGCCATAGCCGTCGATAAGCTTTGTGCCTTCAACTCTGAAACCGTCCGGTGCGGGAACTTCCGGTACGGAACTTACAGTATCCGAAGATGTCTGTTGTTCACTGCTTTCCTGTACGGGTTCGCTGCTGCAACCCGCAATAAACACGCACATTACCGCACATAATAGTATTGCTGTTATCTTTTTCATTGCTGTTTCCTTTCCGCATGATCTTTATTGACTTCAAAAAGCATAAATATTATACTATACATCGTTTCAAATGTCAATCTCAACTAATGGATCGGATATGTTTTTTATGCATAACACGTTATGCAGCCGATGCAACCGTATTCTTAAGTATCTTAATACTATATGAGATTATTCTCCAAACTCCGAATTACGTTCAGGCTCGTCTGTCGTAAACGTCAATAAATAAAGCCATCGGACGTTATAAGCCGATGTTTTGTCTGCCTCTTGCCTGTTTTACGAAAATCGTCTGCGTTGCCGCAAGTAAAACGGACAAATTTAAAAATATGTCTTGACATCAGCGGACGATTAAGGTATAATATTAAATTGCATAGGCGCAAGACAGACACATATCGGTGTCAAGTATTAACAGGAGGAAGAAAGAAATGAAAAGAACATACCAGCCTAAGAAGCTCCAGAGACAGAAAGAACACGGTTTCAGAAAAAGAATGTCTACAAGAAACGGACGTAAGGTTCTTGCAAGAAGACGTGCAAAGGGCAGAAAGCACTTAAGCTACTGATTCAGTCAATGAATGAGTACGCAAAGAGATACGTCTGCATAAAAAAGGACAGGGAGTTCAAATTTCTGTTCAGAAAAGGCGACAGTGTCGTTACCGATGCATTCGTATGCTACGCAAGGGAAAGCAAGAGGCGGGTAAACCGCATAGGGATCGTTACAGGTAAGAAGGTCGGCAACGCAGTAAAGCGTAGCCGTGCCAGAAGAGTCATCAGAGAAGCGTTCCGCCTTATTGACCCCCTGCTCCGCGAAAAAACGCAAAAAAGATACGACTTTATTTTCGTGGCAAGAGCAAAGACTCCTGCTATGAAATCAACACAGGTATACAGGCAGATGGAAAACAAACTGCTTAAAAGGTATGCCGTGCAGGAAAATAAAGCTCCTGCGGAAATTCAAAAAATAAAATGAAATATGTACTTTTATTTTTCGTAAAGATATACAGAATGACTTTGTCAAAATGGCTGCCTCGTTGTTGCCGCTTTACTCCGAGCTGTTCGGAATATGCGATGATCGCACTCCGCCGCTTCGGTGCGGTAAAGGGCAGCTATTTGGCTATACGGAGAATTATCAGATGCAACCCTTTTTCCGAGGGCGGCTATGACTATGTACCCGAACAATTTTATTTTTTTAAAAGGAACAAGCCGCAACATCGGCACGACTAACGGAGGGTGATTTCCATAGATTTCTTATACACCATAATCGGTACGCCTCTCGGCTACATCATGTGGCCTATTTATCTTCTTTTACAGAATTTCGGTTGGGCGATACTGATATTTACTATTATAGTCAAAATAGCAATGCTGCCGCTTCAGATAAAGCAGCAGAAGAATATGGCGTTTTCTCAGCTGTTTGCTCCCAAGGTAAAGGAAATACAGCAGAAATACCGCAACAACCGTGAAAAACAGGCAGAAGAAATGCAGAAGCTGCAGGCACAGGGCTATAACCCCGCAGGCGGCTGCGGACCTCTCGTTCTGACAATGGTAATACTGTTCGGTGTCATCGACGTTGTATATAAGCCCATGACACACATGGAGCATTTAAGCTCAACAGATATATCAAGCACCATCACAGTTGCAGAAGAAACAGAGTATGCGAAAATTTTCCTTAACGAATACAACAAGCAGGACGCTGAGCTTATCTTAAAGTACAAGAACGGCGAAACGGACGCTATGTTCATCTCCGAATCAAACGACAGTGCACAGCTGACGCATGAGTTCAAGGACGATGAGAATTACAAGAACAGCTACTCTGACAAAGATCCCGAAAAAATCAGCAAAACGGATCGTGAAACATACGGTTCATTCACTACCGAACAGTATGCAGATATAACCGGTGATAAGTCAAGACTTACAGCTGAAACAAAGAACAGACTTGCGGCTGTTGCAGGCAAGTACAAGGGTATGCAAATGGAGCTTCTTGCTCTGCAGGTTTATGAGCAGTATCCCGATACATTCAAAGAAAGCTCGATGCTCTCAGATGACGTAAAGGACAGACTTGCAGCACTGTCACACAATATGATGTTCTGCGGTCTGAACTTCGGTTCTACACCTAAGCTCGCATTTGAACCGCTGATAATCATACCGATATTTGCATTTATACTTTCACTTGTTCAGACTGTACTTTCACAGTACATCAGCAAAAAGAACAATCCCGAGATGGCTAACGCGGGCGGTGCGGGTATGAAGGTAATGCTTTATATCATGCCTTTATTCTCGCTGTGGATCTCGTTCAGCGTTCCCGCAGGCGTAGGTTTCTACTGGGGTATCAACTATGCGCTCGGTATAGTACAGACAATAGTTCTCCAGAAGCTCTACAGTCCCGATAAGCTCAGAGCCGAGGCTGAACAGAAGATGAAGGAAAGAAAGCTCCAGGAAAGACAGGTCACAACAACAGCTGTTGTTACAGACGCCGATACAGGTGAAGAAAAGACAGTCACAAAGACAGAAACACTTTCTCAGAAGGAAATAAACAGACGTAAGCTCGCGGCGGCAAGAAAGGCCGATGCAGAGAAGTACGGAGAAGAATACAACGATGAAGACGACGATTGAGAATCGTGCGTGAAAGGACAGACTTATGAAAAAGATATATACAGGTAAGTCGCTTGACGAACTCAAGGCGCTTGCTATTTCGGAAATAAAGGAACTCGGTGCAAACGAAGCCGATATAAAGATCACTGTTGTAGAAGAACCCGTAAAAAAGCTTTTCGGTAAAAAGGGCGATTACAAGATAGAAGCCGAATATGAAATAGCAGTAAGAGAAGAAGCTCCCGTAGCAGCTGCAGAAGTGCCTGCTACCGAAGCAGCAGCTCCTGTCGCCGCTAAAGATGCGGATCACACCGAAAAGGTAGCTATGGCTGCGGCTTATCTTGAAAAGGTTCTTACCGCTCTCGGCGTTGAGGACTTCAAGGTAAACATAATCGAAAAGGAAGATATCACAGTTCTTGATATAGTCGGCGAAAAGCTCGGTATCGTTATCGGCAGAAGAGGCGAAACACTCGACTCTTTACAGTACCTTGCAATTCTTGCAAGCAACCGTCACGATGAGCCTTACTGCCGTATCACAGTTGATTGCAACGGTTACAGGGATAAGAGAGAGGAAACTCTCAAGTCGCTTGCAGAGCGTACCGCTAATAAGGTGCTCCGTCAGGGCAGACGCATTACCCTTGAACCTATGAATCCTTATGAGCGCCGTATCATTCACAGCAAGGTAGCTGAGATCGAGGGTGTATACAGCAATTCTATAGGCGAAGAGCCTTACAGAAAGGTCGTTATCTCGGCTTCTCAGCCCCACAGAGATAATAACAAGAGAAACGATCGCAGAGGCGGCGGAAGAAGAAACGGTAACGGCGGCAACCGCTCGTACAAGCAGAGTACAGGATTTTCAACATCGTTTGAAAGAGAGTACAAGCGCTCACAGACAGCTGCTGATACAACAACAAATGCAGATGCAGGCGAATTTTCTAAGGAAGCTGTTGAAGCTGAAAGAAACGCAACACTTTACGGCAAGATTGAGCTGTAAGACTTGCAGAAATTGACGTTTTTTCAATAGATTTTGTGCATTTTTGAATTATTGCACAAGCAAACTTTCAAAATTTGTGCAAAATGACCTATTGACAAATCGCACGATATAGTGTATTATAATAACTGTAATCAGAAACGAGGACGTTTTGAGGGATCAAAGCGTCCTTTTCTTATTTTTCAAAGAACATCTTAACGAAAGTAGGAGGAAAAGGAAAATGGCAGAAAAAACTTATGATGTAACGGAGCTGTTTGGCTCGGACGTATTCAACGAGGCAGTAATGAAGGCAAGACTGCCCAAGGCGATATTCAAAGAGCTGATGAAGGTAATGCACGGTAATGCAGAGCTTACACTTCCCGTTGCCGAAGTAGTTGCAAGCACAATGAAGGACTGGGCGGTAGAAAAGGGTGCAACACACTACACCCACTGGTTCCAGCCTATGACAGGTATCACAGCCGAAAAGCACGACAGCTTCATTTCACCTGTAGGCGACGGTACAGTTATCATGGAGTTCTCAGGCAAGGAGCTTATCAAAGGTGAACCTGATGCTTCATCGTTCCCCTCAGGCGGTCTGCGTGCTACATTCGAGGCAAGAGGCTACACGGCGTGGGATCCCACATCATATGCATTTATCAAGGATAACACATTATATATCCCCACAGCATTCTTCTCATACTCAGGCGAAGCGCTTGACAAAAAGACACCTCTTTTAAAGTCAATGGATGCTGTATCAAAGCAGGCATTAAGAATATTAAAGCTCTTCGGCAACACAACAGCAAAGAGCGTTGTTGCTACAGTCGGCGCAGAACAGGAATACTTCCTCGTTGACAAGAAGACATACGACAAGAGAAAAGACCTTATCTTCACCGGCAGAACACTTTTCGGTGCAGCTCCCGTAAAGGGTCAGGAGCTTGAAGATCACTACTTCGGCGTTATCAAACAGAGAGTAAGCGACTATATGAAGGATCTCGACAAGCACCTCTGGGCTCTCGGCGTTTCTTCAAAGACAAAGCATAACGAGGTTGCTCCCGCACAGCACGAATGTGCGCCTATCTTCGAGTCCGCTAACCTTGCGGCTGACCACAACCAGCTTATGATGGAAATGATGAAGAAGGTCGCACTTGAACACGATATGGTATGCTTACTGCACGAAAAGCCTTTCGCAGGCGTTAACGGTTCAGGTAAGCACGATAACTGGGCACTGTCAACAGATGACGGTCAGAACCTGCTGAACCCCGGTGATTCACCTATGGAGAACGCACAGTTCTTAACATTCCTCGTAGCTATCATCAAGGCTGTTGACGAATATGCAGACCTGCTCAGACTCTCGGTAGCAACTGCCGGCAACGACCACAGACTTGGCGCTAACGAAGCACCTCCCGCTATCATCTCAATCTTCCTCGGCGAAGAGCTGAACGATGTTATCAATGCACTTGTTGCAGGCACAAATGTTGAGGCAAAGCACGCACAGTTTGATATCGGCGTAACCTCACTGCCTAAGTTCCCCAAGGATACAACAGACAGAAACAGAACGTCACCGTTCGCATTCACAGGTAACAAGTTTGAGTTCAGAAGCGTTGGTTCTTCACTCAACATTTCAGGTCCTAACATAGTACTTAACACGATCGTAGCAGAAGAGCTTGAACAGTTCGCTGATGAGCTCGAAAAGGCTGACGACTTCAAGAAGGCTCTTAAGGAACTGCTCGTAAAGACAATAAAGGAGCACAGCAGAGTAATCTTCAACGGCAACGGTTACGATGCCGCTTGGGTAAAGGAAGCTACAGAGGTAAGAGGTCTGCCTGAGCTTAAGTCTACAGTAGACGCACTTCCCCACTTCCTTGACGAGAAAAATATCAAGGTATTTACAAAGCACAAGGTATTCTCAGAAGTTGAGATGCACTCAAGAACAGAGATACTGCTTGAAAACTACAGTAAGACGATCAACATTGAGGCTCTTACAACAGCAGAGATGGCTACAAAGGAAATTCTCCCCGCAGTTATGGCTTACGAGAAGCAGGTTTGCGATGTACTTCTGTCGAAGAAGAATGCAGGCGTTGCATATAACCTTGAACAGTCTATCGCTAACAAGATCGATTCTCTGGCTGAAAACCTCAACGCTAAGATTGCAGAGCTTGACAGCGTGATCGTAAAGGCTCAGGGCATTTCCGATGCTTACGAAGCCGCTAAGTGCTACCACGATGAAGTATTTGCTACAATGCAGAGCCTGCGTGCTGTTGCAGACGAGCTTGAAACGATCGTCGGTGAAAAGTACTGGCCCTTCCCCACATACGAAGAGCTGCTGTTCAACGTATAATTATAGAGATACGTTTATCAAATCGGCTTAGAGGGTTTTTTACCCTTTAAGATAATCTGCACCCTTTTCCTATGGCTATGGCACTTTGGTGTCATAGCCGCTTTTCTTTTTGTGAAATCTTTATTTATAATAACTATATTTACCGATTTTTCGTCATATTTTCACATTATCCGCTTTACAAATGCGCCAAAATGGGGTATACTGTAACAGTCAGGATTATATGCTGTGAAAGGAATTTAAAAAAATGACCGAATACAACGACATACTATACATTGTAGTACCCTGTTATAATGAAGAAGCGGTGCTTCACGAAACATCGAAACGACTGAAGGAAAAGATGACTGCTCTCATAAACGATAAAAAAATATCCGACAAAAGCCGCGTTCTGTTTGTAGATGACGGCAGTAAGGACAAGACATGGGAGATAATCGAGGAGCTCCACGGCAGTGACGATCTGTTCTCAGGGCTTAAGCTCTCCCGTAACAAGGGACATCAGAATGCACTTCTTGCAGGGCTTATGACAGCAAAGGAGCTTGCGGATATATCCATATCAATGGACGCAGACCTGCAGGATGATATAAACGTTGTCGATCAGTTTGTAGACAAATATCATGACGGCTGTGACATAGTATACGGTGTACGTTCTTCAAGAAAGACCGACACCGCATTCAAGCGCGGAACTGCCGGTATGTTCTACAAGTTTATGAGATTGCTCGGAGTTGACATTATCGACAACCACGCCGATTACAGACTTATTTCAAAGCGCGCACTTGAAGCGCTGTCGCAGTTCAAGGAGGTCAATCTGTTCCTCCGAGGTATAGTAAAGCAGATAGGCTTCAAGAGCGATATCGTATATTACGAGCGCAGTGAGCGCTTTGCGGGCGAATCAAAGTACCCGCTGAAAAAGATGCTTGCGTTTGCGTTTGACGGTATCACAAGCTTCTCGGTAAAACCGATAAGGCTTGTTACGGTAGTAGGTTTCCTTGTATTCCTTATCAGTATCGGTATGATAATCTACACGATAGTGCAGACCTGTCTTGGCAACACAGAAGCAGGCTGGAGCTCGCTTATGTGCTCAATATGGTTTTTAAGCGGTCTGCAGATAATGGCGCTGGGAATTGTCGGTGAATATATCGGAAAGATCTATACCGAGGTCAAGGCAAGGCCTAAGTACATCATAGATAAGTTTATAAATAAGGAATAACTGAAATGCCCTCGCAGGAATGAAACCTGTGAGGGCATTGCTGTTTGTATTCTTCTGTGAAGCTTATTACCACGGCTTTACCGTGCCTACAATATCGCTTATCTTCTCTATTTTCTGTTCGGTGAGGAACTTTTCCATACCCTCGCACACCTTTATCGGTGCATATGGGTCGTTGAAGATAGCCGTACCCATCTGTACAGCAGATGCGCCTGCCATCATCATCTCAATAGCGTCCTCAGCCGTTGCGATGCCTCCCATACCGATAACGGGTATCTTTACCGCATTTGATACCTGCCATACCATTCTTACCGCAACAGGGAACACAGCAGGACCCGAAAGTCCGCCGACATTATTGTGCAGGATAGGTCGTCTTGTTCTTATATCAATTCTCATACCGAGCAGAGTGTTTATCAGCGAAATGCTGTCAGCACCCTCTGCTTCAACGGCCTTTGCGATTTCTGTGATATTTGTTACATTGGGAGTAAGCTTTACGATAACAGGCTTTTTTGTAGCCTTTCTTACCGCTCTTGTAACGCTTGCCGCACCCTCGCAGGTAACGCCCCATGTAGCGCCGCCCTGCTTTACGTTAGGGCAGGAAATGTTAAGCTCTATCATATCGACATCGGTAGCGTCCAGCTTTTCTGCAACAGCTATATAATCGTCAATTACAGCACCTGCGATATTTGCGATAACCACAGTATCCTGCGTTCTGAGCCGCGGCAGATAGTAGTTTATAAACTTATCAACACCTGGGTTCTGAAGTCCTACGGAGTTTAATATTCCGCTCGGAGTTTCGGCTATTCTCGGAGGAATGTTGCCGTCCTTCTTGTTTAAGGTCGTGCCCTTGCAGGAAATACCGCCGAGCGCCGACAGCGGATAAAGGTCGGTATAATCCTCGCCGAAGCCGTATGCACCGGAAGCGGCTATTACAGGGTTTTTAAAATGCTTGCCGCATACATCTACTGAAATATCGGGCTTGAAACTCATAATACTACCTCCTCACCGCTGAACACAGGACCGTCCTTGCATACTCTTACGACCTTCTCTTCTCCGTCACGGATAACCGTGCAGGCACATACAACACACGCACCGACACCGCAGCCCATACGCTGTTCAAGAGAAACCTCAGAATATACGCCTGCCTGCTTTGCCGCCGCAACGACCGCTTTAAGCATAGGAGTAGGACCGCAGGCATATACCGCCGCAACATTGCCCTTGGCAAGCTCATCTGCAAGCGGCTGTGCTATCGTACCGTGTACACCTGTACTGCCGTCATCGGTGCAGACTATAACGCTTGCGCCTGCTTTGGCATAGTCCTTGTCGAGGATCACCTTGTCGAAGCTTCTAAAGCCAAGTATAGCCGTGCACTTGTCGCCATACAGCTTTGCAATATCAAGCAGAGGCGGTGTGCCTATTCCGCCGCCGACTACTATCACTCTGCCGTCATTCTTTGCGGAAACTGTAAAGCCGTTGCCGAGCGGTGCGATAACGTCCATCATATCGCCCTTGTTAAGCTCGGATATCTTATCCGTACCCTTGCCCCTTACTTCAAATACAAGGCGCATTGTGCCGTTTTCCTTGTCGACCGAGCATATAGATATGGGTCTGCGGAGCATATAGCCCTCAGCCTTTATCTGAACAAACTGTCCGATATGTGCGTTTTCAGCGACCTCGGGACATTTCAGCGTATATGAATATATACCCTCGCCGAGCGCTTTTTTATCAACTATCGGATATGAATTACAAAAAAAGCTCATATATTTTCCTTTCCTGCGGTATTACCGCTGTGTAAAAATCAAGGCAACACGTTATTTCTATTGTGTTGCCTTTTGCATAGCTAACTGCGCATTATTGTATCGTCGTCCTTGACTATTTTCACCTTTGCAAGCGTTGTTTCTTCGTCGGCGGCAGATTTCCTTTCCGCCTTTTTCTTTTTATCGACAGGCTTTGCTATAGCTTTAAGTCTGCCGTACATAAAGTATACGACAAGCGCTCCGACCACAATGTCAAGCACTGTCTGAAGACTGAACCACGACTCCCCCGCATACAGCAGGTTGCTCTGCGAAATATAAGTGTAATCCCACAGTGCCATAAGCGCAAGTATTCTCAGCAGACTGTTTGCTATCATCAGGTTGTCGTAATACTTCTGTGCATTGTCCGCTGCTATCATAAGCGTTCTTGACTTATGCGGGATAAACATATACACAACCGAGAACACAAGCACCGCAAGAGCGATAAGCGGAACTATGCCGCCGAGTATCCATCTGTCAAGCGGCACGCCGTTCGGATAAACATTGTTTATCACCTGATCGGGGTGGATAAACTTATCATAGTATGCGTATGTCGTCTGATATATGAGCAGAGTCATAACCAGACCGAAAGCGTCTATAAATCCCCTCAATATCGTGTAATTGAATTTTACTTTATATTCGCCTGTTTTCAATATCGCACCTCATTAAATCTTTGTTATATCTACCATTTCGAGATCGTCTACAGTCTTGTCCATAGCGATACACTTTACAAGAGCGTTCGCCGTATCGACCGATGTAAGGCAGGCTATAGAACGCTCGACCGACTTACGTCTTATCTTAACGCTGTCGAGAGCAGGCTTTCTGCCTGTTTCGGAGGTTGAGATAACGTAATTTATCTTGCCGCTTTCAAGCAGACTGATAACATTCGGCTCTTTGTCCTCGTGTATACGGTATGTGAAGTTGGTAGCTATCATATTTCTGTTCAGCATTGAAGCCGTGCCGCTTGTAGCGTACAGCTCAAAGCCGAGCTTTTCAAACTTCTCGGCAAGCGGTATAATTTCGGGCTTGTCGGAATTTTTAACGGTGAACATTACGCCGCCCTTCTTGAATATCTTGAAGCCTGCAGCTATAAGTCCCTTGTAGAGAGCCTCTTCAAATGTCTTTGCTATACCGAGTGCCTCGCCCGTTGACTTCATCTCAGGACCGAGCTGTGTATCAACATCGTGGAGCTTTTCAAAGCTGAATACCGGCACTTTGACTGCTACATAGTCGCCTACGGGATACAGACCGCTGTGATAACCCTGCTCCTTAAGAGTTTCGCCGAGCATAATCTTTGTTGCAATATCGACCATCTGAACGCCCGTTACCTTGCTGATATAAGGAACTGTTCTTGAAGACCTGGGATTTACCTCTATAACGTAAACCTCGTTGTTATATACAACGTACTGTATATTGACAAGACCGATTACGTTAAGCGCCTTTGCAAGACGCTCCGTATATGTTACGATAGTTTCCTTTATCTTGTCGGACAGTGTCTGTGCAGGATATACCGAGATACTGTCGCCCGAGTGAACTCCGGCACGCTCAATATGCTCCATAATACCGGGGATAAGGAAGTCTGTACCGTCACAGATAGCATCGACCTCGACCTCAGTACCCATAAGGTACTTATCTATCAGTACAGGGTTTTCAAGCTCTGTAGCTGTGATAATAGTCATATATTCGGTAACATCGCTGTCGCAGTGAGCGATTATCATATTCTGACCGCCGAGAACGTATGACGGACGGAGCAGAACGGGATAGCCGAGTTCATTTGCGGCTTTGAGTGCTTCCTCTGTCGTGAATACCGTATGTCCCTTAGGACGAGGAATTTTACACTTTTCAAGCAGCTCGTCAAACTTCTCTCTGTCCTCTGCGTCATCAATGCTTTCAGCCGAAGTACCGAGTATTCTTACACCGCTCTCCTGTAAGTGCTTTGTCAGCTTTATAGCCGTCTGACCGCCGAACTGTACTACAACGCCGTAAGGCTTTTCGGTAGCTATCAGCGAGTCGACATCTTCAAATGTCAGCGGATCGAAATAAAGTCTGTCGCCTGTATCAAAGTCGGTAGAAACCGTTTCTGGGTTGTTGTTGCATATAATTGCTTCATAGCCCATTTCCTTAAGCGCCCATACGCAGTGTACCGAGCAGTAGTCGAACTCGATACCCTGACCTATTCTGATAGGACCTGAGCCGAAAACTATTATCTTCTTTTTATCTGTCGGGTGCTGCTCGATAAATTCGGCCGCTTCGTTTTCTTCATCGTATGTGCTGTAGAAGTAGGGCGTTTCAGCCGAGAACTCTGCGGCACAGGTATCAACCATCTTGTATACTGCGTGACGTGTCTTTATGCCCTTGTCCGCAAGCTTCTGTCCTGACAGCTTCTCGATAGTCCTGTCAAGGTAGCTGTACTTCTTCGCAAGGTCATATTTCTCCTGCGTAAGCTCGCCGTCCTCAAGCCACAGCTCAAGCTCTGCAAGGTTTTTAAGCTTAGTTATAAACCACTTGTCGATAGTGGTTATATCATGTATCTCCTGAACGCTGAAACCTCTTCTCAGTGCCTCAAATACGCAGAACGAACGATCAACATCGACATCGTGGAGCTTTGCTCTTACTTCTTCGTCTGTCAGCTTCTTGAAAGCCTTTTTACGCATCGTGTCCATACCAAGCTCGATAGAACGTACAGCCTTCATCATAGCTTCTTCAAAGCTCGTTCCTATAGCCATTATCTCGCCGGTAGCCTTCATCTGAGTACCGAGCGTTTTCTTTGCATATACGAACTTATCAAACGGCCACTTCGGGAACTTTACTACAACATAGTCAAGCGCAGGCTCAAAGCAAGCATAGGTCTTGCCTGTTACCTGGTTTACGATCTCATCGAGCGAATATCCGATCGCTATCTTTGTAGCAACCTTTGCTATAGGATAGCCTGTAGCCTTTGATGCAAGCGCCGATGAACGTGAAACTCTGGGGTTTACCTCAATTACCGAGTATTCAAAGCTGTCGGGCTTTAATGCAAACTGACAGTTACAGCCGCCCTCGACCTTCAGCGCCTGGATAATGTTCAGCGCCGCTGTTCTCAGCATCTGATATTCCTTGTCTGCAAGCGTAACCGCGGGAGCGATAACGATACTGTCGCCTGTGTGAACGCCGACAGGGTCAAAGTTTTCCATCGAGCAGACAGTGATAACGTTGCCCTTTGCGTCACGGATAACCTCGAACTCGATTTCCTTCCAGCCCGAAATGCACTTCTCAACAAGTATCTGTGTGATAGGTGAAAGGCGCAGACCGTTTGTTGCGATCTCGTGTAATTCGTCCTTGCTATATGCAATACCACCGCCTGTACCGCCGAGCGTGAACGCAGGACGTACAATTACGGGATAGTGTATAACCTCGGCAAAATCCAAAGCGTCCTCAACGGTTTCAACTACCTTTGAGGGAATACACGGCTCGCCTATAGCCTCCATAGTATCCTTGAACGCCTGTCTGTCCTCTGCCTTGTGGATAGTTTCGGGGTTCGCACCGAGCAGCTTTACACCGTTCTCGGCAAGGAAGCCCTCCTCAGCAAGCTGCATTGAAAGGGTAAGACCCGTCTGACCGCCGAGCGTTGACAATATGCTGTCCGGCTTTTCTATCTTGATTATCTTCTTTACTACATCAAGCGTCAGCGGCTCGATATAGATCTTGTCCGCCATATGCTTGTCCGTCATGATGGTAGCGGGGTTTGAGTTTATAAGTACGACCTCAAGTCCCTCGGCTTTCAGCGCACGGCAAGCCTGTGTTCCGGCATAGTCAAATTCAGCCGCCTGTCCGATTACGATAGGTCCTGAACCTATAACGAGTACTTTCTTTATATCACTTCTTAACGGCATTTCTTATTCTCCTCCATCAGACTGATAAATTTATCGAACAGATACGCTGTGTCATGCGGACCTCCGCAAGCTTCCGGGTGGAACTGCACCGTGAAAGCAGGCGCATTCGTGTACATAACGCCCTCGCAGGTCCTGTCGTTGCCGTTGATATGACTTACCTTGCCTGCACTTTCGGGAAGGCTGTCGCTTACGACCGCATAACCGTGGTTCTGCGATGTAATGAATGTTCTGTCGATAGTAATATCGGTTACAGGCTGATTTCCGCCTCTGTGACCGTATTTCAGCTTGACTGTGGCAGCACCGTTTGCAAGTGCTAAGAGCTGATGACCAAGACAGATACCGAATGTAGGTATCTTGTGAGGGATAAGTTCCTTCAGCGTATTTATGGATACCGTGTTGTCCTGCGGGTCACCCGGTCCGTTTGAAAGCATTATGCCGTCCGGAGCAAATTTCAGTATTTCCTCCGCACTTGTGTCATAGGGGAATACTGTAACGTCACAGCCTCTTTTTACAAGCTCACGTCTTATATTGAACTTATAGCCGTAGTCCATAAGCGCAACCTTGTATTTGCCGTTTTCAGCACTGAACTTCTCAGGCTGCTTTACGCTTACCTTCGGCACAACGGGACCTACAACATAAGCCCTTATTCTTTCAAGAGCCTGCGCCCTGAACTCGTCTGTCGGCTCGCTTGTTGTGATCATGCCGTTCATAACACCTGTTTCACGGATTATTCTTGTAAGTCTTCTTGTATCTATTCCGAACAGTCCGATGATATTATGCTGCTTTAAGAAGCCGTCTATGTCGCCCTCACAGCGGAAATTGGACGGCACCTCGCAATATTCGCGCACGATATAACCGCTTACCACGCTCGTTTTTGATTCGTAGTCCTCATCATTTACGCCGTAGTTACCGATAAGAGGGAATGTCTGCGTTACGATCTGTCCGCAGTAGCTGGGATCTGTCAGCGTTTCTTCATAGCCTGTCATTGCCGTTGTGAATACTATCTCGCCTACGACCTCGCCCTCACAGCCGAAGCTCTTGCCCGTGAACACCGTTCCGTCTGCAAGTATCAGATATGCGGTCTTTGCTTTGTTAGCCTTTAAGTCCATTTAATTCGTTCCTTTCATTTATTTTCTGTTTTGTTCTATCACTTAAGGGAGCTGTATCTTTCCGACAAAGCCCATTATCTCATCTCTCATACGCAGTGCCTCTCTGAATGCCGCACCTGCAAAATCCTGCTCGTCACAGCCTTCTTTTTTATATGCTGTCATTATTCCTCGCGAGCTGTTTACTATGCCGCCAAGACCGTTCGCATCGAATGCGGCGGCAATATCCTTGGCTGTTGCGCCCTGTGCGCCGTAGCCGGGGATAAGGAAGAATGTGTGCGGGAGCTTTTTACGAAGCTCGGCGATCTGCTCGGGATATGTAGCACCTACTACCGCGCCAACGCCCGAATAGCCGTACTTGCCGGGAAGCTCCTCTCCCCACTTTTCGCACATATTGCCCATTCTTTCGTATACGGGAATACCGTCTATCAGCAGATCCTGAAGCTCGCCGCTTGAAGGATTAGATGTCTTTACCAGTACGAAAATGCCCTTATCGTTTTCCTTGCACACCTTGATAAGAGGATTGATACCGTCGCTTCCGAGATATCCGTTTACCGTCAGAGCGTCGCCCATAAAAGGCTCGTATTCCTCGTTTCCTACCTTTACCTTGCCCAGATGCGCTGCGGCATACGCTTCCATAGTTGTGCCTATATCATTACGCTTGCCGTCAGTGATAACATACATACCTCTGCTTCTTGCATATTCCTGTGTCTTGTACAGTGTTTTCATGCCTGCCGTACCGTACATTTCATAATAAGCCGCCTGGGGCTTTACTGCGGGAACTACCTCGTGGAGAGCGTCTATAAGGCATTTGTTGAATTCAAGTATTGCCTTTGCCGCACCCTTTAGCGTTTCACCGTACTTGTTGAAAGCCTTGTCCTTTATGTACTGAGGTACATAGTCGAGCTTGGGGTCAAGACCTGCGACTGTAGGGTTCTGCTTTTCGCAGATCGCACGAAGAAGATTATCCATTGACATTTTCGTATCCATCCTTTATATTTATTTCAAGTATATCGGAGCTTACTTGTCCTCGTATACTATTTTTCCGTTTACCAGTGTGTACTTTACCCTGCCCTTAAGTGTCATTCCCTTGAAGCAGGTGTTCTTTGACTTTGAGCGGAGCTTTTCGGGGTCTACCGTCCAGCTTTCATCAGCGTCAAATATTGCAATGTCCGCAATATCGCCTATGCCGAGCGAACCTCCCTCAATTCCCAGTATCTTTCTGGGATTGACGCACATAAGTCTTACTATGTGCATAAGGCTTATCGTACCCGTGTGATAAAGTCCCGTCAGCGTCGCCGCAAGCGATGTTTCCATTCCCACAACGCCGTTGGGAGCTTTCTCAAAGTCAGCCTTTTCCTCTGCACTGTGCGGAGCGTGGTCGGTAACAATACAGTCGATAGTACCGTCTATTATAGCGGCGGTTATCGCCATAACATCGTCCTCCTCACGAAGCGGAGGATTCATTCTGTAGTCCGCATCTCTTGACAACAGCTTTTCGTCCGTCATCATAAAGTAGTGCGGTGCGGTTTCACAGGTACACATAACACCGATATGAGTGTTACCTCTTATCGTGTTCACACTGCCCTTTGTCGAAACGTGCGCAATGTGTATCGGCATCTGCGTATCCTGTGCTATGGCAAGCTCTCTTGCCGTGATTATATCCTCGCTCAGCCTGCTCATACCCTTTACGCCGAGCTGCTGAGATATCTTTCCCTTGTTGATTATACCGCCGTCTATTATCTCAAGATCCTCGCAGTGCGAAATGACCTTCAGTCCCGCATAGTGCGCCTTGACCATTGCCTGCGCCATCATATTCGCAGATTCAACGGGTCTGCCGTCGTCGCTCACCGCAACACAGCCTGCCGCCTTAAGCTCGTCATAGTCGCACAGCTCCTTGCCCTGCATACCCTTTGTGATACAGCCGACAGGATAAACCTTCGCCTTTGCTTTCTTTGCCTTGTCGAGAATATATTTTACCGTTTCCTTGTTGTCAACGGGCGGTTTCGTGTTCGGCATACACGCAAGCGCCGTAACACCGCCTGCCACAGCCGCCTCACAGCCTGTAATAATATCCTCTTTATATGTCTGTCCGGGATCTCTCAGATGAACGTGCATATCGCATATACCCGGTATTACCGTAAGCCCGTTGCAATCTACCACCCTTGCGTTCTTATCGTCGCATTCAAGGTTATCGCCGAGCGCACGGATAAAGCCGTCCTTTATAAGTATGTCCTTTTTGCCTTCAAAACCGTTCACATAATCAACAACGTGACCGTTTTTCAGTAAAATTGTCATTACAGCACCTCGCAATTCTGCACAAAAGCCGTGTCTTTCTTCCTTGACGATGAAAAACACGGCTTTAATTCATATCCGCCCTTAGCAGATAAAAGATCCCATTTTACGAAAGATATGCTAATATCTGTATCGCACACCCTCGCCTATTTCCATAGTCATTTTATTATACTATATTTTCTGCCGTTTGTCTACAAGTTTACGAAATTTTTTTAATTTTTTATTTCACTTACCGGTACTTTATCTGCGTCCTCGTTTCTGAGTGCAATTACCGCACCTCTTACAAGATATGCCTTTATTCCGCTACCGCACAACACGCAGGTGACTGTTGTTCCTTTTGTAAAGCCGAGATCCATAAGCCTTCTTTTCATATCTCCTGCAAGTAACAGCCTTTCTACCCTGCAATTTTCATTCATTTCAAGCTGTGCCAGACTTCTCACATAAACGCCTCCTTCATTTCCTCGCTTATCGCCAGTTTATGAAAGAAAGCCGCAGACGGTTAAACCGCATTTTTGCCCAAGCGTTACGCAAAAATCCTTTTTCGGGATCTCCGTATGACGACAACGTTTTTACACCTTGCTAAACCTCACCGTCTTATTCTTCATCGATATTTTCTTTACAGCATACCCATAGCCGCTCAGTTCTTTCTTATACGTCAGAAAGGAATGATCTATCGGCACACCGCATATCTTCTCTATCTCTTCGTAAGTCAGCATAATTTCAGGCTCTTCACATTTCCCGATATACTCCCACAAAGAATCGTACTTGCTCATATATCTCCTTACAAAAGCCTCATCATCTTGCACTGATCCAGTCCCGCGCTCCAGAACTCGGATACAGGCAAATTCTTTATCCGGCACACAATGCTTGCGTTCATCGCACCGTGTCCGACTATCAGAATATCCTTGCCCTCTTTTATCTGCGGATAGATTACCTCGTCAAGAAATTCGCCCGTTCTGCCAAACAGCTCGTCAAATGTTTCCGCCCCGCCTATAGAGCTTGTATACTGCTCGGGGTGGAAAAACAGTAAGTTTATCGGACAGTCGGGAATACTGAAGCTGTTCTCGATACCCTCATATTCCCCGAAGCACATTTCCTTCAGCCTGTCGTCCGTTACTATCGGCACATTTCTGCCCTCGAGCAATATCTCGGCTGTTTTCCTTGCACGGATAAGCGGCGAACAGTAGCAAATATCAAGATGCACGTCCTTATATTCCTCCCGTGCCTTTTCCGCCATTTCTATTCCCTCACGGCACAGCGGAATATCCGTCCTGCCCTGTAATTTTTTCTTTTTATTCCACTCGGTTTTACCGTGTCGCATTATGTATAGCATTAAAATCCTCCGTGTAACGCTTTATCAGAAAAGATCAAGCATACTGTCAAGATATATTTCTTCTCTTACTTTCAGCCGGTATTCCGGCTTTGTCATATAGTACAGCAGAAATTCAAGCACTACCGCACTGCCAAGCCCCCTGCCCTCTATCTTGAACTGATTGAACCCCATCGGCAGATAGGTATTTTCAATATCGTCCGTTCCGATGAACGCAGGGTTTTCCATAGCCTTTGAAAACTTGTACCCCTCGTTACCGCCGGGAGAACGGCATATAAAATCCTCGCAATCCTCACATAGACTTTTACGGCTGACATTTTCATAACAGCTTTTCCTGTCAGTACAGCCGAAATAACAGCATTCGTTGCACAGAAATTCCACCTTGCTTTTCTGCCTTTCGGTAAGCGTACCCAGCTTGTCAAAAGCTTTGTTAAGCCTGAAATCCGGTACAACAAAGCGAAAATCCTCACGGCTAAGCTCTTTTTCAAGCTGTATAAAATCCGTCAGAACCTTTGTGGTCGATGATACAAAATACAGACCCGGATAATTATTCCATATATATTCAAGCAACAAGTCCGAACAGATTATAACGCCGTTTGGCGCCGCTGTGCTTTCGCTGAACATCTCGCACAGCCTGTTGCACTTTCTGTCCGAAAGATGCTCTTGTTTTATAAGAGAATTGCTGAACGTGAGCCTTGCGGAAATGCCGTACTTCTGTGTAAGCTGAAGCACCTTTTCAGCCTCATCATCACCGAACCCCACACGTCCGCCGCCCCACAGACAATCCGCAGGAGCGCCGTATATCGAGCCTATCTCGCACCGGTCGTAAAAATACTCCCTGTGATTATAGAATAAAGGCAGAAACAGGCTGTACAGCCCGTAAAACTCAAACAGACCGGGGAGGTGGAAATATGCCGTCCCGTCACATTTTTCGTAAGTTTCCTGCGTCATATTCCCACCCCCTTTAAAATCGTTTCTATCTTTGTACCATTCACAAAGTCCGTAAATATCAGCAATCACATTATTTTTTCGTATGGCGAGGGTATGTGTGTGCTTGTATGGTTTTGCATCCTTGCCTTGCTTGCCCCTCCCGTTACATCAACCGCCTTCATTACCGCAAGCCTTGCAATCTGTCTGCCAAGCGCTTAAAATCATTCCTGCCTTTAACGGATTTTGTGCTTTACAGTATCACACAAGATCAAATCAGCTTATCCGCAAAAATCGTTTTTTAAAAAAGCCACCGCAAAAGCGGTGGCTCAAAAAATTATTTACCTAAAACCTTCTTAACGGTATTAGCAATATTATCCGCACATAAGCCGAATTCTTCAAGCAATGCTGCCGCAGGACCCGAATGACCGAATGTATCCATAACACCGATCTTTGTAACGGGAACGGGATAGTTCTCGCAAAGAACATCGCAAACGGCACTTCCTAAACCGCCTATTATGCTGTGTTCTTCAACAGTAACTATCTTTCCTGTTTCCTTTGCCGCCTTGATTATAATATCCTTGTCAATGGGCTTTATCGTGTGTATGTTTATCACACGGGCATTGATACCCTGACCCTTGAGTGCGTCAGCCGCTTCAAGTGCCTGAGCTACCATAAGACCTGTAGCAACGATCGTTATATCGTCGCCGTCACGGAGCTGTACGCCCTTTCCAAGCTCAAACTTATATGTGTCCTTATCGTTGAAGATAGGAGCGGCAAGTCTGCCGAATCTCATATAGGTAGGTCCTACATAGTCTGCCATAGCGAGTACAGCCGCCTTAGCCTCAACATCATCGGCGGGGTTGATTACCGTCATGCCGGGTATTGTACGCATAAGCGCGATATCCTCGTTGCACTGGTGTGTAGCACCGTCCTCACCAACGGAAATACCTGCGTGTGTAGCGCCGATCTTAACGTTCAGATGAGGATAGCCTATGCTGTTTCTGAGTATTTCATAAGCTCTGCCTGCCGCAAACATAGCAAATGTGCTTGCGAATACGAGCTTGCCTGTAGTAGCGATACCTGCGGCAACGCCCATCATATTTGCTTCTGCTATACCGCAGTCAAAGAAGCGGTCGGGATATGCCTTCTTGAATATACCTGTCTTTGTTGCAGCCGCAAGGTCTGCGTCTAAAACTACGAGATCGTTTCTCTTTTCAGCGAGCATTACAAGAGCTTCGCCGTAGCTTTCACGGGTTGCTTTTTTCTCCATTTTAATACGTTTCCTTTCCGATTACTTTTCAAGCTCGGCAAGATGAGCCTTAAGTTCTGTCATAGCCTGGTTGTACTGCTCTTCATTGGGAGCTGTGCCGTGCCATGATACCTGATCCTCCATAAAGGAAACGCCCTTGCCCTTTACGCTCTTCTGTATGATCACCGTAGGCTGTCCCGAGATCTTTTCTGCCTCTGCGAAAGCCTTTTCGATAGCGTCAAAATCATGTGCGTCTATTGTTATAACGTGCCAGCCGAAAGCCCTGAACTTCTCGTCAATAGGATAGGGTGACATTACATCGCTTATTCTGCCGTCTATCTGAAGTCCGTTGTTGTCAACTACAGCTACAAGATTGTCAAGCTGGTAATGAGCCGCAAACATAGCAGCCTCCCATACCTGACCTTCTTCAATTTCGCCGTCGCCGAGTACAGCGTATACCTTGTAAAATTCATTTGACAGCTTACCGGAAAGAGCCATACCGCAAGCGGCTGAAATGCCCTGTCCGAGTGAGCCTGTGCTCATATCAACGCCGGGGACTTTGTTCATAACAGGGTGACCCTGAAGCTTTGAACCTATATGACGGAGTGTCTTTAAATCTTCTACAGGGAAAAATCCGCGGTTAGCAAGTACAGAGTACAGAGCGGGAGCTGTGTGTCCCTTTGACAGTACAAGTCTGTCACGCTCGGGCATCTGAGGATTTTTAGGATCTACATTCATCTTTGCAAAGTAGAGATATGTGAGTACATCAGCTACCGAAAGCGATCCGCCGGGATGTCCCGACTTAGCATTGTAAACGCCCTCGATAACACCCATTCTGACCTTGGTGGCAGTTATCTCAAGCTGCTTTTTTAAAGTTGCATCCATTTTAATGGTCCTTTCCGGGCAAAGCTGTGCTTCGCCTTTTTCGTTTAGTCGTTCTTAAATATTATATTACATTATTCGCAATAAGTCAAGTATACCTACAGCTCGGAACAGCTGTGAACAAAACAAAAATATTTGACTTTTTCGCGCATAAGTTATATCATTATCGGCAGAATATGCTTTATCGCCGCTTAAGCTTCAACAGGAGGTTCTATGGACGAAAAAACACTCGCACTTCTGCAAAAAAATAAATTATTCCGTAATATGTCGGCAGAAAACACTGCGTTATGCGCAAAGCTGCTTTCAGGCAGGACAGTCACCGTAAAGTCCGGCGAAACAATTATGAGCGAGGGCGACCCCTCCGACAGTATAGGTATCGTTCTTTCCGGAAGCGTACAGGTCGTCCGCGAGGATTATTACGGCAACCGCGACCTTACCGCCATGATAAGGCAGGGCGGGAGCTTTGCCGAAGTGTTTGCCTGCTCCGCCGTAAAACTTCTTCCTGTGACCGTAGAAGCCGCAAGCGACTGTACCGTTATGCTCCTTGATTACGGCAAGCTGTCCTCCCTGTCGTCATATCCGTTTTATCCGCAGTTTGTAAGCAATCTGCTGACAGTCGTTTCCGATAATGCGCTTATGCTCAACCGCAAGGTCGAGATCATCTCAAAGCGCACCACCAAGGAAAAGATAATGGCGTACTTAAGCCACGAAGCCAAGAAAGCCGGAAGCGACACCTTCACTGTGCCGCTCGACCGCCGCTCTATGGCAGATTATCTCGGCGTAGAACGCAGTGCAATGTCAGCCAGACTGTCCGAACTTGTAAAAGAAGGCCGCATAAAGGTCGTTAAAAACACCTTCACCGTGCTTAAATGCCACTGCGGGCTTGATAAAGATCAATAAGCCCTGAAACTCAGTATGTAGATCTGTTCGGGCATCCAAAGCTCAAATACCGCAGGCTTATCCCTGTCTGTTCCTTTAAGCACCTCGCCGTCAAGCTTGACTGTCACCGTATCGAACCTTGTGATATCCACCGTGGGCTTTACCTCAGCCTCGCACAGCGTTTTGCCGCCGTATTTTACGGTTATTTTTCCGCCGTTCACCCGACTGCCGCATACTATCTCGATGTTCGTTGCATCACCGAGCACACAGTTGTTGTAGATAAGTCCTCCGCCGAGCATATAGTGCATTTCAAGCTTCTTACTATACTGCATTTTCGTGTTATACTTACCGTCGTAGTTCTTTGCCGGTATACCCTTGCAAAGCTCTCTCGGTGGTATTTTTTCACCGCCTGCATCAATAGTTTTTGTGAGCCTGATATCCTCGCTTGAAGCACCTGCCATGAATGTATATCGTCCCTGCTCTATTGCAAAGCGTTCACGGCTGACATCATAGAAGCGAAGCTCCGACTTGCTTATATCGAACATAACGCGCAGTGTCTGCCCACCCTCTATATGCACACGCGTAAAGGCTGTGAGCTGTTTCAGCGGACGCTTGACCGACGGATCTTCCATACGGAAATATATCTGTACTACCTCGTCACTGTCCGTTTCAGAAACATTTGCAACATCAAGCGACACGCTTATAACATCGCCGTTTTCCCTTACGTCAAAATCCGAATACTCAAATTTGGCGTAGCTCAGTCCATAGCCGAACGGATAAAGCGGCTTTCCCTTATAATAAAGATATGTCATTTCGTTTTCTATAATATCATAGCTTTCTATCGGAGCAAGCTCATATTCACTTTTATACCACGTCTGCGCCAGCCTGCCCGCAGGTGAATATTCGCCGCCTATAACCTTTGCAAACGCATTGCCGAGCTCCGGACCTGCATGGGTCGTGTAGATTATCGCAGGCATATACTCCTGCTCCTCGCATATAGCGAACGGATAGCTTGAAACAAGCGCCAGTACGCAGTTATTGTTAGCATCATAGACCGCTCTCGCAAGTGCCGAATCGTGTGCGGGGAGCGCAAGCGTTTTCCTGTCGTACATTTCGCGCGCTACTATCATCGGGTCGTTACCTATGCAGACTATCGCATAATCTGCCTTTTCTGCAAGCTTAGCCGCACGTCTTATACCGTCTGAAATAATTTCTTCACTAAATATCTTGTTATCACTGAGTCCGAACTGTTTTACAAGCGTCAGCTTACCGCTTTCATCAACGCCGAGCGCCTTACCGAAATATGTGCGGTACAGCACCTTATCTCCGTGCTTCTGCGGCTTCATGATTTCCTGCGAATACCAGCGGTAAGTGCTCTCACTGTCGCACTTGCAGGAACTTTCGGTTATGTACCTGTTATTGTAAAGCGAGCGGTAAGTGGTTTCGTCATGACCGTATTCAGCCTTTTCAAACAGCGCCCTCGGGTCGTCCTTTTCGTAAATTGCGCTTACTGTATCATCATCGGCAACACCAAGGTACTTTCCTGTCATCACCGACTTTATGACTACATGATCGCAGCCGTTGTCATACATCGCACCGGCAAATTTTCCGCTTATGCCGTCAAGTATAGTCGTATTGTATGACGAATAACCCGTGTACCAGTCCATCAGATTACAGTTACCGTTAAGACCTATCACAGCAACACTCTTGTTTGTATCAAGCGGCAATATACCGTCATTTTTAAGTAACACCGTCTGTTCAAGCGCCGCACGGCGATTGAGCTTTTTGTGCTCATCGCAGTCAAGCACACTTTCGTCAATATCCGAGAACGGGTGCTTTTCATCAAACTCGCCCAGTCTGAAACGCGCAAGCATACTGTTGTAAAGCGCCTTGTCGATATCCTTTTCCGACACAAGTCCGCTCTTTACCGCCTCCAGCACCGATGCCGCAACAACATCTTCGCAGTCGGTCAGAACATCTGTGCCGTTCTTTATTGCAAGTGCTATCGTTTCCGCATGAGAAGTGCTGTAACCGTGGAATACAACATTCTGTGAAAAATCTCCGCCGTCCGTTACGACAAAGCCAAGCCCCCACTTATCTTTCAGCACATTCTGTATATCGGGGTTTATGACAGCAGGCACACCCGACAGCTCATTATAAGCCGCCATTATGGAGTACGCTCCTCCGCAGGTTATAGGACGTTCAAACGCCGCATAATAATATTCATTAAGCGTTCTCGGCTCAACATCGGAAGATGCCGTTCCTCGCTCATTTTCCGTATTGTTTGCACAGAAATGCTTCAATGTCGGTATCGACTGATAATACTCACCATGCCTGTCCGCAAGCCCCTTAGTATATGCCGCCGACATTTCACCTGTCAGAAACGGATCTTCGCCGTAGCCCTCTTCATTTCTGCCCCAGAGCGGATTTCTGCACAGGTCAACGGTAGGTCCCCACAGCATAAGGTGACCGCTCGGGTGGCGCTTGTTCAGCACCCGAGCTTCTTTGCCCGCCGCAAGTCCCGCCTTTTCCATAAGCTCTGTGTCAAATGTTCCCGAAAGCCCGATAGGCTGAGGAAACACGGTAGTAGGCTCATCGGGGTTTCTTGAAACATATCCCCTTGCCACCTCAGCACCGACATACCACTCGCCTATATCAAGACGAGGTACAGCCGCCATATGGTTTGACATCAGTCCCGCCTTTTCCTCGATCGTAAGCCTTGATAAAAGATCCTTTACACGCTCATCAAACGACAATGAGCTGTCCCTGAATTTATATTTATTCTCCATATTCTCCTCCGTCTTGCAGCTGTTGACTTTTTACGCAAACCGCAATATGTATCACCGCTATCATAGCATATGTAATCGTTTTCGTCAATAGCATTTTGTGCATTTTCACAAAAATAACGCAGTGCCGTTTTAAAGCATATCTGCGTTATTCCGTATTCATTTCAAGTCGGATATTTACTCGATTTTCGGCATCCATTTACCCTTCCATGTATACAGCGCCATAAGCACGACACCGATAACCCACGAAACGGGATACAACAGATAAACGCCGTCAATAGTCGGGAAAAGCGGCACAATAAGCCATATCCAGAATATTCTGAAAATGCACATTGCAAACAGCAGTATCAGCATCGGCGGCACACTCTTACCCGTGCCTCTTACAGCCCCCGCAAGCACATTCATAACAGCAAGCAGGAAATAGAACGGGCAGAAATATTTCATTGCTGTTTCACCGCAGGCGGCAACCGCATCATCGTTTGCAAACAGTCTTATAATCGGGTCGGCAAACACAAGCAGCAGAACGCCTGTTATTATCGTATAAACAACGCCCATGCCAAGCGCCGTCCACATACCCTTTTTAACACGTTCGGGCTTATTCGCTCCGTAGTTCTGACCGACAAAGGTAGTCACCGCCATACTTATACTAAGCACAGGCAGAATGTTAAAGCCATCGACCTTAAGATATGCACCGAAGCCCGCTACAGCGTCCGAGCCGAAGCCGTTGACGCTAGCCTGCACAAGCACGTTTGAAAACGATATGACCATATTCTGAATGCCTGTAGGCAGACCTATCTTTATTATCCTTATCGCCATATCCCTGTGTACCTTTATCTGACGGATAAACAGCTTATAATCCGCATTTACCCTTACCATATAGATGATAGCCATAACGCAGGAAACAAGCTGACTCGCATCGGTCGCTATCGCCGCACCCTCAACGCCCATACCAAAGCCTTGTATCAGTATAAGGTCAAGCGCTATATTAACAACCGAAGCCGCTCCGAGATATAACAGCGGTCTTTTTGAATTACCTGCCGCATTGAATATTCCCGCACACATATTATAAAGTACGTTGAACAGCAATCCGCCGCAGTAGATCTGCAAGTAGAGCGATGCGCCGTCAATTATATTATCCGGTGTCTGCATCCAAACAAGGAACAGCCTGCTCATAAATACGCCCGTGACCGTCAGCACAAGACCGATTAAAACAGCGATCGCCATTGCCGTATGTACCGCTCTCTTAACATCATCCTTGCGCTTCGCCCCCATATACTGCGATATGATAACGCCTGCGCCGACCGATGCACCCTGGCTGAACGCTATCAGCAGATTGACAATAGAGCCTGTCGCACCAACCGCCGCAAGCGCTTCCTTACCGACGCAGTTTCCCACAATTATAGAGTCGACCGTGCTGTACAACTGCTGTAGGAGATTGCCCAGTATCAGCGGCACGGAAAATATAAGCAGCTTTTTCCAGATAGAACCCTCTGTCATAAGGACCGTTCCGGATTTCTTCTTTTCTTTTATATCTGCACTCAATTTAAACTTCCTTTCTTCATCCATAAATATTATACTCATTTAAAAGAATATGTCAACTTCCGTTATCACTGACGTTTTGTGCCACAGCATATTGAACTGTGCTACAGATTGTGATAAAATGTAAACAACAAAAAATACGTCGAAAGGACTTGATAAATATGACAGACGAAAAGAAAAAAGCTCCCGTAACTACCGCACAGCCCGACACTGCCGATAAAAGCGACTACAGACAATCCGCCGACAAGGAGGAGGCTATATGGGATATGAAACAGGAGCTTGAAGATTATATTGAAGATCAGGGTATCTATATCAGACAGTAATTAAACTATCGACATAAACCACTCGACCGTTGCGGGGTCGTGGTGCGAGAAGAACAGGCTCTTGCCTGTGTCGAGCTTTGCTATAGTCTGCATATCCTCTGCCGACAGTTCAAAGTCAAACACGTTGAAGTTCTGTTCGATGCGCTCATGATGTACCGACTTCGGTATAACCACAACACTGCTCTGTATAAGGAAACGCAGTGCCGTCTGAGCAACGCTCTTGCCGTACTTTGCGCCGATATCCGAAAGCACCTTGTTTGTGAAGAAATCATTTCTGCCCTCTGCAAAAGGACCCCATGACATAAGCTGTGTATTGTGCTTATCCATGTACTCTCTTAATACTTTCTGCTGCTGGAAAACGTGTGTTTCCATCTGGTTTACGGCAGGCTTTACCTCGGCAAAATGCTCTATGTCAAGATAGCGGTCGGGGTAGAAGTTTGATACGCCTATAGCGCGCACCTTGCCCTGCTTGTACGCTTCTTCCATAGCTCTGTAGCTTCCGTAATAATCACCGAACGGCTGATGGATAAGAAGCAGGTCAACATAATCGGTTTTCAGCTTTTTAAGCGACTCGTCTATTGACTTCCTTGCATTTTCATAGCCCGCATTTGTTATCCATATCTTAGTTGTGATGAATATCTCATCTCTTGCAATGCCCGACTCTGCCACAGCGTCACCGACACCCGCCTCATTGCCGTAAGCCTGTGCTGTGTCTATACTGCGATAACCTGTATTCAGTGCGTCAAGTACGCACTTTTTTGTTTCCTCGGGAGGTGTCTGATACACACCGTAGCCCAGTATCGGCATCTTTACCCCGTTGTTAAGCGTTACAAATTCCATAGTAATATCCTCCTTTGATCATTATATCCATTTTTCGATCTGTGACTTGCTCTGCTTTACACTGCTTCCGTGTATCGCAAGTCCCTTTTCGACCTTTGCACCCTTGCAGTGAGCCTTTATATCACTTTCGCTCCTGCCCATGCCGCTACCCTCGTGAGTGCACAGCGGCTTTATTGTCTTGCCCTCAAAGCTGAAATTATCAAGGAACGTAAACACCGCCATAGGCACAGTTCCCCAGTAGTTAGGATAGCAAAGATAGATCTCGCTGTACTTATCTATGCTCTCTGGCATACTTACAAGCTCGGGTCTTGCGTCCTTTTTCTGATCCTCCTGCGCCTGCGCTATACATTCGTTATAGCCTGCCGAGTACGGCTGTTTCTGCTCTATTTTGAACACATCCGCACCGGTAAGCTCCTTGATATAGCCTGCGGCGATCTCCGTATTTCCCACAGGGAGCATTTTCAGCTCTCCGCTGACATAGTTTTCATCGGCTCTTGAATAGTATACTATAAGTTTATCCGACATTGTGACCACCCTTTCGTATTTTGTACTTACATTTTATCACATTTCCCCTTGACACGGAATATCCGATATGTTATCATCGTATTAACCAAAAGTTTATACTCCTTATCCGAGGTGAATTTTATGTACGACCCGACAATAAAAACATTCATAACCGTTGCCGACTGCGGAAGCTTTACCTCTGCGGCATCAAAGCTCTACATTTCACCCACCGCCGTAATGAAGCAGATAAACACGCTTGAAAGCCGTATGTCGCTGACCCTGCTCAGCCGTAAGTCTTCGGGTGTTGAGCTTACAAAGGCAGGAAAAGTCATTTACCTTGCCTCAAAGGACATCATAGAACGCTGTGAAAACGCAATACAACAGGCAAGAAAAGAAGAAGAAAAGTACAATAAAACTTTCTGCGTCGGCACATCGCTTTTAAACCCCGCAAAACCGCTGATGGATTTATGGTACCTGCTTAATGACCGTTTTCCCGGTTACAAACTGCACCTTGTCCCTTTTGACGATAATAACAGCGATATCGTATCTGTCATTGACTCTCTTGGCGAAAAATTTGATTTTCTTGTCGGTGCGTGCAATTCTAAAACGTGGATGTCAAAATGTAATACCCTTGAAATAGGTAATTGCCGTTTCACTGTAGCCGTTTCCCGCACTCATCGCCTTGCACGCAAAACCTCCGTGTCCATCGCCGACCTTGAGGGCGAAACCGTAATGATGGTGAAACAGGGCGATTCATCTAACAATGACAAGCTCAGAAAAGAACTTATCTCACACGGCAATATAACCGTCACCGATATGCCGATTTTCTACGATATGACTGTTTTCAACCGCTGTGCCGAAACGGATAACGTTCTCATCTCGCTTGACTGCTGGCACGATATACACCCGGAACTTGCCGCCATTCCTCTTGAATTTGACTTTTCAATACCACTTGTTATAATGTACTCAAAAAATGCTCCGGACGATATTAAGAAGTTTATCTCAGCGGCTGAAGAAACAGTGAAAAATGCTTGACAAAGCACTGTATATGTGCTAAAATCATTTTTTGTGAGTTCGCAATATCCTCACTTTCCGTCAGAAGACGGATAAATCAAAACTACGAAAGGACAATTCAATATGCGAAACAAAAAAGTCCTGTTTATCACACAGGGAGCCGTTATCGCCGCAATCTATGTAGTGCTGACCTATATTGTCAGCCTGCTGGGGCTTACAAACGGCGTAATTCAGGTGCGTCTTTCCGAGGCGCTCACGATCCTGCCGGTGTTTACTCCGGCGGCAATTCCGGGACTGGTTGTAGGCTGTGTTATCTCAAACATACTGACCGGTGCTGTAATATGGGATGTTATCTTCGGAAGCCTTGCCACACTCATAGGAGCGGTAGGCACATATCTTCTGAGAAAGCATCACAGGATACTGTACCCCCTTCCGCCCATAATTGCCAATACTGTTATAGTACCGCTTGTACTGACCTATGCTTACGGTGTACCGGACGCATTATGGTTCTCGGCACTGACGGTATGTGCAGGTGAGGTTATCACCTGCGGAGTTCTCGGTCTGCTCCTGTATCACGGACTGGACAATAAATATTGCAGACGTTTGTTTACCGCAAAGGTTTAACAAACAAAACAGTTTGAGCCGCTATGAGTATATCATGGCGGCTTTCGTGCAACTTGTACATTTATTAACGTTTTTTTGGTGTATTCCACCAAACACACCGCTTTACTTCTTGACTTATTACAGCATTTATGATAAAATCAGATTATCAAAAATGTAAGTTCAAGAGGTGTTTCTTATGAAAAAAAATAAAGGCTGGCTAAAAAATAAAGTGCAGAGCCAGGTAGTTGTAATAACATTTTTATGCATTGTATGCTGTATAATGATGCTGGCTACCATTGCTGTATGCACTGTCAACATTCTGACAATGGCAGGTCACGACGACCCTGTTTATCATTCTTCGATAATGCTTTCGCTGATTATCGAGGGCATTTCGCTTATCGTTACTGCGGCATTTATAGTGCTTACCGTATATTTCAGAAAAGCTATACTGAAACCTATCAAGAAGATAGTTCACGAGCTTAACAACTTCTCGGAAGGCATTCTTTCCGCTGAATTTGACGTAAAGATAAACGACAGCGATATAGGAAAACTCGCAGGTTCGCTCAATACTACAAAGTGGTATCTGAAGAAAATGGTCGATGAGCTTACATATCTGCTGACTCAGATGTCATACGGCAACATCAGCTTTACCATTAACTATGATTACAAGGGAGAATTCGCTCCCATAAAGTCGGCATTTGAGCAGATACTCGTCAATCTCAACGACTCGGTATCAAGCATACAGAAGGCAGGCACAATGCTTTATGACGCATCGGAGCAGGTTTCGAGCGGTTCACAGGCACTTGCACAGGGTACAAGCGAACAGGAAGCCTCTATCCGTGAGTTGTCAGACTATGTGCAGGATATTTCAGGCAAAGTAAACAAGAACGCTGAAAACGCAAAGAATGTAAGCGAAATTTCAGATACGGCAACCACCGACCTTAAGGAAGGCAACGCAGAAATGCAGAAGATGCTTGCCGCTATGAAGATTATAGACGAAAAATCAGCCGAGATTGAGAAGATCATCAACACAATCGACAACATCGCATTCCAGACAAATATACTTGCCCTTAACGCCGCTGTAGAGGCCGCAAGAGCAGGTGAAGCCGGCAAGGGATTCGCTGTTGTTGCAGACGAGGTAAGAAACCTTGCGAGCAAGTCCGCAGAAGCCGCACAGACAACAAGCGAGCTTATCGGCAGCACTATAGAAGCGGTATCAAACGGCACATCAATTGCCGATTCCACCGCACAGACTATAGAAAGTGTAATGGAGCGTTTCAGTAACGCAAACACGCTTATAAATGAAATATCAGACGGATCTGCTCAACAGGCTTCTATGGTAGATCAGGTACTTTCAAGTGTGAGCCAGATCTCCGCTGTAGTTCAGAATAATGCCGCCACAGCTGAGGAG
Organism: Oscillospiraceae bacterium; assembly: GCA_003512525.1. Taxonomy (GTDB): domain Bacteria; phylum Bacillota; class Clostridia; order Oscillospirales; family Ruminococcaceae; genus Ruminiclostridium_E. The sequence goes on along the minus strand of DOQG01000063.1, from coordinate 8,422 downwards.
AGTGCAAGCGCAAGCGCACTTACTGCGGCACAGGCAAAAGAATTACAGAAGATGGTCAAGCAGTTCCATTTGCGAGAAAACGGACAGGTTCATCTCGAAGGACCGACAGAGGAATAATAATCTTACAAAGCAGGCACTGACAGCCTGCTTTGTTTTTACGGAGAATTTTATGACTGCACAGGAATTTGAACACAACGGAATGCACTGCAAGAAATGGCTTTCCGATAACGAAAAAGCTAAGATACAAATAGTTCACGGACTCGGCGAAATGTCGGAATACTATGAACAGTTCGCCTATCAAATGACAGCAGAAGGGATCTCTGTGTACCTTTCCGAATATCGCGAACACGGAAGAACATTGCTTCCTGTAAATATCAATGACATCGTTCAGATATCGGCGGAAGAATGCGGCGAGTTTTCCCGATATGTTTATTCTGAAAGTGATACGCCGCTTTTTCTGTTGGGTCACAGTCTGGGCTCTCAGATGGCGGAATATATACTGAGAAGAAACGGCGGAGAACTCTACAGCGGGATAATTCTTACAGGTTGCCCGCATATACATGATACCGATACGCTTCTTTCGGATATCGATGTCGAAATAGCAGCAAAAGGCGCAGACGCGCCGAGCACCGATGTTTTTCTTAAACTATTCGGTAAAGTTGCCGAGCCTTTTCCGGAAAAATGCACAGTGTCATGGGTCACCTCAGACCTTGAACGCGCGGAATACTACGAAACACTTCCCTATACAAATAAGATGTACAGCTGTCGATTTTACCGCAGCTTAATCGCTCTGTCAAAAGAAGTACAGCAGCAAGACTACCTCTCCGAAATAAATGTTAAACCACCCGTACTTATGATAAGCGGCACTATGGATACAGTCGGAGATAGAGGCGAATACGCAAAATCAAAAGCCGCTATGCTTAAATCGATCGGCTTTGACGTAACGCTTCGATTATTCGACGGTATGCGCCACAGCGTATTGCAGGAAAAAAATCGCGAAAGTGTCTACCGACTTATAGCAGACTTTGTTTTACAGCAATACATGATGATTTGATAGGCATATATAATGGACTGCAACACAATTCCTCAGCTTATCAAATTACATTATTGTAAAACGTCAAAACAATAAATATATCGCCAACACCGCTGAAAACGGTTTCCATATTGATAAGTTGTTAATAATTTCGTGAGTGAACTGGTGCAACTGCATTATCACCGAAACTTCCAAAAACGCACTAGTGCTATTTGTCGGGTAGCACTTCTCGGGTTCGCTATTCCATTTGATAACGTTGCTACTATGAACGAGGGAAAGAACCAAAGGGACTAGGGAGAGGGACTTGCAGCCCCTATCCCTATCCCTTAGGTTCTCTCCCTCGTGCTCCCACTTTCCT
>DOQG01000063.1:5328-6742 GCA_003512525.1 Oscillospiraceae bacterium | reverse complement strand
ACGAAATTATTAACACCTTGCAAGCACAGAAAATGTTTTTAGCGATGCCGGCACTATATTTATTGTTTTGCGTTTTTACAATATATTACATTGTAATTTTAATGTAATTTGATAAACTGAGGAATTGTGTCACAGCTCCAGACTCCTCCTCGTCCCTTAGGTTGTCTCCCACACACATAGCAGCAACATTATTGCATAGAATAGCGAACCCGAGAAGTGCTATCCTACAAACAGCACTATCGGTAGCCTGCTATCATTGTTAATTGCTAAAACTGTATAACAGAAGTACACTAAAAACAACCTTTCTCCACATACCAAAAAAGTGAGCCGAGCACGCTATTCTTTGCGCTTCGACTCACTTTTTTCGGGTTGTGTCACAACCCTCATCTTTATACATCATTGCAACTTTACATCAACCCGGAATATCGGTATGACCGCCGTTATACCTTTCCCGTCCTTTTCCCCTCTTCATAAACGAAATAGCGCTTCTTTATCTGTGCTTTGCTCTTACTTCTGATAAGTACGCTTTCACCGTTATCCAGTATGAATTGCTCGTCAACCGCTGTGATATGATCCATATTTACAATATAGCTTCTGTGACATCTTAAAAAACGTGATTCATCACCCGACAGCCTTTCTTCTATTTCATCAAGCCGCATATACAATGAATATTCCCCTTCTGCGGTATGCAGTGTACAGCGACTGTTACAGCTTTCTATATATATTATATCACTGTACGGAACATTCACATAAGTGTTGCGCACTTTTACTCTCATAAAATCTGTGTCATACTTTTCAAGAACTCTGTCTAGTACGTTTTCAAGCCTCGGCATATTATACGGCTTTAATATGTATCCGTTTGCCTTTACGCTGTAGCTTTCTATAGCGTACTCGTCTGTGATCGTTGAAAATATCAACAGATTTTCATATCCGACGTTTCTGAGTTGCCTTGCTATATCAATACCAAGCTCCTGCCCGACATAGATATCCATAAATACGATATCAAAACTCTTGCCGTCGATTATATCGCGTAGCAGTCCGCTACCGTTCTCATAAAGCACAACGGTACAAGATAAATGATGCTTTTTGCAATATTCGATTATCAATGTCTTTGACAGCAGTGCGTCTATTATGCTGTCATCACATATTGCTATCAACATTTGTAACTGTTCCTTTGCCGTATGATACAATCACGCAAGCTGTATCAAAAATCGAAATGTAATAATGAGAAAACATCCGTATCCTCAGATAATATTATAACTTAAATCAAGTCGGTGCAAGCCGACACGGCGGTACGCCGTATTTTGTCGTCAGACAAAAAGATTTAATGTTAAAATGTTCTCAGACTTGCGGTGCTCCGCAAGCCGTGCAAAGCACGGCAAAATCCGCTTGTTGCGGATTTTATGTCTGAGGT
>DOQG01000063.1:4929-5106 GCA_003512525.1 Oscillospiraceae bacterium | reverse complement strand
TTTATGTCTGAGGTTATTATAACATTAAATCAAGTCGGTGCAAGCCGACACGGCGGTACGCCGTATTTTGTCGTCAGACAAAAAGATTTAATGTTAAAATGTTCTCAGACCTGCGGTGCTCCGCAAGCCGTGCAAAGCACGGCAAAATCCGCCTGTTGCGGATTTTATGTCTGAGGT
>DOQG01000063.1:0-4720 GCA_003512525.1 Oscillospiraceae bacterium | reverse complement strand
TTTATGTCTGAGGTTATTATAACACATTCATTTTATAATTGCAATATAAATGCTATACATTTCAATAAATTCGACAAATTATTTAGCGCTCATTGATAATTTACGCCCATGTTCCGTTTACAAATATCGACACTTCACTGCCGTCCTCTTTGACACCTGTTATATCAAGATCGTCAGAGCCTACCATAAAATCGACATGGATTATTGAGTCATTAACACCCATAGCGTGTATTTCTTCAAGAGTTTTGTTCTCAAAGTCATCTATTACTTCCTGAAAGCCCTCACCTACAGCAACATGACAGCAAGCGTTCTCATCAAACAAAGTATTCATAAACAGCAGACCCGACTTATTTATCGGTGACTCCTTGGGTACAAGTGCAACTTCGCCCAGCATCGAAGCGCCTTCGTCCATCGCAAACATTTTCTTAAGGATATCCTCGCCCTGCTTTGCCTTACAGCCGGATACCCTGCCGTTTTTAAATTCAACCTCAAAGCCGTCTATCAGATTACCCGACCAACTAAGCGGCTTTGTAGCCACAAGCTTACCATCGCACTTGCCTTTCATAGGACTTATGAACACTTCTTCTGTGGGCATATTCGGCACATAAGCCGCACCGTTTACGCGATTGATATCAGCCGCGCCGCACCACTTTGCACCGGGGATAAGCTCGACCGAGAAATCCGTTCCGTTACTGCTCTTATATTTAAGGCTCTTGAAGCCCTGAGCGTTCAGCCAGTCCGCCTTTTCTTTCATAGTGTCGGTATGCTTCTTCCATACCCTCTGCCAATCGTTTTCGCCGTCAAGATAGACGCATGAGAAAATAGCTTTCCATAGCTTTTCAACAGCAGTTTCTGTGTCATCATCGGGAAACACCTTCTTGGCCCATTTCGGAGAAGCGGCGGCAACGATAAGCCACTGGTGCTTTCCGTCTATCTCATCACGGTACTTTTTCAGAACCTTTGAGCGCATCTGTCCGACTGTTGAAATTACATCGGCAGGTATGCCGCTGAGTTCATCGGGGTCTGCCGACTCAATGAAAATCCTTGCCGGCAGATCCTTTACCATCTGTTTCTGCCTTTCCTCTTCCCACGGGAGCACCGTGCCGAGCGTTTCAACGCTTGCATTCTCATAGTGCAATCTGTCGATAGCTCCACAGCTCCAGAACATCTCAACATAGCTTGCTCCCGCATTGTAGCACTCCCTTGCTACAAGCGCAGCCAGCTCGTGCTGATCGACCTCGGCGTAAAGTCGTACCTTCTGCCCTTTCTGAACGTTCGCTCCGACTTTCACCATAAGCTTTGCATATTCGCCGAGCATTTTTATATCCATATTATCTGACCTCCGTAAAAACAGCTTTAACGGATAGTATTAACCGAAAAAGATAAATTATCCGCCGCTGTCAGCATTACATAACTATTATAGAACTCTTTGCATATGCTGTCAAGCCGCAGTTGTGAACGATAAAAAAACGCCTCCGCATCTCATTGACACGGAGGCATCGTTATATATTTACTTGTTTATAACAACCTTTAAGCCTTCAGCGCTTTCAACAGTGAAGTTCTTGTCTGTAGCTGTATGTGTAACAGTGATCGTATCGCCGTTTCTCTCAGCCATAACAGTAAGCTCAAGCTTAGCGTCCTTATCATAGATCTTGCACTGAGTGTTCTTGCCGTCCTCAAGCTGATAGATAACGAGCTTTGCACCCTCTACATAGTCATATGCGAAGTTACGCTCAAAGTTACCGTAAGCAATGATGCTGTTGGGCTTAGCATACATACCCATTGAGAAGTAATCGTACTTCTTGTCGTACCAGTTGCCGCCCTCGAGTACCTCGCCTGTCTGGATATCGGTCCACTTGCCGCGAGGCAGATAGAACTGAGCAGTACCCTTCTCGTTGAATACGGGCGCGATAAGCAGGTTATCACCGAACATATACTGTCTGTCAAGAGGTAAGCAGGCGGGATCGTCGCTGTATTCCATAACCATAGCTCTCATCATGGGAACGCCCTTTTCGTGAGCCTTTACTGCGTTAGCGAACAGATAAGGCATCAGGCGACCCTTGAGCTTTGTGAAGTGGCGGAGAACATCGCAAGCCTCTTCATCGAAGTTCCACGGTACTCTGTATGAGCTGTTGCCGTGAAGTCTTGAGTGTGAAGACATAAGGCCGAATGCAGACCATCTCTTGTATAAGTCGGGAGAACCGGTAGCTTCAAAGCCCGAGATATCGTGGCTGAAGTAACCGAAGCCTGATAAGCAGAGTGAAAGACCGCCGCGGAGCGTTTCAGCCATTGACTCATACTGACTGAAGCAGTCGCCGCCCCAGTGTACAGGGAACTGCTGACCGCCGACTGTTGCAGAACGTGCGAACAGACAAGCCTTGTCCTTGCCGTAATATTCTTCAAGTACCTCAAATACACACTTGTTGTAGAGGTATGTGTAGTAGTTGTGCATTCTGTAAGGATCGGAACCGTCGCTGTAAACAACTCCTGCTGTGGGGATTCTCTCGCCGAAGTCCGTCTTGAACGCATCAACGCCCATCTCGCACAGAACTCTCAGCTTTGACTTGTACCACTTGCAAGCCTCAGGGTTTGTAAAGTCAACGATAGCCATACCGGGCTGCCACATATCGCACTGGAACACGCCGCCGTCTGTCTTCTTGATGAAGTAGCCGTTCTTTACGCCCTCGTCAAATAAGGATGACTGCTGAGCGATATAGGGGTTGATCCATACGCAGATCTCGATCTTCTTTTCCTTAAGACGTGTAAGCATAGCCTTGGGATCGGGGAACATTCTCTTGTCCCATGTGAAGTCGCACCAGTTGAACTCCTTCATCCAGAAGCAGTCGAAGTGGAATACCTCCAGAGGAATATCACGTCTTGCCATTTCATCGATGAAGAACGAAACTGTTTCCTCGTCATAGTTTGTCGTGAATGATGTTGTCAGCCACAGACCGAATGTATATGCGGGAGGAAGCGCAGGCTTGCCTGTCAGCGTTGTGTAAACGCCAAGTACGTCTGCGATCGTCTTACCGCCCATTACGAAGTATTCCATTCTCTCGCCCTGAACTGAGAAAGCGACCTTTGAAACCGTTTCGCTCGCTACTTCAAATGTAACATTCTCGGGGTGATTTACAAATACACCGTAGTTTCTTGATGAAACGTAGAAAGGAATTGACTTGTATGTCTGCTCCGAGCAAGTACCGCCGTCATTGTTCCATACCTCTACTGTCTGACCGTTCTTTACGAATGTAGAGAACTTCTCGCCGAATCCGTAGATATTCTCGCCGACAGAGATATTGAGCATCTCTCTTATTCTTGCAGGCTCATCTGTCGAAGCGTGTGCGTAGAAACGCTCTGCCTTTGTGCCTTCCATGCGGTAGTCTGTGAGCCAGGGCTGTTCTTCAATATAAGAAGTTGTTCTCCAGCCTTCCTTGGTAAGGAGCTTACCGTCATAGAAGTACTTGATATCCCACGCGCCGCCTGCCTTGCCTATTCTTACAGAGGTCTTGTTTGAAACAAGCTCCCAGTACTCGTCCTTTTCGTTGATAACAGGCTTGAAGTTTGTGTCCTCATATAATGTGAAATCAGGACCCTTCTTTACAGCTCCCTTGTAATGCTCGATCGTTACCTTGATAGAATCAGCAAGTGTAGATGTAAATGTGATCTCGAGAACAGGACCGCCGAGAGTCATACCTCTGTTGCCTATCCACTGGTTAGTGGCATATACCGTTATCGAGTTGTCGGTAGCCTTTACCTCATAGATCTGAGTTGCATAGTTTACGTCGTAGCCCGACTTGTTCATCCAGAAACCGTCTGAATACTTCATAGATTATACCTTTCCTTTCATAAAACGGCGGTCACACTCCGCCAAAATTTACTTTTCATACGGGATCTCCCCGATTAAACCAAAGGTAATACGCCCGCCGCATTTCCGATAGCCGTCCGCCCTGCCCGCACAAACCGTGCACCCGCCGAGCCGCTGTCCGAAACGCCGTGTAATCGTTTACCTGTCGTTTATTCTAACATATAAATTTGCAAAAATCAAGGGGTTTTTGAAAAAATTTTTTGTTTTTGAAAAAGTTATTTCCGCGCCCCCGCCAACCCCACCGCAATATACCGCCAAAACCGCATCATAGCACCGATTTTCGCATTCACAATCTCCCCGACGCTCCTTTACACCGCCGCGCCCGCCGCCACGATCATCTTCTTTCCTGCCATCACTGCCAACATCTCCATTCCGACCATCATCAAAGGCATAAACTTTAACTCCTTTTGAATTTTTGCCTATATTTTATTTAAAATATGTAAACTATGTCCTTGCACATTCCGTAAACTATGTCCTTGCACATTCTGTAAACTATGTCCTTGCACATTCTGTAAACTATGTCCTTGCGCATTCTGCAAAGTGTGATACTTCTGTTTCGCAATTTGCACTTAACCCCAAACCTCTATAAACCTCAATATCATTCAAAAAAGAAACAACACGCTCAGCCAAGCGCTAATTCTTGGCTCCCTTGCCAAAGGGAGCTGGCTTGCGGCAAGATTGACATTTATCAAATGCTTCCATTCTTCGCGACACTCGCAACACTCAAATAATACATACCTTATCTGCCGCAAGACTGAGGGATCGCCGCCCCGATTATCTCCATTTCCACAAACACCGCCAAATCCGCACTATCCCCCGCCCCGCACCTCACTTGGCTTATGAACGCTCTGTTTG
>DOQG01000034.1:3707-4041 GCA_003512525.1 Oscillospiraceae bacterium | reverse complement strand
AAAATCGTGTTTCAACGTTCTCAGCCATTGCGTAGCAAAGCCGCATATTATGTGGCGAAATCGTCTTCTGACGATTTCAGGCTGAGGTTGTTATTGCGTAAGCAAAAACGTTCTCGGACTGTTGCGTGAGCAACGCCGCATTTTCATGCGGTAAAATCGGCTACAGACGATTTTTAGTCCGAGGTTGTTATAACATATTTTCAGCTGTTGTCAAGTTCAATCAAGTTGCTTTTTCTGCTATATTGTGCTAAAATATTCACGAGGGAAACCTTGGACGTCAGGCGGTCAATTCATCTCCCGAAAGTGCATTGCGCTTTGAAAGGAGGTGAAGCTG
>DOQG01000034.1:0-3361 GCA_003512525.1 Oscillospiraceae bacterium | reverse complement strand
TCTCAGCCATTGCGTAGCAAAGCCACATATTATGCGGCGAAATCGTCTTCTGACGATTTCAGGCTGAGGTTGTTATACCATATTTTTGTGTGTTGTCAAGTTCGTTTGAGTTGCTTTTTCCGCCGTATTATGCTAAAATAACACCGAGGGAAACCTTGGACGTCAGACGGTCAATAGAGGACAAGCATTACTACTTCAAAAAACGCCGCTTTGACGTTGATGATTATCTCGCCGATGACGAAATAGACTGGAGCAATATATGAACACACCTACTTTTGATATAAATAAGACAGATACCCCTTGCTATGTTACAGAAGAATGCTATCTTAAACGCAACTGTGAGATACTGAAAAGCGTTCGGGATATGACTGGCTGTAAGATACTGCTTGCGCAGAAGGCGTTTTCGATGTACAGCACCTATCCTCTTATAAGCGGATATCTCAGTGGTACTACTGCAAGCGGACTGTATGAGGCAAGGCTCGGCTATGAATATTTCGGCAACGAAACACACGTTTTTTCTCCTGCCTATACAGACAAGGAAATAAACGAGCTTACAAAGTACGCCGGACATTTTGTATTCAACTCTATCCGTCAGTTTGCCATGCACCGTGACGCAGTGAAGGATAAGCACTGCCTTATCCGTGTAAATCCGAGGTTTTCGACTCAGGAGGGGCACGAGATATATGACCCGTGCGCTCCGGGATCAAGGCTCGGTCAGACGCTTGCTTCGTTTGAAGAGGACATAAAGCGCTACGGAGAGGAAATACTCAATGAAATTGACGGATTGCATTTTCACACGCTTTGCGAGCAGAACAGCGATGATCTAAAGCGTACCGCAAAGGAGGTCGAGGTTCAGTTCGGTAAGTATCTTGATCGTATGAGCGTTATAAATTTCGGCGGCGGACACCATATAACAAGGGACGATTATGATATTGACACCCTTGTTGAGGTGATCAACCATTTCAAAAACGAATATGGTCTTGAGGTCTATCTTGAACCGGGAGAAGCGGTTGCGCTTAACGCAGGCTTCCTTGTAACAACGGTGCTTGACGTTATAGACGGCAGAATTAACGGCGAGGACGACATAGCCATACTTGACGCGTCTGCCGCCTGCCATATGCCTGATGTACTTGAAATGCCGTACCGCCCCGCTATCATTCAGCCAAACGGAAATATCGCAGGCGAAAAGGGTGAAAAGGCTGTCACCGTGCGCCTTGGCGGAAACACCTGTCTTGCAGGCGATGTGATCGGCGATTATTCTTTCGACAAGCCGCTGGGGCCCGGCGACCGCCTTGTGCTATGCGATATGTCCATATACTCGATGGTAAAGAACAATACGTTCAACGGTATGGCTTTGCCGTCAATATATTATAACACCACGCTCGGTATGCGTAAAATCAGAGAGTTTTCGTATGAGGATTTCAAGTGCAGGCTGTGATTTCGGCTTAAAAGCAGGCAATTACGGCAGCCCGCCGATAACAATGGTCTGCGAACAGACAGTTGAAGAAGCCCCGTTTTCAGCGACAGCCATTTTTGTAAGAGAAAGCATTTCAAAGGGTGAAACAGCCGAAATAAGCAAAACGGTTGAAAACTAATGTGTATGTTGAATACTTTGTTGAAAGTTTTTTGTGCATAACACACAAATTGCGCTGCGGTGATTGAGGACTATTGAACAAATATGAAAAATAATCGCAGAAAAATTGACAAATTGAAAAAACTTTGTTGACGAACAAAGAACATTTGGATATACTATAGGTACAGAGCAGAAATAACGCATATCATCTCAATGCGGACGGCTCGACGGAAAGATAATACGATTTTACGGAGGTAACCAATCATGTTTGTTAAAGAAGTAAGCGTTAAGAATCAGGTAGGTTTACACGCAAGACCCGCAACATTCTTCATCCAGAAGGCTAATGAGTACAAGTCATCTATCTGGGTTGAAAAGGAAGAAAGAAGAGTAAACGCAAAGAGCCTTCTCGGTATCCTTTCACTCGGTATTGTCGGCGGTACAACGATCAGAATAATTGCTGACGGATCTGACGAACAGCTCGCGGTTGACGGTCTTGTTAAGCTCGTTGAAAGCGGCTTTGCCGAATAATTTACACTCCCGGTCAAGTAGTGTAGTCGGGTTGATCCCGATGTGTAGACGTGTAGAAAAGTGTAGACGATAGAATTTACATTTATAAAAAACAGCGGGGATTTTGCTATATGCAGGTCACCCGCTGTATTTTTATTTCACGTTGCAAATTGTTAAAATCACAAAGGAGCATACTATTGAAAAAAACAAGAAAAATCATTGCCGCCGTTATCGCCGCGATGACAGCTGTAACCTCCATAACGGCTTGCAGTGCGGATTATTCGCATATAAACGGCTACAGTGATGTGGAAAATGCCAGAAAGCTTTACGCTTCGCTTTATTCCGCTGAGCTAACCGTTACCGATAAGGGGACAGGTACAGTCACACAGGAGCTGACATTCTGCTATGATCAGAATGATACGCTTTCATACAGCTATTTCGGAACTGACGGCAATACAAAATATTATGAGTATCATAACGGCTCGGAATATAATTACTATTCCGACGGTGAATGGCATACGCTTGTAAGCGGAGATCAGAACTATGTCAGCTACAATCGTACGAATAAAATGTCAATGACTGATGAGGGAATGATATTTATAAAGCCTGACTGTGTTACAGGCTCGGAAGTCAAAGAAACAGCCGACGGCAAAACCGTCACAATGCAGTACGATGTATCAAAGCTGAACGACTCAATGTCTGCTCAGCTCGGACTGGTCGGCGACCTGGACAGCTTCAGCGTTGTGTACAACCTTGATAGGGACGGATATTGCACCTCAATGGAGCAGATAGGTTATGCTACAAAGGACGGCGCGCAGGGCAAGGTCGACTACCTTATGACAATAACGCATATGAATGATGTCGCGGCGGTAGAAAAGCCTGAAGTTGACGGCAGTTCCGGCGATAAATCCGAAAACAATACGGATAATTCGTCCGATGGCGAGAGCACGAGCTCAGATAACAGCAACCGATAAAACGAATATTCCGGGGCTGTTACACAATTCCTCAGCTTATTAAATTCCGTTATAATTGCAATGCCGTATATTATAAAAATGTCAAAACAATAAATATTCAGCCAACACCGCTGAAAGCAATTTCCGTACCGACAAAGTGTTAATAATTTCGTGAGTGTATCAACGCAACTGCATTATCACCGAAACTTCCAAAAAACGCACTATCCCAAGATATCTGTACAGTCCCCCGGGTCGAACAGAGCGCCAGCGTCCCGCTTACGGCGGCTTTTCAAAAGCAATCGTTTGTGTGTCTTATCACCAGCACCCC
>DOQG01000014.1 GCA_003512525.1 Oscillospiraceae bacterium | reverse complement strand
ATTCCAGCATCCCCGCAAATCAGCATAATCTATTATAGCAGAATAAAACCGGTTTGTCAAGTGCTTTTTGAAATTTTTCTAAAAAAATTTCAAAAAGGCAGCAAACCGTTTTAGGATTATCTGTTGCGCATTTTAAGCTCGCGGTCGATCGTACGCTTTGCGTCCCGCTGTGCCATAGCATCGCGCTTATCATGAAGCTTTTTACCTTTGCAAAGTCCGACCTGAACCTTTACCCTGCTTCCTTTAAAATAAACGGAAATCGGGATAAGCGTCAGACCGTCCTGCTTTACCTGTCCGAGCAGTTTCATTATCTCGCGCTTATGCATAAGAAGCTTTCTTGTTCTCAGCGGGTCCTTATTAAAGATGTTTCCTTTTTCATAGGGTGATATATGCATTTGCTTTATATACGCCTCGCCGTCATCTATCGAGATCCAGCTGTCTTTCAGATTAAGCCCGCCTTCCCGTATCGACTTTACTTCAGTGCCTGTAAGCTCTATACCCGCTTCATAGCTTTCAAGTACAAAATAATCATGACGCGCTTTTCTGTTGTCTGCTATAGTTTTGAGTGCCGTTTTCTCCATTCAAACCCCTCTTTTCTTATAAATAAGGTATAAACCGTTTTATTCTCGACCGGACAGTGCTCCGGTATTCGCTTTCATAAATGAGGTATGAATATTATTTTACTATAAAACCGATATTTTTGCAAGCTAATTGCAAAAAATTCCGAGATTTTGCAATAACCTAAATCAAAACTTGCGTAAATATGCGGTGAAACAGGTCAAATTTGTGCTTTTTTGAGTTTTTTAAACTTTTTTATGAAAATTTTTAAAAAACTATTGCAAATTTTGCGTATATGTGATATACTTTTTCTTGCAGTTAAAAAAAACACATACGGCTTTGGTCGCAAAGAATATACTAAAACTTACCGATAGAGTCGGTTTTCTCACAAATTACTTTCTGAAAAAAGCAGAAAAACCGAGCATATCCGTAAAATTGCGGTATTTCGTACTTGAGCCGAAAATATCAGGAGGATTTAACAATGGCGTTAAAAAATCAGTATCTTATCGACCTGCTCGAAACAGTTAAGAAAAGAAATGCAGGCGAGCCCGAGTTCATTCAGGCAGTAACAGAAGTTTTCGAGAGCCTTCAGCCCGTAGTTGAAAAGAGACAGGATCTCGTTGATGCAGGCGTATTTGAAAGAATAGTAGAGCCTGAAAGACAGATCATGTTCCGTGTACCCTGGGTAGACGACAACGGCAAGACACAGGTCAACAGAGGCTTCAGAATTCAGTTCAACTCAGCTATCGGACCTTACAAGGGCGGTATCAGACTTCACCCCTCCGTATATCTCGGTATCATCAAGTTCCTCGGCTTTGAGCAGATCTTCAAGAACAGCCTTACAACACTGCCTATGGGCGGCGGCAAGGGCGGTTCAGACTTTGACCCCAAGGGCAAGAGCGACGGAGAGATCATGCGTTTCTGCCAGAGCTTCATGACAGAGCTCTACAGACACATCGGTCCTGACTGCGACGTTCCCGCAGGCGACATCGGTACAGGCGGACGTGAGATCGGTTATATGTTCGGTCAGTACAAGAGACTGAGAAACGAATTCTCAGGCGTTCTCACAGGTAAGGGCTTAACATTCGGCGGTTCACTTGCAAGAACAGAAGCTACAGGCTACGGTCTTTGCTACTTCACAAACGAAATGCTCAAGGCTAACGGCAAGAGCTTCGACGGCAAGACAGTTGTTATCTCAGGTTCAGGTAACGTTGCTATCTACGCTACAGAAAAGGCTACACAGTACGGCGCTAAGGTAGTTGCACTTTCTGACTCTAACGGCTACATCCACGATCCCGACGGTATCGAGCTTGACGTTGTAAAGCAGATCAAGGAAGTTGAGAGAAAGCGTATCAAGGAATACCTCAACAGAACATCACACAAGAACGTTACATACACAGAGGGTTGCTCAGGCATCTGGACAATCAAGTGCGATATTGCACTCCCCTGCGCTACACAGAACGAAATCAACGGTGAGTCAGCTCAGGCTCTTGTAAACAACGGTTGCTTCGCAGTTGCAGAAGGTGCTAATATGCCCTCTACTCCCGATGCTATCGAAGTTTACCTTTCAAACGGTCTTCTTTACGGTCCTGCAAAGGCTGCAAATGCCGGCGGTGTTGCTACATCAGGTCTTGAAATGAGCCAGAACTCAATGCGTTACAGCTGGACTTTTGAAGAAGTTGACGCTAAGCTCCACGACATTATGAAGGAAATCTTCAAGCAGTGCGACACAGCCGCTAAGGAATACGGCTTAGAGGGCAACTACATGGCAGGTGCTAACATAGCAGGCTTCTTAAAGGTTGCTGAAGCTATGAAGGCTCAGGGTTGTGTATAATAATCCGATTTCGCTAAAACTACTCCCTTAAAGGAGGGCTTTATATGAAACACGGTACTTTATCTCAGGGCAAGAAGAGCACGGTTGATCCTAAGACCTCGCTTGTAAGAAACGACGGAAGCGTTAAGCGTACCGATGACCTTTCGAGCACGGGACTGGAATTTCACAAACCGTTTACTCACGGCAAGCCCGATAAGGATAATAAGTAAATAAAACGACCTCCGCACTGTAACAGGCGCGGAGGTTTTTATATGTCGACGCTATAATAAATCCGCCCTGCGTGTACTGCACACACAGGGCGGGTTTTATAATATATCAGAAATTTTCCGTAATGCTCTTTGCAAGCTGCTTTATTTCGGGGCAGTCAGCCGCTTCCCACAGTCTTATACTGCAATGAAGAACGCCGTTCTTCTTATACAGCATACCAAGACGATGGCAACGCTCAGTGTTGTCAACGACCTGAACTATGGGCGTGATTTCAGGGTCATCATCAAGTATATCAGCCTTGCTGTGCGTTATCGCCTCGTACCACTGTGGAGTTGTGAACTTTTCGGACGGGAAATCATTTAAAAGCTTGTTGTCCTTATCGATAAGAAGTCCCATCGTTCCGGGCGCTACAGGCTTGTTCATACTCTCCGAAATGACACGGAACATATGATAGTTCCAGAAATCGGCGCAGTATGCGTTTTCGATAGCTTTACTGCCGTCTGTTATGACCATAGCCTTTTTGCCGCTTGCGATAAGCTCTTTTGCCTTTTCTGTACTGCCAACAAATATCAGCTCATCGTCTGCCGTCTTTATGCCGTTTTCGGTAATTTCAACATTGCAGTCGGGATAGAGCCGGAATACATAGCTGTTGTGAAGCTCCCAGAGAGTAAGTGTGAGAACTGCTGTCTGCGGCTTTGTAATACCGCTGAAATCGGGAGTAAATGTGCCGACAGAAGTAAGGCGCGTATCGGAAGCTGTGAACTCTGCACTGCCGCTTATATCAAGCTCATCACTTATAAGCGAATACTTCACTGCTCCGCCCTTTATCTTATTCTTGCCATAGGACGAAAGGAGAATTTCTATAACCGGCTTTTCCTTTGCCCCGTAAACATATTTGTCAAATCTTGCAAGCAGGACATTGCTGTCGCAGAAGCCGCGCCAGTCCTCAGGCGTTATAAAGCCCTTTGACTGCATAAAGGCGTTGAGCACACCGACAAGCGATACGCCCTGACCGTTGAAGTCCTGTAGGTCGAGAAGCTGGAAGCCGCTGAGTTCGGAAGAACGCAACGCCGTTTCTATCTCGTCCTTATAGCACTGCGTACAATGTGCGCCGACTGCCTCAAAGAAATCTCTCCACTGTGTATAAAGTCCCTTTTCCTCAAGCCTTTCTCTGAAAATATCAAGATAACGCGGTTTGAGCGGGCCTGTGTACATCTTCATCTCGTCAAAGTCGGGGAAGTAATCATACTGTCCGACCTCGTGTGAGATCACGGGCTTGTGCGGAATATAGCTTCCGTCTGCGGCGTTAAGCTTGACGGTCTTTACGCCTGTACCGTACTGTATCTGTATCGTACCGCCGCCCTCGTTCTCCGAGCCGTTCTCACCGCGGATTATTGCGTCATAGTCGTGAACGGTATTAGGCTTGTCGGTCTGGATATGTCCGAGAGGTGCGTCACACATAGCATACGACCCTCTGAAAAGTCTGTCACGCGAAAGCCTTACGCCTGTGAAGAAGTCCTCCTGTGGAATTTCGGCAGGCCAGAACTGGAAGTTGTTTGAACCGCTCGTGAAATAGATCGAATGATTTTCACGGCGAAGAATATCAATGATATCTCCAAGTCTTTCACGACTGCCCCAGAGCTCGTTTCCAAGCGACATCATAACAAATGAAGGGTGATGTGAAAACTCCCTTATTATGCGGATACCCTCGTTTATGAGGTAGTTCTGCTCCTCCTCATTGTAGCCTTCCTCGCCCTTTGCGGCGATCGTTCCCCAGAAAGGAAGCTCAGGCTCCATATATATGCCAAGCTCATCTGCGGCTGTAAATGCGGCATCGGGAGGACAGCAGGTGTGGAAGCGATAGTGGTTTATACCATAGCTCACAGCGATTTTCAGGCGCTCCTTCCACTCATTCACATCGCACGGAGCGTAACCTGTGAGCGGGAATATAAGTCCGTCATGCTTTCCTCGCAGGAACGATTCGCTTCCGTTTACAAGCAGCTTTCTGTCGATATGCGAAAATGTGACAAATCCGAATGTAGTGTTGTAGATATCCTCGCCGCACTGCAAAGTCAGGCGGTAAACATTGCGTTCAAACTCGTCCCAGAGCTGAGCGTTTTCAAGCTTGAACTCTGCTTCAAACGTATCGCCGTCAGCGATTATACTTGCCTTTAACACGCGTATTCCGTCAGGCGCTGTAACGGTTGCCATAATGTCGGCGTTATCTGCGCCGATAACACAGCCTCTTACCGATAAAGCGCCGTCAGCCGATGCGATAACCCTTACATCGGAAATATAGCTCTTAGGATAGATCGCAATATTCATCTTTCCGACAATACCGAGCCAGTTTGTCTGCGTATCGGGGCTTGTCATATGACCGCCGCCTGTCTTATAGCCGACATTCGCAACACAGATAACTATCTCGTGTGTGCCTGCGGTCATATATGAAGAAATGTCATAGCGGTGCGTACTGCAAAGACTGTCGCAAGTACCCACCTCTGCACCGTCTATGTACAGTGTGCTGACTCTTGTGCGTTCCAGCGTGAGCACCGATACAAAGCCTGTCATATCGTTCTCAAGCGTAAGCGAACGCCTGAACCACGCATAGCCTGTAAAGGTGTACTTGTCTGTGAGGTATCCCTCGTCCTTGTTCTTGTTCTCAGCCACCTTTGCGGCATTTGAAAGCGTATCGGGCAAAGTTATACTGTCACTGTAATCTGTCGGTATTGAAGAAAGCTCTTTTTCGCTTATAAAAAGCTCCCACTTTCCGCTTATATCAATCGTATTTATCATAGATGTTTTCCTTTCGTGTGAACGTTTACATTCTTTGCTTATCATACTATAAAGAGGTGGCAGTGTCAATAGACAATCGGGAAGAAAATATTAAATATAGTCGTGTAAAGCAAGAAAAATCCCGTTCAATTTAAATTCAGTTTAAAAAAGGCTAATATAATACAGGTACAGGGTGAACAAAGCCCTATAGATGTTGCTATCTTCGTTTTCATATATTTCCCCAAAACAACGGTGTCCGGCTGTAAAATGTCGGACACCGTTGTTTTATATTCGCTTTACTCAGAATAGTCAACCCACATCTCGGTAACATCGCCGTCGCCGTTATGCTCTGCATAGATATCACCCATAAGCATCGCATAGGTATAGTCGCCGCACTCCCATACCTCGCGGTAGCGCTCGCGAACCTCCATAACTATGCCTTTTCCGAGCGCCTCGGCTATGTAGATATTGTTCTCATCAAAGCCTGCTATTATCGCAATATGACCGTCGCAACCTATAAGATCGCCGACCTGCAATATTCCGCTTCGCATTACATCCTCGTCAAGCCATACACGTTTTCCGAAATCGGAATATTCATAGTCATAATCGGGCGTATCCCCCGCGCCGACATCACCCAGCGGTACGCCGCCGTTATACAGACACCACGAAACAAATCCCGAACAGGTCATTCCGTTTGCATACTTTGCGCCGGGAACAAGCCCGAATGCGTTCTCCCAGTTTGTGAGCGGTTCGCCCCACGTTGCAGGTCCGTACAATATACCCTTTTTGTCAAGAAGCTCAAACTTGCTGTGAGTAAGATAAAGACCCTTGTGATAAAATCTGCCCTCGCCGTCACAATACGGTCTTTCGGGCTGTGGGTCAAGTCTGCCGTTTTCATAAAAATACGGTATCTTGTAATTAAATTCAAGCGGAATAAATCTTGCCGCCGCTACTACTCCGGCTCTCGTGCCGTAACCTGCGGTATTAACGCGGCTTTCAAGCACCGCATCGATCAGCGCGCCCTCCTCCTCGGTGTACTGTCCTGCCGGTAAAAGCGGCTTATAAGCTGTTATTTTAGGTGCTCTGAGCAAGTCTGTAACGGTAATTTCCACACTGTCCGAAAGTCCGCTCGCAGTAGTTGCCGTTACAGTCGCTTTGCCCGCTTTCAGTGCGGAGATCACTCCGTCATTTACGCTGACTGTTTGCGGCGCGGAGCTTTTCCATGTGACCGCCTTTTCTTTATCACCGGGTTTGCCTACAGTATCCACCTGCGCGCACAGCGAATAATTCATTCCGACATTCATATATGTATCGGTCTTGCCTATTTCAACCGAGGTTACCGCGTCGACTTTTACCGTTATCTTGTCACTCTTTGCAAGCTCACCGCTGTCATTTGTGACATAAACGTAATACTCTCCCCCGGAAAGATCAGCTTCTGCTTCTCCGTCAGACGTTGTGCTCCAATTGTCCGTATCAACGATATCTGTCTGTTCTTTATCGGAAATATAATAACGCAGTCCGTTTTCAGTGTCATCGTTATTTTTGCATTTAAATTTTACGGTACGGGTAAAATCATCATTGATAGTGTCGGATATATCAACGGATACTATAACAGGGAGCGGCAGTGAAAGCGGCTCTTTTTCTTCTGCGGAGTGTGTTGCAGTCACCTGCGGCGATGATATTTCCGCTATGATCGGTTGCCCGCCTTCTATAAGCGCATATCCGCAGTAAAGAGAAATTCCCGTACAAAGTGATATAACAACCGACAAGAACATAATGCCGAAAGATCTGAGCCGATTATGCCTTTTTATCTTTTGCTTTTGTTTATATCCGTCATTGTAAATATCATTTTTTTCTTCGATTAAAGGTTTAGCCGGAGTTTTTAACATGATGTTCAATCCATTCAAGTGTTATTGCATTTTGGCTTTTAAATATAATAAGTATATCACTGAACAACTGAAAAATCAATTAGAAAAAGGTTACAATTTGGTAACAATTTCGATGATAAATTCCCATTTTCAACATTTTATTAGTTTTTTCAAAAAAACTATTGACTTGGAGTTCACTCCATATGATACAATACTCCCGTAGCAAAGAAAATATCGGCGCTCTGCGCATCTATACGCACCGTCACGGGCGCTCGGCGATCTACAATTATCGGGAAAAGGAGAAAAGAAATGTATCTCGAAAAAATCAACTCACCTGCTGACGTTAAGAAACTCAGCACGGAAGAAATGAAAAAACTTGCACAGGAAATGCGTGACGCTCTTATATTCAAGCTCAGCCGTCACGGCGGTCATTGCGGACCTAACCTCGGTTTTGCAGAGGCTACTATAGCACTGCACTATGTTTTCAATTCACCCACAGATAAAATGGTGTTTGACGTTTCTCACCAGACTTATTGCCACAAGATGCTTACAGGAAGAAAGGACGGATTTCTTTACGAAGAGCATTTTGACGATATCTCCGGCTACTCAAATCCCTATGAAAGCGAACACGACTTCTTTACCATCGGTCATACATCAACTTCAATAAGCCTTGCTCTCGGTCTTGCAAAGGCAAGGGACCTGAAGCACGAAACAGGAAATGTCATTGCGGTGATCGGCGACGGCTCACTCAGCGGCGGCGAAGCACTTGAGGCGCTTGACTATGCGGGTGAATTTGACGGAAATCTTATCGTTATAATAAACGATAACGATATGTCTATTGCTGAAAATCACGGCGGTATGTACAAGAATTTAAAGGCTCTGCGTGAAAGCAACGGCAAAGCCGATACAAACCTGTTCACTGCCATGGGGCTTGATTATGTATTCGTAAAGGACGGCAATGACATCGACAGCCTTATTGCCGCATTCAGACAGGTCAAGGACAGTACGCGCCCTGTCGCTGTGCATATAGTGACCGAAAAGGGAAAGGGTCTGTCCTTCGCCGAGAAAAACAAGGAAGACTGGCACTGGCATATGCCGTTTGACGTTGAAACAGGCAAGGCAAAGTACAATTATGACGGCGAGGATTACGGCGACCTTACCGCTAAGATGCTTCTTGAAAAAATGAAGAAGGATGAAAGCGTATGCGTTCTGACCTCCGGTACTCCTACGGTCAGCGGCTTCTGGAAAGGCAGAAGAGATGAGGCGGGCAGGCAATTTATCGATGTCGGCATCGCAGAAGAAAATGCAGCCGCCATGGCATCAGGTATCGCAGCAGGCGGCGGAAAGCCTTTCTACGGCGTTTACAGCACATTTATACAGCGTACCTACGACCAGATATCGCAGGATATCTGCATAAACAACAGCCCCGTTGCGATAAGCGTGTTTGCAGGCTCTGTATACGGTATGAGCGATGTTACGCACCTCGGTCTTTATGATATCCCGATGCTGTCAAACATTCCGAACCTTGTATATCTTGCACCCGCAACAAAGGAAGAATACCTTTCAATGCTCGACTGGGCAATTGAGCAGAAGGAGCATCCCGTTGCAGTGCGCGTACCCGGCGGACCGGTGATTTCAGACGGTAAGGAAGTAAAGAACGACTGGTCGGATCTGAACAAGTACGAGGTCACAAAGAACGGCTCTAAAATAGCTGTAATAGCGCTCGGCACTTTCTATCAGCTCGGTGAAAAAGCCGCAAAAGCGATCGAAGAAAAGGCAGGTATAACACCCACTGTCATCAATCCTCATTTTATATCCGGGATCGATAAGGAAACGCTCGAAAACCTGAAGAAAAATCACGATATTGTGATCACTCTCGAGGATGGTATCCTTGACGGCGGCTTCGGTGAAAAGATCGCACGATTCTATGGCAACAGCAGTGTAAAAACACTGTGTTTCGGTCTTGCCAAGAAATTCTACGACAGATACGATGTAAACGAGCTTATGCGTGAGGCTCATCTGACACCCGGGCAGATAGCGGATGACGCAACAGCTCTTCTGAAGTAAATACTGTAATACTGCAAGCGCCCCGTGATTTTATCGGTCATGGGGCGTTTTTCTCTGTCCTGCAAGCATTCGGTAAAGCGGAACCCGCAGATAATCAGGAAAGACCTACAATAATTAAAGCACATTCTATTGACTTAAAACACAAAAAGGTTTATACTTATAAAATGACAAACCGTGTAAAAGAGGTGTGATATTGTGAGCAGACCAAAGAAAAACAGTGCCCGGATACTCGTTGTTGACGACTCCGCCATAAACCGCGAAATGCTCAACGATATGCTGAGCGCTGATTATGATATAATCGAAGCGGCAAACGGTGAGGAAGCACTTAATATTCTTAAAGAGCATGTATACGATATTGACCTTGTACTGCTTGATATAATAATGCCTGTAGTAGACGGTTTCGGCGTACTTGATGTGATGAAAAGATATCACTGGACCGATGACACGCCTGTAATAATGATATCCACCGAAACATCGCAAAGCTACATACGCAAGGCTTATGAACTCGGCGTTACAGATTATATCCGCAGACCGTTCGACAGTTTTGTTATCCATAAGCGTGTTTCAAATACTCTTATGCTGTATCGTAAGCAGAAAAAACTGCTCGGCGCACTCGAAGAGCAGATTTATGAGAACGAAAAAAACAACCGCATGATGATAAATGTTCTGGCTCACATAGTTGAGTTCAGAAACGGTGAAAGCGGTATGCACGTTCATCATATAAGGCAGCTTACATCTATCCTTTTGCAAAAGCTGACAGAAAAAACCGATAAATATCACCTCACGGAAAATGATATGTTGCTGATAAGCACCGCCTCTTCTCTACACGATATCGGTAAAATATCCATTGATGATAAAATTCTGAACAAGCCCGGTAAACTGACTGCCGATGAATTTGAAATAATGAAAACTCACTCGATCATAGGCTCGGAAATGCTGCTTGACCTTCACAACACTCATAACTATCCGCTTTTTGACAAAGCATACGAGATATGTCGCTGGCATCATGAAAGATATGACGGAAAAGGTTATCCCGACGGACTTAAAGGCGAAGAGATACCGATATCAGCACAAGTAACCTCCCTTGCCGATGTATATGACGCGCTTACCAGCAACAGATGCTACAAGAAAGCATACCCTCATGAAAAAGCAATGGAAATGATACTTGACGGTCAATGCGGAGCATTCAACCCTTTGCTTCTTGAGTGCCTTAAAGAATGTGAAAAGCAGGTGCTTACCGAACTTAAAGATAAGCCTGACAATACGCAGGACGACCAGCTTCTCTTGCGGGCTACCGAGGAGCTGGTCGAAAACAAAGTTTCTTCCGAAAAGCTTAATATCAATTATCATCTGCCTATTCCTGCAAGAGAACGCTGGAACTTCTTCTCTTCAGGCTCGGGTGAGATACAGTTTGAATATGATGCAGTGCTCGACGTGTTGAGACTCACATCACAAGGTGCCGAACAGCTCGGACTTCAGGAAATGACAATGCACCCTAAAGGACTAAGGCAAAGCTATATCGGCGAAAATACGATAAACGAAATGCATGAGAGCATAAATAACGCTTCTCCGACCGCTCCTATAGTCAGTATGAAGACAAAGCTCTGCCTGAACGGTCAAAACCGTTGGTACAAGATATGCTTACGAACCCTGTGGAGCAGCGAGGAGCACCCGCGTTATACAGGTGTTCTCGGCAGAATAATTGATATCAACGACCGTGAGCTTGCGGTCGTTCACCCCGAATACAGACTCAGCACAGACGAAGACGGAGAAATAAGAGAAACTATAAGCAGGCTCACAAATGTATTTGACGTTGTAAGGCTTGTGGATATAACCGATAACGAGGTCGTGAGATCCGGCTGCAAAGAGGGAAACGAGGAAATGATAGATGTCTGCTGCGGACAGAAATGCTATGCTATCTGGGGCAAGAAACAGCGCTGTAAAAACTGCGTTTCTGCCAAAGCTTTTGAAAAACGCGGTCAGATGAGCAAGCTTGAATTTGCCGATGACAGCATCTATCAGATCATATCAAAATATGTAGAAATAAGCGGCAAGCCGTTCATACTTGAAATGATCTACAAGGATAAATACGGCGTATTACTCGGCGCATACGGTAAGACCGACTTTATGGATAACATAGTAAACTACAACCGACAACTGTACCATGACGCGCTGACCGGAGTTTATAACCGCCTTTATTACGAAGAGCAGACAAAGTCAATGCGTTACATAGATGCAGTTGCGATGCTTGACGCTAATAATTTCAAAGCGATCAACGACCATTACGGTCATGCCGCAGGTGATTGTGTGCTGAAAGCGGTCTGCGACTGTATCAAAAACTGTATAAGAAGCAGTGATATTCTTATACGTCTTGGCGGTGATGAGTTTGTGCTTCTTATGACCAATATCCCCGAAATTATATTCAGACAGAAGCTCAATGAAATAAAGCAAAGCATCTCGGCAATAAAACTCAAAGATTATCCGGATATTAAATGCGCTGCCGCTATCGGCGGTGTGTACGGCATACAGCCGATAGAGAAAGCGTTAGCCGAGGCGGATAAACTGATGTATTTGGATAAAAACGCCTCAAAGGAGTATAAATGACACTTGAAGAATGCTATAAGGCGCTCGGAGGAAACTATGCCGATGTGCTTTCAAGACTTACAAATGATAAGATGATAACAAAATATCTCGGCAAGTTCACCGAAGATACAAGCTACAATGATATTTTCACTGCACTTGACAGCAAAGATTATGAAGCTGCCTTTTGTGCCGCTCATACCCTGAAAGGTCTTTGTCTTAACCTCGGACTTGAAAAGCTGTATAGATCCGCATACAAGGTAACCGAGGCGCTTCGCAATAAAACAGACGAAACGACTCCCGAAATGCTTGACGAAATGAAATCAAATTACAAAAGCGCTATCCTTGCGATAAAACAGCTTTAATTACAGATCCCTGCCACACTTCCTCACTAAAGTGTGGCTTTTTACTTGACGATGACCGCAAAAAAAGGTATAATATTTTCAGACCTCTGACCCTTTTGCCTTTTGGCAAAAGACGGAGCACTGCCGTTTCGGGCGGTGTCGGTATAATTTACGGTATTCAGATATAAACCGGAATGACAAATCCGCTTTTTGAGAAAGGGACAAACAATGACAGTAAGAGAAATGCAGGACGAGATCCTGAAAATAAAGAAAGAAAAAGATATATGCATTCTGGCACACGCATATCAGCGTCAGGATATACTTGATGTTGCCGATTTCGTAGGCGATTCATTTGCACTCAGCCGGATGGCGGCAAAAGCACCGCAGAGCACAGTGCTTATGTGCGGAGTGCGCTTTATGGCAGAAACGGTCAAAATACTATCTCCGCAAAAGAAAGTAATTTTATCCGACAGCAATGCGGGTTGCCCTATGGCCGAACAAATGGATAAGGAGCTCATCTCACAGCTTAAGGAAATGTATCCCGACTACAAGGTAGTAGCTTATATAAATACGACCTCAGAGCTTAAGACAGTGTGCGATGTATGCGTTACTTCATCAAGTGCGGTGAAGATAGTCAAAAAGCTTGACAGTGACAAGATACTCTTCATACCCGACTGCAATCTCGGCGACTTTGTTCACAAGCAGTGCCCCGATAAGACGTTCAAGCTTGTAAACGGCGGCTGTCCCACCCATCTGCGTATGACGGTCAAAGATGTTGAAAAGGCAAAGGCTCAGCACCCTGACGCTCTACTGCTCGTTCACCCTGAGTGCGCTCCTGCCGTAACGGCTCTTGCCGATTACGCAGGCAGTACAACAGGCATAATGAACTACGCTAAAAACAGCGATGCGAAGGAATTTATAATCGGTACTGAAAACAGCATTGTCGAACACTTAAGCTTTGACGAACCCGACAAAAAGTTCTACCCATTATCAAAGGATTGCGTATGTCACAATATGCACCTTACAAACCTTGCAACGGTTTACAATTGTGTATGCGGCACAGCAGGCGAGGTCATAGAGCTTGACGAGGACGTAAGGCTCGGCGCGAAACGTTGTATAGACGAAATGTTAAGACTCGGAGATTAACGACCGATATACGGTTTATAATAAAACTGTAATAACCACGTCCGCTTGACTTTTTACGCGGCGTGAATTATAATAGAATAAGCAGAAATTTCCGCCCGAAAAGGCGGTGTTTTTGCAAAAGGCGTAACTGTTTACAATCGAAAGGAATAAAAATTTGAATATTAAAAGAAAATTAGCGGCGATCCTCGCAGGAATAACAGCAATAACAGCATTCTCAGGCTGTTCTATGCTCGGCGGTCAGACCACAAACGCACTCGGAAGCTATGATTTTACAGAAATGAATCTTGTTCAGCTTGACAAGCCCGCAGACGGTCAGGACGTTGCAGTAATAGAAACCAATGTCGGTACAATAACAGCGGTACTCTATGCCGAGTTTGCCCCTAATACGGTAGCAAACTTTAAGAAGCGTGCGGAGGAAGGCTTCTATGACGGAAAGCCGTTCTTCGCTTTGCAAAAGGGCATTTATGCAATAACAGGCGCTTCAAACGATGAAGGTACGGAAGGCATAACCGATGACGGCAAGTACATCGAAAACGAATGCTCCGTAAACCTGTGGCCTTTCAAGGGTGCGCTTTTAGGATACAGCACACAGCAGGGCTATTCAGACAGCCGTTTCTTCTTTACAGGCGCTCTTGAGATAACCGAAGAAAACAAAAAGGAACTCAGAGGCTATACAAATCAGGAAACAAGTGCTCAGGTAATACCGGAAGAGCTTATAACGGCATTTGAAAAAAGAGGAAGCGTTCCCGGTTTTGCAGGTGCTTACACCGTATTCGGTCAGGTGATAAACGGCTTTGACGTGCTTGATAAGATACTCTGGACCGATTCGGACAAGTCAAACATGAAGCCGCTTGAAGATCTGAAAATAGTAAAAGTAACGCTCGATACCTATAAGGATGGAAAGTTCGCAATAGAAGAGCCGACATCGGATAAGTATCTTTCTGCCGAAGAAATTGCTAAAATCCAGAACGAATCAAACAGCACGACAAGCAGTGTAACCGAGGAAACATCGGCAAACTGATAACAAATCGTAACGGTGAAAGGAACCGATAAAATGAGGTTTAAGTCTTTATTCAAGGCTGCGGCGGCGGTAACGCTGGCAGCAGCTATAATAACAGCAAGCGGCTGTAGCTCACAGAAAAAGGATAACACCGCAGAGATAACTGTAGGTCCGGGCGACACACTTGCCGAAATGACAATACAGATAGGCGAGGAAACAGGCAAGATACGCTTCAAGCTTTTCCCGGAGGTCGCTCCTAAGGGCGTTGACAACTTTGTAAAGCTTGCTCAAAGCGGTTATTATGACGGCAAGACTATCCACAGAGTTATCAAGGACTTTATGGTACAGGGCGGCTCACTCAGAGGAAACGGCACAGGCGGAACTACCGCCGATAAGACCGCAATTCCGCGTGAAACTAACGACCGCATGAGAGCGTATTACGGAGCACTCGGATATGCCGAAAGCAGTGACGGCATCAACAGCCAGTTCTTTATAATAAATAACAAGACACCTTTCGACATAGCAAAAACCGCCGAGAATATCTCGTCAGACCTTAACGAATACAAGGACAGACTGACGGAAGAGGACAAAAAGACATACACCGACTACCTTTCAAAGCTCAATGCGACCCCCGATGATGTAAGGGCAAAATACCTCTCAAACGGCGGTGTATTCAGCATCGACGGAAACTACACAATATTCGGTCAAGCTATTGAGGGACTTGATTTTCTTGACAAGATAAGCGCTGTTGAGGTTTCTTCCGGAAACACAATAGACGATGAACAAGGTATTGCGTCAAAGCCCGCCGTTTCGGTGATAATAAAGAAAATCGAGATTGCGACTATCCCGACAATAACCGAAACCGAGGCTACTACCACAACAAGAAGGAGGATCAGACCTTCTGCCGCAACGACCCCTGCGGAGGTCACGACAGCGGCTGAAACTCCCGCTCCCGAGTCCTCAACAACCAAGTCGGAATAAGTACATAGCGTAATATGACAGACGAATGCGCCCCCTGATTTGAATGTAAATCAGGGGGCGCATTTTGCTTTGTAAGCTCCGCGTAAAAGCAGTCTGCAAGCGGTTCTGACGGCTTTCTATAAGAAGCAATGTCGTGCCGCCGGTAGGATGACTGCCTACCGGCGGCACGTTAACATCAGGTTCGGCTTACTTTCTTCCGAAAAGTCCTTTCTTCTCGTAAGGCTCGCTTGATATGCCTTTGAGCTCATAGCCGGTGGGCTGTAAGACTTCCTTGATTTTGGCTTCGGGAAGCGCTTCTTCGCTGATTATCACGGTTTCGCCCTTGGAGTGGGAGGAGGTCACCTTCTTTACCTGAAAAGCGCCTCTGATAGCGTCGTTTACGTGCGATTCGCACATTCCGCACATCATTCCGTCGATCTTAAGTGTTGTCTTTACCATTGTAAATTCCTCCGTTACTTTATTGATATTACTTTATAGCCGCAGTTCTCAACGGCTTTTTTAAGCTGTTTGTCGGGGACTTCGCCCGATAGCTCTGCTATGGCGATACCGTCTGTGTGGCTCGCTTTGGCAGATATTACCTGAGGTATTGCTTCAAGTGCTGTCTTTACATGATGCTCACACTTCTCACACATCATACCTTTTACCCTGATCGTTCTGGTAATATTTGTGAGATTTTTGGTTTGTACCACCGGTACATTTTGGTACACTATCGGTTTCGCCTTTCTGTCATACTTTGTGCTGTAAATCTTACAGAAATTAAGTCTTAGAGCATTTGAAACAACGCAGAAGCTTGACAAGCTCATCGCCGCCGCACCGAACATAGGATTAAGTGTAAGTCCTAAGGAAACGAACACACCTGCGGCAAGAGGTATGCCGATAATGTTATAGATGAATGCCCAGAACAGATTTTCGTGAATGTTACGCAGTGACGCGCGGGAAAGTCTTATTGCCGCGGGTACATCGGAGAGCCTGCTCTTCATCAATACGACATCTGCCGCATCTATCGCTACGTCTGTTCCTGCGCCTATGGCGATACCTGTATCTGCGGCGGTAAGTGCGGGAGCATCGTTTATGCCGTCGCCTACCATGGCGACCTTACCCTGAGCTTTAAGCGAACGGATAACAGCCTCCTTGCCGTCGGGGAGAACACCTGCGATGACCTCATCAACGCCTGCTTTATCTCCGATAGCCCTTGCGGTGCGCTCGTTGTCGCCTGTCAGCATAACGACCTTTATGCCCATATTTCTGAGCTGACGTATAGCATCGGGGCTGTCTTCCTTTATCGTATCGGCTACCGCGATCATACCGAGCGCCTTACCGTTTCTACTGAACAGGAGCGGGGTCTTGCCCTCGTTTGAAAGGCGCTCTGCTTCGGCGGTTATTGTATCTGAAAGCTCGGCATTACTGCCGATGAACTTAAGACTGCCGCCGTAGAGGGTTTCGCCTAAAACCGCTGCGGTAAGTCCGTTACCGCTGAGCGCCTTGAAATTCTCAACATTCTGTGCCTTAATGCCGTGCTCGCTGCCGTATACGTTTATTGCCTTTGCAAGCGGGTGCTCACTCTTTGCTTCAAGCGATACAGCAAGGCTTAAAAGCTCGCTTTCGGTCACGTTGTCTGCGGGGATAATATCCGTTACCTGGGGTTCGCCCTTTGTGATAGTTCCTGTCTTGTCGAGGGCTACTATCTGAGTTTTGCCCGCCTGTTCAAGCGAAACGGCGGTCTTGAACAGAATGCCGTTCTTTGCTCCGACACCGTTTCCGACCATGATCGCAACGGGGGTCGCAAGACCGAGTGCACACGGACAGCTTATTACCAGCACAGAAATTCCTCTTGCAAGGGCGTATGCAAAATCCTGACCGAGGAGCAGCCATACTATCATTGTAATTATTGAAATTGTGATAACGGCAGGTACGAATATACCCGACACCTTGTCGGCTATCTTTGCGATAGGCGCTTTGGTAGCCGCCGCATCGCTCACCATTTTGATTATCTGTGACAGTGTCGTATCTTCGCCGACCCTTGAAGCCTTACAGGTGATGAAGCCTGTCTGATTTATCGTTGCCGCCGAAACATTGTCACCGACTGTCTTATCAACAGGAATGCTCTCGCCTGTCAGAGCCGACTCGTTGACTGCACTTTCGCCGTCTGTCACTACGCCGTCAACAGGTATGCTTTCACCCGGTCGTACTACAAAGATATCGTCCTTTACAACATCTTCTGCGGGGATAGTCTGCTCTACACCGTTTCTTATTACGTTTGCGGTCTTGGGGGCAAGCTTCATAAGGCCTTTGAGCGCATCGGTGGTTTTGCCCTTTGAGCGCGCTTCAAGCATCTTACCGACTGTGATAAGCGTTAAGATCATAGCCGCCGACTCGAAATAGAACTCGTCCATATACATCATCACAGCGTCTGTATTTCCGTGAAGCTGTGCATCCGTCATCATAAACAGGGCGTACACGCTCCAAACAAATGACGCACCCGAGCCTAGCGCAACGAGCGTATCCATATTCGGAGAACGGTTTATAAAGCCCTTGAAGCCGTTTACAAAGAACTTGCTGTTTATAACCATTATGATGCCGCTGAGAAGCAACTGTACAAGTCCCATAGCCACATGGTTTCCGTCAAACCATGACGGGAGCGGAAATCCCCACATCATATGTCCCATCGAGAAGTACATCAGTATCACAAGGAATATGACGGAGGCTATAAGCCTTTTGCGGAGCTTAGGCGTTTCTGTATCACGGAGTGAATCGGCGCTATTATCCGCTTTCTTTGCGCCTGTGCCTTTAAGCTTTGCGCCGTAGCCCGCTTTTTCGACTGCGGAAATTATATCCTGCGGCGGTGCTGTGCCCTCAACTCCCATTGAATTTGTCAACAGACTGACAGAGCACGAGGTAACGCCTTTTACCTTTGTCACCGCCTTTTCTACTCTTGCACTGCAAGCGGCACAGCTCATGCCTGTGACATCATATTGTTCCATTTTGACCCTCTTTTCTTTTGTTTTATCTGTATATTATGTCCGTTTTACGTTACTTCATCAGCTTTTGCAGAGTTGCGACAAGCTCGTCTATGACCTCGTCCTTACCCTCTCTGATATCTCTTGCGACACAGCCGCGTATATGGCTTGCGAGAAGCTCTTTATTAAAAGCGTTCATTGCAGCGTTGACTGCGGCAGACTGTATAAGCACATCGTTACAGTATGCGTCATTTTCAATCATAGCTTCAATGCCGCGCACCTGACCCTCAATGCGCTTAAGGCGGTTCAGAAGAGCCTTTCTGTGCTTTTCGTCCCTGACTGTATGCTTCCTGCAACACGGACAGACGCTCTTTACGCTTGTTTTATTTTCACTCATAGTATTACCTCTGAATTATGATCGGAATTTCAATATACCCTCACGGGGTATTTTTATTATATACCCCATTGGGGTATTTGTCAAGAGTTTTTTAAATAAACAAAAAATCGGCGGGGCGAGCCTCACCGATAACAGATTGTAGAAAAAGTCTGTTTTTGAAATAAACTTCTGATTTATTATCCCTATCCCCAAACCCCTTTCCCCGGAAAGGGGCTATATTACTGGGGCTACCGCCCCTAGACCCGTTGGGGGCTACGCCCCTCAACCCCATTTTCGATAACGATAGAGGTTTTTCAATAGTCTGAATCGGTGGGGCGAGCCTCACCGATAATGATATTAAGTTTAACGTATGTGCGGCAGAGCAAGGACAGGTCATATTCTGTCACGACTTTATATTTTTGTTTTACAGGTCTTCTGTCCGGAAGGTCGTGTAGCCCTCATAATAATAGCTGTGGTCGATACCTTTCATATAGACCTCGCGGCTGTCGATGTCATCTGTAAGAGCATTTTTCAGAAGAAATTTAATTTCGATATCCTTTATCGGACTGCGCTCCATAGCAAGCAGGTAGTCTTCTTTGTCTACCCGTCTCCAATCAACTACCTTACCGATCTTTTTCTTCAATATGCAGTCAAGCCAGATCCGTGTGCTTCTGCCGTTGCCCTCTCTGAATGGATGGGCTATATTCATTTCGACATACTTTTCGACTATCTCATCAAAATCCGACTGAGGCATTTTGTCTATATTTTCAAGTGCCGCACTAAGGTACATGACCGGTGCAAAGCGAAAGCTTCCCTTTGCGATATTGACCGTGCGCAGTTCTCCCGCAAAGTCATAAATATCTTCAAAAAGATACTTATGTATCGCCCGGAGGGCGGCTGTTGTTCCGACGGGAAGATCATCAAGTATCCCTTTTTCAAAAAGCTCGGCGGCTTTTTTCTTGCTTATGCGTTCTTCTTCACGCGCAAGGTCGGAAGAGCTTTCAATTCCGAGTTTATTTTCAAGCAAATTGATCCCCCTTTTCGTATTGCTCAGACTGATTTTCGTCAGGACGAAGCTATAGATATATTTTACCACAAATCCGCTGTATAATCAACATTTGCACATAAAATGCCACGTTGTCAAGTGCTGTATTGTTTTCGGCTTAACGAAAATGTTTTATGTTTTTAATACGATAGCAGGCTACCGATAGTTATCGGAAATGTGCTGTAATGGGAATTATTGCCTATATACAAAAATGGGGGTTGTGACGTGACCCGGAAAAAAGTGAGTCGAAGCGCAAAGAATAGTGCGCTAGGCTCACTTCAGACTGTCGAAAAACCTCTTGCTTGTTTAAATATGGGGTCGCAGGGGCGAAGCCCCCGACAGGGACTAGGGGCGGTAGCCCCAGTAATATAGCCCCGGCACGGATGCCGGGCGTGTATGCCCAAAGGCTCTGCACGACGCAGAGCCAACCAAGCATACACAGACCTTCACCACGGGGAAGGGGTTTGGGGTTTCGGCAAGGATGCCGAGATAGAACGCCCAAAGGCTTTGCAAGGACGCAAAGCCAACAAAGCGTTCTTAAAGGGATAGAGAATTTGCTCCATTTTTATAAAAATGGACTTTTTCTACAAGCTGTAGTGAGCACGGCTCACTTTTTTGTATGGGTCACTTCTATTATATCATTTTTGATAATTACATTGATAGCAGGCTACCGATAGTTCTATTCGTCGGATAGCACTTCTCGGGTTCGCTATTCTGTGCGATAACGTTGCTGTTATGAACGAGGGAGACAACCCAAGAGGAGAGAGGAAGGCGCTCCAAAGGCGCTTTCCCCTCTCCCCTTA
>DOQG01000037.1:10661-10841 GCA_003512525.1 Oscillospiraceae bacterium | reverse complement strand
AGCTTCAGCGATACATCTTCTTTCCTGAAGCCCGGCAGATCGATATCAAGCTCATAGCTGTTGTCGGTTTCGCGGACATCTGTTTTCATAACGTTCTTTGCGTGTTTGCCGTAAAGCGGATCGTTCTTACCGCCGAATACCGACGGCATATAAAAATCATCATCGAAGAAATTGTCAAAT
>DOQG01000037.1:0-10431 GCA_003512525.1 Oscillospiraceae bacterium | reverse complement strand
AAATTGCGGGTAACATAAGTCATTCCTCCATTCATTCCAAAGCGGTCTGTTCTTTAAACGCAGTGCCGAACATTTGTTGCCCTTGTACCTTCCGGAGACCCTCTCTCTTTCTTTGTACAACTACATTATAGCACACTTTTTAGCACTGTCAATAGGGGAGTGCTAATTTTCACAAAATCTTCTTAAAAGTGTGACAAATTTGACATTTAGGAACGAAAACACGAAATGTAATTGCGCATTATCGGCGCTTTTGCGTGCGAAAATAACGTCCCGCTGTAAGAAAATGTTCCTACAGCGGGACGCTTAAATGTCAATATTATTGTATCATGCGTACAGGCTCATGATAGTCGGGGTCGTTTATCATAGCTGAATTTATCGTTGTGTTATTAAGAGCAGTCTTGCCGTTTGTAAAGCCTACATCTACCGAATAAGTGCCTGAGATAGAAGTGATCTGTATATCACTTCCTGCGGCGCACAGAGCTCCTTTTCCCTCAGAGCTGCCTATACCGGCAACCTGTTCGCCTTCGATATGAATTTTAAAGTCGGAGCTATTTATATTTATGTTGCATTCGGTCTTGCGACAGCCGACAGCCGCACCGCGCATTGCCTTCATAAGAAGATCGAATGAAGCATTACGGATATCTATACTTGATGGATTATCACCGTCAAGCGCAGAGAGCGCGCCCACGCAACCTGCACGTATGCCAAGCGCTCTCAGTATGAGCTTTGTGCCGTTTATTCTTATATCCACATATCCGCACAGTGAGCCGAGAGCTACCGCGTTGTCGCCGGAACAGTTTATATCTATAATGGCGTTGCCTGTTTCGATGCCGCAGCTTCCATCATATGAGCCCACGCCTATGCAGTCTTTTCCGGTCGATGACATATTTATGCTGCCGCCCAGCAGTTTTATCGGCATTTCGCTTGATGACACACCGCCGCCGATACAGATACCGTGATCTCCGTTTGCCTGCATCTCAATACTGCCGGTCATATCTATCGTTATTTCTCCGAAAGTATCGTTATAACTGCTTCCTATACAACAGCCGTCATTTCTGTATGAGTCAATATAAAGACTTCCGTCACCGGTTATTGTAAGCTTTGCTGTGTCGGGTACAAGTATACCGTCGTAGTTAAGTGTGT
The DNA here is from genome assembly GCA_003512525.1 of Oscillospiraceae bacterium. Lineage (GTDB taxonomy): Bacteria > Bacillota > Clostridia > Oscillospirales > Ruminococcaceae > Ruminiclostridium_E. The sequence goes on along the minus strand of DOQG01000037.1, from coordinate 9,288 downwards.
TCTGACCTTTGATCTCTATTGTAGCATCGGAATTTTCGCCTATCTGTATGCACTGACGCATACCGCTCTTGATATTCACATTATCAAGTGTGATCCTGCATTTTGAACCGTTTTCGGTCTTTATCACAAATGTGGCATTATCACAGCCGTTAGCCGTAAGATGAACCGAAGCGCTTTCGACTATAACTCCTGTGTAACGCTCGGAAAGCATTTTTTCAATATCTAATTTTTCGTTTTTGCCGTCCTTTACGGTATAATATCGAGCTACCTTTATATTGGGACGGTGCATATTGAGCATTCTCATCTGCTCGGCAATAGTATCCGATATATCGGGGACGATTTCTTTCTGCGGTCTTGCCGTGTAGAAGCCCTGTATATAGTCTGCACCTCTGCGTATAGTAACGCTCATCTCGTCATATGTTTCAACGCCCTCGGCAAGGACCTTAATGTTATTCAGCCTTGCAAAATCGATAATTCCTGTCAGGAAGTGCTGTTTTTTGACGTTTGTATTGATATCTGTAATAAGCGAGCGGTCGATCTTCAATACATCGGGCTGCAGACTGAGAACCGCCGCAGTGTTTGAATAACCGCTTCCGTAATCATCGATCGCGATCATACAGCCGTGTGATTTGAACAGCTGCCGCAGTTTTGCTATCTTTTCATCTGTAAGATCCGCCTGCTCTGTAAATTCAATTACCAGCTGAGGCATTATATCGCCGTACTTTTCGCACAGTCTGTTAAAATCATACTCTGTTATCATATGGTCCGGCACAGAATTTATGAATATCTTTTTTTCTCCGAAACGCGAACGGTTCTTGCTGACTATATCAAGGACATTCTCAAAAGTAAGCCGCTCTATGTCATACAGCTTTCCGTGCTCGCGTGCAATGCGGAGTATATCGAGCGGCGACGAACCCTTAGGACGCATAAGCGCCTCATAGGCATAAACAGAACCGTCAACGGTCGATACTATCGGCTGGAAGCAGTAACTGAAATTGTTGTCGTCAATAAGGCTCGTCAGAAGCTTTGAGTCGGAATAGCTGTTGCACTCCGTAACATATTCTTCTGCCGAAAACTCCCTGTTTATGCTTCCGAGCGCTTTGGCTCTGAAAAGTGCAAAGTCGGCATAGTTTATCATCATATCGATAGTAGCCGCCTGCGTAGGATACCAGCAGTAGCCTACAGTTATAGTGAATGCTTCACTGCGGGTTTCTATGGTATTTCCAAATTCATCGGTCAGTCTGCACCTGCTGACTGCATCGTACATTTTCTTTATAATATCGTTAATTTCTTTTTTTGCCATCTGGCGGAAGAAAACTAAAAAGTCTTTGTAGCTTTTCACACCTATGATGACATTTTCGGAATTAAAACGTTTAAGTGCGTTTGCCGCAGTGGCAATGCAAAGTGATGTCTTATCATAATTAAGCTCGCTGTCTACACGTTCTATACCGTTGATATGTACAGCCGCCATACAGCATTGAGCGGTGCCGCTTATCTGACTTATCATACTGCGTACACGGCGTATGAAGTAGTCGCGTGTGTACATACCCGTAAGCGTGTCATACTCTTTGATATCGTCCTTCGGGTTGCGCGCCTGCATTATCTGCGTTACGTCCTGTATAAAGCCGAGCAGATAGTCTGTATCATATACTATCTTTATCTTTATGTAGCTTGTTTCTCCGCCGGCAGTATACATATATATATTCTTGTGACCCTCGACCTGATTTTCGTTCAGACTGTCAAGCAGAGCGTAAAACTTTTCTTTATTCATGTTGTCGCCGCTGATATGAAGCATTGCGGCAACGTTTTTGTCATAGTATGCTTCGTTCAGGTCGTGCGGAAGTTTAAATACACCTATAGTGGGGAAGTTATCCAGAAATATATTCCAATCATGGCGGCTGTTGCCGTCTTTATCAAAAAAGCTCATATGATATCCTCCCAAACTGTAATGCTAACGCTATTATACAATTTTTTACTGTAAAAGTCAATGCTGTTTTAACAATATGCACAAAATAGACAAAATTATAAAACTGTTTTGTATGATTTTAACAGTTGCGAAACGATTTAAAAAGAGTGCTGATGCAACGTGTATTTTTTCTTACAATTCTGCAAGATTTGGAAAAGCCGCCTTTTTTTATTATAAAATAGAATAAGAAAACTATACTTCAGCAGACTGTCGAAAACCTCTTGTAAATATTAAAATGGGGTGTCGAGTGTTGCTTGGATCGGGAGCGGTATCTCTGCGGTCTGCCTTGTGGCTATCTCCCGTACACCGCTTTTGTGAAAATTATACAGTTCAGCGACAGACTGTTATACTTTTCGATACTTCAAACACTCAGAGAAAGGACGGTAGTTTATATGGTATCTATGAAAAAGCACCGATATAAAACCATATTGTCGGTATTTTTTGCGTTGCTGCTGATATTGTCAACAGTTTCGTTGGCGGTTTACGCCGCAGAAGCTTCGGCACTTTCGGCAGAGCTTATCACCGACAAGGAGGAGTATGCGGAAAGCGAAGATATTTCCGTAACGCTCAGAATAAAAAACACAGGGGAAAACAAGCTGAGTGATATAGCTTACAGCCTGACGGCTCCCGATGGCTACCGGCTTAAAAGCGGAAGCCTTAAAGGCACTGAAGACGAACTCAGAGCAGGCGGTACATTAAGCTATGATAATGTATTTTCGGCTGTCGTTGCCGTTCCCGAAGAGCCGGGAAATTCGGATAAGCCGGCAAGCCCCGACACAGGCGTGACCGTAAATCCCGTGATACCGCTTATAACTGCGGTCGTATGTGCGGTAGCGCTTCTTATTCTGAATAAGAAGAAGGCTAAAAATCTTATGGCGCTTGTGCTTTGCGCATCGCTACTTTCGTCGGCTTTGCCGCTTGACGTTGCCGCAGATGAGATAAAAGCGGATATTTCGCGCAGTGCGGATATAACGGTAACAAAGGACGTTACCGCAGGCGGAGTGAAAAAGACGTTCACGGCGAGAGTGACCGCAGGCGAGTATGGCGGAAACGTAACCGTTACATATGACGCACAGGGCGGCAAGGAGATCGACAGTCTTACACTGCCTGTCGGTGAAACTGTCGGCAGACTGCCCGATACAGTAAAAGAAGGCGCTGTACATAACGGCTGGTATCTTGACAAGGAGTGCACCGAGCAGTTCTACGAAGACGAGCCTGTTATGCAGGATATGACGCTTTATGCAGGATATGACGAGGACGGTATAAAGCCGGAAACACCTGATTATAACGAGATAACGATCTCTGACGCTCCCGAGGACTTTTCGTTCTCACTGGTCTCACAGTCGGGTATAACAAGCGAAAACCTACAGGATATAATCAGTATAGAATGCGAATACGGCGATATGCCGCAGTTTGACGTTGAAAACACCGCAAGCGGCACATATACTGTAAAGCCGTCGGAAGGCTGGACAGCGGGCGGTGCATATGTACTGAACCTTATAGATAACAATGTACGTTTCAGCGGTATAAATTCGGATATACTGCCCGATGACCGGATAAAGACAATAACGCTGTTTATCTACAGAGAAGAAACAAACAATGTAAAGCTCAAGGACGGTATAATCACAATTCCGTCAGGTCGTATCACGGAAGATGAAGACAGCGAATATATCCGTATATCCAAAGACGAGTTTGAAACGCTCGGGATCGAAAACGGCACTGTAATATTCTCAGACAATGCGCAGGACAGTGAAAAGTCGCGCTATATGAACGTTATATCATATGAGCTTGTCGGAGATGAGTACAAGATACTCGTTGAAAGCAGTGACGTTGACGATATATACGATGAGCTTGACATTTATTTCAGCGAGAAGTACGTTGACAACGAGGTACTTGCAGAGTCGGTCGATACCGAGGAGCTTGTTGCAAAGCTGTATGACGGCGAGGGTACACAGCAGCTTACATATATGCTTGCCGCAGCCCTTTACGACAGCAAGACAGTAAGAGAACTCGGCGACGGCAATGCACCGTTCGAGCTGATGTCAAACACCTATATGGACGGTGTTGACTGGAACGACAAGCAGATAAAGCTGAATATCAAGGAGCTGCTGGAGGGACTTACCATCAGCGCTAAGGTCGGTACGGCAAAGAACAGTAATTTCAGTTTTATCAACGGCTTCCCTAACGAACAGGACTGGACGGCGCTGAATATCACGTTCAGCTATGAGGTGACGCTCAAAAATAAGGTCAAGCTCGATGCAGAGGTTGCGATCAGCGAGTATTTCATTATCGGAGTAGGCGGCTCGGTAAACTCTAAGCGCGATTTCAACGCAAAGTTCCTGCCGCTGTCACAGACAGACGTATCCTTCAAGATACTTGTAAGCTCAGCCGATGAAGAAGAGGACGGCAACAATAATAACAGCGAAGAAAACAAGAGGGACGTTTCTGTTGAGATAGAAGCGATCTTAAACGGCGAGGATAAGGACAGCAGTAATATCATAAAGGACGTACAGGAGATGCTTGACAGCAAGGGCGGAGCGATTAGACTGTGCGAGGTAAATCTGTTCAGCGCAACGTTTATGCCGATATTCCCACTGTCAGTAAAGATGGAGCTGAACTTTGTCGTAAATGTGTCGTTTGCGGCAGGTATAAGTATGGAAGCGTCCGTACTTCAGGCAAAGGGCATAGGAATACGCGGTAATATCAAAAATCCGTCATCTATAAATGTCTACAGATTTATAATGGCCGGCGACGACCGTTACATATTTGATATGTATGCATACGGTTATCTCGGAGTAGAAGCGGGAATAGAGGGTAAGGTATCTGTTTCGCTGTTAGGTCTTAATGACCTCGGCAGTGTAGGCGCGGCTCTTGAAATAGGCGCTTATGCGGATCTTTACGGCTATCTGCATTACCATTCGCAGGATATGCGTATGAATAAGTATTACGCTTCTCCAAAGGAGAATTACTCCGATCTGCAAGGCGGAATTTACTTTGAGATGGGTATATATATAAAGATATCCGTATTCGCCGAAAGCAAGCTGTTTAACAAAAAGGCAGAGCTTGCAAAGCAGTTCAAATTCCCGTTGTTCGGTGTCGGCGACAAATATATCTATGCGGATAAGCCGACGCTTGACGGCAACACGGATATAATACTGCGTGAAACGGATACGAACGTATACGAGATAGACGGACTTATCCCCGCGCAGGGAACATATCTTGATATAACTACAGGCGATGTCGTTACACGGCAGATGAACAGCAACGAGTTCAAGGCAGCTTGCTACAGTAAGTATTTCAAGGTAACTAAGAACGACAGCGGCAGGATAACTCTTACCGTATCTCCCGATGCCCCGAGCAAATACACAAGCGGTCTTCTCAGCTGTATATTGCGCGTATACTATACGGGCGGTCAGAATTTATTGTTCACGTCAGACACAGAAAAGCTGTACTATGATGCGGATAAGGGTACTTATGTAAGCAGAAAGTACATCGGTGACGTAAATGTATACTATTATCGCAATGGCGTAGACTTCCCGCTTGAGGATAAGGACAAGACAGCAACACTCAAGTTTGCGGTATCGGCTGACGGCAAGACGGAAACAGTCGACACTGTGACAGTACAGAAGGGCGGATATGTAAGCGGCTTCTCGCTTGCAGTTGCAAACTACTGTAATTCAAACGGCTATATCTATGACACGTCGCTGTTTGACACCGAGATAAAGCCTTATTACTGGCTTAGTGAGGATACGGTCATAACGCTTAATACCCACACCGCGCAGAAGCTGTACTCGGTGGAATACTTTGACTCAGGAACTGACAAATGGGTAAGCGAGCTGTGGGCAACAGACTATCTCGATGACATAAAGATGTTTGACAGATATAAAGCGCCTGTGAACAGTATCACCCACTTTGCAAACTTCGGTATCGACAGAGCAGACGGTATGAGATATCAGATGTATATGAAGGATTCTCTGACCTACCGTTACTATGACAGCAGTTATTCCGGCAGCGTGTACGGGCTGGATACTACAAAACCGCTTGCCGTAAATTACGGCAGCGAAGAAGAGCTGCTCTCTTTCAGAGCGGAATACGAAAAGCAGTATCCGACTGCCTACAGCATTATGCTGAAAGCTAACTATCTGTCGAGAAAATGCATAATCGATATTTACAATGAAAGCGGCTATGCAGGTGCAAGATATGTTGCTTACGGCGATGAGTTCACTGTACCGGACACATTCATCGATGACCTGAACAGCAGTAAGGATAAAGAGCTTGTCGGCTGGGATATTGACGGTGACGGCAATGCTGATATCGCCCCTGACGGAAAAATAACCGTAAAGGGTGATATGAGGCTGAAGCCTGTTATGAAGAAAAAGCTGTACACGGTAACGGTAAGACTTGCGGATTATACCGAAAGAAAGTTTGACGTTATTTACGGCAAGCCTTTACCGCAGGAGCTTGACCGGCTTATAAACAGCATCCCCGACAGTCCGAAGCCGGACAGCGAGGATTCGTTCTACGAGCCGTCATATCTGCTTATAAAGAGCGATGTTGCGGTAGGCGGTTATACGGCAGGCGAAACTGTAAGGTACAACGGCGATATAAGCATTATGCCCGAGGGCAATATGTACTTCGAGATAGTTCCTGCGAAGCTGTATCACTATATAACGCTTATCGCAAACGAGGGCGGCGGCTTCAGCTATACGGATGAAAACGGCGCTGAAATAGAATCAGACAGGATAAGGACTGTTGTACAGGACGGTTACCGTTTCGCAACGGCATTTTACGGATATTCCGCATTCGCACCTGAGGACACATACACTACCGAATATCTGCTGTCGTATTTTGTGGACGCAGACGGAAACAGGATCGGTACTAACGATATTGTGAAGCACCCCGGCACTTATTATATGAAGTGGAACACCAACGACAGACGCTGTTATATAAACTATGACGTTTATATTTACAACGAGAACGGTGCGGAGGTTTCACACGAGGTAAAGTCCGAGTTTGACGGCTACAGACCCGAATATGACGAGCTTTGTAAAAAGTATGATGCCGAAGTTGCGGCGCTTACAAGCTACGAGGACGAGTACTACACATACACGCTGAAAGAAGAGCCGATAAACGAAGAAAACACAACGATTGATGGCAAGACCTACAAGACTATAATTGTAAGGTGGAACAGAACGCCGAAGGAGTTCGATGTAACGTTTGACTATGACAACGGCACGGAGAACGAAACGGTAAAGGTAAAGTACGGCTATCTGTATCGTGCAACGGCAGGTGCTTTAAAGGATGATAAGTTCAACGATTATGAGCTTGTCGGATTTGACCTTGACGGTAACGGCACAGCGGACGTGATGCCGGGTGAATCGTTCAGGGTAACGGGCGATATGACGCTGAAGGCAGTATGGAAAGCTACCGACAAAATCTACAGCGTGGTGTTCTATGCTATGAGCGGTGAGTTTGATGACGGTACGGTGCGTTATGAGATAACGGGTAAATACGGCGATGCAATCTCACTGTCGGATATTCCTGTACCGACAGGCACAGAGGGCTATGAGTTTGCTGGCTGGGATAAAGCTGTACCGACAACGTTCGGTAATGACGACGGTATTATAAAGACCGAGATCAAAGCAACATACAAGCTGAAAAAGATGACGATAACCTACCGTCTTGTAAATCTTGATACAAACAAGGTTTACGAAAGCTATAAAACAGCCGAATTTGACTACGGAACGGTGTTCACGGCTGATATGCTTGAGGCATCTCCTGATACAGACGGCTGTCTGTTCGGCGGATGGCTTGGCGAAAACGGATATTCAGTCATCGGAAAAGAAATCAAGTCCGATATGACGCTGACGGGTACTATCACTCCCGTTTATGTAATCTACTCGCTTGACGGTGTTGAGAGCACAAGAGAAAAGGCAAAGATCGGTTCAGAGGTCACCGTAAAGGAAAAATCAGACGGCTATCTTGATTGGACAACAGAAGATGTCACAGTTGCAAGCGGCAAATTCACAATGCCGTCAAAGAATGTAGCATTCACAGCCGAAAAGGATCTCAGCGGATATCTGACCGTTTCTGACGGCAGTGCAAGCTCCGTTATAGATACAGAAAGCAAGACGTTCATCAGCAACAAGGCAAGCGGCTTTGAGTACGATACCGCTACAGGCATACTGACAGTGACCGGAAACGGTCTTAAGCTGTCGGGTGTCGGAAAGAATATAATGCTGTATATTAAGCAAAGCGTTTCGGATATTACGTTTGAAAATCTTACGCTTACGGCAGGAGATATGAACGGCGCAAAGCCCGACGATTTTGGCAACAGCGGAAGTATAGGTGACGAACAGGGTTCAGCTGACACATATCTGATGTTTGTCAGCTCGAACAGCCTTAAGGTGAATGTAAACGGAAATGTTACGCTTTCTAAACGTAACACGGCAACTACTGCCAACTTGTTAGCAATATATCAGTCACACCTCGACTACACCGATGCAACACCGATGAGCATGGAATTTGTCGGCGGCGACAGTTCGAATTTCACAGTAACCGGAAACACCTACGCTATACAGAGTGTGAGCAGTGTTAAGTTCAGCAATATGACATTTACTGCGGCAGCCGAATATTACGGCGTACACGCTGAAACAATCCGCTTTGACAGATGCAGTATAATAACAACAGGTCTTGCGGGAACGAACATAGAATCGTCAACCGGCATATACAGCAATGACCTTTCGATCGTTGACTGCAGCTTAGACATAAGAACCGGAATATTCGGTGAAACGATTGATATTTCGGGTGCTACAGACGGAAAAGTTACCTCCGGATATGGTGGGGCAGTTATGGTAAAGTGCAAGACAAAGGGCTGGTCGGAAACGGCAAGCGGACTGCTGACAATAGCACTTGACAAGGGACACTCCGTACTGTTTACGGTATCGGCAGGAAATTCGGCAATTCAGGCGTTTGACTTTGAGGGAGGGGAAAACAAGGTAGTTTCCTATCCGCAAACTACGGTGCCTGATAAGGAATTTGAGCTGACGAAGGATTTCTACTGGCTTCTCAAAGAGAAAAACGGTTCGGCGCTGATAAATGAGATAACATTCTCAGGCAAATAACAAGTACCCCCGACAGGCTAACCTGTCGGGGGTATTTTGCACATAAAAAGAGCTGTGACACATTTCCTCAGCTTATCAAGTTCCATTAAAATTAGAATGCAACATATTGCAAAAAAAGTCTGAGCAATAAATCTACAGCCAACACCGCTAAAAACAGTTTCCGTACACCCAAGTTGTTAATAATTTCGTGAGTATATC
>DOQG01000007.1:66707-67034 GCA_003512525.1 Oscillospiraceae bacterium | reverse complement strand
AAGTCGTAGAAATACGGCTTGTTTTTTTATATCTGTAAATCCACAATGGCGGAATTGCGTGAAATCGAAGTTTTCACGGTAGCGGAACTTGTTCCGCGGGCAGACAGCGCTAGCTTCAGGTGCTAGCTGACCCATAGTCGTGTGGGTTCAAGTCCTGTCACCTGCACCAGTGACAAGTCGTAGAAATACGGCTTGTTTTTTTATATCCGTAAATTCACAATGGCGGAATTGAGTGAAATCGAAGATTTCACGGTAGCGGAACTTGTTCCGCGGGCAGACAAGTGCTAGCTTCAGGTGCTAGCAGACGCATAGTCGTGTGGGTTCAAG
>DOQG01000007.1:39720-66368 GCA_003512525.1 Oscillospiraceae bacterium | reverse complement strand
TTCACGGTAGCGGAACTTGTTCCGAGGGCAGACAGCGCTAGCTTCAAGTGCTAGCTGACGCATAGTCGTGTGGGTTCAAGTCCCGTCACCTGCACCAGTGACAAGTCGTAGAAATACGGCATGCCCGCTTCGTGCTTTTATATCGTTGGGCAACATCAGTTAGAACTGTTGGAACATTCTTATTTGCCGCAAGAACAGCTAAATACTGCATAAAATGTGCTGTTGTTTCACAAATTGTGACCTGTCTCATAATTTCCCAGTACAAATATCTGACCGTCTTCACATTCGATAGATAACTCAGAAAGTCCCTGAAAATCAGGCTCTTCAACATTTATTAAATACGAATAGTATTTTATACAGTAAGTTTTATCTTTGTCAGTTTTAATATCACAGATATGCGGTGATATATGAATTTCTGACTGCTTTCCGTCTACGATTCGTTCATTTGCTCCGGTTGAACGAATATCGTATGATACGACACTACCGTCAAAAAGCTCCAATGCTTCAGACAGTTGATTGTCAAAGTCGGATTCTGAAGATACAGTTTTGCAAAACAAATCTTTCAAGCCTTCAGAGTCATTGCTGCTTAAGTAATCTAAAATTTGTTTGCATTGATTTTTTGTTTCTGAGTTAATATCTATTCGTTCAATTTTACAGCCCGAGCAAAATAACAGAACACTACTCAGCGTAAGAAACAATATCAATTTCTTGATAATCAACCACCACACTTTCCACAATAAGTGTCTTTATTCTTTGTAATGATTTCTGCCAATTATCAGTTTTTCACCCCAATCTCCGTCTTTGCATATTTGGATCATATTGATCCCCTCATACTCAGGATGTTCATTCCATATATACTTATACGAAAACGAAATCGTATATTCTTGCCCGGTTTCGGTGGTGAAATCAAATTCCGGATGGCAGCTGTAATAGTAAATTATACCATTGTTTTTAGCTTCTTCCCCTCCTCCTTTACCTTCATAGCTATATGAAGTAATTGCACCATCGATATATTCAAAAAGCTGTCTTATTTCGTCCAAAGAGCTATCTTGATAATTTTCCTTCATATCTTTGTTATAAAAATCGAACAATTTTTCAGAATCTTTATTGACAATACATTCCATCATTCGGACTGCATTTTCTTTAATGTTGCCTTCATCAATATGTTCATTTACAATACAAGATGACAAAATCATAATTAAGCTTAACGCAAAAAAAGAACCCATTATTTTTACCAAGCTATCCATAACGTATTTTCCTCCATATCAAAAATCAGATATTGAGCTTCAATTTTTCCTTATTTATTAAATACGAATAGTATCGTATACTGTATATTTTATCTTCGTCCGTAAGTAAATACATTAACTTCGCCGACAAAGAACATTTCCTTTACATTTTCATCCATTGCCATAACAGTAGTAATCCCAACACGTTGCGGATCTTGATTGTCGTATATCGTTTTGCTGACTTCTATTCTGTATTCCTTGTCATCAACGTATGCTTCGACAATTGCTCTTATGCAATAATAACTTTCTCCGAAAAGTTCTGATTTTTCGCCTGATGCTACGGCAGAAACTTCATAAGATGTTATTTCGCCGTCAAACATATTAAACAGTATATCAACATCAGCAGTTAATTCATAGTTTTCTTTAACCTCTTCACAGAACAATGCGATTAGTCCTTCAGAATCCCCTTTATTGATATACTCGATTACAGTGGCAACAATGTCCTCTGCTTCTTCTCGTGCGCTTATCCTTAGGGGACAACCTGTTAAAACAACCAGCGAAAGTATTATAATAGAGATGAAAATATACGCCTTCTTTACCAAGCTATCCATAACATATTTACCTCCATATCAAAAATCAGATATTGAGCTTCATTTTTTCCTTCAAACTCTTCTTTTAAATCTATGAGCATTTGAGAATTTTCCGAAAAATCAACACCGGCAATCAGCAGCAGTATCTTCTCAATCCAAACCAAATTTTGATGACAGCCACCGATCATATATAGCAGACAAATCCAGTTAATTTTTATTATATCATACCACTAATTCTAATAAATTACAAGAGTAATTTATCAATAAGTGGCGTTGAAATTATCAGTTCATCTGTTTTTAAAACAAATTACTTATTGAAAAGCCGTGGGCATTCGGAATAATCCAAATGCTCACGGCACATTTCTAATGTAATAAGCTGATTAACTCTTTGCTACACCTCCGAGTAATCATACCCGGCTTCCGTCTACCTTTCCTTGCGTTCAGCTCCGTTACCCATACGCCAACTGCGATCTCATCAACGGTTTTCTTATACGGCTTTTCATTGACTCTTTTCTGAACCGCATTGCAGTCATATCCTGCGGTGACGAACAGTCTTTCGCGCTCTGCACCGTTATCCCACTTGTCGGAAAGAACCTCGTCAGCAAGCTGTGCAAGAAACAGCAAAATCCGCCGTTGGCGGATTTTATGACTGAAATTATTATAATAATAACAGCCGCGACATCAGATACGATCTCCTTAGAGCAGGCACTCGAAAAAGCAAAAATCCGAAACTACGATAAAAAGGGGGGTTATATCACAAAGCTACGACTGTTATTATATTATATGATATTATTCAACCGCATCGACCGACTCAAATTCATCGATGATTTCCTGCGATGGCTTCTTATCAATAAGTGATACGACAACTATAGCGATAAGCGCTACAATAAATGCGGGGAGAAGCTCATATATATTGAATAATCCGCCGAGAGGACGAACGAGGAACTTCCATATAAATACCATAGCGCCGCCTGCAAATATACCTGCAAATGCGCCCCATTTTGTCGTTCTCTTCCAGAACAGAGCCGTCAGTACAACAGGACCGAAAGCTGCGCCGAAACCTGCCCACGCGAACGAAACTATCTGGAATACGGAGCTGTTCGGATCCCATGCGATCACAATACCGATGATAGCTATCACAACGACCGTAATTCTTGCGATAAGCATTGCTGTTTTTTCGCTTGTCTTTATCTTGAATACCTGATTGAACAAATTTTCGGATACTGCAGAAGATGCCGCCAGGAGCTGTGAATCTGCCGTTGACATAGTAGAAGCAAGTATACCCGCTATAATAAGACCACCGACGATCGCCGCAAGAGGTCCTGCCTTAGCAAGAAGATTTGCTATTACAACTATTATAGTTTCGGGGTCTGCAAGTGGATCGATAACATTATTCTTAGTCATAGCAAGACCTACAACACCGATGAATATTGCAACCGCAAGCGAAATTACTACCCATACAGTAGCAACGCGTCTTGAAATCTTAAGCTTCTTGCTGTCATTTATAGCCATAAATCTCAGCAGAACATGGGGCATACCGAAATATCCCAGACCCCACGCAAGGGTAGAAACAATAGTAAGCGGTCCGTAATCACCCGTCTGCTGTTTGAGAACATCAAATGTATGTGTCAGAGAGAAATAACCCGGCATAGAATTTGCGTGATTCATTACCTCAACAACGCCACCAACGGAAGAAATGCCGAACACAACAACTATAATAAGAGCAACCGACATAATGATGCTCTGTATAAAGTCAGTAGTACTTGCGGCTAAAAATCCACCTATGGTAGTATATGCGATGATTACGACTGCACTTATTATCATAGCAATGTGATAATCTGCTCCGAAAAGGCTGTTGAACAGCTTTCCGCAGGCTGAGAAGCCCGAACCCGTATAAGGTATGAAGAACACTATTATTATAAGTGCAGAAATAAGAGTAAGTATCTTTTTATTATCCCTGAATCTGTTTGAGAAGAAATCGGGTATGGTTATCGAATTGCACACATGAGAATACTTTCTTATTCTTTTTGACACGATAAGCCAGTTAAGATATGTGCCTATCGCAAGTCCAATGCCTGTCCAAGTAGCATCGGCAATACCGGTCGCATAAGCAACACCGGGCAGACCCATCAAAAGCCAGCCGCTCATATCCGAAGCCTCCGCACTCATCGCCGTAACAAACGGACCGAGCTTTCTTCCTCCGAGATAAAAATCGCCTACATTATCCGTCTTCTTTGCACATATCACGCCGACAACTACCATCATAATAAGATAAACGGCAATTGTTATCAGCATAATTATCTGTTGTAATTCCATTTTTTGTTTCCCTTCGTCTTTTTTTTGCGGTAAACCGCACATTACTTTTTATTGTATCATATCTATCCGCATTTTACAAGTTATTTATGACAAAAATTCATGCGGCGGGTCGCCATTGACAAAATTGTCATCGGTGACCCGCCTCAGTCCGTTTTTTAGGACAAAGAATTTGTTATTATATGTACACAAGATAAATAAACCCACAGAGAAAGGAAATTTAAAATGGAATTTTTAACAGTATATCTTCTCATAGCACCGTTCTTGTGCCTTATCGGCGCGGCACTGCTCCAATGTATTGCCGAAAAAGTCAAAACGGCTCTTGCAAAAAAAGCAAAAGCCGCTAGTAAACATTCGTGTTATGTTGAAAAACTTGCTTATTGCGACCACGAAACACGCAAAGTAGTCTGAGATCAGAACACTTCCTCTTCCGACTTACTGGGTCTGCCCATAAGCTTTGTTACAGCTTCAAGCGGATTCTGACCGTTATAGCAGACCTCGCAGAGCTGTTCTATGATAGGAACCTGTACGTTATAAGAGCGTGCTATATCGTATGCGATCTTTGCACATTGATAACCCTCTACCGTGCCGACCTGCTTTACAGCTTCTGCGGCAGGTATACCCTGACCGATAAGAAGCCCTGCACGATGATTTCTTGAATGAGGAGAAGTACAGGTAACTATCAGATCGCCGACACCTGACAAACCGTCAAACGTTTCTCTTCTGCCGCCCATGGCAACGCCAAGACGGGTTATTTCGGCAAGACCTCTTGTCATAAGCGCGGCAAGCGTATTGTCACCGAGCCCCATTCCTTCTACTATTCCACAGCAGAGGGCTATGGGGTTTTTTAACGCTCCCCCGAGCTCGCAGCCTATAAGGTCACTGTTTCTGTAAATTCTGAAGCGATCGTTCTGCAAGGTTTCCTGAAGATACAGCATACTTTCTTCATCTTCAGATGAAACAACGATGGTTGTCGGCATATTTCTGCCTATCTCTTCTGCGTGTGAAGGACCGGTAAGTACCGCTATACGGTTGTCCGGAAGCTCCTCTTTGAGAACCTGCGACAGACGTTTATCTGTACCCTCTTCAAAGCCTTTTCCGACATTAACTACTATAGTATCCTTTTTAACAAACGGTTTTGCTTTCTGTACAACCTCACGCACAAATTTAGAAGGTATCGCAAACACCAATATATCGCAGTCACCCGCACAGGAAAGATCGGTAGTGAAATATATCGTCGGAGGTACTATTACACCGGGCAACAGCTTTTTATGCTCACCGTCATTGAGTATAGCATCTATTTCTTCCTTGTACTTTGACCATGCTGTTACTTTGTGACCGTATTTGTTCCACATTATTGAAAGTGCCGTTCCGAAACCGCAACCGAGTATAGTGATCTTCGCCATTGTAAAGCCTTCTTTCTTATTATGCTTTCTGCCCAAGTTTTTTTTCGGTATGATTTTTAAGTCTTATGAGATTTCCTCTATGCATAAACAGTATCAGCACACAAATAAGTGCAGATAGCACCACATTTATCCATATGCAAGTATCACCGACTATCATACTGTATATCAATATCGTTACCGGATAAAGGATCGCCGCAATGCACGAGCCAAGCGAAACATACCTTGTAATAGCAACCACTATGATAAATATCCCGAGCAGTATGCAGGCAGGTATCCACTCTACCGTCATAAGCACCGCAACGGAAACGAGTATACCCTTGCCGCCCTTAAATCCGAAATATACCGGGAATACATGACCGATTATAGCCGCAACTGCTGCGGCAAATCCTACATATGTCATTGAGTTTGCCGGATCTGCAGTGTCTATACCGGCAAGCCACAAAAACGCCGATCTGACTATAAGTATAGACAGCACACCTTTGAGCACATCACCCAGCAGTACAAATAACGCCGCAAGCTTTCCCTGTGTTCTCAACGTATTGGTAAGTCCCGCATTTCCGCTTCCGAGTGTCCTTATATCTTCTCCTGTTTTAATCTTTGTAACGATTATAGCACTGTTTATTCCGCAAAGCAGATACGGTACTATGATCATTATCGCATAGCACAGATATATCATTATCCGTTATTCTCCTCGTTCTCTTGCTATTATTTTTATAGGTGTTCCGTCAAGCCCGAAGCTCTCTCTTATCTGGTTTTCTATATATCTCTGATAGGAGTAATGGAACAATTCTTTATCATTACAGAATATTACAAACGTCGGCGGTTTAGCCGAAGCCTGTGTCATATAATAAAGCTTTAGGCGCTTGCCTTTATCAGACGGAGGTTGAACCCTTGCCGTTGCATAGCCGAGCATATCGTTGAGCGTACCTGTAGAAATACGTCTTATATTCTGCGAATATGTGTACTTTATCTGTTCAAACAGCTTGTCAACTCTCTGACCTGTAAGTGCCGAAATGAACACGAAAGGCGCATACGACATAAACGAGAAATCGACCTCGAGCTTCTTTGTAAACTCTTGCATTGTCTTACCGTCTTTTTCAACAGCATCCCACTTGTTTATCGCAATAACGCTCGCCTTGCCCTGTTCGTGAGCATAGCCCGCTACTTTGCTGTCCTGTTCGGTAAAGCCCTCTGTAGCGTCTATCATTATAACGCAGACATCAGCTCTGTCAACTGCCATATAGGCACGCAGTACGCTGTACTTTTCTATCTGCTCGTTCACTTTAGACTTGCGGCGGATTCCTGCCGTGTCAATAAGGACATATTCCTGCCCGTCACGCTCAATGACCGTATCGACTGCGTCACGGGTAGTACCCGCGATATTGGATACTATCATTCTCTGCTCGCCTGCGATTTTGTTTACAAGCGATGACTTACCCGCATTCGGCTTACCGATGACCGCAACCTTGATAGCGTCCTCGGAATATTCTCGCTGAGGGTTTTCTTCGGGCATATTATCGAACACCGCATCAAGCAGATCTCCCGTACCGTGACCATGTACCGAGGACACCGCTATGGGGTCACCAAGACCAAGATTATAGAATTCATAGAAATCCGGCGGTACTTCACCTATTCCGTCACACTTGTTTACGCAAAGCACAACCGGCTTGCCGCTCTTCTGGAGCATTGCCGCAACATCTGCGTCATTTGCCGTAACTCCCGATGTAACATCGGTCACGAATATGATAACGTCCGCCTTGTCGATAGCAAGCTGTGCCTGCATTCTCATCTGCGAAAGTATTATATCCTTACTGTCAGGCTCTATACCACCGGTATCAACAAGCATAAACTCCTTGCCTAGCCACTCCGCCTTTGCGTATATTCTGTCACGGGTAACGCCCGGTGTATCATCGACTATAGACATTCTCTTGCCGACAATACGGTTAAAAAGTGTGGATTTACCGACATTCGGTCGTCCTACAACCGCTACTATTCCGTTCATTTACTCATTCCTTCCTTTTATCTCTTATATAATCCGACAGTTATACTGCCGACTCCCTTTATTTTAAAGCTTGCACTATGGTAATCAGTGCCACTTATTATCATCATACTGTCGGCAACGTCTTTTGTTCCTCCGTTGCCGTTGCCTGCAATATACGGTGTATCATTGAAATTGTCTTTTGTAAATGCGTACACATCACAATATCTTGATTCTGTCTTTGATATATAGTCAAGCTTTGCCGCAGTGTCGCTTAATGCCGTAAATTTTTTACCGCTGTAATATTCGGTGCTGATTTGCCTTTCTGCCCGGACAGCGCTTATACTCATATCGACCGCACTGCTGTTCCACGCAAAAATCAGATCATCGACCTGCTTTTGCAGATATGTTACCGTATTGCTCTTCTGAAAGCGTGTGAAGTTCTCATCATCGCTCATCCTGAAATTGTCAAGAAATAAATTCTCTCTCAGATACAGATATGTAAGGCCGTCATCGAGCGTGAGATTACAGTCGGAGCTACCGAGAATATCTGTCTTGGTGCCACTTTCGGCAAATTGTGAAAACTGTATCAGCCTTACAGTAATGCTTGCCTTGTACGGTGTGTTCTCAAGTCTTGATACATCAACGCCGTTTACCGAACTGCCGTATTTCAGCACAACATTGAAGTAATAATCGCCGTTCAGCAGCTTTTCCGCCGTGTCGGTATCTCTTGACAAAAAGCCCTCATAGCCGCTTCCTACAGCACCGAGTAAGCCTCTTACCGCAACATTTACCTCAATATCATCGGGCTTTGTGCCGTCCGTCAGCGAGATTATCTTTTCAACCGCGTTGCCGATAACATCATCGGTGCGGTAATTATCATAACAAGCTCCGTCCTCAACGTTTACTACCACCTGAAACTCGTCATTATTTTCAAGTCGAACATCAGCCTTGCAGTAGCCGCTTGAGTATACGCCGAAGTCCGGTATAGGTCCGGGATATTTTTTAGCCTGCATAAAATCTATGCATATCACCTGACCGCCGCCGAAATTATCGGCAAGATAATTTTCTACAACAGGTCGCGCCGCCTTTATATCAGCTTCAGCCTGCCGTCTTTCTTCGGCTGACATACACGCAGTGCAGCTAAAGGCTGCAAGCACTGCCGCAAAAACAGCCGATAACAGATACGCTGTCCTCTTTTTTATATTCATATATTATCCTGTTCCCCGAGTATTGTGTCAAGAAGCACATAACCGTCTGTCGGTACTGCAACTATCTGAACGCCGAGCGCCTGCTCGACATCGGATACCGTCTTATCATCAAGGAAAATATCGCTGTTTGTTTTCAGCATATTCTCGGTTATCAGCAATTTATCACCGAGCTTATCCTTATAGGGTGACAGCTGTGCGACTATATCTCCCGCCGTTATAAGTCCGGCAACGGTTATAGTTTCCCCGAAAAAATCGTTTTTTATAGTATAAACGTCAACCACGGTATTCGGAAAATCCGTTTTCAGCATTTTTCCGAGCGTTTCTATCAGAGGTGCGGCAAGTACCCCTGTCGCAACCGAAACATGCCTTTCCTTATCGTCTGTTTCATTGAACTCACGCTTATCCGCAAGCGCATCGATAAATTCTTTCTGCAAGCTTGCACACATTCCGACTCCGTTTTCAAACTGGTCAAAATCGCCGTAGAACTCATAGTCGGGCATTTTTCTCTTTGCCGTTAGATAAAACTCATCAGAAGCATATACTACCCTGTCGTGATATTTTTCAAACATCATATCACCGAAAAGCTCCAGCGTGTCTATCGCCTTGCCTGCGGTTTCTTCGTTGAAAAGCTCAAGCTTAGGGAGCTTATCCCTGAATTTCGTGATCCCTACCGGAACACAAGCGATACTTTTTACCGCAGGATACAGCATACAAAGATCTGTAAGCGTTTTCTCAAGCTCCTTACCGTCGTTAAGCCCCGGGCAAAGCACTATCTGTGTGTTTATCTCAATTCCTGCCGCCGCCATCTTATAAAGATAGTCAAGGCACTTTCCGGCATTCGGATTTTTCGTAAGCTTTACTCGAAGCTCCGGATTTGTCGTATGGACCGAAATATTCATCGGCAGCTTCATCTTTATAATTCTGTCAACATCCTCATCGCTGAGATTGGTCATGGTAATATAGTTGCCCTGCAGAAAGCTCAGACGCGAATCATCGTCCTTGAAGTACAGCGTTTCACGCATACCCTTCGGAAGCTGATTTATGAAGCAGAACACACAGTTATTCTTACAGTGCTGCTTGCAGTCCATAAGATATGTTTCAAAATTGAGTCCGAGATCCTCGTATTCGCCTTTTTTAACTTTTACCTTCTTGTCCTCAAGCTCAATAACAAGCTTTTTATCCGAAGCGTAGAATTGATAATCCAGTATGTCGTGTATAGCGTTACCGTTTATCGAAACAAGGCTTTCTCCTGCCTTAATTTTTGCTTTATCTGCAGGTGAACCTTTATCCACCGATATTATTTTTACAGACATACACATGATCCTTTCTCGGATTTACTGCCCCAAATTGGCATACATATATATTATACACTTTTATAGTGCAATCGTCAACATCAAAATGTTTTACCTTTCGCATAAAAACGGATACCGTAATTTACAATACGACACCCGTTTTTGATATCTTTTTGCCTATGGCATTTTATTTCGGTGCTCTACCGTTTTTATTTCTGATACTGCAGACCACAGCGTATACTAACAGCACGACTGACGACACTGAGGTTATCGCAATACCCTCGGTAAATCCTTTCACTGTATAGCACAGCCTTATTTCATGCCTGCCCTCTTGTGCCCTCACTCCGACGCAACCGTTATTAACATTGTACACATCCGTTTTTTCACCGTCCACATAAGCACTCCAGCCATCATTGTAGGAAACGCTGAAAAATACAACATTCTCTTTTTCAAGCTCGATTTGCGCTATAAGTCCGTTGTTCGTCTTTTCACAGGAATAAGCCGCACTCCGTCTTCTGTCAGAAATCAGCCTTTCATATTCGTCATCCGAAATTTCTTCGCCCGCCGTATCGCTTATATCTGTAAGAATATCGGAAAAGCCGGAAGTATCGGCAACTACAAGAGCTTTAAGATAAGTAAGATGCTTAAGCTTTTTGTCTTGTATACTCAAAAAAGCGTCACGGGAGATCATACTGTCATATACAAACCCCATAGGTATATAATCCGGATTTTCGTATATCACATATTCTCCCATTGTCCCGACTTTTTTGAATGTGTCATATTTGTCACCTGTTTTGCCAAGTCCCGCAAAATACTTTACCGAAATAAGGTCGCAAAGCTCCTTGTAATCAAAAGCTATCCTGTCGTATACGCCGCTTTCATAACCGAGTGAGCTGTCGTCAAGGAACTGTGTAAATCCTTCGTCATGCAAACTGTTCAGATGCGACGGCGAATCCGCACCCCACACGAGATTGGCGTTTGTCGCAGACAGAGCTATTCTGGGACTGCCCTCCCTGCACTCCTCCGGCAAATCCTCTCCGAAGGCAAATGCCGCCGTATTGGCATCTTTACTCGGTATGCTTGAATAAAGATATTGTACCATAACTCCATAGCACATATATGTGCATATTATCGAAAAGATATATAGCTTCGGTATAAAATCCTTATCACGCTTTGATTTCACAATAACAATCAAAAGCACAAGCGACAGCACGGTAACGGCAAAATGAAGCATAGTCTGATAAACGCTGAAATTCGTCCTTTGCGACACTTTACTTATAAATCCGTTAGTATCAACAACCAGCTGATATATAATCATTGCAAAAACAACTGCCGTACAGGTAATAATGCCGGGCTTGAAGCTTATCTTTTCCTCAAGAGCGGATAATGACATCACACACGCAATCAGCATAGGCATATACAGCCATCTTACATAATATGCACTGTTCAGAGCGGAAAACAGCTGGTTTAATACAGGCACAAACGCCATAACTCCGCATATTACCATAATAATTGTCAGCCAAGATTTTTTTCTTGCCCACGCAAAAGAAATAACGCCTGCCATTGAAAATAGCGGAATATAGAACGCAATAGAAGCACTCAGATTTCCGAAAGGATAAACATTATCGACAGATGGGAATAACGAGGTAAAAAAGAACTGATCGGGGAGCATAAAAGCGCTCTGTATAAGCTTCAGATAATTAAAGCCGTCACTGTATATCAGCATATCCGACGGTGCGATCATTCCGGTCGCCTTTGAGCTTGCAGACAGATAAACAAGAACCGGAAGCAGAAACACCGCAGACATTGCAAATCCCGTAACTGCCTCAAATGCAACCGATAACAGCTTCTTAAGCATATTGACAAGCTTTATGTCAAAAAATCTGACAAAGAAATAGATCACACAGAACACAGCCTGACCTGCAAAAAAATAATAATTCAGCAGAGCCATAAAGCAGACAGTCAGTGCAAATACACACCTTCTTTTATTGACGCACAGCTCCTCAACGGCAATAAGCAATAAAGGGAAAAACGCAAACACATCAGCAAAATGGAATATCACATTATAACCGCTGAATGACGAAAACATATATATAACACCTGCGATAACCGCATAATGCTTATTTTTAAGAAACCTCGAAGCGTAGAAAAACGCAAGACAACTGCCGACACCGTATTTCAGAGCGGTAACAAACGGCATAGCATATATAACAGAGCCTCTCGGTACTATCAGATAAAACAGTGAAAACGGGCTGAAAAGATTATAGTAAGCGTAATCTCCGAGAAACTGCGAACCAAGTCCGCTTGACCAATCCCAGCACACATTTCCTGACAGCAGACAATCCCTTATATGGTATGTAAACGGTATCGACTGTGAGCTGTAATCGCCCATAAATGTCATAATGCCGTTATCGTTTATCAATATCGGCAATACCGTAAAAATGTAGAGAAAAAAACCTATAAGAAATGATATAGTACCACCATGCGAAAACAGCTTTTTCAATTTTACAGACATATTTTCCCCCGCAATTCATATATTTTTGCGAAAAACAAAAAGGCAGCAGGTCATTACTGACCATACTGCCTCAACATTTGCGTTACAAGCAATTACGCTTCTTTCTGAGCGATAACTTCCTTGCCCTTGTAATAACCACAATTGCCGCATACTCTGTGAGGGAGCTTTAACTCACCGCACTGAGGGCAACGTGAGAATGCAGGTGCAGATAGCTTCCATACCTGTGAACGTCTCTTGTCACGTCTTGCCTTAGATACTTTTCTCTTTGGAACTGCCATTTTAGCACCCCCCTCTGATTTTCATTATCTCAAATTTAAGCCGATTTATCATCGCCTAAGCTAACACGAGTGATATTATACTACAAAAATCAGAATTTGTCAACACTTATTTGAGATATTTTTTAATATTTTCTGTAAGGTCAGCTACCTCAGCGGAAATGGTGAAAGTGATATGTGTGTTTTCACCGCTTACTGCCGCGATCTTATCAAACATAGCACCGATCTTTTCCATATCTCTGCCGCATATTCTGAGAATGCCGTCAACAAAGATATCAGTGCAGTCATAGTCGGAAGCGAGTATACCGGCAATAAAGCCTGCCATCTCGTCATAGTTACCGATGTTGTAGTCTTCAATATTTACAAGACGTACCTTGTGGTAGATATCTATGTTGAGTGAAGAACCGATCTGGATAGCAACAACGTTACCCTTGCTTGCCTGTTCTGCTGCGTGAATAGCATCTATAAGTAACTTAGTCTTGCCTGTTCCTTTTTTTCCTGCTATAAGTTTAATCATTGTAAAGTCCTCCGTATTTTTACGGCAGAGTCGCCGTTTAATATAATAAAAATCATATTTATGACCGTTTTCGCTTCGGCCGATCGCGGTCACACTGTATGATTTATTATCCTTAGCCTATCTTTGCTTCGAGAGCAGCCTTAGCATCCTCGTAACCGGGCTTACCGAGAAGGGCAAACATATTCTTCTTGTAGCTTTCGACACCGGGCTGGTTGAACGGATTTACACCGAGCAGATAACCAGATATTGCACAAGCCTTTTCAAAGAAGTAGATAAGATAACCGAGTTCATTCTCGTTTACTTCGGGCATTTCAAGAACCATATTAGGTGTTCCGCCCTCGGTATGAGCAATGATCGTACCCTCATAGGCCTTCTGATTTACGACTGACATATTCTGATTTGACAAGAAGTTAAGTCCGTCGCCGTTTGTTGCATCGTTCTTTAAGAAGAAGTCCTTCTGAGCCTTTGCGATGTGAACTACTGTTTCAAACAGGATATTTGAGCCGTCCTGAATGAACTGACCGAGTGAATGAAGGTCTGTTGAGAATGTAGCAGATGCGGGGAACAGGCCCTTACCGTCTTTGCCCTCGCTCTCGCCGAACAGCTGCTTGAACCATTCGTTCATCATGGCAAATGAGTTTTCATAAGCTACCAGCATTTCTACCTTGTAGCCCTTATTGCGAAGTACGTTACGAAGTGCGGCGTACTTGTAGCAATCGTTCTTTTCGATATCGCATACCGAGAAGTCCTCTCTCGCCTTTGCGGCGCCTGCCATAAGAGCATCGATGTCACAGCCTGCACAAGCGATCGGTAGAAGACCTACTGCTGTAAGTACAGAGAAACGTCCGCCTACATCATCGGGAATAACGAATGTTTCGTAACCCTCAGCATCTGAAAGCTCTTTCAGTGTACCCTTAGCCTTATCGGTCGTTGCGTAAATCCTGCCCTTTGCGCCTTCCTTACCGTACTTTTCTTCAAGCATTTCTCTGAATACTCTGAATGCGAGTGCGGGCTCGGTTGTCGTGCCGGACTTTGATATAATATTAACAGAGAAGTCCTTATCCTTTACGAGTTCAATAACTTCGTTTAAGTATGTAGGGCTTATGCTGTTTCCTGCAAAGAATATCTTGGGGGTATCCTTAGCGAGTGAGTTGTAAAGCGTACTTCTTAAAAGCTCGATAGCTGCTCTTGCACCGAGGTAAGAACCGCCGATACCGATAACTATAAGCACTTCGCTGTCGGACTTTATCTTAGCCGCAGCCTTCTTTATTCTCTCAAACTCTTCCTTGTCATAGTTTACGGGAAGGTCTACCCAGCCTAAAAAGTCGTTTCCTAAGCCGTTCTTGTTTACGATCATCTCGTGAGCGGCTTTGACCATAGGCTCCATGCCCTTAAGCTCATCGGCGTTAACAACGCCCTTAAGGTACTTGTCATT
The DNA here is from genome assembly GCA_003512525.1 of Oscillospiraceae bacterium. Taxonomy (GTDB): domain Bacteria; phylum Bacillota; class Clostridia; order Oscillospirales; family Ruminococcaceae; genus Ruminiclostridium_E. Next base: position 51,610 of record DOQG01000007.1, on the reverse strand, counting down.
AAGTGTTACTGCCATTGCTTTTCTCTCCTTTTATAATCTTTCCACACACAAATTATAAAGTTACGGAACTCATCACTTTTCCTGTCTGCCGATACCGTTCTTTATATAGTTCTATTATAGCGAAATCGGCTGTAATTTGCAAGATGTTTTACAGATAACTGACACTTTCGTCTAAATTCACAAATAAAATTCGCAATTTTTGTGCAACATTCACCAGCTGTCATGCGAGTTGTTTTTCGCTGAAATTCTTACATTCTGAAAAAGCTCGATATTATTATGCAAAGACTGCTGAAAAAGTTAAGCTCTCCGACTTCCTTTGTAGTCACTATATCGCTGTAAAAAATCTCTTCTCCGTCAAGACTCGCCCTCATCTCCCCTACCTTTTCTCCGTACTGCACCGGCGCAGACAGGCTTTCTGTCACAGTATGAGTGTATTCTATCCTTTTTGAACTGCCTTTCGGTATCACCATTGTTGAAAGTCGCTTTACCCTTACATCGACATCTTTTGAAAGTCCCTCTGTAACAGGCAAAGGCTGAAGCACATCATCTTTGACTGATATACGATAAAGTTCATATCCCGAAAATCCATAGTCAAGCAGATTTTCACACGCAGTAAACCTCTGTTCGCTTTCCTTACACCCAAGCGCTACCGCACACAGTTTCATATTACCTCTCTTTGCCCATACTGCAAGACAGCACCCTGCGTTATCGGTAGTGCCTGTCTTGCCGCCAATAATGCCGTCATAGCGTTGCATCAGCTTGTTTGTGTTAAGAAGCTGTGTCTGCCGCTCTCCCTCACGCACATAATCAAGCCTTGTGTTGAAAAATTCGTTGTAGCAGTCGTATTCCGACACTGCGGCACTGAGAAGAGCCGTATCATATGCCGATGTATAGTGCGTATCACTGTCAAAGCCGACACAGTTGTCGTAATGCGTATCGCTCATTCCGAGCTCCTGCGCCCTTTTGTTCATTCGCTCCACGAACATTTCTTCCGTGCCCGCTATATGTTCGCATACCGCCACACAAGCATCGTTTGCGGAGGCGATAACGACCGAGCGTATCATATCGTATGCAGACATTTCCTCCCCGACATTAAGCCATATCACCGAGCCGTCCATAGCGTTCGCTCTTGCGGTAGCCGTTATAACCGTATCCATACCAAATGTGCCCTTTTCCATCTCCTCCGCCCAGATAAGCAGACACATAAGCTTAGTGACCGATGCCATAGGCAACCTTTCGTGTGAGTTATACTCATACAGCACCTGCCCTGTTGTAATTTCAGTGACTACAGCTCCCTCAGCCGTGGAGCACAAGTTGTCCGCCGTGCCCTCCGCACACGCGGCACTGCTTATACCGATAATCATCGCAAACGCTGTACAAAACACAGTTATTTTCTTTAAAGCAGACATAAAAAACCTCCGTTCCTTTTCTCGGAATATTATATGCACAAAAATCTCCTCTTCTGCATAAATTGTACGCCCACTGCAAAAAATATGTACAAATTCTCATGGAAAAGTTATGTACAAATTCTCATGGAAAGGCAAGGTAAAAATATGAATTACAAAATCTGTCTGCCGATGAAGCTGTTTATGCTGTTCTGCTTCGGAGGCGGCGCATACACTATAGTTGAGCTTCTGTTCCGCGGCAACAGTCACTGGACAATGTTCATCTTAGGCGGGATCTGCTTTCTGCTTGTCGGTGGCATAAACGAGAAATTTGATCTCTCGCTGCCCGCTCAGATGGCGGTATCATCGGTAATTATCACTGCACTCGAGTTTATCTGCGGCTGTATAGTAAACATCTGGCTCGACTGGAAGGTATGGAACTACGAGCAACTGCCATTCAACCTCTTTGGTCAGATATGCCTGCTGTTCACTGTATTGTGGTTTTTCCTTTCCGCCGTCGGAATTTTCACCGATGATATTCTCCGCTGGAAAATGTTTTGCGAGGAAAAGCCACGCTACCGCCTGATCCCAAAGAACGTAAAAGGAAAGCCTTCGGCATAAATCAGCGTCGCTCTCGTCGCCTCCTCTTTACAGAACTTAAAATTTTTCCCTATTGACATACCCGAAGAGTTGTGCTATAATCAACTGTACTAAAATAAATAATACAGTCGATTATAGCACTATCTTTATAAACCGATAACGTAGTTCTGAAGCACCGGTATATAAAAAAGGAGAAATATGAAATACAAAAGCCTGTATCTTAGTATGCTTCACAGCTTTCTTAAAAGCGATATCAAGCTGAATATACTTATCTTTCTTATCTCGATTTCAGCAGTATACACATTCTTATCTTTGTTTTGCGCTATGAACAGCAGTAATGCGGTATATCGAAATATGATGGATCGCTCCGGTTACAGCTTTGACGGTGTTATGCCCGAAGATGCTCCAGGATTTTTCAAAGAAAACCTGCCCGTTGTCTATTCTGCATATGCCGATAAAGCTATTATCAGTTACCGCGCAAGCGACAATTACATCTGTACGGAAACTGTGAAAGTTGCTTTTGACGAAAGTATGAAAGAGCTGTACCGCTACATACAATCCGACTATAATATAACCGACGGCAGATATTTCACCGAAGATGAGCTGACAGGTGACAGCAAGGTCATTATTGCAGAAAGTGACTGTGGCATAAGCGTCGGCGACAAACTGATTGTTCCTGATGACAAAGGAGATATCACGCTTACCGTAATAGGTATTTCCGATGATTTTATTATTCCGTACTCATTTTTCAGATATCACAACAATTCGGGAATTTATGTAAAGGATGAAGATTTTGAAAATGAGATGAAGAATACCGCCCCTACAAAATACAGCGGTACACGCTTTTTCTTTGTATCAGACCTGTCTGACAGCCAATTGAAAGCGTTTAAGCAATATCTCGGCGAGGAGGTTTATATTCAGCCGCCGAACAGAGAGAATAACGAATCTGTTATCATAATCTACGCTATAATCACGGGAGGGATCGTGGTAACAGGTATATTCACCGCTCTGCTCCTGCTGACGCTTATGCTTCACCTTACGGATAATTGCAGCGAACAGATAAACGTGCTGAAGGTCACAGGCTGTAAGACGATGCCGATAATACTGCTTTTATCGGCTGTCACGCTTACATACACGGCTTTTTCGTTTATCTGCGCGATCGCCCTGAGCCCGCTTTTCACCACACTTATGGTAAAGCTCAGAATGGAATATGTGCCTACCGCTTTTGACTATCTGCTGTCATTTGTAATTTACAGCATTATAGTCATAATATCGTTACTGCCGGGCTTTAAGCGCATATCCTCAGGTATATACACAAACGGAGGTGCAATATGAAGCTGTTATCGCTTGCGTTCTCCCTGCTGAAATCGAAAAAGCGCAATTTTATCCTGATGATGATATGTATCATATTCTCGACACTGCTGTTCAATTTCGCGTTCACCGCGTCTTCGGGATATCTTGCCGAAAAGTCCTATCTGACAAGCCACCGCTATGATAAAAAGATACTGCACGGCACACTCTCGTCAACAGCACCTATAACCGATGAAAAGATAGCTTCGCAGTTTGAAAAGTACGGAATAAATTGCCGTGTCGAGCGTTACTATGAAGCTACATTGGAGCTTTTCTCCGTAAACAGCCATATTACCGACAACGAGATAAATAATATGGACGATGACACTTTCTATCGGTTTTATAATGATATAAACGGATCTCTGCTCGGATATTCGACCGAGTACAGTGAATACCTTGATATAGGACTTTCGGGCGAACGACCGGACAAGACAAAGGACTATGGCGGAAAAATCCCTGTAATTGTCGGCTGTTCGGCAAGGTGCAATATCGGTGACACAATAAAATACAGGTGCGGGCAAGGGATCACCGAGCTTCTTGTAGTCGGCAAATACACCGACAACTATCTGGACAGTATGATACTGTATAATTCGGACACCGCAAGCTTTGGTACAACTTTCTACACCGATGCAGATATTCTCTATAGCTCCGGGCTTGCAACAGCACCCGAAAATCAGGAAGATCATTCCGGCGAAAGCGGAGATAACCGCTACCGTCAATATGTAATACTTCTGAAAAACAATAATACTTCACTCGCCGAAATCGAGGCTCGTATAATTGACGGACTGAACGCAAACAGCGATGACGCAAAAGGCGATCTGTACATGAATATACGCTATAATGTGACAGATATCGACTTGCTGTACCGTGATAATATGCTCCTGATACAGTTAATGCCTGTATTCATAATGATAGCCATAGTCGGCACTCTGGGAGTAATCGCAAATGTGCTGCTGAATGCCGAAAAGCGCACCAAAGCAATGGCGGTATTCAGGCTGTGTGGAGGTAAGACCCACTCTATGCTTGCACTTGAGCTTATCTGTGATACATCTGTAACAGTGATCTCGGTGCTTGCCGCTACACTTATCCTGCTTGCGGTAAACACTATCTTTTCGGTAGAAGTAATCAATGTACAAAGCGGCTTGTTTACCGCCGCATATCTGATCGCTGTTTCCGCAATTGTCAGCATTGTGGGCTCGGTAACGCTGATACGCAGTAAAATGCTTGAAACAATAAGGAGATATGAGAACGTATGATGAAGCTTGAAAATGTCGATAAATATTACAACAAAGGCACAGATGCCGAGGTACACGCGCTCAAAAACATAAATCTTACCATAGAAAAGGGTGAGATGGTCGCTGTAATGGGTGTATCGGGCTCAGGCAAGTCTACCCTTATACATATTCTCGGCTGTCTTGACAAGCAGACATACGGAAAGTACTTTCTCGGGGAGTATGAAGTCACAAAGTACAGCAATAATGACATTGCGGTGATAAGGAATGAGGAGATCGGCTTCGTGCTCCAGAATTTCGGACTTCTCGCCGACAAGACAGTATACGAGAACATTTCATATCCTCTTATCTTCAATCCTGCCGTTAAATACAAGATGATGAAAAGGCTTATCGCCAAAACCGCCGACGCAATGCTGATAGGCGATCTGCTCAAAAAGCCCGTAAAAGAGCTCTCGGGCGGACAAAAACAGCGTGTCGCACTTGCCCGTGCACTTGTAAACCGTCCGAACATAATCATAGCGGACGAACCGACAGCGGCACTTGACAAAGCAACGGCAGACGAAATAATGGAGGTTATGAAGTCGCTCAATTCTATCGGAAAAACCATAGTTATAGTAACGCATGACAGGACAGTGGCCGAAAAGTGCAGGCGGATAGTTGAGCTTTCGGACGGGAAGATAATCTCGGATAGGACAATTGCGTAAATCGTAAATACAATAAAACAGCCTAGCATTTCTGCTTGACTTTTTCGACAGTCTGCATGGAACGTGAGCAAAAACTCACGCTCCATTAGTCTGATTTTGGAAAGTTCTCAATTTAATTATGGATTTTCAACTGTCAATAGAATATCACTCGATCATTCTACAAGGCGGTTATTGAACTTTACAATTTATGATGATACAATAAGGACAAAGGAGGGCAGGCATATGAATATTGGCAATGTAATATCAGAAAAAAGGAAAGCACTTGGTCTGACACAGCAGGCTTTAGCCGAAAAGCTGCACGTTTCTTTTCAAGCTATATCCAAATGGGAAAACGGAACTTCATGTCCCGATATTGAACTTCTGCCGCAGATCGCAGCTATTCTGAAAACAACTATTGATTCGCTGTTGGGGTATCCATCGCAATCCGTCACCGATTATGACAAAAGGTACGGCAATGAGGAGTATTATTGGGGCTTAAAGCCTAACAATCTGTGTTATGAGATAATGAGAATTAAGCCGCCTGTTAAGCCGTATAAGGTTATTGATATTGGTTGCGGAGAAGGCAAGGACGCAGTATTTCTTGCAAGAAACGGCTATGATGTTACAGCGTTTGATGCATCTGAACAGGGGCTGTCAAAGGCACGAGAGCTTGCCGATACTTATGGTGTAAAGGTTGACTTTTTCAAGGCAGATGTGAGAGATTTCAGGCTTGAAGCTAACTATGACATCATCTTTTCAAGTGGGGTTTTTCATTATATTCCGCTTGAATTACGAGAAAATGTTGTCAATAATCTTAAAGCTCATACGACTACGAATGGTATCAATGTTGTAAATGTTTTTGTAGAGAAGCCATTTATTCCTCTTCCGCCCGATACGGAAAAAAGCGAATTTGTTGTGGATAGCTGGAAATCAGGTGAGTTGTTTATGTATTACCACGATTGGCTGTTTCATAAAAACGAGGAGTGGATCTTTGACTGCGACAGCAGCGGTACTCCTCATAAGCATTGTATGGACGTACTGATTGCGGAAAAGGTTTGATAGCTGAGTTTTTATATGATTATCTCCTATGCGATGTTTTTATCATACAAAGTTAAAATTAAAGTGCACGGCAAGGAAAAGCTCCATGCTGTCCGTTTCGTTTTCATATATTTCCCCTTTATTTCAGTCTTTCCACGGCTTTTTACCGTCAAGAAAGCCATTGCTTTTCCACCAGTCACGGTCGGTTGGATTCCACGCCGTTTTATCGTTTTTTTGCATAGCGCCGAACATATAGAACATCATCTTAGTGATGATTGATGGCTTTGCCTTTACCGACTTTATTTTCCGTGCTAGCTTTTCCGCTGTCTTTTCAATTTCGAGTTTCTTCTTGTCCGACAGCATTGTAACATTCGCCGCCATACTTGCAAGCGGGAACTGATACCGTTTTGCAACACCCATCCATTTAAGCTGACGAGCCATAGACTTTGTGACGCTTTTAGGCGGAGCGCCCGCCGATGAAGAAACGGTCAGCCCGATTTTGGAGTACATTCTGCCGTCAGGTCTGTGCGTCACCCATCTGTACGCCAGATGATCCATCATATTTTTAAGTGCACCGCTCATTTCCAGGCAATAGCACGGGCTGTCAAGAATTATGAGACTGCTTTGTTCGATAGCTTTTACTATCGGCTGTACCTTTTTTGCGTCCGGACAGTATTCCTCGCCTTTGAGAAAGCAGTTGTAACAGCCGACACAGTAGCCGGGTGCGTCAGCCGGCATAAAAAATTCGTGTATCTCGTTGTCATTTCCCAGTTTGTCAAGCACAGCCTTTGTCATAGCGTATGTAATGCCTTTGTGCATAGCTCCGTGTATTACCGTAATTATCATATCAATACCTCTTTTACTTGAATGCTACTATGATCCTCGCTATTTCCACCGTAACAATTTTAAGCGTTATCCCGCCCGACATAACATAGAACCACACCTCGCGCGCCGCCTGCGACCTTGCGATCGGCGTTGCGATTATTCCGACAATTACAGCAAGTGCACCGATACAGCCGACTATGTTCGGTATGCTGATAAGCTGAAACAATCCGGGTTCACAGCTTCCGTCAATTGCATTCTGAATAGTCTTATCAAGTCCGTCACGGGTTGCGGCAAAGCAGCATACAACAAGCCCGAATATAAGCAATATAAGGCTTCTCAGCCCCCAGTGCTCGGTCGACTTGCGCATTGCTATGCAGAAAATTATGTACCCTGCAAGCAGTAAAAGCATAATAGTGGTAGCAATTGTAACTCCGTCCTTGAAATATAATTTCATATAAAAAACCTCTTTTCAAAAAAATAGCGCAGTGCCGCCTTTAAATAGGTCAGCACTGCGTCTTAGCGTCTGTCTGAATTAACGTAATTATGTAGTTTTCCGCGTTTATTACGCTCTCATTTCTGCATTTTGGGCAATAAAGCGGAAAACTTTTAAGCACCGTGTCCTGTGTTATTTTCACCCTTGTTTTTGCTTTGCAGTGAGGACACAGTATAAAACGGCTTTCAGTCATTCCTGCCGCCTCTTTTCTCTGCCTTTTTCACCATATGCGGCGAATATGTACGATAAAAGCTCCTGACGTGCGCTTCAAGCCGATTCATGCACTCCGCTTCCCTTTCGGGCTGTCTGTCGCAAATTTCAACCATAAGCACAACAGGCGCAACATACTCAAGCGCCAGCGTATCGGGGTCTTCTCCGATTATCGTTCCCGACTTGATAAGCGCTCTGAACAGCCCCGCGTGGTAACGCACCAATCTTTCAAGATACCGCTCGGAATACATCGCCGCGAACTCGGCATTCCTGAACTGCTCTATCGTCATCATTCGCCTGAATCGGCTTACATACTCATCATGCAGTGAGTATTCTATCAGATGTTTTACCTTTTCGGCAAGCATTTCCTCGGAAATACCGTCAAACACCTTTTCGTCGGCTTTGCTTTCGGAAACGTGCACATCAATGCCGTCCGTGAATGTATCATAACGGCGGTAGGTTTCCGCAACGATAGCGTCAAATATCTCCTGCTTGCTTTTAAAGTGCTTGTACAGTGACGGTGCTTTTATCCCCACCGCCGAAGCAATTCTCTCAACACTTACAGCATCATAACCGCTCTGCGAAAAGAGCCGCAACGCTTCGTCAAGTATGCGTTGTTTTGTGTCTTCCTTTTTTGGGGATTTATTCATATATTCACCTCGACGTAAATAAGCTAACGATCGTTAGCTATATTATAAGCTAATAATCGTTAGCTGTCAAGAGGGTAGTGAAAAAATTTTTTAAATTTTTACATCTTAAGCGCGTCCACCGGCTTCATCCTTGCCGCTTTATAAGCAGGATAGCTTCCCGAAATCATACCTATGACCGCAGACACTCCGACTGCGATAAGCATTATATCCGTCTGCATAACAAAGCTCTCACCGACCGCAAGACCTATGACAAACGCCACCGCGCACCCTGCCGCAATGCCGACTATACTGCCGATAACGCATATCATCGTGCTTTCGGCTAAAAACTCGCCTACTATTCTTATATTTCTTGCACCGAGGGACTTTTTTATGCCTATCTCACGCTTGCGCTCACCGACGCTTACAAGCATTGCGGTCATAACCGACACGGACGCTACCGCAAGCGATATTCCCGCCGTGAACGACAATGCAGAGGTCGCGGTAGTCAGTATTCCGTCAAGCTGTTTCTTCTGGCTTTGAAGCTCGCTGATCTTTATATTGCCCTCGCCCTTTACATCAGCCATACAGGCTTTTATTCCGTCTATCGCCTTTTCTCCGTCACCGCTCTTGTCAAGCAATACCGCTATCTTGTCATAGTCTGTCTTGCCGCAGATGTTCTGAGCGGTCGTGTAAGGAATATACACAAAGTACGGCACAGCGTCATTCATCATATTCTGTATGGGACTGAGCCCCGACTCTGCAACACCGATAACCGTAAAATCGTTATACCTGCCGCCGAAATTCACGCTCACCGTCTTTCCGACTATGTTCGTCCTGCCGTATGTTTCGAGTGCTATCTTATCATCGATAACGCAGATGTTCTCCGCTTTTTCCACGTCATCTTCATTGATAAGCCTGCCGTGTATCGGCTTCATAGATATTATCTCATCGGCTTTTTCGTTTACGCCCCACACCATACACGAAACATTGCTTTCGATAAGCTCACACTTGGTGACCTGTGCCATAAGCGGCATAGCGCCTGTCACTCCGCTCAAATCTCCGAGCTTTTTAATATCGTTATCTCCGAGGGTTACTCCCGCCTCCTGTGCCTCCACGAGCACCGAGTTCACGCCCATATCGTCAAGGCTTTCGTTTATCCTGGCAGTACCTATCTGTCCGACCGCCGATATCACCGTCACAGAAAAGATACCTATTGCTACCGCACTCATTGTAAGCGCGCTCCTGCTTTTGCTTCTCCATATATCAGCCATTACCGATGTAAAACCCATACCGCTGCCTCCGCTCTTTTTAGTCCGTCATAGTTTTACCGTTTTCTGCCGATATATTCCCGCTGTCGGAGCTGTCTTTCCGGTTTCGCATAATCACTGCGTTTGCCGCTATTCCTGTTGTATCCTTAACGACCTCTTCCTCAACGCTCACCCCGAACACCTGAGTCACCTTTGCCATCTCAAGACCGGTCACAACGTCACGTCTTACCGCTCTGCCGTCCTCAATGACATATACATATTCGCTATTGCCGTCCTGCATCACCGCGCTGTAAGGCAGAGTTACTATATCACGCTTTATACCTGTTTCTATCGTAGCATAACCGCTGTCACCGCTTTTCAGCTTATCGGAAGGAGCGTCAATGCTTACTGTCACATCAGCGACTGTTTCTTCTATCGATCCGATGTACTGCTTTCTTTTTATGTCGCCTATCTTCAGCACCTTTCCGCTGAAGGTCCTCTCCGCAGACGAAACACTCAGCCGGGCTGTCTGACCGCTCTCTATTTTTGCGAGATTTCGCTCAGGCACTGCCACATTCAGCACAAGCGCACCCTTTCCGCCTATCTGCGCAATGTCCGTTCCGGCATCAACAAGCTCACCGACTGCCGCCAATGCGCATACTGTGCCCGATACAGGCGATGTAATACTCTGTGGTATGCTGTCGGCAAGCTCTGCGAGCGTCAGAGCATCGGAAACCGAACTGCCGTATACGCCGGCGAGCGCCTCACACACAGCATCCTTATCAATGATCGCGATCGTCTGTCCCTGATCTACCCTATCCCCGACATTAACGAGGTATTCTTTTATTATAAGCGGCATCTCCTCCCTGACATTTTTCACCTCGGAATATCCCACCGTGCCGCTACAGGTAACAGACGGCGTATATTCGGTGTGCGCCGGGAATATCACATCAACTCTCGGCACAGAATCTTTAACTGCTCCGGGCACTGTCATATTGAGATAAAGACCTCCGACAGCTATCAGTGCTAAGACCGTTATACGGAACGCTCTGCGTCTTTTTTTCTTTTGCATACTGCGATAATTCATACTCATTCTCCTTTTTGCCTTTTACCCCTTTAGTTTGACTGTCACAGCGGAAAATATTACTGTTATTTTGTGAATATTACAGATACAGCCGCTAAAAATAGGTTTGTAATTTCTCAAAAAGAAGGTGTGCAGATGAATATGATAATATGCACTGAGCCGTGTATACATCAGCATGACGGCTGCTGTGGACTGCACGGCGCAGGCGTAATAACCAATACGACCGCCTCGCCTTGCCGTTATTTCTCGCCGAAGGAGGTCGGAGCTTATGAAAGAAAGCAGGAATATCAATCAAACAAACGGGAATGTTCTGATAAACGCCGCTGACATATCACGGCACTACACAATGGCTGACGGCACGGTACAGGCACTGAGCAATGTCAGCCTAACGGTAAATGTGGGCGAATTTGTAGCTATAACAGGTCCGAGCGGCTCGGGAAAATCCACGCTGATGAATATCCTCGGACTGCTCGACACCTGCGACAGCGGGACATATATGTTTTCGGGGGTTGACACCGGTATGCTGTCAGATGTGGAGCTAAGTCGCATAAGAAACGAAAAGATAGGCTTTGTATTCCAGGCGTTCAACCTTATCCCGACATTGTCCGTGCTCGAAAACGTTGCTCTGCCGCTTAACTACAGGGGTATGCCGTCCGCAAAACGCATAGCACGCAGTAAAGCGGCGCTTGAAGCTGTGGGATTATCCGCAAGGCTGTCGCACAAGCCGTATGAGCTTTCGGGCGGGCAACAGCAGCGTGCAGCGATCGCAAGAGCAATAGCCGCCGACCCGGAGCTTATCCTCGCAGACGAACCCTGCGGAAGCCTTGACAGCCGCTCAAGCAAGGAGGTCATGGAGCTTCTGCGCTCACGTCACGAATGCGGTAAAACCGTAATTCTTATCACTCACGATCTTGAAGATGCCGCTTACGCTGACAGGATACTGACGGTCTGTGACGGAAAACTATATAAATAAAAATTTCATAAAGTGCTTGCAAATTAAATGCGGATAGTGTATAATATTATCTGTTAATTTAATATGCAAGCACGCCTCCTTAGTTAAATGGATATAATAAACCCCTCCTAAGGGTTAGTTGTGGGTTCGATTCCCGCAGGG
>DOQG01000007.1:20369-39602 GCA_003512525.1 Oscillospiraceae bacterium | reverse complement strand
GGATATAATAAACCCCTCCTAAGGGTTAGTTGTGGGTTCGATTCCCGCAGGGGGTGCCAAAAAGAAAAGTCGCTCGTGAGAGTGACTTTTCTTTTTGTATTATTCATTTTTCATTATTCATCATTCATTATTCATTTCTAGCGTGCGACTTTACTTAACCCGCACATTCTCTCCCTTTGCAAATCCACCGAAATGTGCTACAATATACCTATAACAAATTGCAAAACAAAAGGAGTACACATTATGAAATACAGATACGAATTGCACATGCACACCAAAGAAGGCAGCGCTTGCGCTGTAAGCTTGATAGAAGATATGATAAAGCAGTACGTTAAAATCGGTTTTTCGGGTGCTGTTGTAACAAACCATTTTATAAGAGGCAACACCTGTGTTTCACGTTCTCTGCCGTGGGAACAGCTTATTATGCAATACAGCAAGGCATACACGAACGGCAGAAAAATCGCCGAAGAACTTGATTTTGACCTGTTTTTCGGCATTGAAGAAGGCTACGGTAACGGCAAGGAATTTTTAGCATACGGCTTTGAACCGGAATTTCTTTTATCACGTCCGTTTCTGAGAAATGCCGATCTGAATATATGGGCACAAGAGATCCACTCAGTCGGCGGTTTTATTGCTTACGCTCACCCTTTCCGTGACAGAGATTACATAAAAAATCCAGATGAAGTACCGGATATTTCGATAGTTGACGGAATTGAGGGCTACAACAGAGGAAACCGTGATATTGAAAACGAAAAAGCAATCCGTGTTTTCGGCAACGAAGATACGGTTGTCACCGCAGGAAGCGATCTGCACAGCACCGACTTTGACAGTGCCTACGGAATTGAAACACAGCACAGGATAAAGAGCAACGAGGAGCTGGTGAAAACGTTGCTTGAGAGGAATTTTAAGGTCTATCTCGGGGAATGAAAGCTAATAACCGACCTCTCGGTGAAAATTTGTAGAGGTCTTTGGGTTTATTTCACTGTAATTTTTACGATTTTAACAAACCAACCAAAACCTATTCCACATATCCCCTCAACCGTCAACTTCTTCTACTTGACATTACAATAAATTCTTGCTACAATATTTTTTATACAATATAACCTGAGGTGAAAAATGAAAAAATTCTTGATACCGCTGTTATGCAGTGCAATACTGCTTTTATGCGGCGGCTGCGACCTAAGCAACAAAGTGAGAATCGGCACAGCGGCTGATGGCGGAAATTACTACATTTTCGGCAGTGAACTGAATGCTATAGATTCGCTCGAAAGCTACAATATCAATATCAAAAGAACGGCAGGCTCTGCCGCAAATATGCGTCTGCTCTCGGAAAACTATCTTCAGATGGCAGTGGTTCAGACCGACATAATAGACGATGCGTGGAACGGCAGAAACGGCTTTACCGAAGAATACCATGATTTCGGCGCAGTAGCAGGACTGTTCACCGAAAGCTGTCAGATCGCAGTACGCAGTGACAGTGATATAAAAAGCGTTTCGGATCTTAAAGGAAAGGCTGTAAGCATCGGCGAAGAAGAATCCGGTACTGCGCATAACGCAAAGCAGATACTGACTTCATACGGCATTGCCGAGGATATGATAAAGACGGTAAACCTTGATTACAAGGATGCCGCAAGTCAGCTTGAAAACGGCACTATAGACGCATTTTTCTGCACCATAGGCGCACCTAATCCCACTGTAAAATCACTCTGCGACAAGGGCGCTACTCGTCTTGTTTCGCTTGACAGCGACAAGATAGACGACCTTGTAAGCTCCTACAGCTACTACTCTGCCTGCACGATACCGGCAGGCACTTACAACGGTCAGACAGAAGACGTTAAGACTATAGGTGTTACCGCTGTACTGCTTGCAGGAAATTCTTGCCCTAAGGATACAGTGAAAGCGATAACTAAGGCGATTTTCGATAACTCAGAAACCATACAAAACGCACTTCCCGTAAATATCGTAACCGACAGAAAATCAGCTGTCAACGGCATCAATATCCCGTTTCATCCGGGTGCCGCCGAGTATTACGGCGAAAACGGAATAAACGTAGAAACGGAGTAACAAGATGAGCATAGCACTTGATATGTATCAGACAGTAGCGATAGCTGTGCTTGTCCTGATGCTTGGCGCATTTCTGCGCAAAAAGATACATTTTCTTGAAAAGTTCTGCATTCCTGCACCAGTTATTGGCGGTCTGCTGTTTGCAATAATCACCTGCATCCTGCACGGCACGGGTCTTGCAGACGTCAGCTTTGATGATACACTGAAAGAAGTCTGTATGGTACTGTTCTTCACATCTGTAGGCTTCCAGGCAAACCTTAAAGTCCTCAAAAGCGGCGGAAAGTCGATGATAGTATTTCTGATACTGGTCATACTGCTGATAATCGGACAGAACTTCGCCGCACTCGGACTTTCAAATCTGCTCGGACTCGATCCGCTTATAGGTATGTGTACCGGTTCTATACCAATGGTCGGAGGACACGGAACAGCAGGCGCATTCGGTCCTGTTCTTGAGGATCTCGGAGTGTCGGGCGCTACCACGCTATGTACTGCGGCAGCTACATTCGGACTTGTCGCAGGAAGCCTTATCGGCGGACCTATCGGCAGACGGCTTATAGTAAAGCACGACCTATTAAAGACGGTTGTCCCCGAAGATGACAGCCTGCTTGTCGAAGAAGGCAAAAAGCACGAACGTCACTTCTCTATGTATGCTCCTGCCGTATATCAGCTTGTACTCGCGGTCGGCGCAGGCACGGTAATCTCCTACCTGCTGACTATGACGGGAATGACGTTTCCGATATACATCGGTGCGATGATTGTTGCCGCTCTTATGCGTAATATCGGCGAATACACGGGCAAAATCACCATTCATATGGGCGAAATAAACGACCTTGGCGGTATATGCCTGTCGTTATTTCTCGGAATAGCAATGATAACACTGAAGCTCTGGCAGCTCGCCGACCTTGCATTACCACTGATAATCATGCTCAGTGGACAGGTACTGCTGATGTTCCTGTATTCCTATTTTGTCGTATACAGAATTATGGGCAGAGATTATGACTCGGCAGTGCTGACAGCCGGTATGTGCGGCTTTGGTATGGGCGCAACACCAAATGCAATGGCTAATATGCAGGCAATATGTCAGAGGTATGCACCGTCTGTAAAGGCGTATCTCCTTGTTCCGCTTATAGGCAGTCTGTTTGCGGATTTTCTCAACAGTATCACCATTACGTTCTTTATAAATATGTTGTAAACCTACGGTGGTTTATTTTTGGAGGGATTTATATGTTCGGTAAAGATAAAGACAAGCAGAAAAAGGAAAAAGGGAAAATGAACGATAAAGCAGGACATTCGGAGGAAAACTACAATGTTCTTTATGACAATCTTGCTTTTCCCGAAGTATACGCAAAAGAGCAAAAACAAAGCGATACCGAGGAAACAGACGAAGAACCGGTAAATTACGACAATGTGGCTATTCCCGAAATCAATGTAAAGAAAGATAAGAAATAATTCCGACCGCTCTTAATGAGCGGTTTATTTTTATCCCCTATAATAATTTACCGCATAACCGCCGTATGACAGCCGAAAATAAGACATAAAACAAAAAACAGTTGCAAATGCGGCGGTAATAGTGTATAATAGAATATGAATATACTGCCTTAATAGCGGTAATTTTCAAATGTGAAAGGAAAATCTATGTTACTTAATATAATGAACAGTCTTGGCGATCAGCGTAGCATTATCATCACTGTATTCGCTTATGCGGTGATCCTGCTTATTGCCATACCGATACATGAATGCGCACACTGCTTTGCGGCATATCTTTTGGGCGATGATACAGGACTTTATTCGGGCAGAATCACGCTGAACCCGATAAGGCACTGGGATCTCTGGGGTACTATAGGTATGCTTACTGTCGGAATAGGCTGGGGCAAGCCCGCACCCGTAAACCCCGTCAGAGCAAGAAAGGTTTCCGCAAGAACGTTCATGGCACTGACTGCGGCGGCAGGACCTTTATCAAATGTTATACTCTCATACATTTTCGTACTTATCGGAAAGCTTGTATGGTTCTTATTCGGTGCTTCAAATCCCGAAGTTGTAACATATGTTTATTACGCTTTTGATATGGCGGCAAGCATAAACGTTTCGCTTGCAGTGTTCAACCTGCTCCCCATACCGCCCTTTGACGGTTCAAGAATAATGCTCGTATTCTTAAAGGAAAGAACATATTTCAAGCTGATGCAGTACGAGCAGTATATAATGATCGCCGTACTCGCTATCTGCTGGACAGGTGTACTTAATGCACCGCTGAACTTCCTTGACAATGCGGTTATGAGCTTTCTTGATTTTACAACCTCTTTCGTTCCGCTCGTACCTCTCGGAGCGTAAGAAATGCAGGAACTGAAATTCAAGCTGGAGGTCTATGAAGGACCGCTCGATCTTATGCTGAGCCTTATCGCAAAGCATAAGCTTAACATTTATGATATAGAGATCTCTCTTCTGCTTGAGCAATTCCTGTTGTATCTGGATCAGATGAAAGAGGCTGATATAGAGATAGCAGGCGAATTTCTCGAGATGGCGGCAAGACTTATCTACATAAAGTCTGCCGCGCTTCTGCCAAAGCACGAAGCGGAAGAAATGAAGAAAGAGCTTGAGGGCGTACTGATAGAGTATGCTCTGTGCAAGCAGATAGCATTGCAGCTACAGCAAAGCTGGGTAGGCGATGATGTGTTTGTACGTCCGCCTGTGCAGGTGGAAGAAAACAAGGCGTATCTCGGAATACACGACCCGGACGAGCTTTTCCTTGCAATGTCAAACCTGAATTATAAGGAAGCTGTAAGAAAAGCCGTCCCTCATGTGAAGCCTGCCATTGCAAAGAGCTTTGTCAGCGTGTTCACAAAGATAGTCTATGTGCTGAAGCGCATAAATGACGGTCATAATGTCGAGGTAAATTCATTATATAAAGGACAGTCGAGATCGGACTGCGTGGCTATCTTCCTTGCGCTTCTGGAGCTGTCAAAGAACAGCCGTATAAAGTTTACCGATGACAATAAATATCTGCACTTTGTGCCTAAGAATAAAATAGAAGAAGAGTTCTCATTCGGAGGACCGGAAGAAAGCGAGGCGGCAGAAAATTGAATTACAACGAATCACTTTGTATAATCGAAGCTCTGCTGTTCGCATCGGGCGAACCGATCTCGCTTGACAGGCTGAGCGAAGCAAGCGGTATCGAGCCGGAAACGGTAGCAAAGCTTATCGATCAGCTTGAAAGAAGATACAATGTTTCCGACAGTGCAATAAGAGTATTGCGGCTTGAAAATTCATATCAGCTTGCAACAAGAGAAGAATATGCACCTTATATAAAACGTGCAATGGAAAACAAGCGTCAGGCAAGGCTTTCGCCTGCGGCACTTGAAGTGCTTGCAGTGGTAGCCTATAATCAACCTGTCACAAAAGCCTTTGTCGAGCAGGTCAGGGGCACTGACAGCTCAGGCGTTATCAATACGCTTGTGGAACGTGAACTGCTGTATGAGGCAGGCAGACTTGAACTGCCCGGCAGACCGATAACATACAAGACGACAGATAACTTTCTGCGTTGCTTCAAGCTTGAAAGTCTGGCACAGCTGCCAAGTCTTCCGGACGAGGACGGTCAGCTGAACTTAAATGAGCTCGGCGCATTACAGCAGGATGCGGATTACGGTGATGATAGCGATATCGGTATCAATGAGAACGACGAGGAATAAATTGCTTTTCTCTGCGGATACTTTTACCGACAGGATACAGCAAAAACGGAGGACTTATGGGCTGGCTTATTTTTATTGATATATTGCTCATCATAGTGCTCGCGCTTATGCTGTCCGTAACGGTGAACGTGCACCTTAACGATGAAACAAGGATAAAGATCAAATATGCGGGGATAACGGTATTTTCGGTATCTCCCGAAGCCGGAAAACAGCGTAAGCAAAAACAGGAAAAGAAAAAGGGAAAGAGCAAACCCGAACCTGTTAAGAAAGCCCCCGCTTCAACAACAGGCGAAAATCCCGCCGAAAAAGAGACAAGCAACAGTGTAAGCTCAAAAAGTATCGGTAATAAATCAAACGACAAAGATAACACCGAAACCGTGAATAAGCCCGAAAAGAAAACCGGGAAAAAGCCAAAAGACAAAGAAAGCTTTATGTCAAAGCTCGGACTGAGCGGCGACATAAGCGAAACGATAGAATTTGTAAAACAGCTTATCAAGTCGGCATCAAAGCCTGTAAAACGGCTTATCAGCCACATAAAAGTAAACAAATTTACACTTTTGATTACTGTCGGCGGTGAAGATGCTGCACAGACGGCAATGAACTACGGCAAGATAAACTGGCTTGTTTATACCGCAATTGCAGTGCTGTATGAAACGGTGAAGCTTGATGTCAAAAAAATAGACATAACAGCCGATTTCAATTCAGGCAAAACAGAATATGAGCTTTTGTGCAAGGCAAAACTGCGACTGGGAACAGCGCTTTGCTGTATCATATGGTTGTTATTCAGATTACTGAAAATGTATCTAAAATTAAATTCAAAGAATGAAAATAAAACTGCAACGGCTGAAAGCAATACAAAGCCAAAAGCAGAGAAAGCTTAAGCTTTCGGAAAGGATATCAAAATGGCAGAACAGCACCCTATCAACGGACTTATGGACACCTCAATGGAAAAGATAAGAGAGCTTGTTGATGTTAACACCATAATAGGCGATCCTATCACTTCTCCCGACGGAACGATAATAATCCCTGTATCAAAGGTAAGCTTTGGCTTTGTTGCCGGCGGATCGGATCTTCCGACAAAAACTCCTAAGGAAGTATTTGCAGGCGGAAGCGGAGCGGGCATCACCATAAATCCTCAGGCTTTCATTGTTGTACAGCGTGACGGAGATGTAAAAATGCTGGAACTCGGTGCAGGCGGCGGAAGCGCTATTGAAGGGATAATCGGCGGAGTGCCTGACCTTATTTCTAAAATCAAGGCTATATTCTCAAAGGATAACGGCGAAGAATCCGAAGAAAAAACAGAAGAATAAGCAATAATAACAGCTGTCCTTTTCGCATAAGATATACCAAAACTATGCGGAAAGGACAACATTATGCACGAAAAGATCATATCGGCTGTGGTATCCGCAGCCTTCGTACTTATGACTGCTGTGCCGGTATGCGCACAGGAGGAAAACAAGCTTTGCTATCTTGAAAATACCGATAAAGCGGAGTTTGAGGTGTCTGCCGTAAGCGCTATTCTGATAGAAGCGGATACCGCAACGGTACTATTTTCAAAGAATGAAAAGGAACACAGACAGATAGCAAGCACTACCAAGATAATGACCGCCCTGCTCACCCTTGAAGCGGGAGAACCCGACAAGGAATTTCGGGTCGACTCTGCGGCGATAAAGGTAGAGGGTACTTCTATGGGACTGCGTGAGGGCGATAAAGTAACACGCAGAGCCTTGTGTTACGGTATGCTCCTGCCATCGGGAAATGATGCGGCAAATGCGGCGGCGGTGAATATTTCCGGCAGTAAAACCGCTTTTGCAAAGCTTATGAACAGCAGAGCAAAAGAAATCGGCATGAACGATACGAACTTTATCACGCCGTCAGGACTTGATGCTGATGGTCAGTATTCGTGCGCATATGACCTGGCTATGCTTGCACGGGAAGCTATGAAAAACAAGGATTTTGCCGGAATATGCGCTTTATCCAAAGCAAAAGTATCATTCGGCAATCCGGTAAGTGAACGGTGGCTCGTAAATTCAAACAAGCTGCTGACAAGCTATGACGGCTGTATCGGCGTTAAAACAGGCTTTACCGACAGTGCAAGAAGAACGCTGGTAAGCTGTGCGGAGCGTGACGGCGTGAAGCTTATCGCTGTGACACTGAACGCCCCGGACGACTGGAGCGACCACACGAAAATGCTTGACTACGGCTTTGAAAAGGTAAAGATGTGTGATTTCACCTATGATACCACAGAACTGATCTTGCCTGTGATAGGCTCGGATAAGGAAACGGTCGGCGTAAAGTGCGACAGTGTAAAACTGCCGCTGTGCGATGAACAAAAAGAAAAGGTAACGGTGAAGATTTACCTGCCGGGATTTGTCTATGCGGGATTATCCGCAGGTGACAAGGTCGGGGAAATATGCTATGAGCTTAGCGGTAAAACCGTTGCCGCGACAGAGCTTACGGCGGCTGAAAGCTGTGTTCGGATAGAACAAAAAGCCGATATTTTTACCGTGATTTATAAATTCATTGCGGGGCTGCTCACCCGATGATAAGGCTTAATATGAAAGGACTATAAAAAAAACAATGGAAAAAGTCAGATTGCAGAAAATAATCGCAGACAGCGGCTACTGCTCACGCAGAAAAGCCGAGGAATATATCGAGCAAGGCTGTGTAAAGGTAAACGGCAGACCTGTTTCAATAGGCGACAAGGCAGACCCTAAAAGTGATATCATTACAGTAAACGGCGAAAAGATAGCCGCGAACGATACCCGGCTCAGATACATCAAGCTGTATAAGCCGAGAGGCTATGTGACCACAATGGCGGATACACACGGCAGAAAAATTGTAACAGACCTACTTGACGATATAGACGAGCGTGTTTACCCTGTCGGCAGACTTGACAAGGACTCTGAGGGACTGCTGATACTCACGAATGACGGCGCACTTGCAAACGCCATAATGCACCCGTCACGTCACATTAAGAAGCGCTACCGTGTAACCGTTAGAGGCGAGGTGACAGACGACAAGCTGACTACTCTTGCATCGGGTGTCAAGATTGACACGGGGGTTACGCTTTCCTGCACTGTTGCGGTTCTGACCGAAGAAGAAAACAGGACCGTGCTTGAATTTACGATCGCAGAGGGCAAGAACAGACAGATAAGAAAGATGTGCGAGGCTGTAAAATTACAGATAGTGCGTCTTAAGAGAAATGCTGTAGGCAATGTAAAGCTCGGTATGCTGAAGCCCGGCGAATGGGCAGAGCTTACCGCCGAGGAATTAAAGGGGCTTAAGGCTCTTGTTTCAAGCGACAAGTCGGCAAAGAGGACAGGCAGAAAATGATCACTATACTGAGAAACAAGGATATAAACGACAAGCTCGTATTTGAGGCAAAGGACGATGATACACCCATAGGCTCTGTCACCTGCTCAACTGATGGCGAAACACTGTTTGTGGAAAAGCTTGACACATCGTACATAATGCTTGTTGACGGACTTATGAGGACGGCTATGAACTACGCGCTCAATCACTATATAAATAAGTGCACCGTAAATATGCAGTCGGAAACGGTATGGAATGAGCTTCAGAAGCGTGGTTTTGTGCAAAACAACGATAATCACATCTCAGACATTGATAATTTTTTCACATCTCATAAAAGTTGCAAAAAATAGCGAATTTCGCTTGTTATTAAAGCTAAAATGAGTTATAATTATACTTGAATATGATGTGCCACTGGCATAATTATACAACGGCGGTCAGCTCTTGTTTCAGCAGCTTACCGCTTCACAGAAAAGCGAGAACGGAGGAATTCTGGCAATGAAGAAAACAATTGCTGAAATGGAGCAGACAGCCGCAAGCGAAGCTGCAAACAAGCTCATCTCTCTGTTTGACGAGGACAGTTTTGTCGAGCTTGGCAAATTTGTCGGAGCAAACGGTGAAAAGACAGGCGTTGTAAGCGGTTACGGCTATGTTGACGGAGCAGTCGTATATGCTTACGCGCAGGACACAAGCGTTAATGCAGGTGCTGTAAACACTGCTGCGGCTCTCAAAGTAAAGAAGGTTTACGAGCTGGCACTTAAGAACGGCGCTCCTGTTATCGGTATCTTTGACTCAAAGGGCGGAGATATCAAGGAAGGTATGAAGACACTCGGTGCATACGGCGAGATAGCTAAGATGAGTGCGGCACTCTCAGGTGCTGTTCCACAGATAGCTGTAGTAGACGGTCTTTGCGCAGGCACAGCCGCTATGATAGCTTGTATGGCTGATGTAGTTATTATGACAGAAAAATCAGAGCTGTTCATGACAGCACCTTTCACAGCCGATGATAAGACGGCAGGTGCAGGTACAGCCGAGAATGCCGCTAAGTCCGGTGTAGCCGCTATCCTTGCAAAGGACAGCGATGAAGCTATAGCTAAGGCTAAGCAGTTATTATCCGTTCTCCCTGCTAACAATCTTGAAACAGCAGGAAACGATTATTATATGGAAAACGATGCAACAGTTTCGGCTGACCTCAAGGGTACAGACCTTATAAACGCTGTTGCCGATAAGGAAAGTGTGATCGAGCTTTACAAGCAGTTCGGTACATCTGCCGTTACAGCTCTTGCAAGCCTTAACTGGAGAACGGTAGGCTTTGTTGGTACAAACAACGGTACAAAGCTTACAGCTCAGGACAGCGCAAAGATCGCACGTTTCGTTACACTTTGTGACGCTTATTCGATCCCTGTTGTTACATTCGTTGACAGCGAAGGCTTTGAAAAGTCAAGTGCGGCAGAGCTTGCAGGAAGCATCCGTGACAGTGCAAAGCTTGCACAGGCTTATGCATCAGCTACAACAGCAAAGATCGCAGTTGTAACAGGCAAGGCTTACGGCAGTGCTTATGTAGCACTCGCAAGCACAGCGGCAGGCAGTGACTTCACATTTGCATGGGAAAATGCGGTTATCGCTCCTACAACTCCCGAAGCTGCAGTCGTATTCTTAAACGGTGTTTCGGAAGACAATGCAAAGCAGGCTCAGGAATATGCAGAAAACGAGGCTGATGCATTCACAGCGGCAGCTAACGGATATGTTGACAGGGTCATCACGGCAGACGATACAAAGTCGGCTCTGACATCTGCAATCGAAGCAACATCTTCAAAGAGAGTTGTTGCTCCTGCAAAGAAGCACGTTAATTTCGTATACTAATCGACATAAGAAAGGAATTTTGTTATGAAAAGATACAATATCACAGTAAACGGTACAGCTTATGATGTAACCGTTGAAGAAACAGACGGCAGTGCAGCTCCCGCAGCCGCACCCGTAGCAGCTCCCGCTCCCAAGAAGGCAGCAGCTCCCGCTGCTCCCGCAGGCGCACAGGGCGGCGTTAAGATAAACGCTCCCATGCCTGGTACGATCGTTGACGTTAAGCTTGCAGTCGGCGCTAAGGTTACTAACGGTACAGTAATCGCAGTTCTCGAAGCTATGAAGATGGAAAACGACGTTGTAGCAAGCTGTGACGGTACAATCGCAAGCATCAATGTTACAAAGGGTCAGTCTGTTGAAACAGGCACACTGATCGCAACGATCAATGCGTAACTCTTGACTGAAAGGAATAAATAAGGTTATGGCTAAAGTAGGAATTACCGAAACCGTACTGCGTGACGCTCATCAGTCGCTTATCGCAACCAGAATGACTACTGAAGAAATGCTCCCTATCCTTTCCACAATGGACAAGGTAGGCTATCATTCGGTAGAATGCTGGGGCGGTGCTACATTTGACGCATGCTTACGTTTCTTAAATGAAGACCCTTGGGACAGACTGCGTATATTAAGACGTGAAATGCCTCACACAAAGTTACAGATGCTCTTCAGAGGACAGAATATGCTCGGTTACCGTCACTATGCTGACGATGTACTCGAATACTTTGTTCAGAAGTCTGTAGCAAACGGTATTGATATAATCAGAATTTTCGATGCGCTCAACGATATCAGAAACCTTGAAACAGCTGTTAAGGCTGCCAAGAAGGAGGGCGCACACGCTCAGATAGCTATCTCTTACACACTCGGTGAAGTATTCACAGAACAGTACTACATTGATTACGCAAAGAGAATAGAAGAAGCAGGCGCTGACTCTATCTGTATCAAGGATATGGCTGCTCTGCTTACTCCCTATGAAACAGAAAGACTTGTAAAGGCACTCAAGGGTGCTGTAAATATCCCGATCCAGCTCCATACACACTACACATCAGGTCTTGCATCTATGTGTCTGTTAAAGGGTATTGAATCAGGCGTTGACGTAATCGACACAGCAATGTCACCCTTAGCGCTTGGTACATCACACGCTCCCACAGAGTCGATGGTTGCCGCATTACAGGGTACAGAATACGATACAGGACTTGACTTAAAGCTCCTCACAGAGATAAGAGATTACTTTATGACTCTGCGTAAGAAGTACATCGACAGCGGTCTGCTTGATCCCAAGCTCCTCGCAGTTGACGCAAACGCTCTTATTTATCAGGTTCCCGGCGGTATGCTTTCAAACCTCCTCTCTCAGCTTAAGCAGGCAGGTAAGTCTGACAAGTTTGAGGAAGTTCTTAAGGAAGTTCCGCGTGTAAGAGCAGACGCAGGCTTCCCGCCTCTGGTTACGCCTACATCACAGATCGTCGGTACACAGGCTGTATTCAATGTAATTCTCGGCGAGCGTTACAAGACGGTTACTAAGGAATTCAAGGGACTTGTCAAGGGCAGCTACGGTAAGACACCTGCTCCTATCGATCCCGAGTTCAGAAAGAAAATTCTCGGCGACGAGCAGCCTATCGAATGCCGTCCCGCAGATCTCATCGAACCTGAGCTTGAAAAGCTCAAGGCTGAATGCGCTAAGTGGTCACAGCAGGACGAGGACGTATTAAGCTACGCTATGTTCGGACAGGTAGCTGAAAAGTTCTTTGAAAAGCGTAAGGACAAGCAGCTTGGCATCGACGCTGAACACGCTGACAAGGCTAACAAGGTAATGCCCGTATAATTAAACTTAACTGCGGCAGGTTGAAATACACCTGCCGTTTTTAATAACTTGAAAAGGACAGAAAAATGAACAGACGCAGACGCACGGACGAGCCCGTAAAAAATATCCACAGAGAAACAGAATATCACACTGTAGTGACCGATGACGGAACGCAGGACGAGGGCTTTAACTGCAAAGCCTGCGGAAAGTTCATCACCGTAAAGGACTGCGGGACAAATAACCGCAACCACTGCCCTCACTGCCTGTCAAGCATACACCTTGACAATATACCGGGCGACCGCTCAGCCGATTGCGGCGGAATTATGGAGCCTATCAGCATTTATGTCCGTCCGGACGGCGAATGGGCGCTGATACACCGCTGTAAGAAATGCGGCGAGCTGAAAATCAACAGGATAGCGGCTGACGACAACGAATATCTGCTGTTGTCGCTTGCCTGCAAACCGCTTGCTAATCCGCCGTTTCCTCTCAACGCATTATCATCCAATTTCGGCAAAGAAAGCAAATAAGCATACAGACAGCGAAACGAGCCGTTGCACAAATAATGTGCAACGGCTGAATTTTATTCAGAAAAAGATCTTAAACCCCGCGGGAGCGACTGGAGCGAAGCGACCCCCGCCGCTTCTAACTCTCGCTCCGTTCAATTCCTTTTCTGCACAACGATAGCGATACTATATAAGAAATAACGAAAAGCGCAACCGATATTGTCGGAATAAGCCAAGTCATCAGCTTTATCGGCGGGCTTTTCATAAAATTATACAAGTCCTGCGCGGAGGAGTCCCCGAAAAGAAACGAAACATCTCCGAAAAGCCCGTAAATCAGCACCAGAATTATCACGAAAAGTATCGACGCCGCTTTAATTCGCGAGCCGTTCTCCGAGCCGAACCGAAAATAGAACGGATAATCGAACGAGTTGAGAATAAGCGAAATTCCGAAGAAAATCAGCCCCGCCTGCATATGCGTGAATTGATTTTCGCCTGTCATTAGCGTTGCTATAAAGCAGCCAAACACACCGAAAAGCAATATCGTCGCGTAAATCATTATCGTGAAAACGTACTTCACGGCGACCTGTCCTTTGACTGAAATCGGCGTTGATATCGCAAAATTGCGCCACTTTTGGTTTTCTGAAAATCGAAAAAGCTCGGCGTTTATCAGCAAAAAGATTATATATGGCATTATTATACAGGCGTTTAATCCAAAATCCACGGAATAGCTGTTTTGGCTGTCGACTATTGTGACGATAAGGAAAACGACCGACATAACGGATATACATATTAATGGCATTCTGAACGTCCCGAACTGATTATACAACAATCCGCGCATTATTTCTCCCTCCTTTTTATTCCCGCAGCCGTCAGGAGCAGGCACGCAGCGAGCAATCCCAAAATTATAAGAGGCGAAAACGGGAAAAGCTTTAAGAAAAAACCTGTTATATCCTCCTGCGAAATCTCAAATGCCGTTCCCTGCGTGATGAGAAATATAAGAAACATCGGAATACAAAACATAGTAATCATCATAATTCCCGCTTTGTCCTTGGATACGCGCGAAGAAGCCTGAAATATCGTCATTATCACGTTCATCATAAGCACGACTTCTATGCAGGCGAATATTGCGGCGGCGTGTTCAGCTGTAAACGCAAGCCCCGATACCGCTAAAACAACCGCCGATAATCCAAACGCAAGCCCCAGACCGATTACGAGATATATACTCATCATAATAACGTTTACCGCCGAGTATTTAAGCGGTGAAATCGGCGTCGAGCGGCGGAACAATCTGTAACACAAATTGGCTTCTCTGCTCCCGTCTATCGCCGCGTCAATGATAAATCCCGATATTATCGCAATCAGCGGAACAGAAACCGAGTTGTTCATATCAAAAAAGCTCTCTTTCGCTTCTATCGGCAGCTTTCCGAGGTTTCCGTAATTGAAGCTCAGCGCAATCAGCACGAAAATTCCCACCGCGAGAACCGCGAATATTACGGATAAAACCGCGCTTTTCCGTGAGCGCGCAAGTTCGCTGTAAATTAGCCACTTCATCAGCTCCACTCCTTTTTCTCACGGTTTACATAAAACAGCATTATTTCCTCGAGCGTTGTTTTTTCGGTAAGCAGGGAAGGGTATTTTTTATGGCAGGCTTCTCTGTCCGAAACCATTGCTTCCGCGCCGAAATCGCTTATTCTCGCGCTTATGTAATCCTCTTTCGCAATCTCCGAAAGCTCCTCTTTTCGGCACTTTATCAAGCCGTGGTTTTCCAGAATTTCGTCCTTGACGCCCGAAAGAAGTATTTTTCCCTTGTCGATAAACGTCACGCAGTCCGCGATTTTTTCAAGGTCGCTTGTTATATGCGAGGACATAAGAATACTGTTAGTTTCGTCCTGCAAATACTCGCGGAAAATATCGAGAATTTCGTTTCTTACAACAGGGTCAAGCCCCGTCGTCGCCTCGTCCATTATCAGCAGCTTTGCGCCGTGCGAAAGCGCCGTTGCGATTTGCAGCTTCATTTTCATTCCCTTTGAGAAATCCTTCAGCTTTTTCTTTTTCGGCAGTCCGAAACGCTCTATATAACCGAAGTACGTTTTGCTGTCCCAAGTCTTGTAAAGCCCGCGAAACAGCGTGTTTATCTGCACTGCGTTGAATTTGTCGTAGAACGGAAGCTCGTCGAAAACCGCAGCAATCTGCGATTTTACCTCGTATTCGTCCTTAATGTAATCTTTTCCGAGCAGCTTTATTTCGCCGCCGTCAACCCCGATGATATTCAAAATCGCCTTTATTGTCGTGGATTTTCCCGCGCCGTTTTGTCCGATAAACCCCATTATGCTCCCAACGGGCACGCTAAAGCTCACATTGTCGAGCGTGAACCCGTCATAGTGCTTCGTTAAGCCGCTGATTTCAATTGCGTTCTGATAATCGCACATTTCATTCTCCTCCGTAAATAATGTCAATCATTTCCTTAAGCTCATCTGCGGTTAGACCGCAAATCCTCGCCTTTTCGCAGACTTTCCCCAGAAGCTCTTCGGTCTGACGAACCGCTTCTTCACGCAGAAAATCCGTGTTCTGCCGCTTTACAAAGCAGCCCTTTCCGGCGAAGTTCTCGATAAAGCCATCGCGCTCAAGCTCCTCGTAGGCGCGTTTTGTCGTGATAACGCTTATCCTGAGCTGCGACGCAAGCGTTCTCATCGACGGCAGAGCTTCCCCGGGCGAAAGCTCCCCACTCATTATCTGCTGCTTAACTTGAGCCTCAATCTGCGCATAAATCGACTCGTTTGAACTGTTGCTTAAAATGATATTCATAGTCTTCTCCTTGTAATCTGTGTATATACACTAATCACAGTATAGCACGCTTTTTGATTTTGTCAATATTTTTTCTTAAAAATATAGAAAATTCCCCGAAATTTTCGGGGATAAAGCTTTATTTTGCGGCAATTCGCTTCAGCGCGTTCCGTAAACCTTCGCTCCGTGATTGTCGCCGGCTGTTGAGGAAAGCTCATCAAAAAACGTTTTTCTCTTATTGGTATAGAAACTGTTTTCAGCGATGCTAGCACAATATTTATTGTTCTGACTTTTTTACAATATGTTGCATTGCAATTTCAGTGAAACATGATAAGCCGAGGAATTGTATCACAACCTCCCCCGTTGCTTTATGAAAAATCATACACAAAAAGCCCACGCACCGAAATGCGTGGGCTTATGTTACATTTTAATGTACTTTACCGTGAACAGAAATTACTTTCTCTTCTTAGCAACGATAACTGCACCTGCAGCTACGATAGCAACGCCTGCAACTGCTGCTACGCCTTCAACACCTGTGTTTGTGTTGTCCTTTGTAGAATCACCGGCTGTAGGAGCATCTGTAGCGGGAGCGTCTGTAGCGGGAGCGTCTGTTTCATCAGGAGTTGTGCTGCCGCCGTTCAGGATAGCGTCGATACCTGAGATTGTGAATGTTACTTCGAGCTTCTCATTGAAGAAGAGGTCAGAAACCTTTAAAGGAGCGTCATTCTTTGTATCGCCGTACTCGTTGTAAAGCTCGATACGGAGCTTGCCGTTACCTTCGATATCACCAAAGAGAATCTTGTTTGAATCAACAGCAACTTCTGTTGTTTCGCCGTCCTTTGTCTGAGAGATCTTAACGTCTGTTACGTTAACACCCTTTGACTTAGCGAATTCCATCTTCTCAGCACCGGTCTTGAGGTCATCGTAACCTTCAGCGTCAGCGCCTATGCCTAAATCCTTAGCGAGATCTACAATATCAACATTGAAAACCATGGCGCCCTCAGCTGTTACAGCTGCCATTGTTTCTTCGCCTGTTTCTTCATCAACAGCGGAAGCCTTGATGTCAGCGACAGATACTGTGTATGTACCGTCCTTAGTAACTTCTTGAGTGCCTGCTGTCCACTCTGTGACTGTGCCCGAAGCAGCGTCCTCTGCATGACCGGAAGCATCCATAATTGAGGGATACCAGTCAGCGTCAGCATACATAATGGATGCATCATACTGTGCTGATGCTGCAACAGCCATTGTACCTGCTACTGATGTAGCGATGATACCGGCCATTATCTTTCTTAACTTCATTGTAATGTCCTCCATTTAGAGTTTTTTGGGATTTACACAAATATCAAATTTGCTATCTTCATTATAAATGAAATCGTTTTTATATTCAATAGGCAAACTCAACAAAGCAACATTGCTTTTTTGTTGATAATGCACAAACGCTACCCCGTATTTTCCACATATTGACCTATTGTAACATCGTTACACGGAAATTTAGGCAAAATAATAGCTTAATTTGCTTAATTGAAAATTTCTTCCGTTGAAATGCGATGCTTCAAAACGGTCAAGGTAATAAAGAAAACAGAATACAGAGCACGAATTGATAAAAATTTTCAAAAAGGTATTGCAATTACGGTCGGAATAATGTAAAATATAATAGATAGAATATGGGGCTGAGAGATTAAAAACAAAAAACGGCTTTCAGCAGCGGTATTTTCCGCATAAACCCGATAAAATATACGGAGGTATTTTAAAATATGATCACAGCAGGCGATTTCAGAAACGGCATGACCTTTGAAGAGGACGGCAACGTAATGCAGATCATTGAGTTCCAGCACGTAAAGCCCGGTAAAGGTGCCGCTTTCGTAAGAACCAAGATCAGAAACGTAATTACGGGTTCGGTAGTTGAAAAGTCCTACAACCCCACAGCTAAGTTCCCCACAGCATACGTTGAGAGAAAGGATATGGAGTACACCTATAACGACGGTGACCTTTATCACTTCATGGATTCCGAAACTTACGAAGATGTACCGATAAACAAGGCAGAGCTTTCAGACAACTTCAAGTTTGTTAAGGAAAATATGGTATGTAAAATTCTCTCTTACAAGGGTAAGGTATTCGGCGTAGAGCCCCCCAACTTTGTAGAGCTTGAAATTACAGATACAGACCCCGGTTTCAGAGGCGATACAGCTACAAACGTAACTAAGCCCGCTACTCTTGAAACAGGCGCAGAGATCCGTGTTCCTCTGTTCGTAGAGATCGGCGATATTATCCGTATCGATACAAGAACAGGTGAATATATGGAGCGTGTTACAAACAAGTAATCGCAGAACGTGATTACTATATGTAACTACCGAAAGTAAAAGGAGGATTTTTACTATGACAGTTGCAGAAAAGGTATCATACATCAAGGGACTTGCAGAAGGTCTGGGTGTTGATGATTCAACAAAGGAAGGCAAAGTGCTCGCTGCTATCGTTGACGTGCTTGACGATATTGCACTGACACTCGGCGATATAGACGAAGAGCTGAACGATGTGGCAGACGTTATGACCGATATGGAAGAAAGCGTTGACTGCCTTGAAGATGTTGTTTACGGCGAAGATGAGGACGATTACGATGACTGTGATTGTGATGACTGCTGTGACGAGGACGACTTCGACGATGATATGTACGAAGTGACTTGCCCCAGCTGTGGCAACACTATCACTGTTGATTTCGATGTTATCCAGTCAGGCGAAATTCCCTGCCCCAACTGTGGTGAAACACTTGAGTTTGACCTCAGCTGCTTAGAGGACGAGGAATGCGATTGCGGTTGCCACCACGACCACGAATAATTGATGTTAACTATAAGGGGTTGTAACACAACCTGAAAAAGAAAAAGTGAGTCGAAGCGCAATGAATAGTGCGCTCGGCTCACTTTTTGTATGGGTCACTTCTACTATATCATTTTAGTATTTAATACCGACAGCAAGCTCCCGATAGTTCTCTTTGCAGGATAGCACTTCTCGGGTTCGCTATTCCGGTTAATAACGTTGCTGCTATGAACGAGGGAAAGAACCAAAGGGACTAGGGAGAGGGACTTGGCAGCCCCTATCCCTATCCCTTATGTTCTCTCCCTCGTGCTCCCTCTTTCCTTACTCACACCCATACCCCGCAAGGGTGTTGGCTATAAGACATACAAACGACTGAGTTTTAAAAGTTTGCATAAGCGGGTCGCTGACGCTCACTTAG